>NZ_AKJK01000032.1 GCF_000282375.1 Pseudomonas sp. GM50
GGGCAGCCGGCCCCTGCCACAGAACGCCATCGCCGCGCTCAATGGGTTGACCACCGAAGGCGTTGGCGCATTCAACGACAAGTACCCTCAAGGGTTACCGAAAACCTGGGGCGGCAAGGGCCGCGAACTGGTGAACGGCGTGCGCTACTATTCCTGGGGCGGCATCCTGCAGGGAAACATTCTCGATGAAGGGCTCCATGCACTCAATCCGCTGCATGGGTTCCTCCGGGCCTTCTCCCACTATTTCACCACCGAAGCCGAGCAGAATGACGGCATGGTCGGTCGATTCAGCTCCCATCTGGGTAAAGTGATCCGTTCGGACTATCCGCTGGATCATCTGGACAGCCTCGGCCAGACAACCGGTCAGGTCCGCAAGGGCATCGACCCGATCGCCCTGTATGTACAGCATGCCGAACGCTTGAGAAATGCCGGCCTTTAAGCAATGCCTTGATGCCACGCGATAGACGGAACTGATCTCCACGGAATTGATATTCACAGAACTTTGAGAGAGAAATAGCCCACTGAATCCGGTAGGCTCCGCACTTTATTGAACATTGAATGGAGTATTTTCCCATGGCCAAAGCCACTGCCCGTCACATCCTGGTTTCCAGCGAAGAAAAGTGCAACGAACTCAAAGCCCAGATCGAGGCCGGTGCCGACTTCGCCGAAGTCGCCAAAGCCAACTCCAGCTGCCCGTCCAGCCGTCAGGGCGGTGACCTGGGTTCGTTCGGTCCGGGGCAGATGGTCAAGGAATTCGACACCGTGGTCTTCAGCGCACCGATCAACGTGGTGCAAGGCCCGGTCAAGACCCAGTTCGGTTACCACCTGTTGGAAGTGACCAGCCGTCAGGACTGATCAACGCTCGAGTTTGCTACACAACGGCCCGCCTTTTGGTGGGCCGTTGTGTTTTCGTTACGTGATACGGCTGGCGAGGGACGCGCCGCTAGCGTACAAATTGTGGTTATCGACCACCCGGCTCTAAGGCTGACAATGCGACTGGCTTTCCCCACTTTGTTGTTCACTGCCGTGGCCCTGTTATTGGGCGCCACCGGTGTGAACGCTGCACCGCAACATGCGTTGACCGTGTACGGTGAACCGGCGAAGTATCCTGCGGGCTTCAGCCATTTCGCCTACACCAACCCGCGCGCGCCCAAGGGCGGCACGATGCGTCGCTCGGCGATGGAAATCGGTCATTTCGACCATATGCTGCCGTACATCGACAAGGGCACGGGTGTCACGCAGATCGACGGCTTGATCTATTCGCCCCTGGCCCAGCGCTCGCTCGACGAGCCCTATACCGTTTACGGCCTGGTGGCCCAACAGATGGAGCGTTCCGACGACGGGCTGTCTCTGCGGTTCTACCTGAATCCGAAAGCCCGTTTCGCCGACGGCCAGCCGATCACCGCCGAAGACGTGCGCTATACCTTCGACCTGCTGATGACCCAAGGCAGCTTGCGCTATCGCACGCAATTCGCCGACGTCAAAGGCGTCGAAGTGGAGTCACCACTCACCATTCGGTTCGACTTCAAGAGCAACGAAAACCGTACTCTGCCGCTGGACCTCGCAACCTTGCCGGTATTTCCCGAGCACTGGTGGAAAACCCGCGACTTTGCCAACGGCGGTGGTTACGAGCCACCGCTGGGCAGCGGGCCGTACCGCGTGAGCAAGGTCGACTCCGGGCGCAGCATCACCTTCGAGCGTAACGCCGACTGGTGGGGCAAGGATTTACCGGTCAGCCGTGGCCTCTACAACTTCGATCATTTCAGCATTGAGTACTTCGGCGATACCGACGTTGCCCGTCAGGTTCTGCGTGGCGGCGCCTACGATTACAACCGCGAATTCTCCGCCACCGCCTATTCCATCGGCTACGACAGCCCGGCCCTGAGCGACGGTCGCCTGCAAAAGGCTCACCTGGCCAAAGAGGCACCGCAATCGGCTCAGGGCTTTGTGTTCAACCTGCAAAACCCGATGTTCCAGGACCGTCGCGTGCGCCAGGCCCTGGCCATGCTCTGGGATTTCGAGTGGAGCAACCGGCAGATGATGCGCGAGATGTACATCCGCCAGCAGAGCTTCTTTTCCAACACCGACCTCGCCGCACGGCAACTGCCCGACGCCGGTGAACGGGCGATTCTCGAGCCGTTGCGCGGGCAGATCCCCGACGAAGTCTTTACCCAAGTCTTCGAAGCGCCGAAAACCGACGGCAGCGGCGTGATTCGCGATAAACAGTTGCAAGCCCTGGACTTGCTCGAACAGGCCGGCTGGAAACCCGATGGCGATCAGCTGGTCAATGCCCAGGGTCAACCGCTGAGCTTCACCTTCCTGGTCAGCCAGAACGGCATGGACCGATTGCTGCTGCCTTATAAGCGCACCCTGAAACAAATCGGCATCGACCTGAATATTCGCCGCATCGACGCGTCCCAGTACATAAACCGCCTGATGTCCCGGGACTACGACATGATCGTCACCGGCTACCCGGTCACCACCTCACCGGGCAACGAGCTGTACAACTACTTTGGCTCGGCGGCGGCCAACGATCCCGGTTCCAACAACTACATGGTGCTGAAGAACCCGGCGGTCGATACGCTGGTCAACGGCCTGGTTCGCGCCACCACCCAGGCTGACATGCTGCGCTACGCCCATGCCCTGGACCGTGTCCTGCAATGGAACTTCTATTGGATTCCCAATTATTACCCGCCAGGCAGCTCGACCGTGTGGTGGAACCGCTTCGGCATTCCCTCTGTACAGGCGAGCAATGACGAAGCTATCGAGAGTTGGTGGGAAGTGAGTTCCACCCCCTTGACCAACCAACAGATGACGGCCGAGCTCATCAAACGCGGCAAACCCGGAGGGCCGCACTGATGTGGGCTTACGTACTGCGGCGCTTGCTGCTGATCATTCCGACACTGGTGATCATTCTTCTGGTCAATTTCGTTATCGTCCAGGCCGCACCGGGTGGTCCGGTGGAACAGGCCATCGCGCGCCTGCAAGGCATCGGCGGCGCAAGTATCGGCGGCGGTTCCAGCGAAGCCGTGCAGGGCAGTTCGCGTGCCAGCCGTGGGCTCGACCCGCAGCTGATCAAAGAGATCGAAAAGCAATACGGCTTCGATAAGCCGGCACCGGAACGCCTGTGGCTGATGCTCAAGAGCTACGCCCGCCTCGACTTCGGCAAGAGCTTTTTTCGCGGTGCCACGGTCACCGACCTGATCCTGGAAAAAATGCCGGTGACCATTTCCCTCGGGCTCTGGGCCACGTTGATCACTTACCTGGTGTCGATCCCTCTGGGCATCCGCAAGGCCGTGCACCATGGCAGCCATTTCGATATCTGGAGCAGCACCGCGATCATCATCGGTTACGCCATGCCGGCGTTCCTGTTCGCGATGTTCCTGATCGTGGTCTTCGCTGGCGGCACCTCGTTGAACTGGTTCCCGGTGCGCGGGCTGGTCTCGGACAACTTCGAGTCGCTGTCGACCCTGGGCAAAATCACCGATTACTTCTGGCATCTCGTGCTGCCGGTGACAGCGCTGGTGATCGGCGGTTTCGCCACCCTGACCATCCTCACGAAAAACTCCTTCCTTAATGAAATCACCCGCCAATACGTGGTTACCGCGCGGGCGAAGGGCTTGAGCGAGCGCCGGGTGCTTTACGGCCATGTGTTTCGCAACGCCATGCTGCTGGTGGTGTCGGGAATTCCGCAGGCCTTCATCAGCGTCTTTTTCGCCGGCTCGCTGCTGATCGAAGTGATCTTCTCCCTCGACGGGTTGGGTCGCATGAGTTACGAAGCCGCGGTATCACGGGACTATCCGGTGGTATTCGGTTCGCTGTTCATCTTCACTTTGTTCGGCCTGCTGATAAAAATCATCGGCGACCTTTGCTACACCCTGGTCGACCCGCGCATCGACTTCGCCGCGAGGAACGCCTGATGTTCAAGCTCTCGCCGCTGGGCCGTCGCCGTTTCGACCGCTTCAAGAAAAACCGCCGGGGCTGGTGGTCACTGTGGTTGTTTATCGGCCTGTTCCTGCTGACCCTGGGCGGCGAGCTGATCGCCAACGACAAACCACTGATGGTCAGTTATCAGGGCTCGCTGTACTTCCCGGCGTTCAAACGCCACACCGAACAGGAGTTTGGCGGGCAACTGCCGTTCCAGGCCGACTACCGCAGCGATTATGTGCAGAAGCTGATTCACAAGGATGGCGGCTGGATACTGTTCCCACCGATCCCGTTCAGCGACGACACGCCCAATTACGACCTCAACCAACCAGCGCCGAGCCCGCCGTCGAAGGTCAACTGGCTGGGCACCGACGATCAGGCCCGGGACGTGCTGGCCCGGGTGATCTTCGGGGCACGGGTGTCGATTCTGTTCGCGCTGGCGCTGACCTTCATCAGCGCGTTGATCGGCATTGCCGCTGGTGCCCTGCAAGGCTATTACGGCGGCTGGGTCGACCTGCTCGGTCAGCGCTTGCTGGAAGTCTGGTCGGGGCTGCCGGTGCTGTACCTGCTGATCATTCTGTCGGGCTTCGTCGAGCCGAATTTCTGGTGGCTGCTGGGAATCATGGCGCTGTTTTCCTGGCTGGCCCTGGTGGACGTGGTACGCGCCGAGTTCCTGCGCGGGCGCAACCTCGAATACGTCAAGGCCGCCCGTGCGCTGGGCCTGACCGACCGCAAGGTTATCGTGCGGCACATCCTGCCCAACGCGATGAACGCCACCCTGAGTTATTTGCCGTTCATTTTGACCGGGGCGATTTCCACCCTCACGGCGCTGGACTTCCTCGGCTTCGGCATGCCGGCCGGCAGTGCGTCCCTGGGCGAATTGATCGGTCAAGGCAAGCAGAACCTGCAAGCGCCATGGCTGGGGCTGACGGCGTTTTTCACCCTGGCACTGATTCTTTCTCTACTGGTGTTCATCGGCGAGGCATTACGTGATGCCTTTGATCCACGCTCTTGATCGACAACCATGACACGGACTGGTGATATGACTGACAACCTGATCGAAATCCGTGACCTCTCCGTGGCCTTCAGCGGCCAGACCGTGGTGCGCAACCTGTGCCTGGACATCCGCCCCGGTGAATGCCTGGCACTGGTCGGCGAGTCCGGTTCCGGCAAGTCGGTGACCGCCCACTCGATCCTGCAACTGCTGCCCGAAACCGGCACTGAAACCACCGGCAGCATTCGCTATCGCGACCAGGAGTTGATCGGCACCGACATCAAGACCTTGCGCGAGCTGCGCGGCAACCGGATCGCGATGATTTTCCAGGAGCCGATGACCTCCCTCAACCCGCTGCACAGCGTTGAGAAGCAGATCGGCGAAACCCTGCTGCTGCACCGAGGGCTGGGCGGCAAAGCGGCGCAAGCGCGGATTCTTGAGTTGCTGCAGCTGGTGGGCATCCAGAAACCCGAAGAGCGGCTCAAGGCCTATCCCCATCAACTTTCCGGCGGCCAACGGCAACGGGTAATGATCGCCATGGCCCTGGCCTGCGAGCCGGAATTGCTGATCGCTGACGAGCCGACCACCGCGCTGGATGTGACAGTGCAGCGCAAGATCCTGCTGCTGCTCAAATCCCTGCAACAACGGCTCGGCATGTCGCTGCTGCTGATCAGCCACGACCTCAATCTGGTGCGCAGCATCGCCCAGCGGGTGTGCGTGATGAAGGCCGGGGAAATCGTCGAGCAGGCGCCTTGCGAGACACTGTTCACCGAGCCGAAACATCCTTACAGCTGCGTACTCTTGAACGCTGAACCGGAAGGCGAAGCCCTGCCCCGGGACGAGCGTGAAAAAGTGCTGGAAGTGGATAATCTGCAGGTGCAGTTCGCCATCGGCGGTGGCCTGTTTCAGCGTAAAACTTACCTGCGGGCGGTGGACGGTATCAGCCTGAACGTCCAGCGCGGCAAGACGTTGGGCATCGTCGGTGAATCAGGTTCCGGCAAGTCCACGCTCGGTCAGGCGATCCTGCGCTTGCTCGACTCGGTGGGCAGCATTCGCTTTCAGGGTGAGGCCCTGGATGGCTTGACGCAAAAGCAGCTGCGGCCGTGGCGCAAGAAGATGCAGGTGGTGTTCCAGGACCCCTTCGGCAGTCTCAGCCCGCGAATGTCGGTGGCACAGATCATCAGTGAAGGCCTTGAGGTTCACAGCCAGTCCACTCCCGACGAATGCGAAGCCCAGGTGATCCGGGTGCTGGAAGAAGTCGGCCTCGACCCGCAAAGCCGTCATCGCTACCCGCACGAATTCTCCGGCGGCCAACGCCAGCGCATCGCCATTGCCCGCGCACTGGTGCTGAAACCGGCGTTGATCCTGCTCGACGAACCGACCTCGGCGCTGGATCGCACGGTGCAAAAACAAGTGGTCGCCCTGCTCCGCCAGCTTCAGGAAAAGCATGGCCTGACCTACCTGTTCATCAGCCACGACCTGGCGGTGGTGCGCGCCCTGGCCCACGACATGATCGTGATCAAGGACGGCAAAGTGGTGGAAAGCGGCGCCAGCCACACGGTGTTCGACTCGCCGCAGCACCCTTACACCAAAGAGCTGTTGGCGGCGGCGCATCCGGGGTAGGCATAATCTGTGACATGCCGTTGGACCGCGCCGCGGCCTTCGCGGGCAAGCCTCGCTCCTACAGGTCGAGGTGATCCGTAGGAGCGAGGCTTGCCCGCGAAGGCACCCGAACAAACACCACACATCCTGGACAATGAAGCCCCATGAACACCACCGAAAGCCTCAAGGACTACCAGCGCGTTCGCACCCTGGCGATCCGTTCGCTGTTCGAAATCATCGAGCAATCGAGCGAAGGCACGGTAATTGTCGACCGCGACGCGAACATCGTCTGGATGAATGAGCGTTATGCCCGGCGTTTCGGTCTCGAATCGGCCGCAGGTGCGATCGGCAGGGCCTGTGAAAGCGTGATCCCCGGTAGCCTGTTGCGCGAGGTGGTGCGCACCGGACGCCCCATCCTGCTGGACATGCAGGACACCCCCAAGGAACCGCTGGTGGTGATGCGCCTGCCGATTCACGACGATGCCGGCGCGGTGATCGGCGCCATCGGCTTTGCCCTGTTCGATGAATTGCGCAGCCTGTCGCCGATGCTCAAGCGCTACCTGAGCATGCAGGAAGAACTGGCCTCGACCCGCTCGCTGCTGCGGGCGCGGCAGACCAAGTACAACTTCGCCCATTTCATCGGCACCAGCGCCGCCAGCCTGGAAGTCAAACGCCGCGCCCGGCGCAGCGCCAGTGCCGAGTCTCCGGTGTTGTTGCTCGGCGAAACCGGTACTGGCAAGGAGCTGCTGGCCCAGGCGATTCATGGCGCCTCCCCTCGGGCGCACAAAGCCTTCGTCAGCATCAACAGCGCGGCGATTCCCGAGTCGCTGCTGGAAGCCGAGTTCTTTGGCACCGCCCCCGGCGCGTTCACCGGCGCCGATCGCAAGGGCCGCACCGGCAAGTTGCAAATCGCTCAGGGCGGCACGCTGTTTCTCGATGAGATCGGCGACATGCCGCTGCCGCTGCAAAGCAAATTGCTGCGGGTGCTGCAGGAAAAAGAATTCGAGCCAGTGGGCTCCAACGAAGTGATCCAGAGCGATGTGCGGGTTATCGCGGCCACTTCCACCGATCTGGAAGCGGCGATCAAACGCGGCGAGTTTCGTGCCGATTTGTATTACCGCCTCAACGTGCTGCCGATTCAGGTCCCGCCCCTGCGTGATCGCCTCGACGACCTGCCGGCCCTCAGCGAAGCGATTCTCGAAGAGCTGCGCAGTCAGCACGAACTGAACCCCGAAGCCCTGGATTTGTTAGGTCAACACGCCTGGCCGGGGAACATTCGTGAACTGCGCAACGTTCTGGAGCGCGCGGCGTTGCTCAGTGATGATTTGATACTGAATGCAGCGGATATCCGCGCGGCGATTGGCAGTTTTACGCCGGTGGAGCGTGTGGCGCCTCTGCCCCTTCTACCGGTTGCCCATGAAACCTTCAGCGAAGCTCGCGAACGGTTTGATCGGCAGTTGATTGAAACCGCCCTCGCGCAATGCGGCGGGAAGGTTATCGAAGCGGCGGCGCGGTTGGGGTTGGGGCGGTCGACGTTGTACAAGAAGATGGTGGCGCTGGGGATTGCAGAGTCTCCATAAAGAGACATTGATCTCTATTGGTAGACGGGGCCTCTTCGCGGGCAAGCCTCGCTCCTACGGGTAACGCAAATGGCGCAAATATCCCCAATCCTGTAGGAGCGAGGCTTGCCCGCGAAAGCGTCAGCCCAGCCACCAAAAATCTCAATACAGAGACAAAAACTCGTACATCCGTCCCCCTAATAAATAATTTCTTTAAGTTTCAACAACTTACCTTCTGGCACGAAACTCGCTATAGCCCTTCCCACAAAGCTTCACCCTACAAAAATAACAATCCAGGAGACACACCATGAGTGTGATCATTGCCTTGGCAGCTCTCACGCTGCTGATGGTGGCTGCTTACCGTGGCTACAGCGTTATCCTCTTTGCCCCGATCGCCGCCCTCGGCGCCGTCCTGCTCACCGACCCTTCCGCCGTTGCCCCAGTCTTCACCGGGGTGTTCATGGAAAAAATGGTCGGCTTCGTCAAACTGTATTTCCCGGTGTTCCTGCTCGGTGCCGTATTCGGCAAATTGATCGAGTTGTCGGGCTTCTCCCGTTCCATCGTCGCAGCAGCCATTCGCTTGCTCGGCACTCGTCAGGCGATGCTGGTGATTGTGCTGGTCTGCGCCCTGCTCACCTACGGCGGCGTGTCGCTGTTTGTGGTGGTGTTTGCGGTCTACCCGTTTGCCGCCGAAATGTTCCGCCAGAGCAATATCCCCAAGCGCCTGATTCCGGCGACCATCGCCCTCGGCGCATTCTCGTTCACCATGGACGCCCTGCCCGGCACGCCGCAGATCCAGAACATCATCCCCAGCACCTTCTTCAACACCACCGCCTGGGCTGCGCCGTGGCTGGGTGTGATCGGCACGATTTTCGTGTTCTGCGCCGGCATGCTGTTCCTTCAGAGCCAGCGCAACAAGGCCCAGCGCAGCGGCGAGGGTTATGGTTCAGCGCTGCGCAACGAACCGGAAACCGCGCCGGACATCAAGCTGCCCAACCCGTGGATCGCGCTGTCGCCGCTGTTGATGGTGGGCCTGATGAACCTGCTGTTCACCCGCTGGATTCCGCTGTGGTACGGCAAGACTCACAGCCTCGCGCTGCCGGGAATGGCAGCACCGGTGACCACCGACATCGCCAAACTGACCGCGATCTGGGCGGTCCAGGCAGCCTTGCTGGTGGGCATCGTCATGGTGCTGGTGTTCGCCTTTCAGACGATTCGCGGCAAGTTGGCCGAAGGCAGTAAAAGTGCGGTCAGCGGCGCGCTGCTGGCGGCGATGAACACCGCGTCGGAATACGGTTTCGGCGCAGTGATTGCGTCGCTACCGGGTTTTCTGGTGCTGTCCGGCTGGCTCAAAAGCATTCCCAACCCGCTGGTCAACGAAGCGATCACCGTGACCCTGCTGGCCGGCATCACCGGTTCGGCGTCGGGCGGCATGAGCATTGCCCTGGCGGCGATGTCCGAGACGTTCATCAGCGCTGCCCACGCCGCCAATATCCCACTGGAAGTGCTGCACCGGGTCGCCGCGATGGCCAGTGGCGGCATGGACACCCTGCCGCACAACGGCGCGGTGATTACTTTGCTGGCGGTCACCGGTTTGACCCACCGCGAAGCCTACAAAGACATTTTCTGTATTACGCTGATCAAGACACTCGCTGTTTTTGTGGTGATCGGTACTTTCTACGCCACTGGCATTGTGTGAGGTATTCATGACGACTCTTTCGGGCAAGACCGCACTGGTCACCGGTTCCACCAGCGGCATCGGCCTTGGGATCGCCCTGAGCCTGGCCAAGGCTGGCGCCAACCTGATCCTCAACGGTTTTGGCGATGCATCCAGGGTGATTGCCGAAGTCGAACAATTCGGCGGCAAGGTCGGCCATCACCCCGCCGACGTCAGCGACCCGGCGCAGATCGCCGACATGATCGAGTACGCCGAGCGTGAGTTCGGCGGCGTGGATATCCTGGTCAACAACGCGGGCATCCAGCACGTGGCGGCGGTGGAAGATTTTCCGGTGGAGCGCTGGGACTCGATCATTTCGATCAACCTGTCGTCGGTGTTTCACAGCACCCGTTTGAGCTTGCCGGGAATGCGCGCCAAGGGCTGGGGACGGATCATCAACATCGCTTCGGTGCATGGCCAGGTCGGCTCGGTGGGCAAGGCGGCGTACGTCGCGGCCAAGCATGGCGTGATCGGCTTGACCAAGGTGGTCGGTCTGGAAACCGCTACGACGAACGTCACCTGCAACGCCATCTGCCCGGGTTGGGTGCTGACGCCGCTGGTGCAGAAACAGATTGATGATCGCGCCGCGACCGGGATCGACCCGCAGCAGGCGCAACATGATTTGCTGGCCGAGAAGCAGCCGTCCCTGGAATTCGTGACGCCACCGCAGCTGGGCGAGTTGGTGTTGTTTTTATGCAGCGAGGCCGGTAGCCAGGTGCGTGGCGCTGCGTGGAATATTGATGGTGGGTGGTTGGCGCAGTAACCCGCCGCCAAACCCTGTGGAGAGGAAGGCTTCTCTGTGGCGAGGGGGCTTGCCCCCGTTGGGCCGCGAAGCGGCCCCATATGGAAGTCGAGCTGGCGACTGCTTCGCAGCCGAACGGGGGCAAGCCCCGTCGCCACAGTAGACTGTGTACACATAAGAAAAAGAGGCCAAGCCATGTCCGACATCCTCTGGCAACCCGGCACCGAGCGCATCGGCAAGACCCGCATGGAGGCTTTCCGGCGCTTCGTCAATCAGCGACATACCCTTGAGATTGCCGACTACCCTGCCCTGCACCAGTGGAGCATCGATCAGCGGGAAGCTTTCTGGCAGGCCATCGTCGATTTCTTCGACATCCGTTTTCACGATCAGCCAGACGCGGTGCTGATAGAAGGCGCACAAATGCCCAGCGCCCAGTGGTTCCCCGGCGCCACGCTGAACTTCGCCGAGCACCTGCTACGCCGTCGCGACGATGCCGTGGCGGTAGTGGCCATCGGCGAAAACGGCCAACGGGAACAACTGACTTGGGCCGAACTGGCGAGCCATGTCGCCGGTTTTCAAAACGGCCTGAAAGCCGCCGGTGTCGGCCTCGGCGACCGTGTGGCCGCGTGCATGCCGAACACCTGGCAAACATTGGTGGCGATGCTCGCCACCACCAGTCTGGGCGCAATCTGGTCTTGTTCCTCGCCAGATTTCGGCACCCATGGGGTGATCGACCGCTTCGGCCAGATCGAGCCGAAAGTGCTGATCACCTGCGCTGGTTACCGCTACGCCGGCAAAGAGATCGATCAGACCGCAAAGGTCAACGAAATCCTCGGGCAACTGCCGTCCTTGCAGCAGTTGATCGTTGTGCCTTACGCACGACCCCAGGCGCGTGTCGAAGACTTCCGCAGCCAGGCCAACGTGACGCTCTGGGATGATTTCTACGACCCGGGCGGCGAACCGCAATTCGTTCCCGTGCCCTTCGCCCATCCGCTGTACATCCTCTACTCCAGCGGCACTACCGGCGTGCCGAAATGCATTGTGCACAGCACCGGCGGCGTACTGCTGCAACACGTCAAAGAACATGGCCTGCACACCGATCTCGGCCCCGGCGACCGTTTGTTCTACTACACCACGTGCGGCTGGATGATGTGGAACTGGCTGGTCTCGGCGCTGGCAGTCGACAGCGCCGTGGTGCTGTACGACGGCTCGCCATTTCATCCAGGCCCGGAGCGTTTGATCGACCTGATCGACGACGAACGCATCAACGTCTTCGGCACCAGCCCCAAGTTCCTTACCGCGCTGGAAAGCAATGGCGTGAAGCCGTGCGAAAGTCATGACCTGAGCAGTCTGAAAACCGTGCTGTCCACCGGTTCCGCGCTGTCCCCGCAAAGCTTCGATTACGTTTATCGCGCGTTCAAGTCCGACCTGTGCCTGTCCTCGATGTCTGGCGGCACCGACATCGTTTCGTGCTTTGTGATCGGTAACCCGGTGCTGCCGGTGCGCCGAGGCGAAATGCAGTGCAAGAGCCTCGGCATGGCGGTGGAAGTCTGGAACGACGCCGGCACGCCTGTGATCGGTGAAAAAGGCGAGCTGGTGTGCACCCGACATTTTCCGGCGATGCCCATCGGTTTGTGGCATGACCCGGACGGGGAGAAGCTGCGAAAGTCCTATTTCAGCCTGTTCCCCGGCGTCTGGGCCCAGGGCGATTACGCCGAGCAACTGCCCCACGGCGGCATGTTGATCCACGGGCGTTCCGACGCCGTGCTCAACCCCGGAGGCGTGCGCATCGGCACGGCGGAAATCTACCGTCAGGTAGAGAAAGTCCCGCAGGTGCTGGACAGCGTTGCCATCGGCCAGCAATGGCAGGATGACGTGCGGGTGGTGCTGTTCGTGAAGTTGCGTGACGGTGTCGAGCTGGATGAAGCGCTGCAACAACAGATTCGCCAGGTCATCCGCGCCAACACCACACCACGGCATGTGCCGGCGAAGATTGTCGCGGTGACGGACATTCCGCGGACCATCAGCGGCAAGGTGGTCGAGCTGGCGGTGAGGAATGTGGTGCATGGCCAGAAGGTGAAAAACACCGATGCACTGGCCAATCCCGAGGCGCTGGAGCAATTTCGCGACCGCCCTGAATTGAGCGACTGAAACGTAGATCCATTGTGGGAGCGGGCTTATGTGGCGAGGGGGCTTGCCCCCGTTGGAGTGCGAAGCGCTCCCAAAGCCAGCGGATGTGGTGCTTCAGTGAAACCGCGTCGTCCGATTTGCGACTGCTACGCAGCCGAACGGGGGTAAACCCCCTCGCCACACAGGCCCGCTCCCACATTTTTGATCAGCGCCGGCCCCTTCAGTCCACCAATCCCCACTCACCCGGCGGTGTATGGGGCCCGGGCGTAGTCTCGGCGTGCATTTTCAGGCGCAAGCGCAAGTTGTTCACCGAGTCCGCATGTTTCAACGCCTCTGCCTCATCGATCGCGCCCTCGGCAAACAGCTCGAACAGCGCCCCATCAAACGTCTGCATCCCCGCTTCTGACGACTTTTCCATAATCCCCTTGAGCTCGCCAAGCTCATTGCGCCGGATCAGGTCGCCGATGGTCGGCGTTCCCAGCATTATCTCCACCGCCGCCCGACGCTGCCCATCGCGGGTACGCACCAAACGCTGGGAAACAAACGCCTTGAGGTTATTGCCCAGGTCATGGAGCAGCTGTGTCCGGCGTTCTTCGGGAAAGAAGTTGATCACGCGGTCCAGCGCCTGATTGGCGTTGTGCGCATGCAAAGTGGAAATGACCAGATGACCGGTATCGGCAAACGCCAGCGCGTGTTCCATAGTCTCGCGGTCACGGATTTCGCCGATCAGCACCACGTCCGGCGCCTGGCGCAGGGTGTTTTTCAACGCTGCATGAAAACTGCGGGTGTCTACGCCGACCTCACGCTGGTTGATGATCGACTTCTTGTGCCGATGGATAAACTCGACCGGGTCTTCGATGGTGATGATATGCCCGCTGCTGTGGCGGTTGCGGTAATCGATCAGCGCCGCCAGCGAGGTCGACTTGCCGGAACCGGTCGAACCGACGAACAATATCAGCCCCTGTTTGAGCATGATGGTTTCAAGCAGCACCGGTGGCAGTTTGAGATCTTCGAAGCGTGGAATGTCGAGTTTGATGTTGCGCGCCACGATAGACACATCGTTGCGTTGCTTGAAGATATTGAGCCGAAAGCGCCCGACGCCTGCCAGGGAAAGCGCCAGGTTCATTTCCAGTTCGCGATCGAACTCCAGGCGCTGTTCGGCGTCCATGATGGACGCGGCAATGGCCGCGATTTCTCCGGGCTTGAACGGTTGCTCGGCCAGGGCTTTGAGCACGCCGTCAAATTTCGCGCTGGGTGGCGCGCCCGTGGACAGGTAAAGATCGGAGCCATTGCGGCTGGCCAGAATCTGCAACAGTGCATCGATTTCCATGGCAAAAAACACCCGCGAAGCATTCAATTGAAAAAATGACCCAAGACGGGTCATCCAGCGTCTACCGCCATGCAAGGATAGTAGACGCCGCCACACCGACTGACACGCAGGACATTGTGATGAACGCACCACCGACCGCCAGCGACGCCCAGGCCTTGATTGCCCGACTGGACTGGACAAACAACCCGCTGGGCGCTGCTGATCACTGGCCGCAGAGCCTGCGCACCGCCGTGGACATTGTGATTCACTCGCCAATGCCAATGCTGTTGCTGTGGGGCCCGCAACTCACCCAGATCTACAACGACGGCTTCGCCCTCCTCGCCGGCAGCAAGCACCCTCTCGCTTTCGGACAACCGACGCACCTGATCTGGCCAGAACTGAAAGACTTCACCGACCCGATTTACAGCGCAGTCCTACAGGGTCAGGTGCGGACCTACAGCGAACAGCGCTTTACCTTGCAGCGCGACGGGAAAGATTCCGACTTCTGGCTGGATTTGACCTACAGCCCCATTCGCAATGAAAACGCCGAGGTTGCCGGGATTCTGGTCACGGCCATCGAAACCAATGAACGCCGCCGCATCGCCCTGGAACTCGAGCAACGCTCCGCCGCCAGCCTCAAGGCCCAGCATGAAACCGAGCAGCGTTTGCAATTGGCGCTGGCCGCCACCGATGCCGTTGGCACTTGGGACTGGGACATTGGCGAAGACCGTTTCATTGCCGATGCGCACTTCGCGCAATTGCATGGCGTCGATCCGGCCATGGCCAGCCAGTTGCCCATCAGCGAATACCTCCACGGCGTACACCCGGAAGACCGCGCCATGATTGCCCGCAGCATCAAGCACTGCATCACCCATGGCAGCGAGTACGCCGAGGAATATCGCTTGCTGCAGCCCGACGGCCAATTGCGCTGGGTGTTTGCCCGAGGTCGCTGCTACAAGGACCATCATGGCCGGCCGATCCGTTTCCTTGGCGCGGCACTCGACCTGACCGAACGCAAACACATCGAACAAGCCCTTCGCCAGAGCCAGACCGAGCTGCAACTGATCATCAACGCCATGCCGATCCTGATCAGTTACGTCGACAGTGAGGAGCGCTTTCGTCTCAACAATGCCGCCTATCTGGAATGGTACGGCCTGACGCCCCAGGAACTTTACGGCCGCACCATTCGTGAAGTGCTGGGCGACGAAGCCTATGCCCTGCGCGCCGAATACATTACCGAGGCGCTGAAAGGCAAGGCTTGCAGTTTCAGCATCAGCGCCGCGCACCGCGATGGCAGCACCCGCCAGGCCCTGATGAACTACCTGCCGCGTCATGGCGCGGACGGCGCGGTGAACGGTTTTTACATCTTCGTAATCGACGAAACCGAGCGCAAACAGACCGAAGAAGCCCTGCGCAACCTCAACGAAACCCTTGAAGAACGCGTGAGCGCCCGCACTCAACAACTGGCCGAAGCCAACCAGCGGCTGCAAAACGAGATGTTCGAGCGCGAGCGCGCCGAAGACGCCTTGCGGCATGCGCAGAAAATGGAAGCGGTGGGACAGCTCACCGGCGGCATCGCTCATGACTTCAACAACATGCTCACCGGGATCATCGGCAGCCTCGATTTGATGCAGCGCTACATCGCCGACGGGCGTGCCGCCGAGATCGGTCGTTTTACCGAAGCCGCGGTGTCCTCGGCCCACCGCGCCGCCGCCCTGACCCATCGCCTGCTGGCGTTCTCCCGGCGTCAGTCGCTGGATCGCAAGCCACTGAATGCCAACCATCTGGTGCATTCGCTGGAAGATTTGTTCCGCCGGACCAAGGGCGACCATATCGAGCTCAAAATGCAGCTGGCCGATGAGGTCTGGCCGGTCAGTACTGACGTCAGCCAATTGGAAAACGCCCTGCTCAACCTCGTCATCAATGCCCGGGATGCGATGCCCGAAGGCGGCGAGCTGCTGATCGAAACCGCCAATGTTCATCTTGACGGAAGTGATGTCACTCCCCTGGAACCGGTCAGGGCCGGGGATTACCTGATGATTGCCGTCAGCGACAACGGCGCCGGCATGACCCCGTCCGTGTTGGCCAAGGCCTTCGATCCGTTCTTCACCACCAAACCCATCGGCCAGGGCACCGGCCTTGGACTGTCGATGATCTATGGTTTCGCCCAGCAGTCGGGCGGGCACGTCAGCCTTCACAGCCTGCCGGGCCAGGGCACCTGCGTTCGCCTGTATTTGCCACGGCTGCATGTCGCGGTGCCGGAACACACGTTGGCGCCGGTCACCGGCGAAACACCGGCAGCGGTTGCCGGTGAAACCGTGGTGTTGGTGGAAGACGATCCGGCGGTGCGCATGCTGGTGCTCGACCTGCTCAATGAGTTGGGTTATCACGCTCATGAAGCCGAAGACGCGAAGGCCGCCCTGCCCTTGCTGGAATCCGATCTGCGGGTCGATCTGCTGGTGACCGATGTCGGGCTGCCGGGCATGAACGGTCGGCAACTGGCGGAAATCGCGCGTCAGCATCGCCCGGGTCTGAAGGTGCTGTTCATGACCGGTTATGCGGAGAAAGCCGCCGAACGCCAGGGGTTCCTGGAGGAAGGCATGGACATGGTGGCCAAACCCTTTTCCATTGACCTGTTGGCCAACAAGATTCGCACGATGATCGGCCAAGCGGACTGAGTTAAGGCATAATCGCGCGCCCCACGCTGGCACCAACATAGCCACCACCGTTGCAAGGTACTGCCAATGAAAGCCCAAGCCCGCCATATCCTGGTGAAAACCTCGGAAGAAGCCGAGCAGCTCAAACAACGCATCGCCAAGGGCGAAGCCTTCGATGTGCTGGCCAAGAAATACTCCACCTGCCCGTCCGGCAAACGCGGCGGCGACCTGGGCGAAGTACGGCCCGGGCAGATGGTCGGCGTGATCGATGCGGTGATCTTCAAAAAACCACTGCGGGTGGTGCATGGGCCGATCAAGAGCAAGTTTGGTTATCACCTGGTGCAGGTGTTTTACCGGGATTGATGGGCTTGGCTTTAGGGCCCTGTGGCGAGGGGGCTTGCCCCCGTTGGGTGGCGAAGCCGCCCCAAACCTGTGACCTTGATCTACCTGACACACCGAATGCGCAGGATTTACGACTGCTTCGCAGCCGAACGGGGTGATGCGGCATTCCGACAAGCCCCTCGCCACAAAATCACAACCACTACAGGCATTGCATTTCAATCTTTGGGTATGAGTGCCCCCGGCACCTGAATCACCCGACTCGCCAACCGATGCCCGGCCTCGGCAGCCTCGACCGGGCTGCCACCCTTGAGCCGACACGCCAAATACGCCGCACTGAACGAATCCCCCGCTGCCGTGGTATCCACCACCCGCTCGACCACCTGTGCCGGCACTTCGAACGACTCTCCATCGCAGCGAATCAGACACGCCTCGGCCCCGCGTTTGAGCACCACTTCGGGCGTGCCCATCTGCTCATAAGCGGCAAACACCGCCGCGCAATCGGAAAAGTGGAACAGCGCCTGCTCGTCGTCAACCGTCAGCAACGCCAGGTCGATATAGGGCAGAACGCTGCGATAAGCCGCCCGTGCTTCCTCGATCGACGCCCACAAGCGTGGCCGGTAGTTGTTGTCGAACACGATCCGCGCATCCTGCTGCCGGGCTTCGATCAGGGTTTCCAGAAGTTTTTCCCGCCCCTGCACACCGAGCACCGCCAGGGTGATGCCGCTGAAATACAACACGTCGTAATCCGGTAGCGCCGCCAGAATCGGCGCGGCCGCCGGGGTGGTGAAGCAATCGCGCACGGCCGCTTCATTGCGCCAGTAGAGAAAACGCCGCTCGCCGGCCGCGTCGGTCTGGATGCAATACAGGCCGGGCAAACGACCGGGCAAACGCTGAACCATGTCCAGGCCAATGTTTTCGCTGGCCCAGTTCTGGCACATCGCATCGCTGAAACTGTCATCGCCCAGGGCAGTGACGTAATCCACCGTGCCGCCATCGCCCAGTTCACGGGCCAGGTAGACCGCGGTGTTCAAGGTATCGCCGCCGAAGCTTTGTTGCAGCGTGCCATCGGCGCGCTGCTGTAATTCGATCATGCATTCGCCAATCAGGGCGATGCGCGGGGTGTTGGGGCCCAGGGGGCTGATGCTGTTCATTGATGTGGTGTCTCTGGTGTTTCGGTGGCGTCTGGATGGGCGCCTTCGCGGGCAAGCCTCGCTCCTACAGGTTTTGTGTCGAACCCAAAATTCGGCGGCAACCACATACCTTGTAGGAGCGAGGCTTGCCCGCGAAGGCCGCACCTCGGTCTGGATCCTTAAAAACAGGTTTCCATGGTTTCGATGACATTCAGTTGCTCATCCACCAGACAACCGATGCGCCATTTGTCGAACGTCAGGCACGGGTGCGAAGTACCGAACGAAATGATATCGCCCACCCGCAACTCAACCCCCGGCGCGACGGTCATGAACGCGTGCTGGTCCATCACCGCCGTCACCTTGCAGGCACTCACATCATCGCCGATCGCGGGCACCACACCGGCCGTGTAACGCAGCAACGGCACCGGCAAACCGGCGTCATAGGCGACGTCGCGTTTGCCCAGGGCGATCACCGCAAAACCCGGTTCCGGCAACGACTGCACATGCGCCCAGACTTCCAGCGCCGGGCGCAGGCCTTCGTGCAGGTCGCTACGGCGGTCGAGCACGCAGCATTGCGCTTCTTTGTAGATGCCATGGTCGTGAGCGACGTAGCTGCCGGGACGCAGCACGCTGAGGAAACGCCCGCCGGCGTTCTGCGCTTCGAAAGACTCGGCGATCAGGTCGTACCAGGCCGAACCCGACGCCGTGATGATCGGCTTGGGGATGGCGAACGCGCCGCTGTCCTGCAATTGCACGGCCAGGCGCACCAAAGAATCAGCGAACGCACGGATGCCGCTCACCGCGTGATCGCCGTGAATCACCCCTTCGTAACCTTCGATGCCGGTCAGCGCTAGGGCCGGTTGTGCAGCAATGGCTTTGGCCAGTGCCAGCACTTCGGCTTCGGTGCGGCAACCGCAACGACCGCCGACCACGCCGTACTCGATCATCACGTTCAAGCGCACGCCGCGCGAGGCGAAAAACGCGCCGAGGTCGGCGACGTTATCCGGGTGATCGACCATGCAATAGAAATCGAAGGTCGGGTCTGCCAACAGATCAGCGATCAGCGCCATGTTCGGTGTGCCGACCAATTGGTTGGCCATCAGCACCCGATGCACGCCGTGGGCGTAAGCCGCACGGGTTTGCGTGGCACTGGCCAGGGTGATGCCCCAGGCACCGGCGTCCAGTTGGCGGCGAAACAGCGCCGGGGTCATGCTGGTTTTGCCGTGCGGCGCGAGTTCGGCGCCGCTGTTGCTGACAAAGTCCTGCATCCAGCGAATGTTGTGTTCCAGCGCTTCGCGGTGCAGCACCAGCGCCGGCAGGCTGACGTCGCGTACCAGGTTGGCGCCTGTGTGGGCAAAGCCCTTTTCCACGGCGGCAGTATTTTTGGCGGAATACATGGTCGAACTCCTCACATTCGCGGCCGCAGGCAGCCGCTGTTATTCGTTGATACGCCGGGCGAGGCTGTTGGCGCTGTCGATCAGCACCCGGCGATAGTCGTTGTAATTGTTCTTCGCATCGGCCCGTGGGGCGACGATGCATAGGGTCGCAATGGCCACGCCGTTCGGGTCTTTGACCGGGGCGGCGAAGCAATGGGTAAAGGTGTCGGCGACGCTATCGAAGGAAAAGAACCCATCGATACCGGCCTGGCGGATTTCCTCGAGAAACCGCTCCAGCGGCAGGTGTTCACCGCCGGGTAAAATGAAGTCGTCGGGGTCGATCAAATCGACGATCTCTTGATCGCTTAGATGCGCCAGCAGCAAGCGCCCGGAAGCGGTCCAGGGGATCGGCGCGTTCTCGCCGATGTCCGAGGAAATGCGGAAATGTCGCTCGCCCTCTTTCATCAACGCCACGGTGTATTTGCGCCCGTTGAGCAGGCACATCTGCGCGGTTTCACGGGTCTGGCTGACGATTTCCTGCAAGGCATGATCGGCCTCGCGGGCCAGGTCGAAATGGCGCAAATGCGCCTGCCCGAGGAAGTACAGCTGACGACCGAGGTAAACGTGACCGTCCTTGCCCACAGGTTCCAGAATCCGCCGTTCCAACAAGGACGCGACCAGTTCGTAGACCGTGGATTTCGGGCTGCCGATGCCGCTGGCGATTTCGTTCGGGCGCAAGGGCTGGCCGATTTCCTTGAGGAAATCGAGAATGTCGAACGCCCGGTCCAGACCGCGAGCCCGGCGCTTGATGGTGTCTTCGGTCATGTCATTCGGTTCCCATTCAGAGTGCCTGTAGGAGCGAGGCTTGCCCGCGAAGAATTCACCGCGGTTCAGGCCTTTTTCTTGTACGCGATGCAATCAATCTCGACCTTGCAATCGACCATCATGTTCGCCTGCACGCAGGCCCGGGCCGGGGCGTGTTCGCTTTTGAAGTACTCGGAGAACACCTTGTTGAAACTCCAGAAATCCCGCGGGTCTTCCAGCCACACGCCGGTACGGACCACGTCTTCGAGCCCGTAACCGGCCTCCTCCAGAATCGCGATCAGGTTTTTCATGGTCTGGTGAGTCTGCTCGACAATGCCGCCCACAATGATTTCGCCATCCAGCGCCGGCACCTGGCCAGACACGTGCAGCCAGCCATCGGCTTCGACGGCGCGGGCGAAAGGACGGGGCTGGCCGCCACCGGCGGTGCTGCC
>NZ_AKJK01000033.1 GCF_000282375.1 Pseudomonas sp. GM50
GGCTTGCCCGCGAAGGGGCCGGAACAGACACCATAGATCCACGATCGATCAGGCATAATCCTCCACAACACATACAACAAGGACGCCGCCCCGTGAGCTCAGTCAACAAGTCGATTTTGTTGGTCGATGACGATCAAGAGATACGCGAGTTGCTGGACACCTACCTGACCCGCGCCGGTTTCCAGGTCCGTACCACGCCCGATGGTGCAGGGTTTCGTCAGGCCTTGAACGAGGCGCCGAGCGATCTGGTGATTCTCGACGTGATGCTGCCGGACGAAGATGGCTTCAGCCTCTGCCGCTGGATCCGCCAACACCCGCGTCAGGCCCATGTACCGATCATCATGCTCACCGCCAGCTCCGACGAGGCCGACCGTGTCATCGGCCTGGAACTGGGCGCCGACGACTACCTCGGCAAACCCTTCAGCCCGCGTGAATTGCAGGCGCGCATCAAAGCCTTGTTGCGCCGCGCGCAGTTCGGTCAGGAGCGTTCCGGCAGTGAAGTGCTGGCCTTCGATGACTGGCGGCTGGACATGGTCAGCCATCGGTTGTTCCACATCGACGGCGAGGAAGTGATTCTCTCGGGCGCCGATTTCGCGCTGCTGAAACTGTTCCTCGATCATCCCCAGGAAATCCTCGACCGCGACACCATCGGCAACGCCACCCGTGGTCGTGATTTGATGCCGCTCGATCGCATCGTCGACATGGCGGTCAGCCGTTTGCGGCAGCGCCTGCGCGACACCGAAAAGCCGCCACGGCTGATCCGTACCGTGCGCGGCAGTGGCTACCAACTGGCAGCCAACGTGGTTGCCAGCAATGGTCACTGAGTTCCTGCGCAAGCTCGCCGGGCGGGTGCCGGTACCGCGCTCGCTGCTCGGGCGCATGTTGCTGCTGACCTTGCTGGCGGTGCTGTTCGCCCAGACACTGTCGAGCGTGATCTGGGTGTCGCAATTGCGCGCCACGCAGCTCGAAGGCCTGGTCACCAGTGCCCGCAGCCTGGCCCATTCGATGACGGCCAGCGTCAGTTATTTCCGCTCGTTGCCGGTGGCGTTCAGGCCGCTGGTACTCGATCAGTTACGCAGCATGGGCGGCACCCGGTTTGTGGTGACGCTCAACGACAAACCCTTGGGCATGGAAGTGCTGCCGATCACCCCGCGCAAAGCAGCGGTGCTCAAAGCGGTGGACGAAGTGTTACGCCAGTCGCTGGGTCAGGACATCGACATCTCGGTGACGTTCGTCAGCCCCGAAGACCTGCGGATTTTCAACGGCGGCTTGAAGCTCGATGAGTTGCCGCGCTCCTGGGCGCATTACGCACTGACCCTGGAACCGGTGAACCCGCCAGTGCTGGTCACGCAAATCCAGATGGCACCGGGCGAATGGCTGTACATCGCCTCACTGTTGCCCGAGCCCTACACCAGTCTTGAAGAACAAGGCCTGCCGGCGCAGCAGGTCTGGTTCATCGTGCTCACCAGCGGTTTCTTGCTGCTGTTCATCGGCCTGCTGGTGCACTGGCAGAGCCGACCGCTCAAGCGATTGGCCCGCGCGGCGCGGGACATGTCCTTGGGCGCCGAAGTCGAACCGGTGGCCGAGGGCGGCGGCAGTGAAGTGGTGGAGGTGGGCCGCGCCTTCAATGCGATGCGCGAGCGCATCAGCCGTTACCTGACCGAACGCAGCCAATTGTTCAGCGCGATTTCCCATGACTTGCGCACGCCGATCACCCGGTTGCGACTGCGGGTGGAATTGCTCGAAGACGAAAAGCTGCAAGCCAAGTTCGGTCGCGATCTGGATGAGCTGGAGTTGCTGGTCAAGGGCGCGTTGCAATGCGTGAAAGACACCGACATCCACGAAAACATCGAACCGGTGGACCTCAACCATGTGCTCGACTGCCTGGTGGAACCGTATCTGGCACCCAACGGCAATGGCCGAGTGACTCAACATGGCCGGGCGCTGGCGCCGTATCCCGGTAAGCCATTGGCGCTCAAGCGTTGCATCGGCAACCTGATCGACAACGCCTTGAAATATGGGCAGAACGCGCATCTGCACATCGATGACGACGAGAGCGCGTTCGTCCTGCACGTCGATGATGAAGGGCCGGGCGTGCCGGAGCAGCGGTTGGAGCAAGTGTTCGAGCCGCACTTTCGCTTGGCCGGGCAGCAGCAGGGTTATGGCCTGGGGCTGGGGATAGCACGCAACATTGCCCACAGCCATGGCGGTGAAGTCAGCCTGCAAAACCTGCGTGACGGCGGGTTGCGGGTGACGTTGCAGTTGCCGCGTAGTGTTGATTAGCCTGTGGCGAGGGGGCTTGCCCCCGTTGGAGTGCGAAGCGCTCCCAGAGCCGTCACCACGGTTCACCTGAAGGAGCGAGCTGGCAGGTTTTCACGACTGCTTCGCAGCCGAACGGGGGCAAGCCCCCTCGCCACAAGTAATCACTCACCCCAACATTTGAGCAAATGTCACAACTCGGTGACATAACTCGCCCCCTTCGTTACCTGCCCGCCACCGCCCATTGTTTAGACTGCCCCCAGTCATAACAACAAAAAAGGTCTTCCCATGGACACTTTCCAACCCGCCTTCAGCAGTTGGCTGAACGCGCCTGCCCATCAGCAATGGCTCGCCACCGAAGGCCTGCGCCTGCTGGCATTCGCCAAGGCTGCAAAGCTTGCCGAAGGCTTCGGCAATCTCGATGAAAAGGGTCGCCTTTCGGCCAACGCGCAAGCCGAAACCATGAACACCGCGCGCATGACCCACAGCTTCGCCATGGCCCACATCCAGGGCCTGCCGGGTTTCGCCGAGCTGGTGGATCACGGCATCCAGGCCCTCAGCGGGCCGCTGCGTGATGCCGAACACGGAGGCTGGTTCGCCACGCCCGAACACCGCGACGGCAATACCGGCAAAGCCGCTTACCTGCATGCCTTTGTGGCATTGGCCGCGAGTTCTGCGGTGGTCGCTCAGCGCCCCGGCGCACAAGCGCTGCTGGACGATGCAATCCATATCATCGACACGCATTTCTGGAGCGAGGAGGAGGGCGCCATGCGCGAATCCTTCAACCGCGACTGGAGCGTCGAGGAAGCCTATCGCGGCGCCAACAGCAACATGCACGCCACCGAAGCCTTTCTCGCCCTGGCCGATGTCACCGAGGACAACCGCTGGCTGATTCGCGCCCAGCGCATCGTCGAGCGCGTCATTCACGATCACGCCGCGGCCAACGATTACCTGGTGGTCGAGCATTTCGACCGCGACTGGCAGGCGC
>NZ_AKJK01000034.1 GCF_000282375.1 Pseudomonas sp. GM50
TGCCGTCAACCTCTAATTACGCCTTTCTTGCAGAAGGTGCCTTTTTGGCTGTTAAACGTGGAATCCGGCGGGTTACAGGCGGCAATCTCAACACCAACAACAACGCACCTATAGAAGCATAGATCGCCCACTCCTTCAGATCGGCGCGAACGATCCACAACATATGCAGCAATCCGAGCCCGAGAACCACATAGACCAACCGATGCAACTTCTTCCAGCGAGAACCCAAACGCCGCTGACTGTAGCGATTGGAGGTAACAGCCAATGCCAACAAACAGAGAAACCCCAGGCCCCCGACAATAATGTACGGCCGCTTGCGCAACTCGATACCCAACTGCGACCAATCAAAGCCAAGAATGAAAGCGGTGTAACCGCTCAAATGCAGAACCACATAAGCGAAGCACCACAACCCCAACTGCCGTCGGACAGCTATCCATCCCGGCCAACCGGTGAGCTTCTGCAAAGGCGTCATGCTTAATGTAATCAGCAGCAGTACAAGCGTCCCCAGCCCTAGACGGTCAACCAGTACCTTGCCCGGATCTGGACCCAACATATCCCCCCAAGCCTGATACAACCAAAACAGCGGCCAAATCGCTGTAGCGATGAAGACGCCAATGCGCCAGAACGGATATCGCATCAGTAATTCTTCCGCAGATCGAGCCCTGTATATAGAGAAGCGACTTCATCCGAGTAGCCATTGAACATTTGCGTGTCCCGCACGTTGGGCTTGAACAGACCGCTCGGTAAACGTCTTTCTCGTGCCTGGGTCCAGCGCGGGTGATCAACTGTCGGGTTCACGTTCGCATAAAAGCCATACTCATCCGAAGCAATACTCTGCCAGGTGGTTTTCGGCTGCTCGCTGACCAGGCTGATCCGCACGATGGATTTAATGCTCTTGAAGCCGTACTTCCAAGGCACCACCAGACGCAGCGGTGCACCGTTCTGATTGGGCAACTCACGCCCGTACATGCCCACAGCAAGAATCGCCAACGGATTCATCGCCTCATCCAGACGCAGCCCTTCTACATAAGGCCAGTCGATCAAGGCAAAACCGGAACGCTGCCCGGGCATAGTTTGGGGATCCTGCAAGGTTTCGAAGCGAATGAACTTGGCTTTGGAGGTTGGCTCTACTTCCTTGAGCAACGCCGAAATGGGAAAACCTATCCACGGAATGACCATCGACCAGGCCTCCACACAGCGAAGACGATAAATACGCTCTTCCAGTTGATAAGGCTTCATGAAGTCTTCCAGCGCATACCGTCCCGGCTTCCCCACCTCCCCGTCTACCACCACGCTCCACGGTTCGGTTTTCAGCGCACCGGCGTTGGCCGCGGGATCACCTTTATCGGTACCGAACTCATAGAAGTTGTTGTAGTGGGTCGCATCCTTGAAAGGCGTGATCGCCTCGTCCTTGACGTTGACCGCCCCCCATTTGGTAGAAGGAAGCTTTTCGGCAAACCAGGACGGCGCCTTGCCAGGCTCGACATCAGCATAACGCGCAACATCGTCGGCACTCGCCCAACGCGGCAGACTGCTCACTGCCAAACCGGCAATGGCGGCACCTAATACACTGCGGCGAGAAAGATAGAGGGATTCAGGCGTGACGTCCGACTCATGACAGTCAGACGTTTTGGGGACTTTGATCAGCATGGTAACTCCGCAGCTTTGGAGGACAGATGCACCCATAGACTGCGGAGTATGAGGGAAATTACATCACTCGGCTTTTTTGTGCCTACGAAGGCGCAGCAGGTACTGGACCGGCCCGGAAGCCGCATAGGCAAGGAAAACCAGCAGCAGGATGCGTGGCGGATCACTGAACACAACGGCGAATACCAATACCACTGCGAGGATCGCGACAAAGGGAACGCGCCCCTTCAAGTCCAGCTCCTTGAAGCTGTTGTACTTGATGTTACTGACCATCAGCATGCCAGCGGCGGCAACCATCAGTGCAACCAGGAACGACATCTTGGAACCCTGAATGCCGTAGTCGCTGAATGCCCAGACAATGCCCGCGACCACTCCGGCGGCAGCCGGGCTGGCCAGACCGATGAAGTAACGTTTGTCTGCAGTGCCGACCTGAGTGTTGAAACGCGCCAGGCGTAACGCCGCCCCCGCTACATAGATGAAGGCAACCATCCAGCCGACCTTGCCCATATCGCCCAAGGCCCAGCCGAATGCCAGCAATGCCGGCGCCACACCAAAGGCAACCATGTCCGACAGCGAGTCATACTCGGCACCGAAAGCGCTTTGGGTATTGGTCATACGGGCAACGCGACCGTCGAGGCCGTCGAGTACCATGGCGACGAAAATCGCGATCGCGGCAAACGCAAAATATTTGCTCGCGCCGATAGCATCACCTGCGCTCAAGGCACTCTGGGCGCTCATCGAGTTGATGATGGAATAAAACCCTGCGAAGAGGTTCGCAGTGGTGAACAGATTCGGCAGAAGATAGATACCACGATGCCGGACTTTACGGCCTTCAGCGTCATGCCCTTCTTCGATGTGCTCATCGATGGGCAGAAGGCTTTCGGCGTCAGAAGCCTGCTTTGGCTCTTCGGGACGTTCGCTCATGGACATTTACCTTGCAACGGGGTGGAAAGTTTCGACAGGTGTCTGGGACGACGGTTCGGCCACAAACAATGCAGCTTTATACCAGAACCGACGGATCCAAACGAAAAAACGCGGCCTAGGCCGCGTTTTCCGTACAAGCTCGAGACTTAGTTCTTGGCTTTGTCGACGATCTTGTTGGCACCGATCCACGGCATCATGGAGCGCAGTTGCTCACCGATGATTTCGATACCGTGAGCGGCGTTGTTACGACGCTTGGCGGTCATCGAAGGATAGCCGGTGGCGCCTTCGCTGATGAACATCTTGGCGTATTCGCCGTCCTGAATACGTTTCAGGGCGTTGCGCATGGCCTGACGGGATTCGGCGTTGATCACTTCCGGACCGGTCACGTACTCGCCGTACTCGGCGTTGTTGGAGATCGAGTAGTTCATGTTGGCGATACCGCCTTCGTACATGAGGTCAACGATCAGCTTCAGTTCGTGCAGGCATTCGAAGTAGGCCATTTCCGGCGCGTAGCCAGCTTCAACCAGGGTTTCGAAACCGGCTTTTACCAGCTCAACGGTACCGCCGCACAGAACGGCTTGTTCGCCGAACAGGTCGGTCTCGGTCTCGTCCTTGAAGGTGGTTTCGATGATGCCGGTACGACCGCCACCAACGCCAGCAGCGTAGGACAGTGCAACGTTTTTGGCGTTGCCCGAAGCATCCTGGTAGATAGCGATCAGGTCAGGGATACCGCCGCCTTTGACGAACTCGGAACGCACGGTGTGGCCCGGGGCTTTCGGCGCGATCATGATCACGTCGAGGTCAGCACGTGGCACAACCTGGTTGTAGTGAATCGCGAAACCGTGGGAGAAGGCCAGGGTGGCGCCTTTCTTGATGTTCGGCTCGATTTCGTTCTTGTACAGGGCAGACTGGAACTCGTCCGGGGTCAGGATCATGACCAGGTCGGCAGCCGCTACGGCGGAAGCAACGTCAGTCACTTTCAGGCCGTGGGCTTCAGCTTTGGCAACAGTAGCCGAACCTTTACGCAGACCAACAGTAACGTCAACGCCGGAGTCTTTCAGGTTGCACGCTTGAGCGTGGCCCTGGGAACCGTAACCGATGATGGCAACTTTCTTGCCCTGGATGATCGACAGGTCGCAGTCTTTATCGTAGAAAACTTTCATGAATTTCCCCTTTATATCTGGCCCTTCAGGCCATTCGCTAATTTGGTTTAGATGCTCAGTACTTTGTCGCCGCGGGCAATCCCGGTGACGCCACTGCGTACGGTTTCCAGAATCGAGGCAGTCCCGATCGATTGAATGAAGCTGTCGAGCTTGTCGCTGGTACCGGTCAATTGAACGGTATACACGCTAGCGCTGACATCAACGATCTGCCCACGATAAATATCGGTGGTGCGCTTGATCTCGGCGCGCTGGGCGCCGGTGGCCTTGACCTTGACCAGCATCAGTTCGCGCTCGATGTGAGCACTCTCCGACAGGTCGACCAGTTTTACCACTTCGATCAGTTTGTTCAGGTTCTTGGTGATCTGTTCGATGACTTCATCATGGCCGACAGTGGTCAGCGTCAGACGCGACAGGGTCGGGTCTTCGGTGGGTGCCACGGTCAGGCTTTCGATGTTGTAGTTGCGCTGCGAGAACAGGCCGACTACACGAGACAGGGCGCCCGGTTCGTTTTCCAGAAGCAAGGAAATAATGTGCCGCATGATTAAGTACGCTCCGTCTTGCTCAGCCACATATCGCGCATGGAGCCGTCTTTGATCTGCATCGGATAGACGTGCTCGCTGGTGTCGACCGAAATATCGATAACCACCAGGCGATCTTTCATGGCGAACGCCTCTTCCATCTTCGACTTCAAATCTTTCGATTCGGTGATGCGCACGCCAACGTGACCATAGGCCTCGGCCAGCTTGACGAAGTCAGGCAACGATTCCATGTAGGAGTGCGAGTGGCGGGTGCCA
>NZ_AKJK01000035.1 GCF_000282375.1 Pseudomonas sp. GM50
GGAAAAAGCGTTTTAAGCGGTCAGGCACGGGGCGAAGTCGATGACGGTACCTGTTAGTTCTGACAGTTGACCGACGAGGCTGAAAAAGCGAATAAATGTCTCTTGCATATTCTCCGGCTTGCTTGCGCACAGCCGATGCCGAGACTGAACGCCATGCACCGAGACACACCGACACTTGCAGTGATTGAGCCACGTGGCGTTTCGGTGCGGACTGTCGCTTATCATCGGCAGTCGAGCACGCAGACTCCCCGGGCCCACATCACTCAGCACACTCTCGACCTCGCGGGACGTACCAGCCACAGCCGTGATCCACGGCTGTTTGCTCTGCATCAAGACGACGAATCGACACGCCCCAATCAAACCACGCTCACCAGCCTGTCGGGCCGCGCGTTGCTGTCCAACAATGTGGATGCCGGTTGGCGACTGAGCCTGACCGGTGCAGCCGATCAGGCGCTGGAGAGTTGGGATGAGCAACTCAACCACCAGCGGTTTGTCTACGATTCACTGATGCGTCCGCTGTTCGGTTTCGAGCAGGTGGTAGGTGAAGCGCAACGACGCACCCTTTGTTTTTCCTACGCCGACGCCAGCACCGAATCCGCCCGGCATAACCGCTGCGGCCAGTTGATCCGCCATGACGATAGCGCCGGCACTCAGCACTTCAGCGAGTTCAGTGTCCTCGGCGCGTTGCTTGAGCAGTCCCGCCGCTTTCTTGAAAGTCCCGAAATCCCCGATTGGCCAGTGCCCGAAGCTGAACGCGATCAGCTGCTGGAACTTCAGGAGGCGGTCACGCGCGCAGGCTGCAACGCCGTCGGCGAGTTGATCGAACACATCGATGCCTTGGGCAGCGTGCAGTCCTTGCGTCAGACCGTGGCCGGAGAGTTGTACGAAACCCGCGTGACACTGGCCGGTGACGTGACGCCAACCACTCTGGTCAGTCAGATTCAATACAACGCCTTCGGACAGATCGAGCATCAAACAGCCGGCAATGGTGTGGTCACCCACGCGACATTCGATCCGGCTGACGGGCGCTTGAAGACCCTGCTCGCGCAAGTGCCGGGGGCGTCGGCGCTGCAGAATCTGACCTACACCTACGATCCGGTGGGCAATCCGGTGCGCATCAGTGACGATGCCCAGCCCATTCGCTATTTCCGTAATCAACGGATCGCCGCCATCAACACCTACGGGTATGACACCCTCTATCGACTCATCGAGGCTCGCGGCCGGCAGCGGATCAACGCATCAAGCGGGCCTGGGTTGCCCGAGTTCGTCTCGTTGCCCGATGCGAATCAGTTGGAAAACTACCGGCAGACTTTTGACTACGACGCGGGCGGCAACCTGGAAACCCTGCACCACAGCGCCGACAGCGGCAGCGGCAGCC
>NZ_AKJK01000036.1 GCF_000282375.1 Pseudomonas sp. GM50
GTTCAGGTCGTTGCCGATCACGCTGAAGGTGCCAAGGCCGGTCAGGGTAACGTTCTCGACGTTCTGCAGGTTGCTTTGGCTGAGGTCGACGGTGCTGGTGGTCGAGGTCGAGGCGTAGGTGATGTTCAGCAGGTCACGACCCTGGTCGGCAGTTTCCTGCAGCAGCGCCAATTCGCCAAACTGGTCGAGGACGTAGCTGTCGTCGCCGGTGCCGCCGCTCAGCGTATCCAGGCCGGTGCCACCGTTGAGCACGTTATTGCCGCTGTTGCCAGTCAGCACGTTATTCAGGGTGTTGCCGACACCTGTGAGGTTGTCGCTGCCGGTGAGGGTGAGGTTTTCCAGGTTGGCACCGAGGGTCCAGCTGACCGAGGAGCGCACGGTGTCGATTTCGCTCGCCAGGATACTGGTCTCGGTGACCGCGTCCTTGAGGTTGTCGACGATATAGGTGTCGTTGCCGCTGCCGCCGATCATCACGTCGGCACCGAGGCCGCCGTCCAACGTGTTATTGCCAGCGTTGCCGACGAGGCGGTTGCTCAGGGCATTGCCGGTCCCGTCCAGATTATCGCCGCCGGTGAGGGTCAGGTTCTCGAGGTTGCTGCCCAGGGTGTAGCTGATGGACGAGGCGACCGTGTCGATCTCGGCCAGCGAGGTGCCGCGTTCGATCACGGTGTCGCCGACATTGTCGACGAGGTAGGTGTCGTTGC
>NZ_AKJK01000037.1 GCF_000282375.1 Pseudomonas sp. GM50
GCAGGAAACGCGCCAGCTCATGAATCCAAATAGAAGGCACAAAAAAGGGACGAATCCGGATCATGCAGACCGGGTTCGCCCCCAAGCGTAAAGCGGACACCTTCAATCCCGTTGCAGGAGAGAAGGCGCCTGATTCAGGTATCAGCCGAACATGGCAAACGCATCGCTGTTGGCCGCCAGGTTGAAGAGCTGTCCGTCCGCCGTCTGGATTTGCTCGATGGTATCGGAACCGGCAAACCAGTCCTTGAGCTGCACACCTTCCTGCGGAACTTGTCCTGGACTAACACTCGATCTGTGCAGGTAGAGGTCATCACCGACGCGATCAACCAGCAGTTCGGCACTACTGATGTACGACAGCACAAGCTTGTCGAGGAGGCTGGCGCCGTCATCCTGAATCGTCACCAATGCCGAGGTGTTGACGTTGTAGGTATCGTCACCCTCGCCACCAAAGGCAGACCCGCTGGCTTGCAGCACCAGTTTGTCATCGCCAGCACCACCGAATAGCGAAAAGCCCAAGCCCGTGCCGGTCAGCAGATCGTTACCGTCACCACCGTCGGCCATGCCGTGAACCACCGTGATGACATCGCCCCCCGCTTCACCATAGGCCTGGCTGCCCTCGTCGTTGGCCGCGGTGACAATGGTGTCGTTGCCATTGCCGCCATACAAGGTGTCAGCCTGCGGCCCATTGATCAGACCATCCAGCGTGAATGGCCCGATCGGGGACACCAGCCCGCCATAGAGGTAGTCGTTGCCGTCGCCACCGTAGATGACGTCGTTACCCAACCCGCCTTCAAGGTAGTTGACGTTGGCATCACCGGTCAGGGTGTCATCGAAGTGACTGCCCACTACGCGCTCGATGTTGAGCAATACGTCGCCTTGCGCATCGCCACCCTGATTGACGCCCGTCAACAGGTTGATGTTCACGGCAGTGGCACTGGTGATGTACATGGCGCTGTCCTGACCGTCACGACCGTCAATCACATCCGCACCTGCACCACCGATAAAGACGTCACCGAACCGCGAACCCGACAACGTGTCATCAAAGTTGCTGCCCTGGAAGAACTCAATGTTGGTGAAGGTGTCGCCCGCGGCATCACCGGCGTTGGCATTGGTGGTCAGGTCGATGGTCACCGCGGCGTCCGAAAGCTCGTAACTGACCAGATCCTGCCCAACGGCACCGTCCAGGCCCATGGCGGCGGAACCACCATAGAAAATGTCGTTGTAGCTCGACCCCTTGATCGCTTCAATATCGGTGAAGGTGTCGCCCGCCCCGATCCCGGAATACACGCCGGTCTTCAGGTTGATGTTCACCGCCACGGTGCTGTCGGTATAACCCGCCGTGTCATAACCGGCACCGCCGATGAACTGGTCGGCGCCCGCGCCACCGTACAGCGTGTCGTTGCCCGAACCACCGTACAGTATGTCGTTGCCCGAACCACCGGC
>NZ_AKJK01000038.1 GCF_000282375.1 Pseudomonas sp. GM50
CACGATGAAGTGTTCACCGTGCGGGTCAGCGATGGCCTAGGTGGCGTCGACACTCAGCTGGTGACCGTTACCGTCAGCGGCACTAACGACGCCGCCGTGCTATCCGCCGACATCGCCAACCTGACCGAGACCAATGCCCCACTGACCACCAACGGCACCCTGACCATCAGCGATGTCGACAGCGCCGCGACCTTCGTCACCCAGACCAATACCGCCGGCAGCTACGGCCAGTTCTCCATCGGCACCAATGGTGCCTGGAGCTATGTCGCCGACTCCGCCCACAACGAGTTCGTCGCTGGCAGCACCTACACCGACACCTTCGCGGTGAGCAGTGCCGACGGTACCCTCACCTCGGTCACCGTGCATATCCTCGGCAGTAACGACGCCGCCGTGCTGTCCTCGGCCAGCGTCACGCTGACCGAAACCAATGCCCCACTCACCACCGGCGGCAGTCTCACCGTTAGCGACATCGACAGCCCGGAAACCTTCCAGGCCCAATCCGGTACCGCCGGCGCCAACGGAACCTTCGCCATCGATGCCGCGGGTAACTGGAGCTATACCGCCAACTCGGCCTTCGACGCACTCAATGTCGGCGATAACCTGACCGACACCTTCACGGTACTCAGTACCGACGGCACCGCGACCTCGGTGGCCGTCACCATCAAAGGCAGTAACGACGCCGCCGTACTGTCCTCAGCCAGCGTCACGCTGACCGAAACCAATGCCCCGCTGACCACAGCTGGCACCCTCACCATCAGCGACGTCGACAGCCCGGAAACCTTCCAGGCCCAATCCGGTACCGCCGGTGCCAACGGAACCTTCACCATCGATGCCGCCGGCAACTGGAGCTATACCGCCAACTCGGCCTTCAACACACTCAATGTCGGCGACAGCCTGACCGACACCTTCACCGTACTCAGTGCCGACGGCACCGCGACTGCGGTGACAGTGACCATCAACGGCAGCAACGACTCGCCAACAATCACCTCCAACGGCGGTGGTACGACGGCTTCGGTCAGCGTGGCGGAGAACACCTCGGTGGTCACGACGGTGACAGCGACCGACGCTGATCTTCCGGCACAAAC
>NZ_AKJK01000039.1 GCF_000282375.1 Pseudomonas sp. GM50
CTGGCTGGCGCCGCCGGTAAAAAGGTTGCCTGCGGATACAGCCGTGGCACTGCCCAGCAATGCGCTAAGGGAGAATTTCGGGTAGTACTCGGCAATCGCCTCGCCGATGCGTGCGTTTGAGGCCGCAAGACGGCGCTCGGCCACAATGAGATCTGGCCTGCGGCGCAGCAAATCGGCCGGCGTTCCCATCGCCTTTAACTGCGGCGCTACAGGAATGCTCCCCGTACTTGCCAGTTGCGTGCGGTGAGTGCCTGGCGGCGTGCCGAGCATGACATCCAGCGCATTCATGGCAGCATCCAGGCCGGTCTGCAGGACTGGCACTGTCGCCTGGACCTGCGATAACTCCCCCTCGGTCTGGCGAACCTGATAGTTGGCGGCGAGCCCCTTGCTGTAGAGCAATTGGACTTTCTCTAGTAGCTCCTGCTGCGTTTTGACCTGTCGGTTCGCAATGTCCAACCGGGACTGCAATCCGCGGATAGTGATGTAGATATCGGCGGTCTGCGCGGCGATGGCCAATCGTGTGGCAGCGACGCCC
>NZ_AKJK01000040.1 GCF_000282375.1 Pseudomonas sp. GM50
GCCTGCTCGCGATGAGGCCATAACATTCAACATCATTGTTGGCTGTTACACCGCCATCGCGAGCAGGCTCACTCCCACAGTTGATTGCATTTACAAAATGAGAGTGTTGTACCGACTGCGACTACCCTGAACCGAGGTCCCATCAACGAACCACTGACCGAGTGAATCGAACATGAGCGCCAACGTCGACCTGAACAACCGCCCCGACTACGACACGGTCCTGCAGGACATCGCCGACTACGTCCTCACTTTCAAAATCGACTCTGGCGAGGCGCTGGATACCGCCCGCAATTGCCTGATGGACACCCTCGGCTGCGGTCTGCTGGCCCTGCGTTTTCCCGAATGCACCAAGCACCTGGGCCCCATCGTCGAAGGCACGGTCGTTCCTTTAGGTGCTCGCGTGCCGGGGACCAGTTACCGTCTCGACCCGGTCAAAGCCGCGTGGGACATCGGTTGCATTGTCCGCTGGCTCGATTACAACGACACCTGGCTCGCTGCTGAATGGGGTCATCCGTCCGATAACCTCGGCGCCATTCTTGCGGTGGCCGACCACCTGTCGCAAAAGCGCCTGGCCAATGGCGACACACCGCTGTCCATTCGCGTGGTGTTGGAAGCGATGATCATGGCCCATGAGATTCAAGGCGTGATTGCACTGGAAAACTCCTTCAATCGCGTTGGCATCGATCACGTCATCCTGGTGAAAGTCGCCTCGACCGCCGTCACCGCCAAGCTCATGGGCGCCAATCGTGAGCAACTGCTGTCGGCGTTGTCCCATGCCTTTGCCGACGGCCAGGCGCTGCGCACTTACCGGCATGCACCAAATGCCGGGTCTCGTAAATCCTGGGCCGCAGGGGACGCGTCCAGCCGTGGCGTGCGTCTGGCGGACATTGCGATGCGCGGGGAGATGGGTATTCCCGGTGTACTGACCGCCAGGCAATGGGGGTTCTACGACGTGTTGTTCAGCCACACCAACAACGACCTGGCGCTCAAGTCTGAAGACAAACGTGTCTTCAGCTTTTCCCGGCCGTTCGGCAGCTACGTGATGGAAAACGTGCTGTTCAAGATCAGCTTTCCCGCCGAGTTCCACGCACAAACTGCCTGCGAGGCCGCCGTCACCTTGCACCCATTGGTCAGGAATCGCCTGCACGAAATCGACAGGATCGTCATCACTACCCACGAATCGGCGATCCGCATCATCTCCAAGGTCGGCCCGCTGGCCAACGCCGCGGACCGCGACCACTGCATCCAGTACATGACCGCCGTACCCCTGGTGTTCGGTAATCTGGTGGCCGAGCAATACGAAGACGACTTCCACGCGGTGCATCCGATTATCGACGTGCTGCGCGACAAAATGGTCATCGTCGAAGACCCGCGCTTCACCCGCGAATACCTGGAGCCGGATAAACGCTCTATCGCCAATGCGGTGCAGGTGTTCTTCAAGGACGGCTCCAGCACCGAGAACGTGGTGGTGGAGTATCCGATCGGCCATCGCCGTCGCCGCGCCGAGGGTATTCCGTTGTTGGAGGACAAGTTCAAGGCGAACCTGGCAACGCGCTTCACGGCTCAGCGCAGTGCCGAGATTATTGCGTTGTGCAAGGACCAGGCGCGGCTTGAGGAGACGGCGGTGAACCGGTTTGTGGATTTGTTTGTGATTTAAAGGACCGCGTTATCGTTCTTCGCGGGCAAGCCTCGCTCCTACAGGGTTTCGGTGTGAATCACATGACCTGTAGGAGCGAGGCTTGCCCGCGATGGCGGTGGAACAGACGCCGGTAATCTACTTGAACCGCCGCTCCACACCTTTCTCCACCAGAATCTTCGCTGAAATCTCTTCCACGGAGAAATGCGTGGAATTGATGTGGGCAATGTTCTCGCGGCGAAACAGATTCTCCACCTCGCGCACTTCGAATTCGCACTGCGCGTAGCTCGAATAGCGGCTGTTGGGCTTGCGTTCGTTGCGGATCGCTGTGAGGCGGTCCGGGTCGATGGTCAGGCCGAACAGCTTGTGATGATGGGCGCGCAGGGCGGTTGGCAGTTGCAGGCGCTCCATGTCGTCTTCGGTCAGCGGGTAATTGGCCGCGCGGATGCCGAATTGCATGGCCATGTACAAACACGTCGGGGTTTTGCCGCAACGCGACACGCCTACTAGAATCAGGTCAGCTTTGTCGTAATAGTGCGTGCGGGCGCCGTCGTCGTTGTCGAGGGCGAAGTTCACCGCCTCGATGCGCTCCATGTAATTGGAGTTGCCGCCGATGGAGTGGGATTTGCCGACGGTGTAGGAAGAATGCTCGGTCAGTTCCTGTTCCAGCGGGGCCAGGAAGGTCGAGAAAATGTCGATCATGAAACCATTCGAGGTCGCGAGGATCTCACGAATGTCCTGATTGACAATGGTGTCGAAAATAATCGGACGAAAACCATCGTTTTCGGCGGCTTTGTTGATTTGTTGTACCATGGCCCGCGCTTTATCCGCGTTGTCGATGTAGGGCCGCGTGATTTTGCTGAAGGTAATGTTTTCGAACTGCGCCAACAGGCTTTGACCGAGGGTTTCGGCGGTAATACCCGTGCCATCGGAGATAAAGAAAGCAGATCGTTTCATTTGCACCTTGGGCCTTAAGTGAGTGTCCTGTGTCACAAATGCGTTCCTTTTTGACGGCGCCTGTGGCCGCCATACTGCGTTGCCGCTCCTCGCCATAGCCAGCTATGACTCGTCGCGGCGCCTTGTCTGGCAACAACAGTCACTCGCCAAAAAAGAACGCATTTGCAACACAGGACACTTGTAACGATTCTTGGATATAGTAGGCGCGATTTGTCGGCCGCCAGTGGCCAGCATTCTCACTTATTTTCCAGGTCCAGGCCATACAGCCGGCAAATGCTCCCCCGAGTCGCCGGCTTCTGAGCTTTTCCAACACAGTTAGTGGAGAGATCACCTTGGTAGAGTACGTAGTTTCCCTCGATAAGCTCGGCGTCCATGATGTAGAGCATGTGGGGGGCAAGAACGCATCCCTGGGCGAGATGATCAGTAACCTTGCAGGTGCCGGTGTATCGGTACCTGGTGGCTTTGCCACGACAGCTCAGGCATATCGTGATTTCCTGGAGCTGAGCGGTCTGAACGATCAGATCCACGCCGCCCTCGACGCGCTGGATGTCGACGATGTCAACGCCCTGGCCAAAACCGGCGCCCAGATCCGTCAATGGATCATGGAAGCCGAATTCCCCGAGAAGCTCAACGCCGAGATCCGCACCGCGTTCGCCACGCTGTCGGCGGGCAACCCTGACATGGCCGTGGCCGTGCGCTCTTCCGCTACCGCCGAAGACTTGCCGGACGCTTCCTTCGCCGGTCAGCAGGAAACCTTCCTGAACATCCGTGGTGTCGAAAACGTTATTCGCGCCGCCAAAGAGGTGTTCGCTTCCCTGTTCAACGACCGTGCGATTTCCTACCGCGTCCACCAGGGCTTCGACCACAAGCTGGTGGCCCTGTCGGCCGGCGTGCAGCGCATGGTCCGCTCCGAAACCGGCACCGCCGGCGTGATGTTCACCCTCGATACCGAATCGGGCTTCCGTGACGTGGTGTTCATCACCGGCGCCTACGGCCTGGGTGAAACCGTCGTACAAGGCGCGGTGAACCCGGATGAATTCTATGTCCACAAAGGCACGCTGGAAGCCGGTCGTCCGGCCATCCTGCGTCGCAACCTGGGCAGCAAAGCCATCAAGATGATTTACGGCGAAGTGGCCACGGCCGGTAAGTCGGTCAAGACCATCGACGTCGACAAGGCCGATCGTGCACGTTTCTGCCTGAGCGACGCCGAAGTCAGCGAGCTGGCCAAACAAGCGATGATCATCGAGAAGCACTACAAGTGCCCGATGGACATCGAATGGGCCAAAGACGGCGACGACGGCAAGCTCTACATCGTGCAGGCCCGTCCGGAAACCGTGAAAAGCCGCACCCAGGCCAACGTCATGGAACGTTACCTGCTGAAAGAAACCGGCACCGTGCTGGTGGAAGGTCGCGCCATCGGCCAGCGCATCGGCGCCGGCAAAGTGCGGATCATCAAGGATGTGTCCGAGATGGACAAAGTCCAGCCGGGCGATGTCCTGGTTTCCGACATGACCGACCCGGACTGGGAACCGGTGATGAAACGCGCCAGTGCCATCGTCACCAACCGTGGCGGTCGTACCTGCCACGCGGCGATCATCGCTCGCGAGCTGGGCATCCCGGCCGTGGTCGGTTGCGGCAACGCCACCCAGCTGTTGAAAGACGGCCAGGGCGTGACCGTTTCTTGCGCTGAAGGCGACACCGGTTACATCTTCGAAGGCGAGCTGGGCTTCGACATCAAGAAAAACTCCGTGGATGCCATGCCGGATCTGCCGTTCAAGATCATGATGAACGTCGGCAACCCGGACCGCGCCTTCGACTTCGCGCAGCTGCCGAACGCCGGTGTGGGCCTGGCCCGTCTGGAATTCATCATCAACCGCATGATCGGCGTGCACCCCAAAGCGCTGTTGAACTACGACGGCCTGCCGCAAGAAATCAAGGACAGCGTCGACAAGCGCATTGCCGGTTACAACGACCCGGTCGGCTTCTATGTCGAGAAACTGGTCGAAGGCATCAGTACCCTGGCGGCAGCGTTCTGGCCGAAAAAGGTCATCGTGCGTCTGTCGGACTTCAAGTCCAACGAATACGCGAACCTGATCGGCGGCAAACTCTACGAGCCGGAAGAAGAGAACCCGATGCTGGGCTTCCGTGGCGCTTCGCGTTACATCAGCGAATCGTTCCGCGACTGCTTCGAGCTCGAATGCCGCGCCCTCAAGCGCGTGCGCAACGAGATGGGCCTGACCAACGTCGAAATCATGGTGCCGTTCGTTCGCACCCTGGGCGAAGCGAGCCAGGTGGTCGATCTGCTGGCCGAAAACGGTCTGGCCCGTGGCGACAACGGTCTGCGCGTGATCATGATGTGCGAACTGCCGTCCAACGCGATCCTGGCTGAAGAGTTCCTCGAGTTCTTCGACGGCTTCTCTATCGGCTCCAACGACCTGACTCAGCTGACACTGGGCCTGGACCGTGACTCCGGGATCATCGCGCACCTGTTCGACGAGCGTAATCCTGCAGTGAAGAAGCTGCTGGCCAATGCTATTCAGGCCTGCAACAAGGCCGGCAAGTACATCGGCATCTGCGGTCAGGGCCCTTCGGACCACCCGGATCTGGCTAAATGGCTGATGGAGCAGGGCATCGAAAGCGTTTCGCTGAACCCCGATTCCGTACTGGAAACCTGGTTCTTCCTGGCTGAAGGTCAAGCTCCGGCCTGATGGTGTGGACGGGCCGCTCTCTGTGGGAGCGAGCCTGCTCGCGATGGTCGTAAACGATAACGCGTACTTGCTGGATAAACGCGTTGTTCTGGCGTCCTTCGCGAGCAGGCTCGCTCCCACACTGGCCGGCTCTTTTAGATATTCAAGTAGGGCGGGCTCCTCTGGATGCCGCCCTTTTTTGTGCAAGAGCATTATGCAAAGCAGCAGCAACCTATTTCCTGTCGCCCTGATCAGCGCCGAGCGGCGCGGTGATCTGAGCGAAGATGTCTATCGTTTGAAACCCGGTAACAGCCCCGACGGCACCGTCGAACTGGCTGTGACGCGCCTGGGCCTGGCCGATGAGCCGGCGGTGCGTGGCGTGCCGGTGATTCTGTTGCACGGCAGCTTTTCCAATCGACGGTTCTGGTTCTCACCCAAAGGTTTGGGGTTGGGGGCTTATCTGACGCGTCTGGGCTTCGATGTGTGGATCCCGGAAATGCGCGGTCATGGTCTGTCTCAGCGCAATCAGGACTATCGCAAGAACCGCGTCGCCGACTACGCGCGTTACGATTTGCCGGCCATTGGCGCGTTCGTGCGCGAGCAAAGCGGCCAGGTTCCACACTGGATCGGTCATTCGTTGGGTGGCATTACCCTGGCCGCGGCATTGGGCGGTCAGTACCTGGGCGAACCTGCCGTGGCTTCCGCGGCGTTTTTTGGCACGCAGGTCAGCCGCACCTACTGGCCGTTGAAGTTTCCGCCGGTGGAGTGGAGCGGGCGCTTCATCCTCAAGCGGTTTGCCCAACTGTCGGGTTCACGGCTCAAGCGCGGCCCGGAGGACGAGCCGATCGGCCTGGCCCTGGAAAGCATGCGCTGGTACGGGCTGTTCGGCCGTTTTGGCGATGCCGACAAGGACTGGTGGGCAGGTTTGGCCGAGGTTCGGTTGCCAGTGCTGGCCGTGAGCGCCGCGGGCGATCATCAGGACCCGACGTGGGCCTGCCGCAAGCTGTTCGATCAGGTCGGCTCTGAGCACAAGCAATTCATCACCCTTGGCCGCGAGCAAGGCTTTGGCGATAATTTCGGTCATGTGGAAATGCTTGTCAGCAAGTCTGCGCAGACTGAAGTGTGGCCATTGGTGGCGCGTTGGCTGGCAGATCAACAGACGCCTTTGCTGGGGGGAAAGCCGGATTTGGCCGCGGCCGTTTGAAGCTGATGCTCTAACAAGGGCATTTCGCTCTGAACGGCTTGCGGCTAAGATATGACGCATTAAGCGGTTCTGGTCACTTTTGGTGATTGACTCGATCGGCGCGTTTGCGGCCGTTCAGCCTTGGCCCGCGTATGCTGCCTACTCGATTGTCTTCCTTTTAACAGGAGTTTCTCGATGAACCATTACCTCACGCCTGACCTGTGCGATGCCTACCCGGAGCTGGTGCAGGTGCTGGAACCGATGTTCAGCAATTTCGGTGGCCGTGATTCTTTCGGCGGCGAAATCGTGACCATCAAATGTTTCGAAGATAATTCGCTGGTCAAGGAGCAAGTCGCGCTCAAGGGTAACGGTAAAGTGCTGGTAGTCGACGGTGGCGGTTCCCTGCGCCGCGCGCTGTTGGGCGACCTGCTGGCCGAGAAAGCCGCCAGTAATGGTTGGGAAGGGCTGGTGATCTACGGTTGCATTCGCGACGTTGACGTCATCGCGCAAACCGATCTGGGGGTTCAGGCTCTGGCCAGTCACCCGATGAAAACCGACCGGCGCGGTGTGGGTGAACTCAATATTGCCGTGACCTTCGCGGGTGTGACCTTCCACCCGGGGCACTATGTTTATGCGGATAACAACGGCGTGATCATTTCGCCAAGCCCGCTGAAGATGCCTGAATAAAGCGCGTTTCATCAAAGGGGTGAGGATGTTCGAGGAAGAAAACGCGCAGTGGGGGCTGGTGCATGCCCTGGTGCTGGACGGTAAAGGCGGTGCGCGTTCGATAGCCCGGACTGAACTCGATGACTTGCAGTTGCAGGCCCATGAAAGCCTGTGGCTGCACTGGGATCGCAGTCACCCGCAAACCCAGACCTGGCTGCGTAAATACAGCGGTCTGAGTGAATTTAGTTGCGACCTGTTGCTGGAAGAAAACACCCGGCCGCGTCTTTTGCCGCTGCCGGACTCAGAACTGTTGCTGTTTCTGCGCGGGATCAACCTCAATCCAGGTGCCGAGCCGGAAGACATGGTCTCGGTGCGGATCTTCGGTTCAGCCCAGCGAGTCATCTCCCTGCGTCTGCGGCCGTTGCGCGCCACCGATGAGTTGCTGGCGCAACTGGCTGAAGGCAAAGGGCCGAAAACCGCCTCCGAACTCATTCTTTATATGGCGCAGTACCTCACTAACAAAGTGCAGGATCTGGTCAGCTGCCTCTCGGAAATCGTCGATGAGGAAGAAGAAAAGCTGGATACCGACGAACGGTATACGCCGGAGCATGGGGCCGTTTTGCAGATCCGTCGCAGGGCGGCCGCACTGAAACGTTTTCTGGCACCGCAACGGGATATTTTCGGTCAGCTGACGCGGATAAAACTACCGTGGTTCGTTGAAAACGATGGCGATTACTGGAACGAATTGAACAACAGCCTGACCCGTTATCTCGAGGAGCTGGAGTTGACCCGGGAGCGTGTGGGGCTGGTCCTGGAGGCCGAAGACCGGCGTCTGAGCGTGCGGATGAACCGCACGATGTACCGCTTCGGAATCATCACCGGAATTTTTTTGCCGATGAGTTTTCTGACCGGTCTTTTGGGTATCAACGTCGGCGGTATTCCGTTCTCCACCAGCCCTTATGGCTTCCTGATCGCCTGCTTGCTGGCAGGCTCGGTAGCGCTGGGGCAGTGGTGGCTATTCCGACGTTTGCGCTGGTTCTGATGATGAGTCATGTGACCCGACCAAATTTGACCGCGTCTTTCACAGATATCACGAGAGGTGCGTATGCACGATCCGTTTGAACAGTCTTTGCGTGACATGCTCAAAGCTTCGCCGTCCAGCCGTGACGACGATGCCTGCCTGGGTCGCGTGCTGAAAACCGCCAACCGCCAGGTCGGTGCCGGCGATCTGTTCAGCCTGCTGGGCCGCTGGCTGCCCGCGCTGATGATCGCCCTGAATAACGGATCGGCCCATGTCTCGCCGGTTTCCCGTCTTCGTAAACCTACCGCTCGCACTGCTGATAAGGCTGATTGAATATGGAACTTGATCTCTGGACTCAGAGCCTCGTCACTGCAATGACTGCGTTATGGACCAAGGTTGCAAACTTCATTCCGAACCTGTTTGGCGCACTGGTTGTGCTGCTGCTGGGTTTTGTCGTGGCCAAACTGCTGGACACGTTGCTCTCCAAATTGCTCGCCAAACTGGGCCTCGATCGCCTGATGGGCGGTACCGGGCTGACCAAATTGCTGTCACGCGCCGGCCTTCAGGTGCCTATCTCGACGTTGATCGGCAAGATCGTCTATTGGTTCGTTCTGCTGATTTTTCTGGTTTCAGCCGCAGAATCCCTTGGACTTGAACGAGTTTCGGCTACGCTGGACATGTTGGCGCTGTATTTGCCGAAAGTATTCGGCGCTGCGCTGGTGCTGCTGGTGGGTGTCTTGCTGGCGCAACTGGCCAATGGGCTGGTGCGTGGCGCGGCAGAAGGCGTAGGGCTTGATTACGCCGCGGGCCTGGGGCGAATTGCCCAAGGCCTGGTGATCATCATCAGTATTTCGGTTGCGATCAGCCAGTTGGAGGTCAAGACTGACCTGCTCAACCATGTGATCGTGATCGTCTTGATTACCGTTGGTCTGGCGGTTGCGCTGGCCATGGGCTTGGGAAGCCGGGAAATTGCCGGTCAGATTCTTGCGGGAATCTATGTGCGTGAGTTGTATCAGGTTGGGCAACAAGTGCGTGTTGGCGAGGTCGAAGGTCAGATCGAAGAGATCGGCACGGTTAAAACCACCGTGCTGACCGATGAGGGTGAGCTAGTCTCTCTCTCGAATCGGATTCTCTTGGAGCAGCATGTGAGTAGCCGCTAACCCGGCAAATCCTGCTAATGTATGCCGCCGCAAAATGCCCTGAAGGGCTGCGGCGGACATTGACCTGACTGTCGGCCAGACTTGTTTTGAATAAAGCTCAATCGCTCTCCACGCGCTACGACCCCCGCGAGCTCTCTGATGAGGAGTTGGTCGCGCGCTCGCATACCGAGCTGTTTCACGTAACTCGCGCCTATGAAGAACTGATGCGGCGTTACCAGCGAACATTATTTAACGTTTGTGCACGGTATCTCGGGAACGATCGTGACGCAGATGATGTCTGTCAGGAAGTGATGTTGAAGGTGCTGTACGGCCTGAAGAACTTCGAGGGCAAATCGAAGTTCAAGACGTGGCTATACAGCATCACGTACAACGAGTGCATCACGCAGTATCGGAAAGAACGGCGAAAGCGTCGCTTGATGGACGCTTTGAGTCTGGACCCCCTTGAGGAAGCGTCTGAAGAAAAGACGCCGAAACCCGAGGAGAAGGGCGGACTTGATCGCTGGCTGGTGTATGTGAACCCGATCGACCGTGAAATTCTGGTGCTACGATTTGTCGCAGAGCTGGAATTTCAGGAGATCGCAGACATAATGCACATGGGTTTGAGTGCGACAAAAATGCGTTACAAACGCGCTCTAGACAAATTGCGTGAGAAATTTGCAGGCATTGCTGAAACTTAGTTCGGCGCAAATATCTCTTACGTGTAGGCAAGTTCTGATAGACTTGCCGCCGAGTTGTCCCCCGGTTTGCGGGACTGCTTCACAATCACCAGATGGGGATTTAACGGATGAAACTGAAAAACACCTTGGGCTTGGCCATTGGTTCTCTTATTGCCGCCACTTCGTTCGGCGCTCTGGCACAAGGCCAAGGCGCAGTTGAAATCGAAGGCTTCGCTAAGAAAGAACAATTCGACAGCGCTCGTAACTTCAAGAACAACGGCAACCTGTTCGGCGGTTCGATCGGTTACTTCCTGACCGACGACGTTGAACTGCGTCTGGCCTACGACGAAGTGCACAACGTGCGTTCCGACGACGGTCGTAACATCAAGGGCGCTAACACCGCTCTGGACGCCCTGTACCACTTCAACAACCCGGGCGACATGCTGCGTCCGTACGTATCGGCTGGTTTCTCCGATCAAAGCATCGGTCAGAACGGCACTGGCGGTCGTAACCGTTCTACCTTCGCCAACGTTGGCGGCGGTGCCAAGCTGTACTTCACCGACAACTTCTACGCCCGTGCCGGCGTTGAAGCTCAGTACAACATCGACCAGGGCGACACCGAGTGGGCTCCAAGCGTCGGTATCGGTGTGAACTTCGGTGGCGGCTCCAAGCCTGCTGCTGCTCCAGTTCCAGCACCAGCTGAAGTCTGCGCTGACAGCGACAACGATGGCGTTTGCGACAACGTTGACAAGTGCCCGGACACCCCAGCCAACGTAACTGTTGACGCTGATGGCTGCCCAGCAGTTGCTGAAGTTGTTCGTGTTGAGCTGGACGTGAAATTCGACTTCGACAAGTCGGTAGTCAAGCCTAACAGCTACGGCGACATCAAAAACCTGGCTGACTTCATGAAGCAGTACCCATCCACCACTACTACTGTTGAAGGTCACACTGACTCCGTCGGTCCTGACGCTTACAACCAGAAACTGTCCGAGCGTCGTGCAAACGCAGTTAAGCAAGTTCTGACCAACCAGTACGGTGTTGAATCGTCCCGCGTTCAGTCTGTTGGCTACGGCGAATCCCGCCCAGTTGCTGACAACAAAACTGAAGCTGGTCGCGCTGTAAACCGTCGCGTAGAAGCGCAGGTTGAAGCTAGCGGTAAGTAATTAGCTCGCAGCTTTGGAAAAGCCCGGCTTAGGCCGGGCTTTTCTTTGTCTGCGATTTGGTGAAAAGGGGTTGGCAAGGTAGGTTCAGGCTGATTGATCGGCCGTCATCGCGGGCAAGCCACGCTCCCACAGAGATGACGTTGCACAGGCTGCCACGGTTCCAATCACCAAAATGGCTGGGCTTTTCAATTCAAAGGCGCAGGCGTCTTTCTCCATCGCTGTCAGGTCGCTCCGACATTCCCGTTGGTGCGGCAGGGAAGCATTTTCGATCATCGCCACAGGCGTATCGGCTGCCATTCCGCCGGCCAGCAGTTGCTGGCGAATTTCACTGAGCTTCGCCACGCCCATGTAGATCACCAGCGTGGTACCCCCTTGAGCCAGGGCCTGCCAGTTCAGGCTGCTGTCATCCTGAGTGTGCGCCGTGACCAGTGTCACGCCACGCGCGACGCCCCTTAGCGTCAGCGGAATATCGCATTGGGTCGCGCCGGCAAGACCCGCGGTGATGCCATTGACCAGCTCAACCTCGACGCCACGCTCACGCAGCCACTGAGCTTCTTCACCGCCGCGCCCGAAGATGCACGGATCGCCACCCTTGAGCCGCACCACGCATTTGCCGTGGCGGGTATAACGCAACATCAGGCGATGAATGAAGGCTTGAGGCGTGGAGCGACAGCCACCGCGCTTACCCACAGGAATAATTCGCGCATTCGGGCAATGCTCCAGCACCGCGTCATTGACCAGATCGTCGATCAGCACCACGTCCGCTTCACGCAACGCTCGAACCGCCTTGAGGGTCAGCAATTCAGGGTCGCCAGGACCCGCACCCACCAGCCAGACTTTTGCGCTCATAGTGTTTTCCTCACGAGATGACGGCGACTGGCTGCGCGGTGGCGGCCAGCAAACGCTTGATTTCCGGTACGCAGGAGCCGCATTGCGTGCCGCAGCCCAGTTCTTGTTTCAAACCCTGCAAGTCCAGGCCACGACCAATGCCGGCACAGACCGCGTTCTGGCTGACGTTCATGCAGTTGCACAGGGTTTTGGTGCCGGATGCCGGACCGCCAGCGCTGCCCGGTGGCGCACTCAAGGGTGCCAGCAGCCAACGGCGTAGCTGTTCGTCGGCGCGACCTTCGAGCCACAGGCTTTGCAGCCAGTGCTGGGCGAGGGTTTCACCGGCCAGGCGAATCGCGGTGATCCGACCGTTTTCGATCCGTACCCGCTTGCCGATCGAGCGCCGAGGATCGTCGTAGGCCAATACCGGGCCGTCGTTGAGCCCCAGACATTGATCGATATCACGCAACAGCTGCGGCTCTGGCGCAGTGGCGCTGGCGGCGCGTATCAGCAGTGCAGGGCGCTCACGGCCGGTAAGGCTGAGGCTTGCGTAGGAAAACGCCTCGCAGAGCGGTCGCAGCGTCTCCAAGTGTTGTTGAACATCACCCTCTATCAGGGCGAAAAGCTGCCAGGGCAATTGCACCGGCTCGAGTCGTACGCCGCTGTGCTTGAGTTCCGGTTGTTTCGACAATGGGTCGAAGGCGGGAAGGGTGAGGGTATTCACGCCGCCCTTGAGAAAACGGTCGCCCCAATGCATCGGCAGGAACGCCTGGCCCGGACGTACGCTGTCGTCGCTGCTGACCGGCACGATCACCGAGCCCCGGCGACTTTTCAGATTGATCAGATCGCCCGGTTGCAGGCGATGCCGACGCAGTTCATCCGGGTGCAGGCTCAACACGGCTTCGCTGACATGGCCGAATAGCTGCGCGGCGGTGCCGGTGCGGCTCATGCCGTGCCATTGATCGCGCAGGCGGCCGGTGATCAGAGTCAGGGGGAAGCGCGCATCGCGTTGTTCCTTGGCGGCGCGATACGGGTCGGTGATGAACTGTGCACGCCCGCTGGCGGTCGGGAAAACTCCGTCGAGATACAGCCGCGCCGTGCCTTCGCGAGCCCCGGCGGGGAAGGGCCATTGCTGCGGGCCGAGCTGGTCGATCAGCGCATGGCTGATGCCGGAGAGGTCGAGGTCGCGGCCGCGCGTCAGGTGTTTGTATTCGTCGAAGACCTGCGCCGGGGTTTCAAAGGCAAACAGGCTGGTGGCTCCAGGGCGCAGATGTTTTTCCAGGCGCTGTGCGAAATCCACGGTGATCGCCCAGTCGGACCGTGCTTCACCGGGTGCGCCGATGGCCCGGCGGACGTGGGAAATGCGCCGTTCGGAGTTGGTTACCGTGCCGTCCTTTTCACCCCAACTGGCGGCGGGCAGCAGCAGGTCGGCGAACGCGGCGGTTTCGGTGGTGCGAAAGGCTTCTTGCAACACCACGAACGGACAGGCTTGCAGTGCCTCGCGCACAGCGGTCTGGTCCGGCAGCGACTGTGCAGGGTTGGTGCAGGCGATCCACAGGGCTTTGATCTTGCCGCTGCGCATCTGCTCGAATAGTTCGATGGCGGTCAGCCCGGTGTTCTCGGGCAGTTGATCAACGCCCCAGTAGTCGGCCACTTGCGCGCGGTGTTCGGCATTGGCGGCTTCGCGATGGCCTGGCAGCAGGTTCGACAAACTGCCGGTTTCCCGGCCGCCCATGGCATTCGGCTGACCCGTCAGCGAGAAAGGTCCTGCGCCGGGGCGACCGATTTGCCCGGTAGCCAGGTGCAGGTTGATCAGCGCGCTGTTTTTTGCGCTGCCGGCAGTGGACTGATTCAGCCCCATGCACCACAGCGACAGAAAGCTCGGTGAAGTGCCGACCCATTCCGCGCATTGCTGCAATTGCTCGACGCTGATCCCGCAGAGTTGCGACACCATTGTCGGGGTGTAATCACGCACCAGGTTTTTCAGCTCGGCGAGGCCTTCGGTGTGAGCCTTGATGAAGTCGCGGTCGACCCAGTCTTCCCACAGCAACAGGTGCAAAATCCCATGGAACAAGGCGACATCGGTGCCGGGCAGAATCGCCAAATGCATGTCAGCCAAATCGCAGGTGTCGGTGCGCCGTGGGTCGATGACGATGACTTTCATCTGTGGGCGGCGGGATTTCGCTTCTTCCAGGCGACGAAAGAGGACCGGGTGGGCGTAGGCCATGTTGCTGCCGACGATCATCACGCAGTCGCTCAATTCCAGGTCTTCGTAGTTGCAGGGCGGGGCGTCGGCGCCGAGGCTGCGCTTGTAGCCGACCACGGCTGAAGACATGCACAGTCGTGAATTACTGTCGATGTTGTTGGTGCCCACCAGCGCTCGCGCCAGTTTGTTGAAGGCGTAGTAGTCCTCGGTCAGCAACTGCCCGGAGATATAGAACGCAACGCTGTCCGGACCATGCTCGGCGATGGTTTCGGCGAAGACGCTGGCGGCGTGATCGAGGGCAGTGTCCCAGTCAGTGCGGCTGCGGGCCAGGCCTTTGCCCAGGCGCAGTTCCGGGTACAACGCCCGTGCCGTCAGGTCGCCAGTCAGGTGCAGGGTCGAACCTTTACTGCACAACTTGCCGAAGTTGGCCGGGTGTGCCGGATCGCCGCTGACGCCGAGGATGCGCTCGCCGTCGTGCTCGATCAGCACACCACAGCCGACCCCGCAGTAGCAGCAGGTGGAGGCGGTGATCTGGTTCATCAGCTTGCTTCCCGCAGGGCCAGCAGCACCCGGCCATTCTCGACCCGTGCCGAGTGATGGTGGGCGCAGCCGATATCCGGGGCCTGGGCCTCACCGGTTTCCAGATCGATCTGCCAGTTGTGCAGCGGGCAGGCCACCCGTTTGCCGTAGATCAAACCCTGGGACAACGGGCCGCCCTTGTGCGGGCAGCGATCGTCGAGGGCGAAAACCTCATCGTCGCTCGTACGAAAAATCGCGATGTCGCCTTTCGGGCCCGCAATAATCCGTGAGCCAAGGGTGTTGATCTCTTCCAGTGCGCAGATATCCAGCCAGTTCATACCGACACCTCCAGGTTCTTCACGGGAATGACCTCGAATTCTTTTTTCAGCAGCGGCTGTTCAAGGCGTTCCTTCCAGGGGTCCTGTTCGAACGACAGGGAAAATTGCAGGCGATCGTTCAGTGCCTTGCGCCGTTCCGGGTCTTCCAGCACGGCTTTCTTGATGTGTTCCATGCCGACCCGTTGCAGGTAATGCACGGTGCGTTCGAGGTAGAAGGCTTCTTCGCGATACAGCTGCAGGAAAGCGCCGTTGTATTCGCGCACTTCTTCGGCGGTTTTCAGTTTGACGAAGAACTCCGCGACTTCGGTTTTGATCCCGCCGTTGCCACCGATGTACATCTCCCAGCCGGAGTCCACGCCGATAATTCCGACGTCCTTGATCCCCGCTTCCGAGCAGTTGCGTGGGCAACCGGAGACGGCCAGTTTCACTTTGTGCGGCGACCACATGTTGAACAGGTCGTGCTCAAGCTCGATGCCCAGTTGCGTGGAGTTCTGGGTGCCGAAGCGGCAGAACTCGCTGCCGACACAGGTTTTTACGGTACGGATGGATTTGCCGTAGGCGTGGCCGGACGGCATGTCCAGGTCTTTCCAGACGCCTGGCAGGTCCTGCTTCTTGATCCCCAGCAAGTCGATGCGCTGGCCGCCGGTGACCTTGACCATCGGCACGTTGTACTTGTCGGCCACGTCGGCAATGCGCCGCAGCTCTGAAGGATTGGTCACACCGCCCCACATCCGCGGGACTACAGAGTAAGTGCCGTCTTTCTGAATGTTGGCGTGGGCGCGTTCGTTGATCAGGCGCGATTGCGGGTCGTCCTTGGCTTCGCCCGGCCAGGTGGAAATCAGGTAGTAGTTGAGCGCCGGACGGCACGTGGCGCAACCGTTCGGGGTGCGCCAGTTCAGGTAGCTCATGGTGCCAGCGATGGTCAGCAGGTGCTGGTCGCGGATGGCCTGGCGGATTTGCCCATGGTTGAGGTCGCTGCAACCACAGATGGCTTTTTCGCTTTTCGGTTTGACGTCCGCCGCACCGCCCACGGTATTGATCAGGATCTGCTCGACGAGGCCGGCGCAGGAACCGCAAGAACTGGCGGCCTTGGTGTGTTTTTTCACGTCATCAACGCTGAACAGGCCGTGTTCCTGAATGGCCTTGACGATGGTGCCTTTGCACACGCCATTGCAGCCGCAGACTTCGGCGGTGTCGGCCATGCTCATGGCTTTGTCCTGGCCTTGGTGTCCTACATCGCCAAGAGCGTTTTCGCCGAACATCAGGTGATCGCGGATCTCGCCGATGGCATGGTTCTCACGGATCTGCCGGAAATACCAACCGCCATCTGCCGTATCGCCGTACAGACAAGCCCCGACCAACACGTCATCCTTGATCACCAGTTTTTTGTAGACCCCGCCGATCGGGTCGGAGAGGGTGATGGTTTCGGTGCCTTCGCCGCCCATGAAGTCGCCGGCGGAAAACAGATCGATACCGGTGACTTTCAATTTGGTCGACGTCACCGAGCCCTTGTAGGTGGCGAAACCCAGTTGGGCGAGGTGGTTGGCGCACACCTTGGCCTGTTCGAACAGCGGCGCGACCAGACCGTAGGCGATGCCACGGTGGCTGGCGCATTCGCCGATGGCGTAGACCCGAGGGTCGTAGGTTTGCATCGTGTCGTTGACCAGAATCCCGCGGTTGCACGGGATGCCGGATTTTTCCGCGAGTTCGGTGTTGGGACGAATACCGGCGGCCATCACCACCAGGTCGGCGGGGATGATGTCGCCGTTCTTGAACTGCACCGAGCCAACCCGGCCATTGCCGGCGTCGTGCAGGGCCTGGGTCTGTTCGCACAGGCGGAAATGCAGGCCGCGGGCTTCCAGGGCGGTTTGCAGGAGTTGACCACTGGTTTTGTCCAGTTGCCGTTCCAGCAGCCATTCGCCGATGTGCACCACGGTGACGTGCATGCCGCGCAGCATCAGGCCGTTGGCGGCTTCAAGGCCCAGCAGGCCGCCGCCGATGACCACGGCGTGCTTGTGGGTCTTGGCGGTGTCGATCATCGCCTGAGTGTCGGCAATGTCACGGTAGCCGATCACGCCCTGCAACGTATTACCAGGGATTGGCAGGATGAACGGGGTCGAACCGGTGGCAATCAGCAGGCGGTCGTATTCGGCCTCGGTGCCGTCTTCGGCGATGACCCGACGTTTGACCCGGTCGATCTCCACCACTTTGCGGTTGAGCAGCAGTTTGATGTTGTTTTCCAGGTACCAGTCCAGATCGTTGAGCACGATCTCTTCGAAGGTCTGTTCGCCGGCCAGTACAGGCGACAGCAGGATGCGGTTGTAGTTGGTATGGGGTTCGGCGCCGAAGACCGTGATGTCGTACAGCTCATTACTCAGCTTGAGCAGTTCTTCCAGGGTACGAACCCCGGCCATGCCGTTGCCGATCATCACTAGTTTTAGTTTTTTCATCAGGTTCTCCGGGGAGCTCGGGCCTGCCTCATCAGGGCATTCAGGCCTTGCTCGACAAAATTTTGCGCAAACAAAAAAAGGCGTCCCGCTAGTTAACTAGCGAGGACGCCTTTGTCCTTGTCCCGTTCTCTCGGGCAGCGCAGCCTTCTACGTTGAAGGTTGGGCTTTATGTATGTTGGGAAAGGTAATGCAGTGGTCGTGCCAAGTCGCACAAATGCGGAATTTATGGGCTCTCAGCACGGGAGGAGGGTGTTTGTGTGCACCGGTTCAATGCGCTATGCCCGGTTTTGAAGCAGAAAAGATCAAAAGATCGCAGGCTTCGCCAGCTCCTACAGGAGATCGTGGGCACCCGTGGGAGCTGGCGAAGCCTACGATTTTTTGATCTTTATGGGGGCAGTGAAAAACTCAACCATGAAACAGTAAAAACAGCAGCACCAGATTCATCAGCAACGACACCAGCGCCAACGTCCGCCAGACTTTCAGCGGTTCGCGCTCCAGCAACGGTCTGGGGCGCACGCTCAAACTGCGGCGTTCTCCCTGTTCCAGTAGCAACAACCATTCTTCCGCCGTTTCAAAGCGCTGATCCGGAGCTGCCGCCACTGCGCGCTCCAGACTTTGCGCAATCCATTCCGGCAGGTCGGGCCGGTAGCGACTGGCGCTGACAGGCACACCAAACCGAGGGCGCTGGAATGCTTCGATTTCGCCGTAGGGATAATGCCCGGTCAACAGGTAATACAAGGTCACGCCGACCGCATACAAATCCTGTTGTGATGTAGGAGGATCACCTCGAAAGGCTTCCGGCGCGATATAGCTGGGCGTTCCGGGCAGGGCGCAGGCTTGATCTTCGGACAGCCCGGGGCAGTAGGCGAGGCCGAAATCCAGCAGGCGCAACTCGCCGTCGTCCCCCAGCAGCAGGTTCTCCGGTTTGATATCGCGATGCAGAATCTGCCGTCGATGCAATATGCCGATGGCCCGCAGCAAGCGTTCGGCCAGGTCCAGCCATTGAGCCAATGGCAGCGTTGCGACACGCTCATGTAGCTCAGCCAAGGTAGACCCGGAATATTCACGCATCACGTAGTACAAATGCTGACGCTGACTGGCGGCATGGACTTCAGGAAAATGCCGCCCGGCCACCCGTTTGAGAAACCATTCCTCCGACAACAATGCCTGCCCGGCCTGATGATCGTCACGGAGCGCACCGGGCAAGGTTTTCAGCAGCCAGGGCTGTTGTTGTGCGTCGCGCACCCGGTAGAGCAGCGATTGCTGGCTTTGGCCGAGGATCCCTTCGATCTGCCAGCCTTCGAAGGTCTGGCCTGGTTTCAGCGCGGGCGGGAGCGGCCATTGCTGCAGATGAATCAGTGCGTCGCCAATGCTGGTTTCACCGAGGGCATCGACCCGTACCAGCAGGGCGCTGGCATTGTCCTGACTGCCGGCCAGGTGCGCGGCGCTGACCAGGGTCTGCGCGGCACTGTTCAGGTCGGGTTGATCACGCAGAATCGCCGCAATGGCCGTGTCGCCCAGCACGGCCCAGATGCCGTCGCTGAGCAGCACAAAACTCTCGTTCAGGCGCAGTTCACCATCGAGAAAGTCCAGCACCAGGTGTTGATCCAGCCCAAGAGCCCGCTTGAGCACATGCTGCATGCCTGGCTGGTCCCAGACGTGATCCTCACTCACCCGTTGCAGCGTGTCGGCGTGCCAGCGATAAACCCGGCAATCGCCGACATGCGCCAGGGTGAAACGCCGGCCGCGCATCACCAGGGCACTGACGGTAGTCAGCAGCGGTTGCCCGCCGCCGTTAGCCTGCAACCAGCGATTTTGCGCCAGTAGCAGACGGTCCAATGCCTGGGCGACACCCCAGGTTTCCGGGGTGGCGTAGTAGTCCAGCGCCAAGGCCTGCAAGGTTGAACGGGCCGCGAGACCGCCGTCGGCACATTGGCTGACGCCGTCGGCGATGGCGAACAGGTAACCCTTGCTCGCCGCCAGCGCCGGGGCCGGAGTGACCAGGCGCAGAGCGTCCTGGTTCTCCTCGCGGGGGCCGATGGCGCTGTGTTCGGCGAAGCTCAGTTGCAGGCTCATTCAGTCCTCACACCCGTGCTGCGGTAACGGCTGCCGAACCCCAAGTGGTTCTCCAGCGACGTTTCACACCGTGCAGACCGAACCAGGCAAGTACGCCAAGGCTGGCGAACAACCACAAGGCCAGTTGATAGCTGCCGGTGCTTTGCTTGATCGCGCCCATGCCGGCCGCCAGTGCGAAGCCACCGATGCCGCCGGCCATGCCGATCAGGCCGGTCATCACACCGATCTCCCGGCGAAAACGCTGCGGGACCAACTGGAATACCGCACCGTTGCCTGCACCCAAACCGAGCATGGTGCAGACGAAAAGCGCCAACGCGGCGTAGGAACTCGGCAGATTGAAACCCACTGTCGCAATGCAGATCGCCGCCACGGTGTACATCGCCAGCAGGGTGCGAATCCCGCCGAAGCGATCCGCCAGCGCGCCACCCAACGGACGCATCAGGCTGCCACCGAACACACAAGCAGCAGTGTAGTAGCCGGCAGTCACCGGGCTCAGGCCGTATTGGTCGTTGAAGTAACCGGGCAGGGCGCTGGCCAGACCGATGAAACCGCCGAAGGTCACGCTGTAGAAAAACATGAACCACCAGCTGTCGCGGTCACCCAGGGCCTTGAAGTAGTCAGACACGGACTTGGCTTTCGGCCGCTCAGGGGCATTTTTGGCCAGCCAGGCGAAGACAATCAAGGTCAGGATCAGCGGGATCAGGGCGAAGCCGAACACGTTGCTCCAGCCAAACGCGGCGGCCAGCACCGGGGCGATCAAGGCCGCGAGCACGGTGCCCGAGTTACCGGCACCGGCGATGCCCATGGCTTTGCCTTGGTGCTGGGGCGGATACCATTGCGAGGCCAACGGCAGGGCGACGGCGAAGGACGCACCGGCCATGCCGAGGAACAGGCCCAGCAGCAACGCCTGTTCATAACTGTGGATGCCGACTTTCCAGGCGACGAACAGGGCGCAGATGACGATCACCTGGCCAATTATCCCGGCGGTTTTTGGCGACAGGCGATCAGCCAGCAGGCCCATCGCAAAGCGCAATACGGCCCCGGCCAGAATCGGCGTGGCCACCACCAGCCCACGCTGTTGGGTGGTCAGGTGCAGATCAGCGGCGATCTGCACCGCCAGAGGGCCGAGCAGGTACCAGACCATGAAGCTCAGATCGAAATAGAGGAAGGCCGCGAACAGTGTCGGGGTATGGCCGGATTTCCAGAAGCTTGAATTCATCGCGCACCTCAGCTGTCAGGCGTATCAAGAAGGAGTCATGAGCTTGCGGGTGGGGCGCCGCTACGGCCGCACCACCGGCCCCGGTCTCTGGGGCCAAAACGAAAAAACGCCGCTACCCGATCCGCCAGGGGGCGAATGAGGTGAGCGACGTCTTCGTCGTAGGTGGGGCAACCGCCGTTGGTTACCTTGCAGTGATTTACTTAGCGAGAACTGTGCCAACAAGGGAGACCGAGTCGCGGCCATTCGCGGGCAAGCCTCGCTCCTACAGGTTTTGTTGTGAGTTCAGATGTTGTAAACGACACAAAACCTGTAGGAGCGAGGCTTGCCCGCGAAGGCGTCATCACAAGCACCACAAGGCTTCAGCCAAGCAACTCACTCATGGCAATGATCTGCTCCGCCACTTGTATCAGCTTCTGCTGGCGGCTCATGGCCTGGCGGCGCATCAGGGTGTAGGCCTCTTCTTCGTTGCAGTCCTTCATCTTCATCAGCAGCCCCTTGGCCAGCTCGATGCGCTTGCGCTCGGCCAGTTGCTGGTCGCGGGCGTGGAGTTGCGCGCGCAGGGCCTGGTCGCTTTCAAAGCGCGCCATGGCCACGTCGAGAATCGGCTGCAAGCGTTGTGCGTGAATGCCTTCGACGATGTAGGCACTGACGCCGGACTTGATTGCGCGGCGCATCACGTCGGGGTCGTGCTCGTCGGTGAACATCACAATCGGCCGTGGTTGGTCACGGGTCACCAGCACCACTTGCTCCATCACATCGCGGCTCGGTGACTCGGTATCGATCAGGATCACGTCCGGACGCACCGTTTCGACGCGCGCGGGCAGGTCGATGGTCAGGCCGGACTCGTCGATGACCTCGAACCCGGCTTCGGTCAGAGCCGCCTTCAGACGCCCGACTTTTTTCGCAGTGTCATTGATCAGCAGGATACGCAACATATTCGCAGGCTCCTGTCAGCGGCTGGCGAGAAGGGGAGCGCTGTCGCTCATGGCGTGCAGCGTGAAGCTGCGGGCATAGCCGGCCGGGTCCGAGCCGTCCCAGACTTTGCCGTCGATCAGTTGACTGCTGCGCATTTCCTGACTCCGGGCGGGCACACCGACAGCGGTGGCGGCCTCACGGTATAAGTCTAGTTGCTGGACCTGACGGGCCACGCCGAGGTAATCCGGGTCGTCACGCAACAAACCCCAGCGCCGGAACTGGGTCATGAACCACATGCCGTCGGACAAATACGGAAAATTGACCTCACCATCGCCGTGGAAACGCATGGCGTGTGGGTCTTGCCAGCGATTGCCCAGACCGTCGGCGTAGTCACCGAGCAAGCGTGGTTCGATGCAGTCGAGCGGTGCATCCAGATATTCCGGCGCACTCAACAGTTGCGCGGTGCTGTGGCGATTTTCTTGGCTGGCTTCGATGAATCGGCTGGCTTCGAGGATCGCCATCACCAATGCCCGTGCGGTGTTGGGGTACTGCTCGACAAAGGCGCGGGTGCAGCCGAGGACTTTTTCCGGGTGATCGGGCCAGAGGGTCTGGCTGGTGGCCATCGTAAACCCGAGATTCTGCTGCACCGCACTGGCCGCCCACGGCTCGCCGACGCAGAAACCGTCGATGCGCCCGGCTTGCAGGTGCGCGACCATTTGCGGCGGCGGCACCACCACGCTGTCGACATCCTGCAACGGATGAATGCCCTGACTCGCGAGCCAGTAATACAGCCACATGGCGTGGGTGCCCGTGGGAAATGTCTGGGCGAAGGTCAGTTTTGGGCGACTTTGGTGCACATGACGATCGAGTGCTTCAGGACTGGTCACGCCCAAGGCCTGTAAGCCGTGGGAGAGGTTGATGCTCTGGCCGTTCTGGTTCAGGCCCATGAGCACGGCCATGTCGGTGGAGGCTACGCCGCCGATGCCCAGGTGCACGGCGTAGATCAGGCCGTACAGGCTGTGGGCGGCGTCCAGTTCGCCGCTGACCAGTTTGTCTCGCAGGTTGGCCCAGGACGATTGGCGCTTGAGGTTCAGGGTCAGGCCGTAGGGTTGGGCAAAGCCCTGAGTGGCGGCGACCACCACTGAGGCGCAGTCGCTCAGGGCCATGAAGCCGAGGTTGATTTCAGTCTTTTCCGGGGCATCGCTGCCGTTGACCCAGGCCAGAGGGCCGGCTGATGGTTCGTTCATCGATTTCGCACCTTCCAAAAAAAAGCGTCGTCCCAAGGCCCTTGCGGGGGCAAAGCCGGGTGACGACGCCATTGTCCTTCCACTCATCCCGCCGTTGGCATGAGTGCTGATGCCTGTAATTGGTGCAAGGCATATGCCATCGCCGGCTGATTTTGTTGCGCGCCTCGCCTGTGGACCCGATGCACGGCTATAATCGCCGCCTCTCATCGCCAACCGAGTCAAGCCTGCCCATGTACACCCTGGCCCGTCAGCTGCTGTTCAAACTTTCCCCGGAAACCTCCCACGATCTGTCCCTGGACCTGATCGGCGCGGGCGGGCGTTTGGGCCTTAACGGCTTGCTGTGCAAGGCACCGGCGAAATTGCCGGTAACGGTCATGGGCCTGGAGTTCCCGAACCCGGTGGGTTTGGCGGCCGGTCTGGACAAGAACGGCGCGGCGATCGATGGTTTTGCCCAATTGGGTTTCGGTTTCGTCGAAATCGGCACCATCACGCCGCGACCGCAACCGGGCAACCCGAAACCACGGATTTTCCGCTTGCCGGACGCCGAGGCGATCATCAACCGCATGGGTTTCAATAACCTCGGTGTCGATCACTTGCTCGCTCGCGTGGCGGCGGCCAAGTACAAGGGCGTGCTGGGCATCAACATCGGCAAGAACTTCGATACCCCGGTTGAACGTGCGGTCGATGACTACCTGATCTGCCTGGACAAGGTCTATGCCCACGCCAGCTACGTGACGGTCAACGTCAGTTCGCCGAACACCCCGGGCCTGCGCAGCCTGCAATTCGGTGATTCGCTCAAGCAATTGCTCGCCGACCTGGCCACCCGCCGGGCGGAACTGGCCCTGCGCCACGGCAAGCATGTACCGCTGGCGATCAAAATCGCGCCGGACATGACTGACGAAGAAACCGCTCAAGTCGCCCAGGCGTTGATCGAAACCGGGATGGATGCGGTGATCGCCACCAACACAACCCTGAGCCGCGTTGGCGTCGAAGGCATGGAACATGGTGACGAGGCGGGCGGATTGTCCGGCGCACCGGTTCGCGACAAGAGTACTCACACTGTGAAGGTGCTGGCGGCGGAACTGGCCGGTCGCTTGCCGATCATTGCCGTGGGCGGTATCACCGAAGGCAAGCACGCGGCTGAGAAAATCGCTGCGGGTGCGAGCCTGGTGCAGATTTACTCTGGCTTTATCTATAAAGGCCCGGCGCTGATTCGTGAATCGGTGGATGCCATCGCCGCGCTGCGCTAATCCCTGGGTAGGAGACTTGTGGCGAGGGCTTTTGTGGCGAGGGGGCTTGCCCCCGTTCGGCTGCGAAGCAGTCGTAAACCCTGTGTCCGTGTTCTTCCTGATTCACCGCGTTGTCTGGTTTTGGGGCCGCTTCGCAGCCCAACGGGGGCAAGCCCCCTCGCCACAATTGTTTCTTCGCTGAATTTGGAGCAGGCATAAAAAAGGGCTCCTCGAAGGAGCCCCTGGGCCGAAGCCCGCCGTCCGGATGGGACGTGCGTGGTTAAGTCGTTGCGTAATCAGATTGTCGTGTCGGAGTGTGTGCCCTGTATTAGCCGACGGCGTGAAGTTCGTTGAGTCTGTGGATTCCCGCAGTGCCGGTCATACCGTCCCAGTTGTCGCCGCGTCCTTCTCGCCAGCCATTGATCCAGGCTTGGCGTACCGACGGTAGAGTAAAAGGGCAAAGCTCACGGGATTTACCACCAACGCCATATTGATATCCGCGCAAAAATGCTCTTTCCAACGGATCACGCTTAAGTCTTCTCATAGGGTGTTGCCCTCACTTGTTGACTGTATGTATCGCGTCGACCTCAATCGAGGTCAGGCAGAAAAATTCTGCCGTTGGTGGCTCGCTGCCGGCGTCGCGAGCCAAGGTGTTGACGCCGTTGCGACGTCAACCTGAGTTGAGTTCTAACCAATGCGTCACACCGAGGGAATGATCGTTTTGTCATAAGAACGTAACCATAAAGATGCTATGGCCATAAGTAACACGATATTTGTCCCGTGTTCATTGGCCAAAGCCCGGTATGATCGGCCCTGCGCGGGATGAGAGGGTTGAAGCCTTTAACGAGAATGACACCCGTTCACTTGGGGACTATTCGACGAAGGGTCGACTTATGACATTTTGTTGCATCAACTTTTTTATCTGCCCTGGCATCTAAGCTCTTTTAACCCGAGCAGTCAGGGTGGGACGGCACACCTTCGTGCCACGCGGGCGTTCTGTTAGAAAAACGCCTGATTGAAAACCGGATCGGCAATGCGTTGCCGGTTCACTTAGCTAAAGGCTCTGGAATTACCATGTCCGATCGTTTCGAACTCTTCCTCACTTGCCCCAAAGGCCTTGAAGGCCTGCTCATCGAGGAAGCCGTCGGGCTTGGCCTTGAAGAAGCACGTGAGCACACCTCGGCTGTGCGCGGCATGGCCACCATGGAAACCGCCTATCGCCTGTGCCTCTGGTCGCGTCTGGCGAACCGCGTGCTGCTGGTGCTCAAGCGCTTCCCGATGAAAGACGCCGAAGACCTCTACCACGGCGTGCTGGATATCGAGTGGCAAGACCACATGCTCAACGATGGCACCCTGGCCGTCGAATTCAGCGGTCACGGTTCGGGCATTGATAACACGCACTTCGGCGCCTTGAAGGTCAAGGATGCGATCGTCGATAAACTGCGCACCCCCCAAGGCGATCGTCCGTCCATCGACAAGCTCAACCCGGACCTGCGCATTCACCTGCGTCTGGACCGTGGCGAAGCGATTTTGTCCCTCGACCTTTCCGGTCACAGCCTGCACCAGCGTGGCTATCGCTTGCAGCAGGGCGCGGCGCCGCTGAAGGAAAACCTCGCGGCAGCGATTCTGATCCGTTCCGGCTGGCCACGGATTGCCGCCGATGGCGGCGCACTGGCTGACCCGATGTGCGGTGTCGGTACGTTCCTGGTCGAAGCCGCAATGATCGCCGCCGACATGGCGCCGAACCTGCGTCGTGAGCAGTGGGGCTTCACCGCCTGGCTCGGTCACGTGCCGGCGCTGTGGAAAAAGCTCCACGAAGAAGCCACCGAACGCGCCGCGGCCGGTCTGGCCAAGCCACCGCTGTGGATTCGCGGTTACGAAGCTGACCCGCGCCTGATTCAACCGGGCCGCAATAACGTCGAACGTGCCGGCCTGAGCGAGTGGATCAAGATCTACCAGGGTGAAGTCGCGACGTTCGAGCCGCGCCCGGACCAGAACCAGAAAGGCCTGGTGATCTGCAACCCTCCGTACGGCGAACGTCTGGGCGATGAGGCGAGCCTGCTCTACCTCTATCAGAACCTCGGCGAACGTCTGCGTCAGGCGTGCCTGAACTGGGAAGCGGCGGTGTTCACCGGCGCCCCGGACCTGGGCAAGCGCATGGGCATCCGCAGCCACAAGCAGTACTCGTTCTGGAACGGCGCTTTGCCGTGCAAATTGCTGCTGATCAAGGTCACGCCGGACCAGTTCGTCACCGGCGAGCGTCGCACCCCGGAACAGCGCCAGATCGAGCGCGAACAGGCCGAGTCCGACGCACCGTCGAACATCGAAGCGCCGGGCAAGTACGAGAAGTACAACAAGAACGGCAACCCGATCAAACCGGCACCGGTGGTGATCGAGCAACCGCGCTTGAGCGAAGGCGGGCAGATGTTTGCCAACCGTCTGCAAAAAAACCTCAAGGCGCTGGGCAAGTGGGTCAAGCGTGAAGGCATCGACTGCTACCGCGTCTACGATGCCGACATGCCGGAATACTCCATGGCCATCGACCTGTATCACGACTGGGTCCACGTTCAGGAATACGCCGCACCGAAATCCATCGATCCGGAAAAAGCCTCGGCACGGATGTTCGATGCCCTGGCGGCGATCCCGCAAGCGTTGAACATCGACAAGAACCGCGTGGTGGTCAAACGTCGCGAGCGTCAGAGTGGCACCAAGCAGTACGAACGCCAGAGCGCACAGGGCAAGTTCAATGAGGTCAACGAAGGCGGCGTGAAGCTGCTGGTGAACCTCACCGATTACCTCGACACCGGGCTGTTCCTTGACCACCGGCCGATGCGTATGCGGATTCAGAAAGAGGCGGCCGGCAAGCGCTTCCTCAACCTGTATTGCTACACCGCGACCGCCAGCGTTCATGCAGCCAAGGGCGGTGCGCGCAGCACCACCAGCGTCGACCTGTCGAAAACCTATCTGGATTGGGCGCGTCGCAACCTGTCGCTGAACGGTTTTTCCGACAAGAACCGTCTGGAGCAGGGCGATGTGATGGCTTGGCTCGATGCCTGCCGTGATGAGTACGACCTGATCTTCATCGACCCGCCGACCTTCTCCAATTCCAAGCGCATGGAAGGGATCTTCGACGTGCAGCGTGATCAGGTGCAGTTGATCGACTTGGCGATGGCACGTCTGGCGCCGGGCGGGGTGTTGTACTTCTCCAACAACTTCCGCAAGTTCACGCTTGAGGAAAACCTCACCGAGCGTTATGCCGTTGAAGAAATCACCGCCCAGACCATCGATCCGGATTTCGCCCGTAATGGCAAGATCCATCGTGCCTGGAAGATCACTGCCCGCTGACACTTGAGCCTGATTGGATCCAGAGCCTTGATTTTTAAAGGCTCTTGGGTTCTTTCAGTGCTGGTCAAATTAGTGGCTAATAGCTATAACTCAACAGTGGCCAAAGGGCTTTTCCGGCACCTGGCGTTCTGAGTTGCCTCTATGTCGTTGCACGCCGTGCGCCCCAAGATCCTGGGTTTTATCCGCGAAGATGTTTCGGCCTGGCTGGTCGCACTGTTGGCATTGCTCGTCGGCGGGATTCTCACGGGATTGCTGGCCTGGGCGACGTTCAATCAGTTTCATCAGCAATTGCGGCAACGTTTCCAGCTGCTCGCCAGTGAACGTTACAGCCGTATCGAAGAACGTTTCGAAGATCAGGAGCAGCGCCTCGACGGCCTGCGCCGGTTCTTTGTCAATTCCGCGTCGGTGGCCCGCGCGGAATTCGACGGCTACGCCAAACCTCTTTTGCATCGCACTCAGGCCTATTCCTGGGCTCCCCGGGTTTCCCGCGCCGAACGGCCCCTGCTTGAACGCGCGGTGCGTGAAGAAGGCTTGAGCGGTTTCACCTTTCGCGAACTTACCGTCGACGGCCAGTTGCAACCTGCCGTGGAGCGGGACGAGTACGTACCGGTGCTCTACACCCAAACCCTGAGCCGACAGCCTATGCCGCTGGGTTACGACCTGCTGGCCCAGCCCCTGCGTCGTTCGACCCTGGAACGGGCCGATCGCAACGGCAACATGGCTGTGTCGCAACCATTGCATCTGGTAGGCATCGAGCCCGCCTATTCGCGGGGCGTGTTGCTGGTGGCTCCGGTCATCCATCAGAACATCCCGAATGCTGCGCCCGCCGGCTATGTCATGGCGGTGATCAGCATGCGTCAGCTGCTGGCGGACGGACTGCCGGAAGGGAATCAGGACTCTCTCTCGGTGCGTATCCTCGATTTGTCTACCGCGGATCAGCACGAAGTATTGTACGAGTCGACCAACACGGCAGGGGCCAGTGACTTGTCCTCCACGCGATTGTTGCGTCTGGCCGACCACGATTATCAAGTCGATATGCGCCCCAGCGCCGCGTTCCTGAAAGCCAACCATTCCTCGGTGGCCAGCCTGGTGGTGCTCGGCGGTTTGCTCAGCCTGTTGCTCAGTGTGTTTCTCTATGTGTTGGTCAGCCAGCGCCAACGGGCGCTGAGAATGGTCGAACAACGGACCCAGGAACTTCACGACCGTGAGCAAGAGTTGCGTGGCACGCATGGCCAGTTGCGCGGCGTGCTGGATGCCGCGACTCAGGTGGCGATCATCGCCACCGACCTGCGCGGGATCATCAGCACCTTCAATGCGGGTGCAGAGCAAATGCTCGGTTACTCCAGTGCGCAGGCCGTGGGCCACATGACCCTGGAGAACCTGCACCTGCCCCGGGAACTCGAAGCGCGCTCGGCGGAGTTGAGCGCGCGCTATGGCAAGCCGATTCCGACGTGTCAGGCGATGTTGGTTGAAGGCGGGGAAGAGGGCGGTCACGAAGCCCGAGAGTGGACACTGGTCCGCCACGACGGCAGCCATTTAACGGTGAACATGCTGGCGGCCCCGGTCCTCGACGAGCAAGGCTTGTGGGTCGGGCACCTGGCGATCTGTATCGATATCACCGAACGCAAACGCGTCCACGAGGCCCTGGCGGCACGGGACCTGTTGTTGAAGAAACTCAGCGCCCATGTGCCCGGCGGGATTTACCAGTTCAAGATGGAATTCGATGGGCGCTTCAGCGTGATCTACGCCAGCGACGGTATGCGCGATATCTACGAACTCGAGCCGGAGGTGCTGTTGCTCAACGCCGAAGCGGTGTTTGCGCGGATTCATCCTCAGGACGCGCGTCGGGTCCGCGCTTCGATCCTGGCCTCGGCTGACACCCTCAGCCCCTGGCGTGAAGAGTACCGCGTGCAATTGCCCGAGCGCGGTCTGCGCTGGGTCCGCGGTGAGGCGACTCCAGAGGAACTGCCCGGTGGCGGTGTGCTCTGGCATGGCTACATTTCGGACATCTCCGACCTCAAGCGAGTGGAAGAGGAATTGCGCGCACTGTCGGTGACCGACTCCCTGACCGGAATCCATAACCGTCGCTATTTCCAGGAGCGCCTGACCACCGAAATGGCCCGGGTCGAGCGCGGCGGTGGCGAGTTGTCGGTGATCATGCTCGACATCGATCACTTCAAGCGCATCAACGATCAGCACGGTCATGCCGTGGGTGATCGGGTATTGCAGGCCGTGTGCGAGCGCATTGGCGGTCGCCTGCGGCGCACCGATGTGTTCTGTCGCCTGGGTGGCGAAGAGTTCATGGTGCTCTGTCCGGATATCGACGGCGAACAGGCCCATGTGCTGGCTGTGGAGTTGTGGCAAGGGTTGCGCAGTGCGCCGATCGACGAGGTCGGGATCGTCACCGCAAGTTTCGGGATTGCCAGTTGGCGGGCCGGAGAGGGCGCGGATGCGCTGCTGTTGCGGGCTGACTCAGGGGTGTATGCGGCGAAGCAGGCGGGAAGGGATCGGGTTGAGGGGCAGATGAGCTAAAGCCGCGTGCGGCCCCTGTGGAATGATCGCAATGCTGTGCTCGACCCAAATCAATGTGGGAGCGGGCTTGCTCGCGAAAGCGGTGTGCCAGGCAACATTAATGTCGACTGACACGCCCTCTTCGCGAGCAAGCCCGCTCCCACATTTTTTGATCTCCAGTGTCTGGACGATCGGGTTACAACACCGAAGCCGTTTCCGGCAGTTTCGGCTGGCGGTACAAATCCAGCAGCACCTGATCCAGCACCGAGGAGGCGCCAAACGGTGCCTTGTCGTTGAGGATCGCCACCACCGCCCAGGTATTGCCATTGATGTCGCGGCTGTAGCCGGAAATGGCGCGTACGGTGTTCAGGGTACCGGTCTTGACGTGGGCTTCACCGCGCATTGCGGTGGTCTTCAGGCGTTTGCGCATGGTGCCGTCGGTGCCGGCAATTGGCATCGAACTGATGAACTCGGCGGAATACGGGCTGCGCCAGGCGGCTTGCAGCATCGCGGCCATTTCACGCGCACTCACGCGCTCGGCGCGGGACAGACCGGAGCCGTTCTCCATCACCAAGTGCGGCGCGGTGATGCCTTTCTGTGCCAGCCACTGACGCACCACACGCTGAGCTGCCTTGGCGTCATCACCGTCGGCTTCGGTGCGGAACTTCTGGCCCAGGCTCAGGAACAACTGCTGAGCCATGGTGTTGTTGCTGTATTTGTTGATGTCGCGAATGATCTCCGCCAGGTCTGGCGAGTAGGCCCGGGCCAGCACCTTGGCGTTGCTCGGCGTCGCTGCCAGACGATCCTGGCCCTGGATGCTGCCGCCCAATTCCTTCCAGATCGCCCGCACAGCGCCAGCGGTGTAGGTCGCGTGGTCGAGCAGCGACAGGTAGGTCTGGGAGCTGCAGCCTTCGCCCAACTGGCCGCCGACGGTCACGGTGACGCTGCCATCAGCCTGGGGCACCGGGTTGTAACGCACGCCACCGGTGCATTGCTTGGAGTTGAGCGCCTTGACCTGATTGTCGATGCGGATGCTGGCAATCGGTGGCTCGACCGACACCAGGACCTTGCCCGAGTCGTTGCGAGCCACGAAACGCAAGGCCTTGAGGTTGACCAACAGCGCGTCGGGCTTGACCAGGAACGGTTTGTTCTCGTCGTTGCCGTCGTCGTTGAATTCAGGCAGTTGCGGTTGCACGAAGAAGCCACGGTCCAGCACCAGGTCGCCGGTGACCTGGGTCACGCCGTTGGCGCGCAAGTCGCGCATCAGCAACCAGAGTTTTTCCATGTTCAGCTTCGGATCGCCGCCACCCTTGAGGTAGAGGTTGCCGTTGAGGATGCCACCGCTGAGGGTGCCGTCGGTGTAGAACTCGGTTTTCCACTGGTGGTTCGGGCCGAGCATTTCCAGCGCGGCATACGTGGTCACCAGCTTCATGGTCGAGGCCGGGTTGACCGAAACGTCGGCGTTATGAATGGTTGGAGTGCCCGGGCCGTTGAGCGGGATCATCACCAGCGACAGGGCACTGTCTTGCAACTTGCTGGCCTTGAGGGCCTTTTCGACGTTGGGCGACAGGGCGGTGTTGATCGAAGCGGCGGAAACGGGAAGGGCCAAGGGCAGAAGAAGGCTGGCCAGCAGCAATGGACGCAAAGATTTGATCATCTGAAATAAAACCCTACAGCCGAGGGGAAAAAGACGAGGGCATGGAGATAAATTCCCTCAGCGGTCATGAAAGTGTCGGCATTATGCCCCAAGGTGTAACGGCTTGTGCCGTACTCTGGTCGTCTAATCCGCTATTTTTTTACCGGCGGTAGGGGTAGCGCCGTTCTGAGACGGGCAATCGGTGCCTTAAACTGCTAAAGTGCGGCCCGTTATTACTTATGAGGATTGTTCCAATGGCGACTAACCGTTCCCAGCGTCTGCGCAAAAAACTGTGCGTCGATGAATTTCAAGAGCTGGGTTTCGAACTGAACCTGGATTTCAAAGAAGATTTGGCTGATGAAGCCATTGATGCTTTCCTCGACGCGTTCCTGAAAGAAGCCATGGAAGCCAACGGTCTGGGCTATGTTGGCGGCGACGACTTCGGTCTGGTTTGCCTGCAGAAGCGTGGCTCGGTCTCCGAAGAGCAGCGTGCCGCTGTTGAAGCCTGGCTCAAAGGCCGCAGCGAACTGACCGAAGCAACCGTCAGCCCGCTGATCGACGTCTGGTACCCGGAAAAGCCGATCAATCCGGTAGCTTGATGTTCTAAAAAACGGCGACCCAAGGGTCGCCGTTTTTTTATGCCTGCTTTTTGTAGGCGCATGGCTTGGCCTGCGATGTCGATCTCGGGGATGCCTTCGCGGGCAAGCCTCGCTCCTACAGGTTTAGCGCGAAGCCCTTGTAGGAGCGAGCGGTGCGGCGATCCGACTTGCCCGCGAAGGGGCCCTCAGGCCTTGCGCCAGTTCAGAATTACCAACGTCAAAACCCCCGCCACAATCCCCCAAAACGCCGAACCAATGGAAAACAGCGTCAGCCCCGACGCCGTGACCATAAAGGTAATCAGCGCTGCTTCCCGTTCCTGCACCTGCGCCATGGCAATGCTCAACCCATTGATGATCGAGCCGAACAGCGCCAGCGCGGCAATCGACAGCACCAGCTCTTTAGGTAATGCGGCAAACAACGCCGCCAGCGTCGCGCCGAACACCCCGGCAATCCCGTAGAAGATCCCGCACCAGACGGCGGCCGTGTAGCGCTTGTTGCGATCCTCATGGGCATGCGGCCCGGTGCAGATCGCCGCGCTGATGGCCGCGAGGTTGATCCCATGGGAGCCGAACGGCGCCAACAGCAACGAGGCAATGCCGGTGGTGGTGATCAGTGGCGAGGCTGGCACGTTGTAGCCGTCGGCGCGCAATACGGCGATGCCCGGCATGTTCTGCGACGTCATCGCCACCACGAACAGCGGAATGCCGATGCTGATGGTCGCGGCCAGGGAGAAATGCGGCGTGGTCCAGACCGGTGTCGCGACTTCCAGATGGAAGCCACTGAAATCCAGCAATCCCATAAACCCCGCCAGCGCAGTGCCGATCAACAGCGCGGCGAGCACGGCGTAGCGCGGCGACAGGCGCTTGACCAGCAGATAGGTGAAGAACATCCCCAGCACCAGCGCAGTGCGGTGCTGGGCGGCGACGAAAATCTCGCTGCCGATCTTGAACAGAATCCCCGCCAGCAACGCCGCCGCCAATGAAGCCGGAATCTTTTTCACCAGCCGTTCGAAACTGCCGGTGAGGCCACAGATCGTCACCAGCACCGCGCAGGTGATGTAGGCGCCGATGGCCTCGCCGTAACTGACACCGCCAAGGCTTGTGATCAGCAACGCTGCGCCAGGGGTCGACCAGGCGATGGTGATCGGGGTGCGGTAGCGCAGGGACAAGCCGATCGAACACACCGCCATGCCAATCGAGATCGCCCAGATCCACGACGAAATCTGCCCGCTAGTCAGGCCCGCCGCTTGCCCGGCCTGAAACATCAGCACCAGTGAACTGGTGTAGCCGGTCATCATGGCGATGAACCCGGCGACGATCGCCGAGGGTGATGTGTCAGTCAGGGGGCGAAGCTGCGTGTGCGTGGCGTCGTTCATGACAGCGGTGTTCCTTGTTCTGATGAAGATGTCCGTATCCGCTGAACCCTGTAGGAGCGAGGCTTGCCCGCGAAGGCGTCGTGTCATTCAACATTGATATCGACTGACACTGCGCCTTCGCGGGCAAGCCTCGCTCCTACAGGGCATCGCGTTGAGCAGCGGATTCTGCGTTCAAGCCTAAACTGAAAAGTAACCGGTCGTTGCAATACAGCGAAGACGACAAACAGCCGTACAGTCGTGTTGCCACCGTCCATTGTGTACAATTACGGTGTTTTTTACGCGATACTTGCCAGCGACCCACTGTGCCGTATTACAGTCACGGTCAATTCGCCGCAGTTCTTCCGACTCGAGTGCCCATGAACGAACAGTTGCAACCCCTCAAGAAACAACCGCGAGCAGGCAAAGCCGGCCGCAGCGGTACCCAGGACGATATTGTCTATGCGCATATCTTCGAGGCCATCCTCGAACAGCGTCTGGCGCCCGGCACCAAGTTGAGCGAAGAAGCGCTGGGGGAAATTTTCGGGGTCAGCCGCACCATCATTCGCCGAGCGCTGTCGCGCCTGGCCCATGAAGGCGTGGTGTTGCTGCGACCGAATCGCGGTGCTGTCGTTGCCAGCCCGAGTGTCGAAGAGGCCCGCCAGGTGTTTATGGCGCGGCGCCTGGTGGAGCGGGCGATCACTGAATTGGCGGTTCAGCATGCCACCGCCGAGGAAATTGCCGACTTGCGGCAAATGGTCAACGACGAGCGCGACAGTTTCTCCCGTGGCGATCGTGGTGCCGGAATCCGTCTGTCGGGCGAGTTTCACTTGAAGCTGGCCGAAGCGGCGAAAAACGCGCCGCTGATCAGCTTCCAGCGCAGCCTGGTGTCCCAGACTTCGTTGATCATCGCCCAGTACGAGAGCGGCAACCGTTCCCACTGTTCCTACGATGAACACACTCAGTTGATCAACGCCATCGAAGCGCGGGACGCGACGCTGGCGGTGGACCTGATGATGCATCACATGGACCACATCGACAGCAAACTCAACCTCGACGAAGAAAGTGCGTCGGATGATTTGCATGCGGTGTTTTCGCATTTGTTGCAGACCAAGAAGCCTGGGCGGCCTGTCGCGAAACTTTGATAGACCGAGGTGCAGCCTTCGCGGGCAAGCCTCGCTCCTACAGGTACAGCGTGGCCCTTGTAGGAGCGAGGCTTGCCCGCGAAGGCTTCCTGACAGGCAATAAAAATCCCCCGGGCTGTACGGCTACGGGGGATTTTTTATGCCCGTAAAACCTAGCGCTGATGCACCAGACTCCCCGCCGCATACGTCTGCAGAACAGTCCGGTCATCCCCCAGCGTCATCAAGACAAACAACGTCTCGGCAATGTTATTGGCCTGTTTCAGGCGATAGCCGAGCAGTGGCGTGGCGTTGTAGTCCAGCACCAGGAAGTCCGCGTCGGTGCCCGGTTGCAAGGTACCGATCTTGTCTTCCAGGCGCAGGGCGCGGGCGCCGCCAAGGGTGGCCAGGTACAGCGACTTGAACGGGCTCAGTCGCGCGCCTTGTAGTTGCATGACTTTGTAGGCTTCGTTCAGGGTTTGCAGCAGCGAGAAACTGGTGCCGCCGCCGACATCCGTACCCAGGCCGACATTCAGTTTGTGTTTCTCGGCCATTGGCAGATTGAACAGGCCGCTGCCGAGGAACAGGTTCGAGGTCGGGCAAAACGCAATCGCCGAGCCGGTTTCGGCCAGTCGCGCGCATTCGTCGTCGCACAGGTGCACGCCATGGGCGAACACCGAGCGCTCGCCGAGCAATTGGTAGTGATCGTAGACGTCCAGGTAGCCCTTGCGCTCCGGGAACAGCGCCTTGACCCACTCGACTTCCTTGAGGTTTTCACTGATGTGGGTCTGCATGTACAGATCCGGATATTCGCTGAGCAACTGGCCGGCGAGGGTCAGTTGTTCCGGGGTGCTGGTCGGGGCGAAGCGTGGGGTGACCGCGTAGTGCAGGCGGCCCTTGCCGTGCCAGCGCTCAATCAGCGCCTTGCTTTCGACGTAGCTCGACTCGGCAGTGTCGGTCAGGTAGTCCGGCGCGTTGCGGTCCATCATCACCTTGCCGGCGATCATCCGCAGGTCCAACTGTTCGGCAGCCTCGAAGAACGAGTTCACCGACTGCGGATGCACGCTGCCGAACACCAGTGCAGTGGTGGTGCCGTTGCGCAGCAATTCCTTGATGAAAATATCCGCGACTTCATCAGCGTGGGCTTTGTCGGCAAACTGGCTTTCGCACGGGAAGGTGTAGGTATTCAGCCAGTCCAGCAGCTGTTCGCCATAGGCGCCGACCATGCCGGTTTGCGGAAAGTGGATGTGGGTATCGATGAAGCCCGGAGTGATCAGTGCGTCCTGATAATGGGTGATCTCGATGTCGGCCGGCAGGGTCGGCAGCAATTCGCTGGCGTGGCCGATGGCGCTGATCTGGCCGTTATCGACTACCAGCAGACCGTCTTCGAAATACTCGTACGAGGCTTCGATACCCACTTCGGCAGGGTCGGCGATGCTGTGCAGGATGGCGGCGCGGTAGGCTTTGCGAGTCAGAGGCATTGTTGTTCTCAATTCGTGGCTTTTTAGTTCGAAGCGTGGCTGCGGCGTGAAGCAGGCAGCAGTTTGGCGATCGATGATCCGGCGCTGGCGGTGTGCTGGCCGAAATTCGCGTTATAGGTGGCGATGATCTCGCCGGCGATGGAGATGGCGATTTCCACAGGCAACTTGCCTTTGACTTCGCCGATGCCCATCGGGCAGCGCATGCGTTGCAGCACGCTGCTGTCGAAACCGCGATCACGCAGGCGGTGTTCGAACTTCACTCGTTTGGTCTTCGAACCGATGAGGCCGAAGTAGGCGAAGTCGTTGCGCTTGAGGATCGCGGCGGTGAGTTCAAGGTCGAGCTGGTGGTTGTGGGTCATGACGATGCAGTAGTTGCCGGCGGGGAGGTCATCGACTTCATCCAGCGGTTCTTCGGTGACGATTTTGCGCACGCCATGGGGGATCTGTTCGGGGAATTCCGCTTCCCGCGAGTCGATCCAGCGTACCCGGCACGGCAGGCTGGCGAGCAACGGCACCAGCGCCCGACCGACGTGACCGGCGCCGAACACCGCGATCTGCGCCTGGACCTGGCCCATCGGTTCGAACAGCAATACCGTCACGCCACCGCAGCACTGGCCCAGGCTGGCACCGAGGCTGAAGCGCTCCAGATGGGTGTCCTGTCGGCCGCTGGCCAGCATCTCGCGGCCGATCTGCATGGCCTTGTATTCCAGATGCCCGCCACCGATGGTGTCGAACGTTTGCGTGGCGCTGATGACCATCTTCGAGCCGGCATTACGCGGCGTCGAGCCGAGCTCTTCGATGATGGTCACCAACACACAGGGTTCACCCCGGGTTTGCAGGTCGGCGAGGGCGTCGATCCAGTTGTACATGTTTCACCTCAACATCTCTGTTGTCTGTTTGGGCCTCTTCGCGGGCAAGCCTCGCTCCTACAGGTTTCGCGTCGTTCGCGATCTGCCACCTGACCTGTAGGAGCGAGGCTTGCCCGCGAAGGCCCCGCCTCGGTCTACAGCGAAGCCAACTCAGCCTCGGCTTGCGCGACTTTCACCGCCTTCAACTGCCGCATCTGCTCACAACCCCACAACACCCGCTCCGGGGTCGCCGGTGCGTCGATTTTCGGTTGATGCCGGTAGTCACCCAAACTGGCCACGGCGTCCTTGATCGCGCACCACGCGGCGATGCCGAGCATGAACGGCGGCTCACCCACGGCCTTGGAATGGAACACTGTGTCTTCCGGGTTTTTGCGGTTTTCCACCAGCTTCACCCGCAGGTCCAATGGCATGTCCGCCACCGCCGGGATCTTGTAGCTGGCCGGGCCGTTGGTCATCAGTTTGCCCTTGTTGTTCCACACCAGTTCTTCCATGGTCAGCCAGCCCATGCCCTGGATGAAACCACCCTCGACCTGACCGATGTCGATCGCCGGGTTCAGCGAGTCGCCGACGTCGTGAAGAATGTCGGTGCGCAGCATCTTGTACTCGCCGGTCAGGGTATCGACGATCACCTCGGCGCAGGCGGCACCGAAGGCGTAGTAATAGAACGGCCGACCTCGCGCCTGGCTGCGGTCGTAGTAGATTTTCGGGGTCTTGTAGAAGCCGGTGCTCGACAGCGAAACCTGGGCGAAATACGCCTGCTGGATCAGCGATTCAAACGTCAGAATGTGATCGCGAACCCGCACGTGACCGTTGTGGAACTCCACGTCTTCTTCACTGACCTTGTATTGCCGCGCGGCGAATTCCACCAGGCGTTTCTTGATGATTTCAGCCGCGTTTTGTGCCGCTTTACCATTGAGGTCGGCGCCGCTCGAAGCAGCGGTTGGCGAGGTGTTCGGGACCTTGTCGGTGTTGGTCGCGGTGATCTGCACGCGGTCCATTTCCACCTGGAACACTTCAGCCACGACTTGCGCAACCTTGGTGTTCAGACCCTGGCCCATTTCGGTGCCGCCATGGTTCAGGTGGATGCTGCCGTCGGTGTAGATGTGGATCAGTGCACCGGCCTGGTTGAGGAAGCTGGCGGTGAAGGAAATACCGAATTTTACCGGGGTCAGCGCCAGGCCTTTTTTCAGGATCGGGCTGTTGGCGTTGTAGCGACGGATTGCTTCGCGACGCTCGGCGTACTGGCTGCTTTCCTCCAGTTCGGCAGTCATTTCCTCGAGCATGTTGTGCTCGACGGTCTGGTAGTAATGGGTGATGTTGCGCTCGGTCTTGCCGTAGTAGTTGGCCTTGCGCACGGCCAGCGGATCGAGGCCCAAATGCCGGGCAATCGCGTCCATCACTTCTTCGATGGCGACCATGCCTTGCGGGCCACCGAAACCACGGTAAGCGGTGTTCGACGCGGTGTTGGTCTTGCAGCGGTGACCGTTGATGGTCGCATCGCCCAGGTAGTACGAGTTGTCGGCATGGAACATTGCGCGGTCGACAATCGATGCCGACAAGTCCGGTGAGCAACCGCAGTTGCCGGCCAGTTCCAGCGCAATGCCGTGCAGGCGGCCAGTGCTGTCGAAGCCCACGTCGTACTCGACGTAAAACGGGTGACGCTTGCCGGTCATCAGCATGTCTTCGACACGCGGCAGGCGCATTTTGGTCGGCTGACCGGTCAGGTGCGCAATCACCGCGCACAGGCATGCCGGGCTTGCCGCTTGAGTTTCCTTGCCGCCGAAACCACCACCCATGCGGCGCATGTCGACGACGATTTTGTTCATCGACACGTCCAGCACTTCGGCCACCAGTTTCTGCACTTCGGTGGGGTTCTGGGTCGAGCAATAAACGATCATGCCGCCGTCTTCAGTCGGCATCACCGAAGAGATCTGGGTTTCCAGATAAAAGTGTTCCTGGCCGCCGATGTGCAGCGTGCCCTGGATGCGATGTTCGGCAGTGGCCAAAGCAGTCGCCGAATCGCCACGCTGATGTGTGTGGCTGTCGAGCACGAAATGGCGTTTGCGCAGGGCTTCGACCACGTCCAGAACGGGTTCGAGGTCTTCGTATTCGATGATCGCGGCCATGGCCGCTTTGCGTGCGGTTTCCAGGTCTTTCGCCGCAACGGCCAGTACCGGTTGACCGACGAACTGCACGTCATCGATGGCCAGCAACGGATCGCCTGGCAACAGTGGGCCGATGTCTTTCAGGCCTGGCACATCTTCGTGGGTGATGGCGATGCGCACGCCTTCGAAGGCGTAACAAGGCTTGGTGTCGATGCTGATGATTTTTGCGTGGGCACGGTCTGACAGCCGTGCGTAAACGTGCAACTGATTGGGGAATTCCAGCCGATCGTCGATGTACTGCGCTTCACCGGACACGTGCTTGTCGGCACTGTCGTGCTTGACGCTGCGGCCGACTCCGGTGGTCAGGTCCTTGGCGAACAATTCAGCCAGTTCGGCTTGGGTCTTCTCTACAGCGTGATGATTAGACATAAGCGGTCACCCGAGTCTCGATGTGCGGTGTTTGCAGTTCGATGAAGTATTTACGCAGCAGGTTCTGCGCGCTGAGCAGGCGGTATTCCTTGCTGGCGCGGAAGTCCGAGAGTGGCGTGAAGTCTTCGGCCAATGCAGCGCAGGCGCGTTCGAGGGTGGCGTTGTTGAACGGCGCACCGAGCAGGGCGGCTTCGCAGTTTTTGGCGCGTTTTGGAATGGCCGCCATGCCGCCGAAAGCAACGCGGGCGTCGGCGATCACGCCGGTGTCGATGCGCAGGTTGAACGCTGCACAAACGGCGGAAATGTCATCGTCCAGACGCTTGGATACCTTGTAGGCGCGGAACAGTTGTTCAACGCTGGCCCGCGGCACGATGATCTTTTCGATGAACTCGCTTTCCTGACGCGCGGTCACCCGGTAATCGATGAAGTAATCTTCCAGCGCCATAGTGCGGCGAGTTTCGCCTTTACACAGGACGATCTGCGCGCCGAGGGCGATCAGCAGCGGTGGTGAGTCGCCGATTGGCGAGGCGTTGCCGATGTTACCGCCGAGGGTGCCCTGGTTGCGGATCTGCAAGGAAGCGAAGCGCTGCAGCAATTCGCCGAAGTCCGGGTACTCGGCCTTCAACGCTTCGTAGCAGTCGGAGAGGGCGGTGGCGGCGCCGATTTCCAGGCGATCGTCGAAGCGTTCGATGCGTTTCATTTCGGCGACGTTGCCGACGTAGATCATCACCGGCAAGGTGCGGTGGAACTGGGTGACTTCCAGCGCCAGATCCGTCCCGCCGGCCAGCAAGCGAGCTTGTGGATAAGCGTCATAGAGGTCGGCCAGATCGGCCACGGTCAATGGCACCAGGCAGCGTTTGTCGCCACTGTTGAGTTCGCCGATGTCGGTGGGGGCGATGGCTTTCAGGCGAGCGATGGTTTCCACTTCGCGAGCATCGAATTGGTCGGGTTGTTTGCCGCAGCAAGATTGCTCGGCAGCGGCCAGGATCGGCCGATAACCGGTGCAGCGGCAGAGGTTGCCGGCTAGCGCTTCGTGGGCTTTATGGGCGTCGGGCTGGTCGCTGTTCTTTTGCAGCGCGAACAGCGACATGACGAAGCCCGGGGTGCAAAAACCGCATTGCGAGCCGTGGCACTCGACCATGGCTTTTTGCACGCTGTGCAGCTCGCCCTGGTGCTTGAGGTCTTCGACGCTGATCAGTTGCTTGCCGTGCAAGGAGGAAACGAACGTCAGGCACGAGTTGAGGCTGCGATAGCGAATGTGTTCGCGACTATCGTCGTCCGTCTGCAACTCGCCGACCACCACGGTGCAGGCGCCACAGTCGCCGCTGGCGCAGCCTTCTTTGGTGCCGGGTTTGCCCACATGTTCGCGCAGATAGTTGAGCACGGTCAGGTTCGGGTCCAGGGCGTGCTCGCTACGGAGTTCCTGGTTTAGTAAAAACTGGATCACGGAAGGCCTCGCAAACTCATTATTGTTGTTAACCGACATGAGCCGAATTTATCAGGTCTGACTTTTCGGTCAATGATTTTCTGACTTAAAGGTCAGGAAATAGCATTTTGTCGATCAACGACTCGTTCCTTCATTATTGACCCTCATGGGATAGCTTGCCTTTTGCTTGAATCGTGCCAAAAACCGCTGGGTGGGCACTCCGCCATGACCGATCAATTGCGCTACACTGCGCCGCTTGTGCAGATCGAAGAGTTTGAAGGACAACCATGACGTTCAAGGCGCCGGACAGCCTCGCCGAGCAAATCGCTCACCACCTCGCCGAACGTATCATTCGCGGCGAAATGAAGCCGGGGGAGCGCATCCAGGAACAGAAAGTCACGCTGGCGCTCAACGTCAGCCGCGGTTCAGTCCGTGAGGCCTTGCTGATCCTCGAGCGCCGCCACTTGATCGCGATTTTGCCGCGACGTGGCGCCCACGTGACCGAACTCACGGCGCACAAGGTGCAGAGCCTGTGCACGCTGATGAGCGAGTTGTACATTCTGCTCGGCAATGCCGTGGCCAACGGCTGGCAAGTCCAGGCCGACATGGCGCCGTTCGTGGAGATCCAGCAGCGCCTGACCGCCAGCTACGAGCGCCAGGACATCCGCACGTTCGTCGACGACAGCTTCAGTGTGATGCGTGCCGCGTATCCGTTCGCCAATAACCCGTACTTGCAGGAAACCGTCGAGAATCTGCAGCCGGCCATGAGCCGCGCGTATTTCCTCGCGCTGGATCAGCGCAAGGCCTCGATGAGCGAGTTTCTCGAGCTGTTCGAACGCTTGCTCGCTGCCGTGCTGGCTCGTGACTTTCCTCAGATCCGCGTGGTGCTGACGGCGTATGCCCAGCGCAGTTGCGATCTGGTGATTTCTGCCCTGACGGTCGCTTAAGCGTGCGGCTCAAGTGCATCAAACTGGCGGGGTTCAAATCCTTCGTCGATCCGACCACGGTAAACTTCCCCAGTAACATGGCGGCCGTGGTCGGCCCCAATGGCTGCGGCAAGTCGAACATCATCGACGCCGTGCGTTGGGTGATGGGCGAGAGCTCGGCTAAGAACTTGCGCGGCGAGTCGATGACCGACGTCATCTTCAACGGCTCGACCAGCCGTAAACCGGTGAGCCAGGCCAGCATTGAGCTGGTGTTCGATAACTCCGACGGCACCCTGCTCGGCGAATGGGCGGCCTATGCGGAAATTTCCATTCGCCGCAAAGTGACCCGCGACAGCCAGACCACTTACTACCTCAATGGCACCAAATGCCGTCGCCGCGATATCACCGACATCTTCCTCGGCACCGGCCTTGGCCCGCGCAGCTATTCGATTATCGAGCAGGGGATGATCTCCAAGCTGATCGAGTCCAAGCCCGAAGACCTGCGCAATTTCATCGAAGAAGCCGCCGGTATTTCCAAGTACAAGGAACGTCGGCGCGAGACTGAAAACCGTATCCGCCGCACCCACGAAAACCTTGCCCGCCTGACCGACCTGCGCGAAGAGCTCGAGCGTCAGCTTGAACGCTTGCACCGCCAGGCCGAGGCTGCCAAGAAGTATCAGGAATACAAAGGCGAAGAGCGCCAGCTCAAGGCCCAGCTGTCGGCCCTGCGCTGGCAGGCGTTGAACGAACAGGTCGGCCAGCGCGAATCGATCATCGGCACCCAGGAAATCACCTTCGAAGCCCTGGTGGCCGAGCAACGCAATGCCGACGCGGCCATCGAACGCCTGCGTGACGGTCATCACGATCTGTCCGAACGCTTCAATCTGGTGCAGGGGCGTTTCTATTCGGTCGGTGGTGACATCGCCCGGGTCGAGCAGAGCATTCAGCACGGTCAGCAGCGCTTGCGTCAGTTGCAGGACGATTTGAAAGAAGCCGAGCGCGCGCGGCTGGAAACCGAGTCTCACCTGGGCCACGACCGCACCTTGCTACTGACCTTGGGTGAAGAGCTGGACATGCTCACGCCGGAACAGGAAGTCACTAGCGCCGCCGCCGAAGAAGCCGCCGTGGCATTGGAAGAATCCGAAACCACCATGCACGGTTGGCAGGAGCAGTGGGACACGTTCAACCTCACCGCCGCCGAGCCACGCCGCCAGTCTGAAGTTCAGCAGTCGCGGATTCAGCAGCTGGAAACCAGCATGGAACGTTTGGCCGATCGCCAGAAACGTCTTGGCGAAGAGCGTGCGTTACTGTCAGCGGATCCCGAAGACGCGGCGATCATGGAGCTCAGCGAACAGTTGGCGGCGTCCGAGGCCACGCTCGAAGATTTGCAGGCCAGTGAAGAAGCGCAAGTCGAGCGCCTTGAGCAACTGCGTCAGGAGTTGCAGCAAGCGCTTTCGGCACAGCAGCAAGCCCAAGGTGATTTGCAGCGGCTCAACGGTCGACTGGCGTCGTTGGAAGCCTTGCAGCAAGCCGCGCTCGATCCGGGCACCGGCACCGCCGAATGGCTGCGCGAACAGCATCTGGCCGATCGCCCACGTCTGGCCGAAGGCCTGAAGGTCGAGGCCGGTTGGGAACTGGCGGTGGAAACCGTGCTCGGCGCCGACCTGCAAGCGGTGCTGGTGGATGACTTCGGTGACTTCGATCTGGCCGGGTTTGCCCAAGGCGATTTGCGCCTCCTCAGCCCGGCCACCGATGGTGTGCGCATGCCCGGCAGTTTGCTCGACAAGGTCGAGGCGCAGATTGATTTGTCGCCATGGCTGGGGCAGGTCAAACCGGTCGACAGCCTTGAGCAGGCCTTGGCCTTGCGTGGGCAATTGGCGGCCGGGCAAAGCCTGATCAGTCGCGACGGCTACTGGGTCGGCCGACACTTTTTGCGTGTGCGCCGGGCCAGCGAAGCGGAAAGCGGCGTGCTCGCCCGTGGTCAGGAAATCCAGCGTTTGGGCCTTGAACGCGAAGAGCGCGAAGCCACGGTCGAAACCCTGGAAACCCAACTTCAGAATCTCAGGGCACAACAGCGTCAGCAGGAAAACGGCCGCGAACATTTGCGCCGTCTGCTGCAAGACGAAGCCCGTCAGCAAGGCGAATTGAAAGCCCAGCTGTCCGCCGGCAAAGCCAAGGTCGAGCAGTTGACTCTGCGCCGCACCCGTCTCGATGAAGAACTCACCGAGCTGAGCGAGCAGCGCGCCCTGGAACACGAAAACATCGGCGAAGCACGCCTGCAATTGCAGGAAGCCCTCGACAGCATGGCGCTGGACACCGAGCAGCGTGAGTTGCTGTTGGCCCAGCGCGACAGCTTGCGCGAACGCCTCGACCGGGTGCGTCAGGAAGCCCGACAGCATAAGGATCATGCGCATCAATTGGCGGTGCGCCTCGGTTCGCTGAAGGCGCAACACGACTCCACTCGTCAGGCCCTTGAACGGCTGGAAATGCAGTCCGAGCGCCTGACCGAGAAGCGCGAACAGCTCAGCCTCAATCTGGAAGAGGGCGAGGCGCCGCTGGAAGAACTGCGCCTGAAGCTTGAAGAGCTGCTCGACAAGCGCATGACCGTCGACGAAGAACTCAAGACCGCGCAAATGGCCATGGAAGATGCCGACCGCGAACTGCGTGACGCCGAAAAACGCCGCAATCAGGCCGAGCAGCAATCGCAATTGATCCGTGGCCAACTCGAACACCAGCGCATGGAATGGCAAGCCCTGACCGTGCGTCGCAAGACCCTCGAAGATCAGTTGCTGGAAGACGGCTACGATCTCCACGGTGTGATCGCGACCCTCGTAGCGCAGGCCAACGAGAAAGACGCCGAAGAAGAACTCGAACGCATTGCCGCGCGGATTCAGCGCCTTGGCGCGATCAACCTCGCAGCCATCGATGAATACCAGCAACAATCCGAACGTAAACGTTATCTGGATGCTCAGAACGACGATTTGGTGGAAGCGCTGGACACGCTCGAGAATGTGATTCGCAAGATCGACAAGGAAACCCGAAACCGCTTCAAAGATACCTTTGATCAGATCAATGGCGGTTTACAGGCCCTTTTCCCAAAAGTTTTCGGTGGAGGGCGCGCGTATTTGGAACTGACGGGCGAAGATCTACTCGATACAGGGGTAACGATCATGGCGCAGCCGCCAGGAAAGAAGAACAGCACCATCCATTTGCTCTCCGGTGGCGAAAAAGCCCTGACCGCATTGGCCCTGGTATTTGCCATCTTCAAGTTGAATCCTGCGCCGTTCTGCATGCTCGATGAGGTTGACGCGCCATTGGATGACGCTAACGTTGGACGCTACGCACGGCTGGTCAAAGAGATGTCGCAGACGGTGCAGTTCATCTACATCACCCACAACAAGATCGCCATGGAAATGGCCGATCAATTGATGGGTGTGACGATGCACGAACCCGGTTGCTCGCGTCTGGTGGCAGTGGATGTGGAGGAGGCGATGGCCATGGTGGACGCCTGAATCATCGCTTGTGGGGCAAGTATTTCTGAGCTGTAGGGCTTTTTACCTGCCTTGACTTGCTGGCCAATCGACATAATTCGCGCAAGCCACTGTGACAGACGGTGTAAAGTTGCCTTTGGTCGTGCTAGTTTAATGTCAATTTTTCGTATACGTGGGTAAAACGCCTGTCAGAACATAGAGTTGGCGCCACGTTTTAAAGCGGTTTGCACAGTGTAAACCCCTTATTTTTCAGCATTTTTTATAGAGGCACGGGATTACATGGAAATCGGTCTGCGCGAGTGGCTGATCGTCATCGGCATTATTGTCATTGCCGGTATTCTTTTCGATGGCTGGCGTCGCATGCGCGGCGGCAAGGGAAAACTGAAATTCCGTCTTGACCGAAGTTTGTCCAATCTGCCGGACGAGGACACCAGCGCCGAGCTGTTGGGCCCGCCCCGCGTGCTGGATAACCATAAAGAACCGCAACTGGACGAGCACGATCTGCCGTCGGTGAGCATGCCTGCCCGTGAACCTCGCGAGTCGGGTTCCAAGCGCAGCAAGCGTGGCCATGGCGAGCCTTCGCAAGGCGACATGAACCTCAGTCTGGATCTGGACGGCGGCCCGAGCTTCAACAGCCGTGACGACGATTTCCCGGATGACACCAAGCCTGCCAGCTCGGCCGAGAAAGATCAGCCGCAAGCCGAAGAAGTACTGGTGATCAGCGTGATCTGCCGCGACCCGGCTGGCTTCAAGGGCCCGGCACTGCTGCAGAACATTCTGGAAAGCGGTCTGCGTTTCGGCGAGATGGACATTTTCCACCGTCACGAAAGCATGGCCGGCAACGGCGAAGTCCTGTTCTCCATGGCCAATGCGGTCAAGCCGGGTGTCTTCGATCTGGATGACATCGATCATTTCAGCACCCCGGCGGTGAGCTTCTTCCTCGGTCTGCCAGGCCCGCGTCATCCCAAGCAAGCCTTCGACGTGATGGTGGCTGCGGCACGCAAACTGTCCCAGGAGCTGAACGGCGAACTGAAAGACGACCAGCGCAGCGTGCTGACCGCCCAAACGATCGAGCACTACCGTCAGCGCATCGTCGAGTTCGAGCGTCGCGCTTTGACCCAGAAGCGCTGACTCGAATGACTGGGGCGGGCTCTGGTGGCGAGGGGGCTTGCCCCCGTTGGGCTGCGAAGCAGCCCCTTCATTTCGGCAACCCCGTTATTCAAGCACGCCGCATTCTCTGGTTTTACGACTGCTTCGCAGTCGAACGGGGGCAAGCCCCCTCGCCACATAGTGCAAGCCATCAGGCTATCGTGATTAAAAGATTGAGCAGCCTCGGCTGCTCTTTTGCTTTATGAGAGAACACCCATGACCGCCGCCAAAAACCGCATTCTAGAGCTGCGCGCCGAGCTCGATCAGCACAACTATCGCTACCACGTGCTGGACGAACCGAGCATTCCGGACGCCGAATACGATCGCTTGTTCCACGAGCTCAAGGCCCTCGAAGCAGCCCATCCCGAATTGATCACCAGCGACTCGCCGACCCAGCGTGTCGGCAGTGCGGCGCTGTCGGCGTTCACTCAGGTGCGCCATGAAGTGCCAATGCTCAGCCTGGGCAACGCCTTCGAAGAAACCGACATGCGCGAATTCGATCGCCGGGTGACGGAAGGGCTGGACCTGCCGGTCGGCGACTTGTTCGGCGCTGGCGCGGCGGTAGAGTACAGCTGCGAACCCAAGCTCGATGGCCTGGCGGTCAGTCTGCTGTACCAGGACGGTGTACTGGTGCGCGGCGCCACCCGCGGCGATGGCACCACCGGTGAAGACATCAGCGTCAACGTGCGCACCGTGCGCAATATTCCGCTCAAGCTGCATGGCACTGGCTGGCCGGCGACCCTGGAAGTGCGCGGCGAAGTCTTCATGTCCAAGGCCGGTTTCGAACGGCTCAACGCCACGCAACTGGAAGTCGGCGGCAAGACCTTCGCCAACCCGCGTAACGCGGCGGCGGGCAGCTTGCGGCAGCTGGATTCGAAGATCACCGCCAACCGTCCGCTGGAGTTCTGCTGCTACGGCATCGGCCAGATTTCGGCCGATATCGCCGACACGCACATTGGCAATCTGCAGCAACTCAAAGCCTGGGGCATGCCGATCAGTCATGAGCTGAAGCTGGCCAATGGCATCGCTGAATGCCTGGATTACTACCGCGACATCGGCGAGCGCCGTAATGCGCTGCCGTATGAAATCGACGGCGTGGTGTTCAAGGTCAACAGCATTGCGTCCCAGCGTGAACTGGGTTTCCGCGCTCGCGAACCGCGTTGGGCAATCGCCCATAAATTCCCGGCCATGGAAGAGCTCACCGAACTGCTCGATGTGGAGTTCCAGGTGGGGCGCACCGGTGCCGTGACGCCGGTGGCGCGCTTGAAACCGGTCAAGGTGGCTGGCGTTACCGTGGCCAATGCGACCTTGCACAACATGGATGAGGTTGCGCGGCTGGGCCTGATGATCGGCGACACGGTGATCATCCGCCGCGCCGGTGATGTGATTCCGCAAGTGGTGCAAGTGGTCGCCGAGCGCCGTCCGGAGAATGCCCGGCCGGTGCAGATTCCCGAGCAGTGCCCGGTGTGTGGTTCTCATGTCGAGCGTACGCAACTGGTCAAGCGCAGCAAGGGCCGCGAGACCATCAGCGAAGGCGCGGTGTATCGCTGTGTCGGCCGTCTGGCCTGCGGTGCGCAACTCAAGCAAGCGATCATTCACTTTGTCTCGCGCCGCGCCATGGACATCGAAGGTCTGGGCGAGAAGAGCGTCGAGCAATTGGTGGACGAAGGCCTGGTGAGTTCGCCGGCCGATCTCTATGCCCTGGCGTTCGAGCAGATCGTCGACCTGGAAGGCTTTGCCGAACTGTCGAGCAAGAACCTGCTTGGCGCCATTGAAGACAGTAAGCGGCCGAGTCTGGCGCGGTTCATCTACGCCTTGGGCATTCCTGATGTCGGCGAAGAAACGGCGAAGGTGCTTGCACGCTCTCTCGGCTCGCTGGAGCGGGTTCAGCAGGCGTTGCCGCAAGTGCTCACGTACTTGCCGGATGTCGGGCTGGAAGTGGCTCACGAGATTCACAGCTTCTTCGAAGACGCGCACAACCGGCAGGTGATCGCGGATCTGCTCAAGCACGGTATGCAGATTCAGGATCAGGGCGAGTTGGGTGCCGAATTTTCCGCCAGTACGACACTGGGCGGCTTCCTCGACAAGTTGCACATTCCGTCGGTCGGGCCGGGCGGGGCGCAGAAGCTTGCGGACAAGTTCGGCTCACTCGAAGCGGTGATGAGCGCTGATTGGCTGGACATGCGTCAGACGCTGCCGGAGAAACAGGCGACTTCGGTTCGCGAGTTCTTTGCGGGCACGGAAAATCGTCAGCTCGCCGAGGCGGCCGAAAAGCAGTTGCGCGATTTCGGCATGCATTGGCAGAGTGAAAAGAAAGTTGTCGAAGGGTTGCCGCTGGCCGGACAGACTTGGGTGCTGACCGGTTCGCTGGAACTAATGAGTCGCGATGTCGCCAAGGACAAACTTGAAAGCCTCGGTGCCAAGGTGGCCGGTTCCGTGTCGGCCAAGACCCATTGCGTGGTCGCCGGACCGGGCGCGGGATCGAAGTTGGCCAAGGCCAATGAGCTGGGGTTGAAGGTGCTGGATGAAGAGGCGTTTGTGGCTCGCCTGAAGGAATACAACATCTCGATCTAGTGCGAGACCTGTGGCGAGGGGGCTTGCCCCCGTTGGGCTGCGTAGCGGCCCTAAAACAAGCAACCGCGATCTGCCAGACATACCGCGCGAGCAGGTTTTGCGACGGCTTCGCCGCCGAACGGGGGCAAGCCCCCTCGCCACAAGATCATGTTGGAGGAATGATCTAGTCTTCGCAGGCCCCAGGGAGAGATCGCCATGTACCGCTTCTTCGAACAGCTCAGTTCACGCATCGCCGCACCCTTCATGGGCGAGCGTGTGCGCAACAGCAAGGTCTGGCATTGCCGCTGCGGGCAGTCGCTGTTCTTTCGCAACAGTCAGTGCCTGGCCTGCTCGGCAGCGCTGGGCTATCAGCCGCAGCAGAGTCGCTTGTCATCGCTGCAACCCGGCCCGCAAGCGGATACCTGGTTGCTCGACGCCGATCCCGATGCGGGTGTGTTCCGTCGCTGCGCCAATCTCGATTCTCCGGCCGCATGCAACTGGTTGCTGCCGGCCAATGATCACGATGCCTTGTGCATTGCCTGTAGCCTGAATCGCACCATCCCCGACCTGTCGATCCCCGAGAACCACGAGCGCTGGCGCAAAGTGGAAATCGCCAAGCGTCGTCTGGTGGCGCAGCTGATCAGCCTGGGCTTGTCAGTCATTCCGAAATCCATGGACGAAGACATCGGTCTGGCCTTCGACTTCATCGGTATCGACCTCGAAGGCAAACCGCCGACCACCGGGCATGCCAACGGTCTGATCACCCTCGATATCAAGGAAGCCGACGACGCCCATCGCGAGCAGGTTCGCGTGCAGATGCACGAACCTTATCGCACGCTGCTCGGGCACTTTCGTCACGAGGTCGGGCATTACTACTGGGACCGCTTGGTCGCCAACAGTCATTGGCTGGAACCGTTCCGCGGTCTGTTCGGTGACGAGCGAGCAAGCTATGCCGAGGCCCTTGAGCGGCATTATCAGCAAGGCGCGCCGTTCGACTGGCAGCAACATTACGTCAGCGCCTACGCGACCATGCACCCTTGGGAAGACTGGGCGGAAACCTGGGCTCACTACCTGCACATGATGGATGCAGTGGACACCGCCCTGGGGTTTGGCATGAGTGCGCAGGAAATGGATTTCGATTACCAGCCGTTTCCGCCGAGCACGCTATTCGACCCGCGGCACCCTGGCGGCCCGGCGTTCCTGTCGTTCGTCAACGCATGGATCGAACTGGCCGGCATGCTCAACGAGTTGTCACGCAGCATGGGCCAGCCGGATTTCTATCCGTTCGTCCTGCCGCCGGCGGTGATTGCAAAGCTGCACTTCATTCACCTGGTGATCCAGCAGAGGGCGGCAGGGCGGATGAGGTGTTGGCGCAATAGGATCAAAAGATCGCAGCCTGCGGCAACTCCTACAGGTGTACGCCGATCCATGTAGGAGCTGCCGCAGGCTGCGATCTTTTAAAGGCCAGCGCATGTCCTTGACCGGACTCATATTTTTTAATCTGCCTGAACGGTTGTAACTTCGTCTCAGATAGGTACAATGGCGCGGCTCGCCGTCAGGTGAGCGTCGTTATGGTGACCCCATCGGTCCCCCCGCAACGATCAGCCGTGAACCCGGTCAGGCCTGGAAGGGAGCAGCCGCAGCGGTGACATTGTGTGCCGGGGTGTGGCTGGTGGGGTTGCCTCCATAACGCAGCACGAACCCTCTTTCGTGTTTTCCATTAAATAATATTTTCTTGTTTCTCTGCCATGGAGCTCATCCAGGGCGGTGTTTCGTCGTCTCCGAATTAAAGCGCTGGATATAAAAAAGGAGGCCGCTCTGTCGCATTCGACAGAGCGGCCTCTTTTTTTCATTTACTGGCACTAGGCTTGGACAAGGCCTGGTCAACCGCTGCGATCAGCTTTCCCAGATCCTTCGGGGTGGCTTTGTGTATGACGCTGAACAGGTATGCCCGCTGTTCATCTTCGTCTTCCAGATCTGCGAAAAAGGCTTTCAGCTTCACGCCCAGCACGTCGGCAAGCAAAAACAATGCTTCCACGCTGGGGGTGTAGGTGCCGGTTTCGAAACGGCTGATGGTTTTGGGGTCAAAACCGGTTTTTTCGCCGAGTTCAGCCTGAGTAAGCCCTGCGACCTTGCGGTAGCGTCGGATGGCCGGACCCAAACTTGAAATTTGCATCGCTCAATTCCCATTTAGAATCAAGAACTTAACGATAGATTTGTGCATTAGGCAACTGCATGATCCATCACCTTGCTTTGCAAAATGTGATGCATTTCGTAGAATCGCCGCTTCGAAGGGTTTTGGGGTGATCTGCTTTCTGAAGTTTAGGCGATATGAAAAAGCCAGCATTGCGTTCCCTTCCGGGTATGCACAGAGGCCGCTGACGGTCTGAAACCTCGCGAAATATTACCAGAGTCGGTGTTGCTACTTTGCCCTGGATCTTCGGCGCTCCGGGGCCATCAAATGCTGTTCATGGAGTGATAACGTGTCTCTGCGCAGTACGTCTCAAAACACCTCTTCCGGGCATCCTGCGCTGGTCGAGCGGTACCACCGCTAGCGACAGTGAGCCTGACTCATGGATGAGAAATACCGCAGGGCCGTGGATGCAGCCGCCATTTTTTCCGAGACCGATCTGAACGGCCGGATTACCTATGTCAACGATCAATTTTGCGCCGTGTCTGGCTACAGCCGCGAGGAACTGCTGGGGCAAAACCATCGCCTGCTGAACTCCGGCCTGCATTCCGCCGATTTCTTCGCCGCCATGTGGCGCACCATCGCCCTGGGCAATATCTGGAAGGGCGAAATCTGTAATCGCGCCAAGGATGGCAGCCTGTATTGGGTCGACAGCACCATGGTGCCGGTGCTCGACGATGCCACCGGGCGCGTTCACCGATACCTGTCGATTCGTTTCGACATCAGCGAAAAACGCCAACTCCTGCAATCCTTGCAATGGCGGGTCGGGCATGACGTGCTGACCGGGCTGCCCAATCGCGCCTTCCTGTCGGATTTACTCGATCAGGCGCTGGAATTCTCCCGGCATGAAAACATTCCGTTGGCGGTGTGCATGCTTGACCTCGACGGGTTCAAGGCGGTCAACGACGGTTACGGTCACGCCAGTGGCGATATGTTGCTGGTGGAAGTGGCCAAGCGTTTGCGCGACATTGTGCGCGGCGAAGACGTGGTGGCGCGACTGGCCGGTGACGAGTTCGTGCTGGTGCTGCGTTATGTGCGTGATCTGCCGGAGTTGTGCGCAGCGCTGAATCGCGTGTTGGGGGCGATTTCGGCGCCTTACACGCTGCATGGCAAGGACATCAATGTGTTTGCCAGTATCGGCGTCACCCTGTTTCCCCACGACAACGAAGATGCCGAAACCCTGCTGCGTCATGCCGATCAGGCGATGTACGTGGCCAAGCAGAGCGGGCGAAACCGCTTTCATCTATTCGATGTCTCTCGGGATCAGGAGGTCAAGGCCACTCACCAGACCGTCGAGCGGGTGCGTCAGGCGCTGGTCGCCGGTGAGTTACGCCTGCATTTTCAGCCCAAAGTGAACATGCGCCGTGGCGTGGTCGTCGGTTTCGAGGCGTTGTTGCGGTGGGAGCACCCGCAAAACGGCATGGTGCCACCCCGGGAGTTTTTGCCGCTGGTGGAGGACACCGACCTGATCATCGATATCGGCGAGTGGGTGATGGATCAGGTTCTGTCGCAGTTGCACCACTGGCAGCAAGCGGGGCAGGGCTGGCCGATCAGTATCAATATCGCGGCGCGACATTTTCAGCGCGCCGATTTTGTCGACCGGCTCAAGCAAGTACTCGCTCGACATGCCCAGGTTGCCCCGCAGATGCTCGATCTGGAAATCGTCGAGTCGGTGGCGATCGAGAATATCCAGCATGTCAGTGCCTGTTTGCAGGCCTGTCAGGCATTGGGGGTGCAGTTTTCGCTGGGTGACTTTGGTACGGGTTACTCGTCCCTGAGTTACCTCAAGCGTTTACGCACTCAAACCATCAAGATCGATAAGTCGTTCGTGCGCGACATTCTGAATGACCGTGACGACCTGGCCCTGACCACGGCGGTGATTGGCCTGGCCCGCGCGTTCGGCCGGCAGGTGATTGCCGAGGGGCTGGAAAGCGTTGAGCACGGTGAATTGCTGTTGCGGCTGGGATGCGAAGTCGCTCAAGGCTATTTCATCGCTCGCCCGATGCCGCCCGGTGAGGTGCCGGACTGGGTGGCGGGGTTTGTCGCCCCGTTGCGATGGCAGACGTTCGGCCAGACAGCCTGAGCCCGTTGCTACAGACTGGCTAAGGCCCGCTGCCGGTATAGAGCCGGATGATGTCATCGATCTCCCCGGACATTTTCATGTGCTGCAACGTGTCCAGAATGCGTTGCACGGGCACTTTGGGGTCATTGCGCACGTAACAACCGACGGTTTGTTCGTGTACCAGCGCTACGCTTTGCAGTTGCCGGTCGGGCAGCAGGCGCTGGTTGAACCAGTCAAGGGTCCATTGGTTGCTCACCGCGTAGCGGTAGCGTCCGGCCAGGAGTTTATCCAGCACCTGTTCCTGATTGCGTGCGTCATCGCGGTGCAGGCGCTCGGCGTCGAACAGCGGTTGCAGGGTCGGGTAGCTATAGCCGAGCACCGTGCCGATCGACTGCTGCTGCAGGTCCGCCGGGTTGACCGTGTCGGGTGAGCCTCGCCGGCCAATCAGCAAGTCGCGCTGAACCAGCAGTGGAACGCTCCAGATATAGTCGCCGGACAAGTTCGGTAGCCAGGATTGTGAGATATAACAGCGCACATCGACTTCGCCGTGGTCCATGGCGTTCTGCACCCGCGCCCGAGGCAAGATATGAAATTGCGCCGGCACGCCGACCTGTGTCGCCAGGCTGAGCATGATGTCGTGCAGAATGCCCTGGGTTGGCCGGCCGCGCTCGAGCTGCACCATGGGCATGGCCCAGCTGTCGGATACGACAAAGCGCAACGGCGCCTCGGCGGCCGCAACGCTCAGGCTGACCAACAGCAGTGCCCCCAAGGCAAAATGCATAAACGCTCCGGTATGGCTCAAGCTCCGACTCGATAAAAGCCCCTCAAAGTGCAGCTTAGCCAGAATAGACGAGCGCACCGGATGCAATTTTGGCCTTGCTCCGCTAGCATTAGCCGCTTCTGTTCCTTCGTTGCGACGGTTTTCGATGAGTTATCAGGTTCTTGCACGTAAATGGCGTCCGCGCTCGTTCGGCGAAATGGTCGGCCAGACCCATGTGCTCAAGGCTCTGATCAATGCCTTGGACAGCCAGCGGCTGCACCATGCGTACCTTTTTACCGGTACCCGCGGGGTCGGCAAGACCACCATCGCGCGGATCATCGCCAAATGCCTGAACTGTGAAACAGGTATCACTTCGACCCCCTGCGGCGAATGCTCGGTGTGCCGCGAAATCGATGAAGGCCGCTTCGTCGACCTGATCGAGATCGACGCCGCGAGCCGGACCAAGGTCGAAGACACCCGCGAGCTGCTCGACAACGTGCAGTACGCGCCGAGCCGCGGGCGCTTCAAGGTCTACCTGATCGACGAAGTGCACATGCTCTCCAGCCATTCCTTCAATGCGCTGTTGAAAACCCTTGAAGAGCCGCCGCCCTACGTCAAGTTCATCCTGGCCACCACCGATCCGCAGAAACTTCCCGCAACGATTCTTTCGCGTTGCCTGCAGTTCTCCCTGAAGAACATGACGCCGGAGCGGGTGGTCGAGCATTTGACTCACGTGCTGAGCGTCGAGAACGTACCGTTCGAAGACGACGCGCTGTGGCTGCTGGGCCGCGCCGCCGACGGTTCGATGCGCGACGCCATGAGCCTGACCGATCAGGCCATCGCCTTTGGTGAAGGCAAGGTCATGGCCGCCGACGTGCGGGCCATGCTCGGTACCCTTGATCATGGTCAGGTCTACGACGTTTTGCATGCGCTGATCGAAGGCGACGCCAAGGCGTTGCTCGAAGCGGTGCGCCATCTGGCCGAACAAGGCCCGGACTGGAACGGCGTGCTCTCGGAAATTCTCAATGTGCTGCACCGTGTCGCCATCGCCCAGGCCCTGCCTGAAGGCGTCGACAACGGCCATGGCGACCGTGATCGGGTGCTGGCACTGGCCCAGGCATTGCCGGCTGAAGACGTGCAGTTCTATTACCAGATGGGCCTGATCGGGCGCCGGGACTTGCCACTGGCACCGGACCCGCGCGGCGGCTTCGAAATGGTCCTGCTGCGAATGCTTGCGTTCCGACCGGCAGATACTGCGGACGCGCCGAGGCAACCGCTAAAGCCAGTGGGGATCAGCCAGGCCACAGTTGATTCCGCAAACTCAGTGGCTGCCGCGCCGATTGTTGCGCCGGTAGTCGCTACGGCCGTTACACCGCCTCCGGTTGCGCCGGTGGTAGCGCCGGCCCCTGTCCCGGTAGCTGCGCCTGAGCCGGTCGCGTCCGTGCCTGCGCCTGTGATCGAGCCTGAGCCCGAGCCTGTTGTCGAGCCCGTAGCGGTCGAAGAAGTCGTCGATCTGCCGTGGAACGACCCGGTCGAGCCGGAAGTTGTCCAGCAGCCCGCTGTCGAGCCGGTGCTGGAAACGGCCGGCGAGCAACCCGAATTGCCACCGATGCCCGTGCCGACCCCGGACAGCGTGGTGCCGGACGCGCCGGAATGGGCCGCTGCGCCGATCCCGGAACCGTCCGTGGCTGAAGTCGATGCTGCTACGCCAGGCATGGATCAGGACGACGAGCCGCCGCTGGACGAGGACTACATCGAGCCGGACATGGATTCGGCCTACAGCTACCTCGATGACCTGGCCAGCGAGCACACCGCCGAACCTGCTCCGGAACCCGAACCTGAACCGGCCGCGATGCCGGCCACCGGCCTGGCCCTGCAATGGCTGGAGTTGTTCCCGAAACTGCCGGTATCCGGCATGACCGCCAGCATCGCCGCCAACTGCACGCTGATCGCCGTCGATGGCGACAATTGGTTGTTGCACCTGGACCCGGCCCACAGCGCCTTGTTCAACGCGACACAACAACGTCGCCTCAACGATGCACTGAACCAGCTCCACGGGCGCACGCTGACCCTGAGCATGGAGCTGATCAAGCCCGAGCAGGAAACCCCGGCTCAGGCCTCATCGCGCCGTCGCGCCAACCGTCAGCGTGAGGCCGAGGAATCGATCCATGGCGATCCGTTCATCCAGCAAATGATGCAGCAGTTCGGGGCGGTGGTCCGTCACGATACTATTGAACCTGTCGAGACCCTGGTCAGTCAGGACTAATAACTGAAGGCGCTTGGCCACATTCGCCGGGCGCTGTTTTTATCCAAGTACTTTTGAGGTGATTCCCATGATGAAAGGTGGCATGGCCGGCCTGATGAAGCAGGCGCAGCAGATGCAGGAAAAAATGGCCAAGATGCAGGAAGAGCTGGCCAACGCCGAAGTCACCGGTAAAGCCGGCGGTGATATGGTCACCGTGGTAATGACCGGTCGTCACGACGTCAAGCGCGTGACCATCGACCCAAGCCTGGTCGAAGGCCTGAGCGAAGACGACAAAGAAATGCTGGAGGCGGTATTCGCCGCAGCCGTTAACGACGCCGTGCGCAAGATCGAAGCCAACAGCCAGGACAAAATGTCCGGCGTGACCGCTGGCATGCAATTGCCACCGGGTATGAAACTGCCATTCTGATTCGCCAACGCGCATCCGATGGGTTACAAAAAAATGCCAGGCATCGCGCCTGGCATTTTTGTTTCTGGGCCCCTCTTTGTAGGAGCGAGGCTTGCCCGCGAAGACGGCGGCACAGTCAACATTGATGTTGCCTGACACATCGCCTTCGCGAGCAAGCCCGCTCCCACAGGGATTACCTGAATCCTGTGGGAGCGTGGCTTGCCCGCGATGAAGTCACCTCGGTACAACTGACGAAACTGCGAACCCGACACCACCACAACGGTCTGCTCCCTATTACAGCCGAAATTCATCGATCAAGGAGACGCTCATATGTCACAAGCATCGACCCTCAACCAAATCGTCCTGCAACATCGGTAAACAGGTGGTGCGGGTTGCGTGGACTGAGTAATTGACGCTGTTATTTGACGCTAAACAGAGGCGCGGGTATAAACCGCGTCTCGTTGTTATGTCGGACTTTTTCCCATGAGCTTCAGCCCTTTGATTCGCCAACTGATCGATGCCCTGCGAATTTTGCCGGGTGTGGGTCAGAAAACTGCCCAGCGCATGGCGTTGCAACTGCTTGAGCGTGATCGCAGCGGCGGTTTGCGACTGGCCCAGGCGCTGAGCCAGGCCATGGAAGGGGTGGGCCACTGCCGCTTGTGTCGCACGCTGACCGAAGACGATTTGTGCCCGCAATGCGCCGATACACGCCGCGACGACACCTTGCTGTGTGTGGTGGAAGGTCCGATGGATGTTTACGCGGTGGAGCAGACCGGTTTCCGCGGTCGCTACTTCGTACTCAAAGGCCACTTGTCGCCGCTCGACGGGCTAGGGCCGGACGCCATCGGCATTCCACAACTGATGGCGCGGATCGAAGAGGCGGGCACGTTCACTGAGGTCATCCTCGCCACCAACCCGACGGTGGAAGGTGAGGCCACAGCGCATTACATCGCCCAGTTGCTCAGCAACAAAGGCCTGATCGCTTCACGCATCGCTCATGGCGTGCCGTTGGGCGGTGAGCTGGAATTGGTGGATGGCGGGACGTTGGCACATTCGTTTGCCGGGCGTAAGCCGATTACCTTGTAGCGTCTGAACAGGCCCCTTCGCGGGCAAGCCTCGCTCCTACGGGTATCGGTTGTTCGCGAATATTTGCACGACGCAAAACCGTAGGAACAAGGCTTACCCGCGAAGAATGCACCTCGGTCCATCTGATTTCACAACGCTATTGAAAACCAAGCAAGCGCTCGGTTAACTTCGCTGAACCTTCAGTGGAGTTCGCCGATGCCTGCCTTTCAGGAATACTTCGACCCCAGCCACCAATTGGTCCGCGACAGCGTCAGACGTTTCGTCGAACGCGAGATTCTTCCGGACATCGACCAGTGGGAAGAGGCCGAAAGCTTCCCTCGTGAGCTCTACCTCAAGGCCGGCGCGGCGGGGATTCTGGGCATTGGTTATCCCGAAGCGTTGGGCGGCAGTCACGAAGGCGATGTGTTCGCCAAGATCGCCGCCAGTGAAGAACTCATGCGCTGCGGTTCCGGTGGTCTGGTCGCGGGGCTGGGCTCGCTGGACATTGGTCTGCCACCGATCCTCAAATGGGCCAGGCCCGAAGTCCGCGATCGCGTTGTGCCTCAGGTGCTGGCCGGCGAGAAGATCAGCGCCCTGGCCGTCACCGAGCCCAGCGGTGGCTCCGACGTCGCCAACCTGCAAACCCGCGCCGTGCGCGACGGCGACTTTTACCGGGTCAGCGGCAGCAAAACCTTCATTACCAGCGGCGTTCGGGCGGATTTCTACACCGTTGCGGTGCGCACCGGCGAGCCGGGATTTGGCGGTATCAGTTTGCTGCTGATCGAGAAGGGCACGCCCGGGTTCACCGTCGGTCGTCAGTTGAAGAAAATGGGCTGGTGGGCGTCGGACACCGCCGAACTGTTTTTCGATGATTGCCGGGTGCCGGTTAGCTATCTGATCGGGGCCGAAAACATGGGCTTCGCCTGCATCATGGGCAACTTCCAGAGTGAACGCCTGGCCCTGGCACTGATGGCCAACATGACCGCGCAGTTGGCGCTGGAGGAGAGCCTGAAGTGGGCTCGTCAGCGTGAAGCCTTCGGCAAATCCATCGGCAAGTTCCAGGTGCTCAAGCACCGTCTCGCGGAAATGGCCACGGCGCTGGAGGTGTCACGGGAGTTCACCTACCGCCAGGCGGCGAAAATGGCCGCCGGGCAGAGCGTGATCAAGGAGATTTCCATGGCCAAGAATTTTGCTACCGACACGGCTGATCGCATCACGACCGATGCGGTGCAGATTCTGGGCGGTCTGGGTTACATGCGTGAAAGTCTGGTGGAGCGGCTGTACCGCGATAACCGGATTCTGTCGATTGGTGGCGGGACGCGGGAAGTGATGAACGAGATCATCAGCAAGCAGATGGGGCTTTGAGTTTTTGCGGTGTTGCGGCTGACGCCATCGCGAGCAGGCTCGCTCCCACAGGGGATTTTCTGTGTACGCAAGTTTTGTGCATGACAGAGATTAACTGTGGGAGCGGGCTTGCTCGCGAAGGCGTCGGTGCAGGCGCCGCCTTACTTATCGCTCAACGCAAACTGCGTCAGACAGAAAGTAGGAATCCCCATGTCTTCCAGCCGCTGCGAACCACCCAGCTCCGGCAAGTCAATGATCGCCGCCGCTTCATGCACCCGCGCACCCATGCGCCGAATCAGGTTGGCCGCCGCAATCAGCGTGCCGCCAGTGGCGATCAGGTCATCGAACATCACCACCGCATCACCCTCACACAGGCTGTCGGCATGGACTTCGAGAAAGGCTTCGCCGTACTCGGTCTGATAACCCTCGGCCAGCACGTCGGCCGGCAATTTGCCCTGCTTGCGGAACAGCACCAGCGGTTTGTTCAACTGATAGGCCAGGATCGAACCGATCAGGAAGCCACGGGCGTCCATGGCGCCGATGTGGGTGAAGTCGGCCTCGACGTAACGATGGGCAAAGCTGTCCATCACCAGGCGCAGGGCCGTGGGTGACTGGAACAACGGAGTGATATCGCGAAAGATCACGCCCGGCTTGGGGAAGTCGATCACGGGGCGGATCAGGGATTTGATGTCGAAGGAGTCGAAGACCATCGTCGAAGTGTCCTGGCGGGCTGCAAACGTCGCAGTATAACGGCGGCTGAACCGTTTCGCTCAGCCGCAATCGTTGCTATCAGCCTTCGAGCGAACCGCCGGCCAGGGCGCAGAGCTCGATCGGATCGAGGATGTGGATTTCCTTGCCTTCGGCGGCGATCAGTTCGTTTTGCTGGAAACGGGTGAACACCCGGGACACGGTTTCCACCGCCAGACCCAGATAATTGCCGATCTCGTTGCGCGACATGCTCAACCGGAACTGGTTGGCCGAGAAGCCCCGGGCGCGGAAACGGGCCGACAGGTTGACCAGGAACGTGGCGATGCGCTCGTCGGCGGTTTTCTTCGACAGCAGTAACATCATTTGCTGATCGTCGCGAATCTCGCGGCTCATCACCCGCATCAACTGACGGCGCAGTTGTGGCAGTTGCAGGGCCAGTTCGTCGAGACGATCGAAAGGAATTTCGCACACCGAGGTGGTTTCCAGGGCTTGCGCCGAGACCGGGTGCTTTTCAGTGTCCATGCCCGACAGGCCGACCAGTTCACTCGGCAAATGAAAGCCAGTGAGTTGCTCTTCGCCGCCATCGCTCAGGCTGAAAGTCTTCAGGGCGCCGGAGCGTACTGCATAAACGGAATCGAACGTGTCGCCCTGGCGAAACAGGAACTCGCCTTTTTTCAGCGGGCGACCACGTTTGACGATATCGTCCAGCGCATCCATGTCTTCCAGATTCAAAGAAAGTGGCAGGCAGAGGGGGGCCAGGCTGCAATCCTTGCAATGGGCCTGGCTATGAGCGCGCAGCTTTACTGGCTCGGACATTTCTTCAATCCTTGTGGGAAAACACACATAAGACGTAAGGGTAACCCACGGGAGGACATTCAGGCACGCGGCGATTTTGTCGCAGGGTCGTAAAATCAGCGTTTCGCAGACTGGCCATGAGCTGATGGCTAGATAACCCGTGAAAAACGCTGGCGATTTTGCTGTTCCAGGTACGCGTCGAACACCATGCACACCGAACGCACCAGTAATCGTCCGGCGGGCAGTACGGTAATCCGTTCGTTATCAAGTTCGATCAGTCCGTCGTCCGCCATTCCCTGCAACTGTGGCCAGAGTTCGCCGAAGTAACCCTGAAAGTCGATGTTGAAAGCTTGTTCGATCCGGGCGAATTCCAGGCTGAAATGGCAGATCAGTTGCTGGATGACCGCACCTCGCAGGTGGTCATCGGTGTTGCACAGCAGCCCGCGACTGGTGGCCAGCTGTGCGCTGGCCAGCGCATTCTGGTACTGGTTCAGGTCGCTGCTGTTCTGGCAGTACAAATCGCCGATCTGGCTGATGGCCGATACCCCCAGGCCGATCAAATCGCAATGACCGTGGGTGGTGTAGCCCTGGAAGTTACGTTGCAGGGTCGATTCTTCCTGAGCAATCGCCAATTCATCATCGGGCAGGGCGAAATGGTCCATGCCGATGTAGCGGTAACCGGCGGCCGTCAGTTGTTCGATGGTGCGCTGGAGCATTTCCAGCTTCTGTGCCGGTGCCGGTAGATCGTTGTCGTTGATCCGTCGTTGCGGCATGAAGCGTTCCGGCAGATGGGCGTAGTTGAACACCGAGAGCCGGTCCGGTTGCAGGCTGATGACTTCGTCGACGGTGCGGGCGAAGTTCTCGGGCGTCTGCTTCGGCAGGCCGTAGATCAGATCGATGTTGATCGAGCGAAATTGCAGGGTTCGGGCGGCATCGATAACCGCACGGGTTTCTTCCAGGCTTTGCAGGCGATTGACCGCACGTTGTACCGCCGGGTCGAGGTCTTGCAGGCCGATACTGACCCGGTTGAAGCCCAACTCCCGAAGCAGGCCCATGGTCGACCAGTCGGCCTCGCGAGGGTCTATCTCGATGCCGTAGTCGCCGGAATCGTCGTCCAGCAGATTGAAATGTTTGCGCAGCTGAGCCATCAACTGGCGCAGTTCGTCGTGGCTGAGAAAGGTCGGTGTGCCGCCGCCGAAATGCAGTTGCTCGACTTTTTGCGTCGGGTCGAGGTGGCAGGCAATCAGCTGGATTTCCTGTTCCAGGCGCCGCAAATAGGGCAGGGCGCGGCCACGGTCCTTGGTGATGACTTTGTTGCAGGCGCAGTAGTAGCAAATGTTCGCGCAGAACGGCACGTGCACATACAGCGACAGCGGCCGCAGGGCCTTGCGGCTGTCGCGAAGGGCATGAAACAGGTCGAAGGTGCCGACCTGGCTGTCGAATTGCACGGCGGTCGGGTACGAGGTATAGCGCGGTCCCGCCAGGTCATAACGGCGGATCAGATCTGTGTCCCAACGAATGGCGTCGAGCATGCGGGCATTCCCCCGGATAGGCTGGCAGTGTGGGCGAGTCTAGGGAGAAGTGCGCAAAGGCATCTTGATTTGCATCAACAGTGATTGGCGACAGCGATAGCTTTTGTGGCGAGGGGGCTTGCCCCCGTTCGGCTGCGAAGCAGTCGTAGAGTCGGGGGACACGGTCGTTCTAAAAAGGTGCGGTGCAGTGTTTTTGGGGTCGCTTCGCAACCCAACGGGGGCAAGCCCCCTCGCCACAGGTCTAATGCCCCATCAGCCAATGCTGATGCGGCCCCGGCATGGTCCAGATGCCGAATACCATCACCAGCAAGCCACCGGTCATGCGTACGCTGCGTTTGCGCAACAACGCCGTGACTCGCTCGGCTGCCAGCCCTGTGGCGAGCAGCACCGGCCAGGTGCCTAAACCGAATGCCAGCATCAGCAATGCACTGTCCAGTGCATTACCCTGGCTCGCCGACCACAGCAACGTGCTGTAAACCAGCCCGCACGGTAGCCAGCCCCACAGTGCGCCGAGCAGCAGGGCGCGGGGCAGGTTCGACACTGGCAACAGTTTGTTGGCCACCGGCTGGATATGCCGCCACAGGCCACGGCCGAGGCTTTCGATGCGGGTCAGGCCGCTCCACCAGCCGGCCAGGTACAGGCCCATGGCGATCAGCAGAAGCCCGGCGAGGATGCGCATAAACATCGCCGCCGGGCTATTGGCCACGGCCCAGCCGGCCAGGCCGATCAGCAGGCCGGCAGCGGCGTAGCTGAGAATTCGCCCCAGGTTGTAAGCCAGCAACAATCGAAAGCGTCGGCTGCGTTGTTCCTTGGGGATCGCCAGGGTCAGCGCGCCCATCAATCCGCCGCACATGCCCAGGCAATGCCCGCCACCGAGCAGGCCGAGGATCAGCGCAGACACCAGCAGTGGCGCCAACTCAAGCATGGGGCGGCGCCTTGTCGTCCGGTTTGGCCGGATGGCCGCTGGCCTCGTCGACCGCTGCCTTGTGGTTCGGGTCCTGATCGTCGAACAGGATGCTGTGGGCCGGGCCGTCGAGGTCGTCGTACTGGCCGCTGTCGACCGCCCAGAAGAAGATATAGATAGCGATGGCCACGATCAGCAGCGCGGCCGGGATCATCACGTAGAGAGCTGGCATCTGGACTCCATGCCCGCGCGGCTCAGGCCGGCAGCGGGCGGGTTTCTGGCGTGGTGCTCGCAGGCTGCGAGCTCGGCATACGAGTCAGGCGCAGGGCATTGAGCACCACGGTCAACGAACTGATCGACATGCCAACCGCCGCCCATACCGGAGTGATCCAGCCGAGGGCGGCGAACGGCAACATGAGGCCATTGTACAGCGCCGCCCACAGCAAGTTCTCGATGATGACCCGACGGGTGCGACGGGCCAGGCTGAAGGCTTGCACCAGGGCGTCGAGGCGGTTCGACAGCAGCACCGCGTCGGCACTGGTTTTCGCCAGATCGGTGGCCGAACCCATCGCCACGCTGATGTCGGCGGCGGCCAGCACCGGCACATCGTTGACCCCGTCACCGAGCATCAACACCTTGCGGCCTTCCTTGTGCAGTTGTTGCAGCACCTGCAATTTATCGTCCGGACGCAAACCGCCACGGGCCTCGTCGATGCCCAATTCGGCAGCGACGCTGGCGACCATCGGCGAGCTGTCGCCGGACAGCAGCAAGGTGCGCCAACCGCGAGCCTTGCAGGCCGCCAGCAGGGCGGACGCATCGCTGCGCAGCCGGTCGTCGAGCACGAACCACGCCAGCGGCCCTTGGCTGTCGCCGAGCAACAGCCATTGGCCGGGCTCACCGGGCATTACTGGCGTTTGAGTGCCGCTGAGTTCGCAGACAAACCCCGGTTGGCCAATGCGCAGGCGTTGGGCGCCGACCACCCCCTCCAGGCCCAGGCCCGGCGTGCTGTGGACTTCTTCGGCGGCCAGCGGTGCGCGACCAAAAGCCCGGGCAATCGGGTGCTCGGAGCGGTTTTCCAGGGCGGCGGCGAGGCTCAGGCATTGATCGCTGGTCAGAGCCCCAAGAGGCCGGATCGAACGCAAGACCAGGCGACCTTCAGTGAGGGTGCCGGTCTTGTCGAAAATCACCGTGTCGATCTGGTTCAGGCCTTCCAGCACATGGCCGCGGGTCAACAAAAGACCGAGCTTGTGCAGCGTGCCGGTGGCGGCGGTCAGGGCGGTTGGCGTGGCCAGCGACAAGGCGCACGGGCACGTGGCAACCAGCATCGCCAGGACGATCCAGAACGCTCGCGAAGAATCCAGTTCCCACCACAGCAGGCCAATGGCAGCCACCGCGATGAGCGACAACAGCAAAAACCATTGGGCGGCGCGGTCGGCGATTTCCGCCAGTCGTGGCTTTTCGGCCTGGGCGCGATCCAGCAGGCGGACGATGGCCGACAGTCGTGTGTCCTGGCCCAGCGCCAGGACTTCCACGGTCAGCGCACCTTCAACGTTCAAGGTGCCGGCGGTGACGGCATCGCCCGGGGTCCGTGGTTGTGGCAGGTATTCGCCGGTCAGCAGGGATTCGTCGATGCTCGACTGACCATCAAGGATTTTGCCATCGGCCGGCAGGATCGCACCGGGATGCACCAGCACCTGATCGCCTACGCGTAACTCGCTGAGCAGAATCCGTTCGCTCTGGCCGTCGGCGCTCAGCCGCAGGCAGGAGGCGGGCAACAGATTGACCAGCTGAGCGGTCGCGGCGGCGGTGCGCTCCCGGGCACGACGTTCCAGATAACGCCCGGCCAGCAGGAACAGCGCGAACATCCCCACCGCATCGAAATACAGTTCGCCAACCCCGGTGATCGAGGTCCAGATCCCGGCGATATAGGCACTGCCGATCGCCAGCGACACCGAGACGTCCATGGTCAGGTGACGGGTGCGCAGATCGCGCATCGCCCCTTTGAAAAACGGCGCGCAGCTGTAAAACACGATCGGCGTGGTCAGAAACAGCGCGACCCAGCGCAGGATGGTGTGCAGCTCGGGGCTGAGGTCAATGTTGAATTCCGGCCAGGTGGCCATCGTTGCCATCATCGCCTGGAACCACAGCAGCCCGGCGACACCGAGTTGACGCAGCGCCAGACGGTTTTCGCTGGCCAGTTGTTCACTGGCGCGGTCGGCCTGATAGGGGTGGGCGGCGTAACCGATGTGGCGCAATTCGCTGAGCACCTGGCTCAGTGGTAATTGCGCGTCGGCCCAGCGCACATGCAGGCGATGGTTGGACAGGTTCAGGCGTGCTTCGGCCACCGCTGGCAAGGCGCGCAGGTGTTTCTCGATCAGCCAGCCGCAGGCGGCGCAACTGATGCCTTCCATCAGCAGGGTGGTTTCGGCGAGTTCGCCTTCGTGGCGGACAAAGGGTTGCTGCACGTCGGCGCGGTCGTAGAGCGCCAGCTCATCCACCAACTGTACCGGCAAAGCTTCGGGGTTGGCCGAGGCTTCGCTGCGATGCTGGTAATAGCTTTCCAGCCCGCCGGCCACGATGGCCTCGGCCACTGCCTGGCAACCCGGGCAGCAGAACTCTCGGGTATCCCCGAGGACGGCGGCCGTGAAGCGGCTACCGGCCGGGACGGGCAGGGCGCAGTGGTAGCAGGGGGTTGGAGTACTCATGAGCTGGAATCTATATCGTCCGGGAGGGCCTCATCGCGAGCAGGCTCGCTCCCACATTTGATCGATGTCGTGCACAAGATTCATGTGCGCCGCAGATCCACTGTGGGAGCGAGCCTGCTCGCGATGCGCGAAGCGCAGGTTTTTATTTTTTCAGGTCTTCCGCGCCTTGCAGCGGCTCATCGCCCAGCAGCAGATCCTTGGCATGGCTGACCTGTTCTTCTTCGAACATGCGCCAGATCTTGTCATCCTGCACGCCCAGCAATTCGACAAAGCGACGACCTTCGATCTTGTCGCTCAACTGGCCGATGTAGCGGCCCTGTTCGGTTTCGCTGCGGGCCAGGGTGATCTTGCGATCCTTCTCTGGTTGGGTTGGCGAAATCAGGTTCAGCTCAAGGGTTGCAGGCGTGCTGTTGCCGCTCAGGCGCAGGTCGACTTCGCCGGTCACGTCATCCAGATGCACACTGGCTCGCAGTTGCAGGGTCTGGGCCAGCAGTTCGCGGTCCAGTGAACGGTTGATGCCCTTGCCAGCCTCGTAATAGTTGTCGTTGACCAGGTTGTCGGGGTTGTTCACCGCGATGGTCACCATCGACAGGGTCAAGGTCACCGAACAAGCCAGGATGGCGATGATGATCCACGGCCAAAGGTGCTTGTACCAGGGACTTGCGGCAGTTGCTGCGGGCATGATCACTTCTCTCAACGAATTTGTGGGCCGATGAATCGGCTCTTGGCTTCAACGTGGACGTTGGCGTCATCGGCATCCTTGAGGATGAATTTCACCTCGTTGGTGCTCGACGGCAGTTGTTCCGGTGCGCTGGACAGTTCGACCGGCTGACTGAAAATTTCCCCGGCGGCGACTTTGATCTCGCGCTTGCCTTGCAACTTGAGGTCCGGCAGGCCGGTGGCTTCCAGCAAGTACGTGTGGTCGCGCTGGTCCTTGTTCATGATCTTCAGGCTGTAGACGTTTTCGATCCGGCCTTCGGCGTTCTCGCGGTACAGCACGCGGTCTTTGCTGACATCGAAACCGACCAGCGAACGCATGAAGAACGCGGTCATCAGCAACGCGATCATCGCCAGCAGTACCGTGGCATAGCCGATCAGGCGCGGACGCAGTTTATGGGTTTTTTGCCCCGACAGGTTGTGCTCGGTGGTGTAGCTGATCAGGCCGCGCGGGTAATCCATCTTGTCCATGATGCTGTCGCAGGCGTCGATGCATGCCGCGCAGCCGATGCATTCGACTTGCAGGCCGTCGCGAATGTCGATCCCGGTGGGGCAGACCTGGACGCACATGGTGCAGTCGATGCAATCGCCCAGGCCCTGAGCCTTGTAGTCGATGCCTTTCTTGCGCGGGCCACGGCTTTCGCCACGGCGCGGGTCGTAGGAGACGATCAGCGTGTCCTTGTCGAACATCACGCTCTGGAAGCGTGCGTAAGGGCACATGTAAATGCACACCTGCTCACGCAACCAGCCGGCGTTGCCGTAAGTGGCGAGGGTGAAGAAACCGACCCAGAAATACGACCAGCCATCGGCCTGGCCCGTGAAGAAATCGAGCACCAGTTCGCGAATCGGCGAGAAGTAACCGACGAAGGTCATGCCGGTCACGAAACCGATCAGCAGCCACATCGTGTGCTTGCTGAATTTGCGCAGGAACTTGTTGGCGCTCATCGACGCCTTGTCGAGCTTGATGCGTTGGTTGCGGTCGCCTTCGGTGACTTTTTCGCACCACATGAAGATCCAGGTCCAGACGCTTTGCGGGCAGGTGTAGCCGCACCAGATCCGACCGGCATACACGGTGATGAAGAACAGTCCAAAGGCACTGACGATCAAAATGCCCGAGAGCAGGATGAAATCCTGAGGCCAGAAGGTCGCGCCAAAAATGAAGAATTTACGCTCCGGCAGGTTCCACCAGACGGCCTGATGACCGCCCCAGTTCAGCCATACCGTGCCGAAATACAGCAGAAACAGTCCGGCACCGCCGATCATCCGCAGGTTGCGAAACAGGCCGGTGAAGGCTCGGGTGTAGATCTTTTCTCGAGAGGCATAGAGGTCGACGCTGTTGTTCGCGTTCTTGGCAGGCGGAGTAACGTCGTGTACCGGAATCTGATTGCTCATCATTGCATCCCACGGCAGTGGAAAAATGCCCCGGTCAGTACGTGCCGACCGCGGTCAAAAAGAGGTGTTGCAGTGGCGCAATGATACGCCTGTAGCTCTAGCGCAAGGGTGCGACCTTTGGTCGCGTTGGGGGAAATCAATTGATGGTGTAATGACTTGAATCAATTGACTTGTGAATTATGGACGGTTTTGCAGGGCGGCGAACTCATTCGTCCCACGGATTGACCAGTGCAACACCGCTGGATTGAAAATCGCTGATGTTTCGGGTGACCACCGTAAGGCCATGAACCAATGCAGTCGCCGCGATCAGGGCGTCGCTTTCATTGGCAAGATCCGGAACATGCAAGCTGGCACAGCGTAGTGCCACGGCGGCATCGACCGGCAAGATTCTGGCATCGAAGGCCGGTATAACGTGGCGCTTCAGCCAGGTGCGCAATACCTTCCCCTGAACAGGATCACGACGCTCCATTCGAAGAACCCCTGTCTCCAGTTCCTTCAAGGTAATGGCCGAAATAAACAGGCGTGGCGCGATGACACTTTTGGCCCATGCGACGACATTCGCATCAGCCTGGGGTTTGCGCAGTTCAGAAATCACGTTGGTGTCGAGTAAGAACATCAGGACAGATCCACGGGTCGATGAATGATCACGGTACGCTCGGTTTCGAATTCGATGTCTGCCGCTTCTGGCATCACCAACAGGTCGACGATGTTTGCGTTTATGCCAGTCAATTTTTGGTACTCCTCAATGCTTAGCAGTACGTGTGCAGGCTTGCCACGGTCGGTGATGATAACCGGCCCATTACGCGTGGCTTTTTTGGCACTACTTGTGTCCTGGTTGAATTCACGGCTGGAAATGGTAGTGATGGCCATCATGCGTGGGCTCCTGAAAATGCCGATGTAGAAACGTTACTACCAAGCTCGTGATCCAGCAAGTTGAAATTATTGTGCTCAACCCAGCCTTGCCTGATCACCCGCTTCGGAGATCGCGACCTTTAACCCCGCCGGCTCGAATGCAAACGGCCCCTCTCAGATGAGAGGCCGTTTTTGTAGCGTCAGTAAATGTTTGATGGGCTGTGCCGGGAATCAGGGCAGCCTGCCGCCTCCCAGGCTATCCAGTCCACTGCCGGTATCACGTTTTCTATCCACGCCATCTGCGTCTTCCAGGTCAGTTATGTCGGCGAAAGACCTGATTCGGGTATTTTGCGCGCCTGGACCTGTCGCTGAATCTTCAGGTTTAACGTCTGCAGCGTCCTGAAGCGCTGGTTCAATGTCGTCATGCAGGCTGGGGGAGGGCTGATGAAGTGGCATGCTGTTGTCGTCATTCTTTGACATGTGGTTCTTCCATGAAAGTTGGCCCTGACGTTGGTCGTCAGGGAGGGAATGAACGCTACAGGGCACTGAAATTCGAGTCTATTAAGCATTTGTCTCAAGTTATGAGCACATTGCTGATACAAAAAAGCCCCGCCAATTTTCATTGGCGGGGCTTTTTTGTATCAGGCGTTTGCCTTACTGGGCGTTCGCGTCCGCTGCCTTCTCACCGTGAGACAGGCTGTAGACGTAAGCGGCCAGCAGGTGAACCTTGTCGTTGCCTTGCAGCTGTTCTTGCGCAGGCATCTGGCCCTGACGGCCGTAACGGATGGTCTGCTGCAGTTGAGCGAAGCTCGATCCGTAGATGAACGCCGCCGGGTGGGTCAGGTCAGGTGCGCCCATCGCTGGCGTACCTTTGCCTGCCGGACCGTGGCATGCCACGCAGTTGGCAGCGAACAGTTTCTGGCCGGCAACCGGGTCAGCCTTGGCGCCTTCCGGCAGCTTGCGGCCATCGAGGTTGGTCAGCACGTAAGCGGCAACATCGCTGACACCTTGTTCGCCGATAACCGCAGCCCAGGCCGGCATCACGGCGTGACGACCGCCCATGATGGTGGTCTTGATGGTTTGCGCATCACCACCCCAGCGCCAGTCGGCGTCGGTCAGGTTAGGGAAGCCGTAGGCGCCTTTGGCGTCGGAACCGTGGCAGACCGAGCAGTTGGAGGCGAACAGGCGGCCACCCATCTTCAGGGCTTGTGGGTCTTTGGCGACTTCTTCGATCGGCATGGAAGCAAACTTGGCGAAGATCGGGCCGAACTTGGCGTCCGACCTGAGCATTTCCTTTTCCCATTCGTGAACGCCGGTCCAGCCAGTCTGGCCGTTGGCGAACGCGGTCTGCTTCTCGTTATCGAGGTAGTTGTAACCTGGCAGCAGGCCTTTCCAGTTACCCAGGCCCGGGTACAGCACCAGATAGCCGAGGGCGAAGATGATGGTGCCCACGAACAGCATGAACCACCATTTCGGCAGTGGGTTGTCATACTCCTCGATCCCGTCGAAGGAGTGGCCGACCGTTTCATCGGTGGATTCGCTGCGCTGGCCCTTGCGGGTGGACAGCAGCAGCCAGGTCAGGGCGAAGATGGTGCCGAGACTGAGGACTGTGACGTACAGACTCCAGAACGTAGTCATTCTTTGTTACTCCTAGAAGCTTGCTCGACGTGCTTGATGGCTTCGGGATCATCCGCGAAAGGCAGCAAGGTCGCGTCTTCAAACTCCGACTTGCGCTTGGGGCTGAACACCCACAGCGCCAGACCGATGAAGGCCACCATCACAACAACGGTGCCCAGGCCACGAATCATCCCGATATCCATCTAAATCACCGTTTGCTTTTGATGATGGTGCCCAGGCCTTGCAGATAGGCCACCAGCGCGTCCATTTCGGTTTTGCCCTTCACAGCATCCTTGGCGCCGGCGATGTCTTCGTCGGTGTAAGGGACGCCGAGCGTGCGCAAGACTTCCATTTTTTTGGCGGTGTCTTTGCCGTCGAGCTTGTTTTCCACGAGGAACGGATAGGCCGGCATTTTCGACTCAGGCACTACGTTGCGCGGGTTGTACAAGTGCGCACGCTGCCAGTCATCGGAGTAACGACCGCCGACACGGGCCAGGTCCGGACCGGTACGCTTGGAACCCCACAGGAACGGGTGGTCCCAAACGCTTTCACCGGCGACCGAGTAGTGGCCGTAACGTTCGGTTTCAGCACGGAACGGGCGGATCATCTGCGAGTGGCAGCCGACACAACCGTTGGCGATGTACACGTCGCGGCCTTCCAGCTCAAGGGCGGTGCGAGGCTTCATGCCTTCGACCGGCTTGTTGGTGACGTCCTGGAAAAACAGCGGAACGATTTGAGTCAGGCCGCCGACGCTGACGGCGATAACCATGAAGAAGGCCAGCAGGCCAATATTCTTCTCGACTGCTTCATGCTTCATCAGTGAGCTCCAACTACAGCAATCTGTTCAGCAGCTTTGGCTTCAGCCGGGTTCGAGGCACGTACGGTACGCCATACGTTGTAGGCCATGAACAGCATGCCGCTGGCGAAGAACGCACCGCCCAGGGCGCGAACGATGAAACCCGGGTGGCTGGCTTGCAGCGCTTCAACGAACGAGTAGGTGAGGGTGCCGTCGTCGTTGATTGCACGCCACATCAGACCCTGGGTGATGCCGTTGACCCACATCGAGGCGATGTACAGCACAGTACCGATGGTCGCGAGCCAGAAGTGCGTGTTGATCAGGCCGATGCTGTGCATCTGCGTACGACCGAACAGTTTCGGGATCATGTGGTAGATCGCGCCGATCGAAATCATCGCTACCCAGCCCAACGCGCCGGCGTGTACGTGGCCGATGGTCCAGTCGGTGTAGTGCGACAGCGAGTTGACGGTCTTGATGGCCATCATCGGGCCTTCGAAGGTCGACATGCCGTAGAACGCCAGCGATACCACGAGGAAACGCAGGATCGGGTCGGTGCGCAGCTTATGCCAGGCGCCCGACAGGGTCATCATGCCGTTGATCATGCCGCCCCAGCTGGGTGCCAGCAGGATGATCGACATCGCCATGCCCAGGGACTGAGCCCAGTCCGGCAATGCGGTGTAGTGCAGGTGGTGCGGACCGGCCCAGATGTACAGGGTGATCAGCGCCCAGAAGTGCACGATCGACAGACGATAGGAGTAGATCGGACGCTCGGCCTGCTTCGGAACGAAGTAGTACATCATCCCCAGGAAGCCGGTGGTCAGGAAGAAACCTACCGCGTTGTGGCCGTACCACCACTGGATCATCGCATCGGTCGCACCCGAGTAAGCCGAGTAGGACTTGAAGAAACTGACCGGCAGGGACGCGTGGTTGACGATGTGCAGCATCGCGGTCACGACGATGAAGGCACCGTAGAACCAGTTACCGACATAGATGTGCTTGGTCTTGCGCTTGACGATGGTGCCGAAGAACACCAGACCGTAGGTGACCCAGACGATGGCCAGCAGAATAGCCAGGGGCCATTCCAGTTCCGCGTATTCCTTGGTGGTCGTGAAACCCATCGGCAAGGTAACGATCGCGCCGACGATCACCGCTTGCCAACCCCAGAAGGTGAAGGCCGCGAGGCTGTCGGAAATCAGTCGCGTTTGGCAGGTTCGCTGCACGACATAATAGGAAGTGGCAAACAGAGCACAACCACCGAAGGCGAAAATCACCAGGTTGGTGTGCAGCGGGCGCAGGCGTCCAAAGCTCGTCCATGCCAGACCGAAGTTCAACTCCGGCCAGACCAGTTGCGAGGCGATGAAGACACCGAGCCCCATGCCAAGGATCCCCCAGACCACCGTCATGATGGCGAACTGGCGGACTACCTTATAGTTATAAGCAGTCGGACTGATTGCTGTGCTCATTCTAAGGTTCCACGGTTTGGGTGTTTTATTAGGAGTAAAAATCGGCCGCAAGTATGTAGAAAGCGGGGGGTCATTGCAACGCGCCATGACGTAGGTCAATGCTTTCAAAAGCTGATTCTGCGGCCTTTCCATGCGCCGCGTAAGGACAAAATTGCCCTCGGACAAAATGTCGCAACGGATCAAAGAGGCGAGGGGTTCAGGTCAGTTGTAACGGGGTATGTTCAATCACGACGATCGGGTAACAGAGGGCAATGGGGACGATAGCCGGTGTCTACCAGCCTTTGCGGCCTGTCATCGAGCAAACTCGTCGAACACATCGGGTTGAATCGACCTGGAACCGGCGCTGGCCAGTCCGCATCGCAGGGAAGCTTAGACCCGAATCCGGCGAACCGAAAGGAAGACCAAGGAAGGGTGCGACAATGCGTCGCAAAGGGGCAGGGAACTGCCGCATCCGGAAGAATGCGGCAGCAGAGCGGTCGAGAATTATTCGTTTTTGCCTTCAGCCTGCAAACGCTCTGTATTCAAGCCGTGGGACAGGCTGTACACATAAGCGGCCAACAATTGCACTTTATCGTTGCCGAGCAGTTCATTCTGCGCCGGCATATGGCCCTGGCGGCCATGTCGAATGGTTTGTTGCAGTTGCGCCAGGCTTGTACCGTAGATGAATCCAGCCGGTTGCGTCAGGTTCGGCGCTCCCATGGCTTCAGTGCCCTGGCCGTTTGCTCCATGACAGGCTACGCACATAGCGCTGAACGCCTGCTGTCCGGCATGCAGGTCGGCACCGTTGTCGGCAGGCAAAGGCAGGCCGGCCAGTTCATGACGCACATAGGCGGCGACGTTCTTCACGCCGGCGTCGCCGAGGATTTCTCCCCAGGCCGGCATTGCAGCCATGCGACCGCCCATGATTGTCGTTTTGATCATTTCGGCATCGCCGCCCCAGCGCCAATTGCTGTCGGCCAGGTTAGGGAAGCCGAACGCGCCCTTGGCATCCGAGCCGTGGCACACCGAGCAATTGGACGCAAACAGACGGCCGCCCATTTTCAGCGCTTGCGGGTCCTTGGCCACTTCTTCGACCGGCATGGCAGCAAATTTGGCGAAGATCGGCCCGAACTTCGCGTCAGCCTTGTTCATCTCCTTTTCCCATTCGTGGACACCGGTCCAGCCGTCCTCATAACCGGGCAAGATGCCTTTCCAGTTGCCCAGGCCCGGGTAAAGGATCAGGTAGCCGACGGCAAACACCAACGTGCCGGCGAACAGCATGAACCACCACTGCGGCAGCGGGTTGTCGTATTCCTCGATGCCGTCGAAGCTGTGGCCCATGGTCTGGTCGGTGCTGCCCTTGGTTTCCCCTCGGCGCGTACCAATCAGCAGCCAGGTCAGGCCGATCAGGCTGCCGATGGTCAGTACGCAGATCCACGTACTCCAGAAGGTGGTCATGACCGGGTACTCCTTGTGGCGGATTCTTGTTGGGTGCTGTTTTCGGATTGCGGCTCGTCGGCGAACGGCAGCAGGCGCGCTTCGGCGAATTCCGGGTTGCGCTTGCTGTTGAACACCCACAGGGTCAGGCCGACGAAGGCCACGAACACCACGACCGTGCCCAGGCCGCGGATCATTCCACTGCTCATTTCAACGACCATGGCTCACCTCTTGCTCTTGATGGATGTGCCAAGCACTTGCAGGTAAGCGACCAGCGCGTCCATTTCGGTCTTGCCCTGGAGCGAGGCGACTGAGCCTGCGATGTCTTCGTCGGTGTACGGCACACCGAGGGTGCGCATGGCGCGGATCTTGGTTTCGGTGTGGCTGCTGTCGACCTGATTGGCCACCAGCCATGGATAGGCCGGCATCTTCGATTCCGGCACCACGTTGCGCGGGTTGTACAAGTGCGCGCGGTGCCAGTCTTCGGAGTAGCGACCGCCAACGCGTGCCAGGTCCGGCCCGGTGCGCTTGGAGCCCCACAGGAACGGGTGATCCCAGACGCTTTCACCGGCCACCGAGTAGTGCCCGTAGCGCTCGGTCTCGGCGCGGAACGGGCGGATCATTTGCGAGTGGCAACCGACGCAGCCTTCGCGGATGTAAATGTCACGACCTTCCAGTTGCAACGCGGTGTAGGGCTTCATGCCTTCCACCGGTTTATTGGTCACGTCCTGAAAGAACAGCGGGACGATCTGGGTCAGGCCACCGATGCTCACGGCGAGCACCATCAGCAACATCAGCAGGCCGACGTTTTTCTCGATTGTTTCGTGTTTCATGGCGGCCTCCTCAGGCGATCTGCGCGGCAGCGGCGGCTTCGGCAGGCTGCGAGGCCCGCACGGTGCGCCAGGTGTTGTAGGCCATCAGCAACATGCCGCTGAAGAAGATCGCACCGCCTACCAGGCGCACGACGAAGCCTGGGTGGCTGGCCACCAGGGTTTCAACGAAGGAATAGGTCAGCGTTCCGTCCTCGTTGACGGCGCGCCACATCAGGCCTTGGGCAATGCCGTTGACCCACATGGACGCGATGTACAGCACGGTGCCGATGGTCGCGAGCCAGAAGTGCGCGTTGATCAGGCCGATGCTGTGCATCTGCGCACGGCCGAAGACTTTCGGGATCATGTGGTACAGCGCACCGATGGAAATCATCGCCACCCAGCCGAGCGCGCCGGCGTGAACGTGGCCGATGGTCCAGTCGGTGTAGTGGGAGAGGGCGTTGACCGTTTTGATCGCCATCATCGGGCCTTCGAAGGTCGACATGCCGTAGAACGCCAGCGACACCACGAGGAAACGCAGGATCGGGTCGCTGCGCAACTTATGCCAGGCGCCCGACAGGGTCATCATGCCGTTGATCATCCCGCCCCAGCTCGGCGCCAGCAGGATCAGCGACATCACCATGCCCAATGATTGCGCCCAGTCCGGCAGCGCGGTGTAGTGCAAGTGGTGCGGACCGGCCCAGATGTACAGGGTGATCAGCGCCCAGAAGTGCACGATCGACAAGCGATAGGAATACACCGGGCGCTCGGCCTGTTTCGGCACGAAGTAGTACATCATCCCGAGGAAACCGGCGGTGAGGAAAAAGCCTACGGCGTTGTGTCCGTACCACCACTGCACCATGGCATCAGTCGCACCGGCGTACAGCGAGTAGGACTTGGTGAAACTCACTGGCAATTCCAGGTTGTTGACGATGTGCAGGATCGCCACGGTGATGATGAAGCCACCGAAGAACCAGTTGCCGACATAGATGTGTTTGGTCTTGCGCTGCATGATCGTGCCGAAGAACACCACGGCGTAGGCCACCCAGACGATGGTGATCAGGATATCGATCGGCCATTCCAGCTCGGCGTATTCCTTGGAACTGGTGTAACCCAGCGGCAGGCTGATGGCCGCCAGCAAGATCACCAGTTGCCAGCCCCAGAAACAGAACGCGGCGATTTTCGGCGCAAACAGTCGGGTCTGGCAGGTGCGTTGTACCGAATAGAACGAACTGGCGAACAGGGCGCAACCGCCGAAAGCGAAGATCACCGCGTTAGTGTGCAGCGGGCGCAGACGGCCGAAGCTGGTCCACGGCAGGTTGAAGTTGAGTTCAGGCCAGACCAATTGGGCGGCGAGAAAAACCCCGAGCCCCATGCCGACGATGCCCCACACCACCGTCATAATGGCGAATTGGCGGACCACCTTGTAGTTGTAGGCGGTACTGATAGAAGTGTTCATGGTTCCCCATCCACGGTTCAGCCGAAGTGAGGGCCTGCCTTTGCGAGTAAGCCGCAAGGCAACGTTCCCTTCGCCTGGAGTTATAGGCAGACTAAAAGCGAGGCAAGCATGGACAAAGAGCACAAGGCCAGTATTGACGGGGATCAATGGGCGCAGTGTGTGCGGGATCACGGATGGTTGTGGAATGCCGCCACGACGCCGGCCTCGGCGACGCTGATTCTCGCTCACGGCGCCGGTGCGCCGATGGACAGCGGCTGGATGAGCGACATGGCTGCGCGCCTTGCCGCGCTTGGCGTCAACGTGTTGCGTTTCGAGTTTCCCTACATGGCACAGCGGCGTATCGATGGCGGTAAACGTCCCCCGAACCCGGCGCCCAAATTGCAGGAGTGCTGGCGTGAGGTGTATGCCGTAGTGCGACGCCATGTCGCTGGGCGCCTGGCCATAGGTGGCAAGTCCATGGGCGGGCGGATGGCCAGTCTGCTGGCCGATGAGTTGGGCGCGGATGCGTTGGTGTGCCTGGGGTATCCGTTTTATGCGGTGGGCAAACCGCAGAAGCCGCGAGTCGAGCACCTGGCGGCGCTGAAGGCTCGCACGTTGATCGTGCAGGGGGAGCGGGATGCGTTGGGCAATCGTGAGGCCGTCGAGGCTTACACGTTGGCGCCGAGTATCGAGGTGTTCTGGCTGGCGGCAGGGGATCATGATTTGAAGCCGTTGAAGGCTTCGGGGTTTAGTCATGAGCAGCATTTGGCGGCTGCGGCGGGGAAGGTGGCTGCGTTTCTTCAGTGAAATTTTCGCCTGCAGTCAGGGCCTCTTCGCGGGCAAGCCTCGCTCCTACGGGTCATGCGTCGATCATGTGGGCACTGATTACCTGTAGGAGCGAGGCTTGCCCGCGAAAGCGATCTGCCAGGCAATAAAAAACCCGGAAGTTTTCACCGTCCGGGTTTTTGTCTTTCCAGCAGCAATCAGCGATTAAACCGCTCCACCAACGAATACTGGGTATTCGCGGTCTTGGTCAGTTCTTCACTCAACAGCGCCGAGTGCTGTGCCTGTTCCGAGGTCTGGTCAGCCAGTTGTGAGATGTTGCTGATGTTGCGGCTGATTTCTTCGGCAACGGCACTTTGCTCTTCGGTGGCGGCAGCGATCTGGGTGGTCATGTCGGTGATGTTGGCCACCGCTTCGCTGATGCCCACCAGCGCCTGGTCTGCTTCCAATACCCGCGCCACGCCTTCTTCGGCCTGACGGTGCCCGGCTTCCATGGTTTGCACCGCGGTGCTGGCGGTTTGCTGCAGCTTGGCGATCAATGCGTGAATTTGCCCGGTGGATTCGCTGGTGCGTTGTGCCAGTTGCCGAACTTCGTCGGCCACCACCGCAAAACCACGGCCCATCTCGCCGGCACGCGCGGCTTCAATCGCAGCGTTCAAGGCCAACAGGTTGGTCTGGTCGGCGATGCCTTTGATCACGTCGACCACGCCGCCAATTTCGTCGCTGTCCTTGGCCAGTTGAGTCACGGTCAGGCCGGTTTCACCGACGACGACCGACAGGCGCTGAATGGCTTCGCGGGTTTCCCCGGCGATGTCGCGACCGCGACCGGTCAGGCGATTGGCTTCCTGGGTGGCGTCGGCGGTGCGCTGCACATGGCTGGCGACTTCCTGAGTGGTGGCGGCCATCTGATTCACAGCGGTTGCCACTTGCTCGGTTTCGACGCGTTGACGTTCCAGGCCGGTGGAGCTGTTGTGGGCCAGGGCGTCGGACTGTTTCGCTTGTTCGGTCAGGTGCTCGGCAGTGTCCTGCAAGCGGGTCAAACAGGTTTTCAGGCGTGCTTCCTGACTGAGGATCGACATCTCCAGGCGTGCCTGGGCGCCACGGCTGTCGGTGTACATCTGCGCGATCAACGGGTCGGACGTGGTCTGTTCGGCCAGGCGCAGCAAACGCTTGATACCGCGCTGTTGCCAGCTCAAGCCCATTAAGCCCAACGGCACCGAAAGGCCGGCGGCGAGGGCGAAGCCCCATTGGGACGTCAGGGTGGCGCCGATCATGAAACTCAGCTGGCTGACCAGAATGAACGGCAGCCAGTCCTGAAGCACCGGCAGCCATTTGTCTGTAGAGGGAACCGCCGACTTGCCCTGGTTGATGCGTTGGTAGAGCGCTTCGGCGCGGCGGATCTGTTCGGCGGTGGGTTTGACCCGCACCGACTCGTAACCGATCACCTGATTGCCGTCGAACACCGGTGTGACATAGGCGTTAACCCAGTAGTGGTCACCGGTCTTGCAGCGATTCTTGACAATGCCCATCCATGGCAAGCCTTGTTTCAGTGTGCCCCACATGTGCGCGAACACCGCCGCCGGGACGTCGGGGTGACGGACCAGGTTATGCGGCGCACGGATCAATTCCTCACGAGAAAACCCGCTGATTTCGACGAAAGCGTCGTTGCAGTAGGTGATCACGCCCTTGGCATCGGTGGTGGAAATCAACCGTTGCTGAGCCGGGAAGGTCCGTTCGCGTTGTGTAATGGGCTGGTTGTTACGCATGGCTTTTTCAATCCGCAAGGCTTTGACAGGTTGTCGGCATCGTCAGGTATTTATTGAGATGTTTTTTTCATAAGTCAGTGACGCGTCGCAAAACGACTGTTGCGTCAGCCGGCGAGCATCGGATAAGTGAACAGCCCGAAATGCAGCAGATTTAAACCAAAGTGGGTGGCGATAGCCGCGCCCAACCCGCCAAAACGATAGGCCAGGCCATAACCGACACCCGCGAGGCCCGCCAGCAACACCCATTGCCAGCCAGCGCCCAGATGAACGAGGCCGAACAGCATTGATGCGAGCAACAACGCGAGATTTTCGCCATAAGGCAGGTGTTTGAACTGCCGGCTCAGGCCGCCCTGGATGTAGCCGCGAAACAGCGCTTCTTCCACCAGCGTCACCAGCAACAGATTGTTCAGCAGCCACAACCAGGCTTGATCCGGCCACTTCGGTGCCCAACTGATCACGCCCAGCAACAGTGCGCCACCCAAGGCCAGCATGGCGCTCACGGTCAGGGCTAGGGCGGTGGCATAAACGGACAGCCGCAGCGAGCGCCGGCCGACAATCCATGGACAAACCAGCAACAGCCAGAAACCAATCAGCGGTTTGTCCTGATTCAGGTACATGGCAAACGGCACGGCATCGTCGGTGAAACGCTGGGGATCAATGGCGCGACCGTTGAAGAAACCGGGAAGCCAGTGCATTGCCAGTGCCACCGCCAGGATGATGAACAGACCGTGGCCGAGGTAGCGGCCAACGGGAACCTGTTGCTGGCGAACGGCGAAACCGGCGAACAGCAGCAACGCAAAAGAGATAGAGGACAGCCAACCGAGATGGCCGTAGATCAACGCCAGGCTGTAGCCAATGGAGAGAAGTGCCAGATAAGTCCATGGCAGAGCGATCATTTGAAGTCCTTGTGTCCGAAATTTTGCGGATTGCTTCGTTCCCTGTGGGAGCCCTGTGGCGAGGGGGCTTGCCCCCGTTTGAGTGCGTAGCACTCACAAAATCTTTGGTACATCAGAGATTTTGGGACTGCTTCGCAGCCCAACGGGGGCAAGCCCCGTCGCCACAGGCCCGCACATTTGTCCTGTGACCGACACAAAACTAATGGGCACGCGATTATAGAGACGTACACCGCATAAACAAAAACACCGCCCGAAGGCGGTGTCGTTGTCAGCAGGCTGTTACGAGGCAATCAATTGCCGCAACACATAATGCAAAATCCCCCCAGCCTTGAAGTATTCCACCTCGTTGAGCGTATCGATCCGGCACAACACCTCGACCTTTTCCGTGCTGCCATCTTCACGGGTGACGACCAGTGTCAGGTTCATGCGCGGAGTCAGTTCGACGCCCGTTAGGCCAAGGATGTCCAGGGTTTCCTTGCCGGTCAGGTTCAGGCTCTTGCGGTTCTGATCCAGTTTGAACTGCAACGGCAATACGCCCATACCCACCAGGTTGGAACGGTGAATCCGTTCGAAGCTTTCCGCGATGACTGCTTTTACCCCCAGCAGATTGGTGCCCTTGGCCGCCCAGTCGCGGCTCGAACCGGTGCCGTATTCTTGCCCGGCGATCACCACCAGCGGTGTCCCCGACGCCTGGTACCGCATGGCCGCGTCGTAGATCGGCAGCTTCTCTCCGGTCGGAATATAAATCGTGTTGCCGCCTTCTTCGCCGCCGAGCATCTCGTTGCGAATCCGGATGTTGGCGAAGGTGCCGCGCATCATCACTTGATGGTTGCCGCGACGGGAGCCGTAGGAGTTGAAGTCCCGCGGTTCCACCCCTTGCTCGCGCAAGTAATGGCCGGCAGGGCTGTCGGCCTTGATGTTGCCGGCCGGGGAGATGTGGTCGGTGGTCACCGAATCACCAAGCAGTGCGAGGACTTTCGCCCCTTCGACGTCCTTGACCACCGGCGCGGGGCCACTGATGTCATCGAAGAATGGCGGATGCTGGATATACGTCGAATCGTTGTTCCAGACATAAGTCGCCGCCTGCGGCACTTCGATCGCCTGCCACTGCTCGTCGCCGGCAAACACTTCGGCGTACTCCTTGTGGAACATGGCGGTGTTCACCTGAGTCACCGCGTCGGCGATTTCTTTGGTGCTTGGCCAAATATCTCGCAGATAAACCGGGTGACCGTCCTTGTCGTTGCCCAATGGCTCGCTGCTGATGTCGATGCGCACCGTCCCGGCCAACGCATAGGCGACGACCAGAGGCGGGGAGGCCAGCCAGTTGGTTTTCACCAGCGGATGCACGCGACCTTCAAAGTTGCGGTTGCCCGAGAGCACCGAGGCAACCGTCAGGTCGGCTTTCTGAATGGCTTTTTCGATCGGCTCCGGCAACGGTCCGGAGTTGCCGATGCAGGTGGTACAGCCATAACCGACTAGCGCAAAACCGAGTTCATCAAGGTATTGGGTCAGGCCCGCTGCCTTGTAGTAGTCGGTGACCACTTTCGAGCCTGGGGCCAGCGAGCTCTTGACCCACGGTTTGCGCTTCAGGCCTTTCTCCACGGCTTTTTTCGCCACCAGCCCGGCCGCCATCATCACGCTGGGGTTGGAGGTGTTGGTGCAGGAGGTGATGGCGGCGATCACCACCGCACCGTTTTTCAGCCGATAAGTACTCCCTTCGTGGTGGTAATCCGCTTCGCCGATCAGATCGGCGTTGCCCACCGCGACGCCACCGCCACCCTCACTTTCGAGGCGACCTTCTTCCTTGCTGGGCGGTTTGAATTGCAGGCCGAGAAAGTCAGTGAACGCTTGCGCGACATTCGGTAGCGAGACGCGGTCCTGCGGGCGTTTTGGCCCGGCGAGGCTGGCTTCGACGCTACCCATGTCCAAGGCCAGGCTGTCGGTGAACTGCGGCTCCTTGCCGGGCAGGCGCCACAGGCCCTGGATCTTGCTGTAGGCCTCCACCAGTTTCACGGTTTGCGGGGTGCGGCCGGACAGGCGCAAATATTCCAGTGTCACCTCGTCCACGGGGAAGAAGCCGCAGGTGGCGCCATACTCCGGGGCCATGTTGGCGATGGTCGCGCGGTCGGCCAGCGGCAGGTCGGCGAGGCCGTCGCCGTAGAACTCGACGAATTTGCCGACCACACCTTTCTTGCGCAGCATCTGGGTAACGGTCAGCACCAGGTCGGTGGCGGTGATGCCTTCCTTTAGCTTGCCGGTGAGTTTGAAGCCGATCACTTCGGGAATCAGCATCGACACCGGTTGGCCGAGCATCGCTGCTTCCGCTTCGATCCCGCCCACACCCCAGCCGAGCACGCCGAGGCCGTTGATCATGGTGGTGTGAGAGTCGGTGCCAACCAAGGTGTCCGGGAACGCATAGGTGCGACCGTCCTCGTCTTTGGTCCAGACCGTGCGCCCCAGGTACTCGAGGTTGACCTGATGGCAGATGCCGGTGCCCGGTGGCACCACACTGAAATTGTTAAAGGCGCTCTGACCCCAGCGCAGGAAGGCATAACGCTCGTGGTTGCGCTGCATTTCGATGTCGACGTTCTGTCCGAAGGCGCTTGCACTGGCGTACTTGTCGACCATCACCGAGTGGTCGATCACCAGGTCCACCGGCGACAGCGGATTGATTCGTTGCGGGTCGCCGCCGGCCTTGGCCATGGCGGCGCGCATGGCAGCCAGGTCGACCACGGCGGGGACGCCGGTAAAGTCCTGCATCAATACCCGAGCCGGGCGGTACTGGATTTCGCGATCGGAGCGACGCTCCTTGAGCCAGGCGGCAATCGCCTTGAGATCAGCGCCGGTGACGGTTTTTTCGTCCTCCCAGCGCAGCAGGTTTTCCAGCAATACTTTCAACGACATCGGCAGCTTGTCCAGATCGCCCAGGCTTTTGGCGGCTTCGGGCAGGCTGAAATAGTGATAGGTCTTGTCGTCGACTTGTAAGGTTTTAAGGGTTTTCAGGCTATCGAGGGACGGCATTGAAATGACTCCTTTAAATCCGCACGGCTACGGACTGACGGGAAGGACAGAGCTCTAAACCTAGCCCTGTTTATACGTTAAGGCTAATAACTGGACTCTACGGGCAAGTCCAAGGTTCCGATCTCGGCTATCATGCGCCGGTTTTCGTGACAGGCTTTGCTTCAACGCAAGTCTGGGCATCGCGCAGTGGCTGAATTCTTCGCCAACTGCCCAGGAGTAAGAATGAACACCCTCTTTATGCATTGCCGGCCGGGCTTCGAAGGCGAAGTCTGTTCCGAGATATCCGAACATGCCGCGCGGCTGAACGTGGCCGGTTATGCCAAGGCCAAGACCGCCAGCGCCTGCGCCGAATTTATCTGCACCGAAGAAGACGGCGCCGAGCGCCTGATGCGTGGCCAGCGCTTCGCCGATCTGATCTTCCCTCGCCAGTGGGCTCGCGGGATCTTCATCGATCTGCCGGAAACCGACCGCATCAGTGTGATCCTCGCGCACATGGCGGATTTCCCTCTGTGCGGCAGCCTGTGGCTGGAAATGGTCGACACCAACGATGGCAAGGAACTGTCGAACTTCTGCAAGAGATTCGAAGGCCACCTGCGCAAGGCGCTGATGGCGGCCGGCAAACTGGTGGAAGATGCCCACAAGCCACGGCTGCTGCTGACCTTCAAGAGTGGTCGCGAAGTATTCATGGGCCTGGCGGAATCGAACAATTCGGCGATGTGGCCGATGGGCATTCCACGCCTGAAATTCCCGCGTGAAGCGCCGAGCCGTTCGACCCTCAAGCTGGAAGAGGCCTGGCACCATTTCATCCCGCGGGATCAGTGGGACGAGCGCCTGCACAGCGACATGACTGGTGTCGACCTCGGCGCCGCCCCCGGCGGCTGGACCTGGCAACTGGTCAACCGCGGCATGCTGGTGACCGCCATCGACAACGGCCCGATGGCCGAAAGCCTGATGGACACCGGTTTGGTGCAGCATTTGATGGCTGACGGTTTCACCTTCAAGCCCAAGCAACCGGTGGACTGGATGGTCTGCGATATCGTCGAGAAGCCGGCGCGCAACGCGGCGATGTTGGAAGAGTGGATTGGCGAGGGGCATTGCCGGGAAGCGGTGGTTAACCTCAAGCTGCCGATGAAACAGCGTTATGCCGAAGTGAAGCGCTTGCTGGAACGTATCGCCGACGGGTTCAAGGCGCGGGGCATTCGGGTCGAGATCGGCTGCAAGCAGCTGTATCACGACCGTGAGGAAGTGACCTGCCACCTTCGCCGGCTCGACGTAAAGAAACCCAAGTCCCGTTAAGCTACACCACCCCCCTGTAGGAGCGAGGCTTGCCCGCGAAGGCTGCAGCGCGGTCCCATAGATACACCGCAGCGCGGCCTTCGCGGGCAAGCCTCGCTCCTACAGGGGCGGCGGCGTTCTGCCATAGATGACCGAACACCCGGCAATGCGCGACAATGCCGGCAAGTTTCAGGAGTGAACCATGAGTGAAATGATCGATACGCCGGTAGACGGCACCCTCGACGCCACTGGCCTCAATTGCCCGGAACCGGTGATGATGCTGCACCAGCACATCCGTGACCTGGTGCCTGGCGGCCTGCTGAAGGTGATCGCCACCGACCCGTCGACCCGTCGCGACATCCCCAAGTTTTGCGTGTTTCTCGACCACGAACTGGTCGCGCAGCACGAAGAGGCAGGCACCTACCTCTACTGGATCCGCAAGAAACTCGCTTAACGGGCCAAAAAAAGAGCCTGTCTATGCACTATGGCAGTCAGTTAAGAGGTGCAACTTGTGGGAGCGAGCCTGCTCGCGATGACGGCGGTACGGTCAACATCAATGTTGGCTGACCCACCGCTATCGCGAGCAGGCTCGCTCCCACAGGGCCTGCGGTGTTCATCACCTGCGTCTGCAGGCCCTTTTTTGCGCTCGCTTAACCCGCCGAACGACTGATGCGGATCCGCTTGCGTGCACTGCGCGTCAGGCGGATCGACAGCATCAGCGCCGCGCAACTCAAGCCTACGATCAGACCCTGCCACAGCCCGCTCGGGCCGCTCGGCGCACCGAACCAGTCGGTCAGGCCCAAGGCGTAACCCACCGGCAAACCAATCCCCCAATACGCGAACAGCGTCAGGATCATCGTCACCCGCGTGTCCTGATAGCCACGCAGTGCGCCTGCCGCCGTCACTTGGATCGCATCGGAAAACTGGAACAGCGCCGAATACACGATCAGCATCGCGGCCACCTGAATCACCGTCGGGTCGGCGGTGTAAATCGCAGCGATGGGTTCGCGCAGCAACAACATCATGCTCGCCGACAGGCACGCATAAGCCAGGGCAGTGCCCATGCCGACACCGGCGGCGAAGCGGGCTTCGCGTGGTTCCTCACGGCCCAGTGCCTGGCCGACACGCACGGTCACGGCCATGCCGAGGGAGTAGGGGATCATGAACACCAGCGAGCTGAAGTTCAGCGCTATCTGGTGCCCGGCGACCACGGTGGCGCCGAGGCTGCCGATCAGCAGGGCGATCACGGCGAAGATGCTCGACTCGGCGAACACCGCGATACCGATTGGCAGGCCGATGCCCAGCAGACGCTTGATCACCGACCACTGCGGCCAGTCGAAACGGCTGAACAACTGGCTCGACTGATAGGCCGGCGCCCAGCGCTCCCAGCCGGCCATGCCCAACGCCATCACCCACATCACGATCGCCGTGGCCCAGCCGCAACCGACCCCGCCCATGGCCGGCACACCAAAGTGGCCGTAGATGAAGATGTAATTGAGTGGAATATTCAGCGCCAGCCCACACAGGCCAAGGACCATGGCCGGGCGGGTGCGACCCAGGCCATCACTGAAACAGCGCAGCACGTGATAGAGCGCGACGGCGGGCAGGCCGCTGGCGATGCCGTGCAGATACTGCATGCAGGGGCCGATCAGCTCGGGGTCGACCTTCATGATGTGCAGGATCGGTTCGGCGCTGAACAGCATGCCGGTCGCCATCAAACCCACCACCAGCGCCAGCCACAACGCCTGACGCACGATCGGGCCAATCTCGCTGTGCGTGCCGGCACCGAAGCGCTGGGCGACTTTCGGGGTAGTGGCCAGCAGTGTGCCGGTCATCAGCAGAAACACCGGCACCCAGATCGAGTTACCCAGCGCGACGGCCGCCAGATCTCGAGGCCCGACACGACCGGCCATCACCGCATCGACGAAGCCCATCGCGGTGGTCGCCAGTTGCGCGATCATGATCGGCAACGCCAGGCCGAGCAGGTTTTTCAGCTCCAGGCGAACCCGGGCCGGGCGATTGAGGGAAAAAGCGGTCGGGCGGTCAGTCACGGAATTCAAGGCGAAACGTCCAAAAGGTTTTGATGCGCAAGGCGGCGCATTCTACGCCTTGACGCAGTGGTCAGGAAAAATCCTGTGTTAGGGATTTGTAAATGGTTTTCGGACGTTGCGATATTCCCTGTGGGAGCGGGCTTGCTCGCGAAGGCGGAGTGTCAGTTGACATCAATGTTGCCTGACACGCCGCTTTCGCGAGCAAGCCCGCTCCCACAGGATGAGTGGTCCCTTCACATTTAAGATGAACAATGCCTGCTGGCCCATCACGGTCATCTGCGCCTAAACTGCCGATCCGCCAAAGGAGCCTGCCATGCTGATTGTTGCCGACGAAAATATCCCGCTGCTCGATGCCTTCTTCGCAGGTTTCGGTGAAATCCGCCGGGTACCGGGACGTGCCATCGACCGCGCCACTGTCGAGCAGGCCGATGTGCTGTTGGTGCGGTCGGTGACCAACGTCAACCGCGCATTGCTCGAAGGTAGCAAGGTGCGCTTTGTCGGCACTTGCACCATCGGCACTGATCACCTGGATCTGGATTACTTTCAACAGGCCGGCATTACCTGGTCCAGCGCCCCAGGCTGCAATGCCCGGGGTGTGGTCGATTACGTGCTGGGCAGCCTGCTGACCCTGGCCGAAATCGAAGGTGCCGACCTGACTCAACGCACCTACGGTGTGGTCGGCGCCGGTGAAGTGGGCGGGCGGCTGGTCAAGGTTTTGCAAGGCCTGGGCTGGAACGTGCGGGTCTGCGATCCCCCAAGGCAAGCGGCCGAAGGGGGCGATTACGTCAGCCTCGAGCAGATCATCGAGCAATGCGACGTCATCAGTCTGCACACCCCGCTAGACAAGCAAGGCCCTCAGTCGACCTGGCATCTGTTCGATAAAAACCGCTTGAACCAACTCAAGCCAGGCAGCTGGCTGATCAACGCCAGTCGTGGCCCGGTCATCGACAATGCCGCTCTGCGCCAGGTGCTGCTGCAACGTGAAGACCTGCAAGCGGTGCTGGATGTCTGGGAGGGGGAGCCCGAGGTCGATGTGGCACTGGCCGAGTTGTGTGTGCTGGCGACGCCACACATTGCCGGTTACAGCCTCGACGGCAGACAGCGCGGGACGGCGCAGATCTATCAGGCGCTTTGTGAATTCCTTGGGCAACCGGAACAGGTCCGCCTGAACGATTTGCTGCCGGCACCGTGGTTGTCGGCGGTGACGTTGAACGCCGACAGCGATCCAGCCTGGGCTCTGGCGATGTTGTGCCGTGGCGTGTACGACCCGCGCCGTGACGATGCGAATTTCCGCCGCAGCCTTGTAGGTAGCGTGAGCGAGCAGCGTGCGGCGTTCGATGCACTGCGCAAGCATTACCCGCTGCGGCGTGAGATCGATGGGTTGAAGGTGCGGATCGAGGGGGATTCGCCGGCGTTGCAGCAGATCGTGGCGGCGTTGGGGGCTTCGGCTGTCTGAAAATCGAGGTGGCCCAATCGCGAGCAGGCTCGCTCCCACAATAGATCTTCAGTGAATATAGGTTTTCTATACGACTGAGTTTAAATGTGGGAGCGAGCCTGCTCGCGATGGGGCGCACCGCTATTCTGGATAAACACCCATAAAAAACCCGGCCAACAAGGCCGGGTCAAGAAGACGGTGGCTACATCACTTTTGTTCGGCAGGCTTGACCAATCGCTTCTCCAGTTCGCGGCAAGCGTCCTGGATCATGTTTTCAGTGATCGGTACTTCGTGCCCATCCTTATCAATAATCGAGCAACCCAGAGACTGGTCTGGCTGCGTGCGGATCACTGGAATCTTGTCATCGCTGCTGTTTTGCAAGGACATGGCCTGTCTCCTCATCAGGTTGTGTGCTTACTGTAGAACCGCCAGGTGACCGGGCTGTGACAACTCCCTGCGATCTTTCAGGTCGGCATCTTCAGTCCATCAGAAATACCCTGACGTTTCCACCCGGACTTTAGACCAATAATCTCTAGCCACTAGTCTTGGCGGTCATAATTAACCTGACTCATTATGATTTACCGCGTTCAATCCCGTTGGGCGGTGTAGGCTTGGTCGAGTTAAAGCCATTGGTTGCGCCATCGGATGATCTTCATGCTCTCTTCCCGTCACCGCCGCGCCATTCGTCTGGCCAGCCGTTTCCTCGCGCCTTATCGCTGGCCGGCCTTGGGGGCCTTGCTGGCGTTGATCGTCACTGCCGGCATCACCTTGTCCATGGGGCAGGGGATTCGCCTGTTGGTGGACCAGGGTTTCATGACCCAGTCGCCGCATTTGCTCAACCGGTCCATCGGCGTGTTCATGCTGCTGGTGGTCGGTCTGGCGATTGGCACCTTTGCACGGTTTTACCTGGTGTCGTGGATCGGCGAGCGCGTTGTCGCCGACATCCGCCGACGGGTGTTCAACCATCTGGTCTACCTGCATCCGGGGTTCTATGAAGACAACCGCAGCTCCGAAATCCAGTCGCGCCTGACCGCCGACACCACGCTACTGCAATCGGTAATCGGCTCTTCGCTGTCGCTGTTCCTGCGTAATGGGCTGATGGTGATCGGCGGGATTGTCTTGCTGTTTATCACCAACCCCAAACTCACCAGCATCGTGGTGGTCGCGTTGCCGCTGGTGGTCGCGCCGATCCTGATTTTTGGTCGCCGGGTGCGCACCCTGTCGCGTCTGAGCCAGGACCGGATTGCCGATATCGGCAGCTATGTCTCCGAAACCCTGAGTCAGATCAAAACCGTGCAGGCCTACAACCATCAGGTTCAGGACGAGCAACGCTTTGCCACGACCGTGGAAGAGGCTTTCAACACTGCCCGCAAGCGCATCTTCCAGCGAGCCTGGTTGATTACCCTGGTGATCCTGCTGGTGTTGGGCGCAGTCGGGGTGATGCTCTGGGTCGGCGGCATGGATGTCATCGCTGGGCGGATTTCCGCGGGTGAGCTGGCGGCGTTCGTCTTTTACAGCCTGATCGTCGGTGGTGCCTTCGGTACATTGAGTGAAGTGATCGGTGAACTGCAGCGAGCAGCGGGGGCGGCGGAGCGGATTGCCGAGTTATTGCGTTCGGAAAACATCATCCAGCCACCGACCCAGGGCCTGGTGACTTTGCCTGAACGGGTAAAGGGCGATCTGGTGCTGCACGATGTGCGCTTTTCCTACCCGTCGCGTCCGCAAAGCTATGCCGTCGATGGTCTGAATCTGACGATCAACGCCGGCGAAACCCTTGCATTGGTCGGACCGTCCGGTGCTGGCAAGTCGACGGTGTATGACCTGCTGTTGCGCTTTTACGACCCCATCGAAGGACACATCCTGCTGGACGGTGTGCCGCTGACCCAACTCGATCCTCTGGACCTGCGTCGCTGCTTCGCCCTCGTCTCGCAAACCCCGGCGCTGTTCTTCGGCAGCATTGAAGAGAACATTCGCTACGGTCACCCGACAGCGACGTTGGCCCAAGTCCAGGAGGCCGCGAAAATCGCCTACGCCCACGACTTCATCGAGCAAATGCCCAACGGCTACCAGACTCACCTCGGCGACGCTGGTCTCGGTTTATCCGGCGGGCAACGTCAGCGCCTGGCCATCGCCCGGGCGCTGCTGGTGGACGCACCAATCCTGCTGCTGGACGAAGCCACCAGCGCCCTCGACGCCCAGAGCGAGCACCTGATCCAGCAAGCCCTGCCCAGCCTGATGAAAAATCGCACCACACTGGTCATCGCCCATCGGTTAGCCACAGTGAAAAACGCTGACAGGATCGCGGTGATGGACCAAGGAAAGCTGGTGGCAGTGGGGACGCACCAGGAGTTGATTGCGAGTAATGCACTGTATGCACGGCTGGCGGCGTTGCAGTTCAATGACGGCAAAGTTGAAACCGATCTGCGAGCGTAGGCACTGTTGGTTCGGACGATCTTTTCGATTCCATCAAAGATCGAAAATGGCCGCGAGGTTTAAATAAATGTGGCCGCGTTCGGGCATTATGTCGGCCTCAGTTGCGAGCCTGGATAAGGATATGAGCCGTTATCAACCACCGTTGACCCTGACCACAAGAATATTGGCCTTGATCGCCGAAATCAGTGAGCAGATTGGTCAGCTTTCGGCGATGGATAATCGTCGGCAGACGCCTCAACTGCGCCGTAGCAATCGAATTCGTACGATTCAGGCTTCTTTGGCGATCGAGAACAACACCCTGAGCATTGAGCAGGTGACCGCCGTTCTGGCAGGGCAGCGAGTGCTTGGCCTGCCACGAGAAATCCAGGAAGTACGTAACGCCTTTACAGCCTATGAATCCATGCCGCAGTGGCAGCCGAGCAGCCGATCCGACCTGCTCCAGGCGCATGAGTTGCTGATGCGGGGATTGATTGATGACTGTGGGCAGCTTCGTCGAGCCGGGGTGGGCATCTACCGTGGCGAGAAATTGGTTCATATGGCGCCGCCACCGAGTCGCGTTGGGCATTTGATGGATGATTTGCTGGCATGGCTCGCAGCTTCGGACTGGCATCCGCTGATCACTAGCTGTGTTTTCCACTACGAGTTTGAGTTCATCCATCCTTTCGCCGACGGTAATGGGCGTATGGGCCGCCTTTGGCAGACCTTGATACTCAGTCAATGGCGACCGGTGCTGGCTTACCTGCCGGTCGAAGCGGTAATTCGAGAGCAGCAGGACGATTATTACGCAGCATTATCGGCCGCCGACCAATTGGCCGAATCAACACCTTTTGTCGAGTTCATGCTGCAAGCGCTGAGCCTTGCGCTTGAAGAGGCAGCCCGGAGCGAACCAGTAACCGACCAAGTAACCGACCAAGTAACCGACCAAGTAGCGAAACTGCTTTCGGCTCTCCATGGAACCGGTCCGTTAAAGGTCAATGAGTTGATGGGAGAGGTCGGATTGGCTCACAAGGCGACTTTCCGGGCTAACTATCTCAAACCGGCATTGGCTGCGGATTTGATTGAAATGACAAACCCCGAGTCGCCCAATAGTCCGGCTCAACGGTATCGTTTGACCGAACTTGGCAAGCAGATCGCGGCACGATCAAGATCTGTGTAGGAGCTCCTACATGGCTCCTACATATCCGGTATTACCGCTTATTGATCGTCGAAATACCGTTCATGCCAATCCACCAACGGTTGTGGTGAGTTGAGCTTCTGGCCGTAGATCACCGAGTATGACAGCACGTTTTGCACGTACTGCCGGGTTTCGTCGAACGGGATGCTTTCCACCCACACATCGAAGCTCAGGTGGTCGGCGCCACGCAGCCATTGACGTACGCGGCCGGGGCCGGCGTTGTAGGCGGCGGAGGCGAGGACGCGGTTGCCGTTGAACTGGCTGTGGACCTGGCTCAGGTAAGCGGCACCGAGCTGAATGTTCTTGTCCGGATCGAATACTTGCTGCGGCGAAGCGAGGGGAATGCTGAACTTGCGTGCGGTTTCCTTGGCGGTACCGGGCATCAGTTGCATCAGGCCGCTGGCACCGACGCCGGAGCGTGCATCGGCCATGAAGGCGCTTTCCTGGCGGGTGATCGCGAATACCCAACTCGAATGCAGGCCACGGACCTTGGCTTCACGGACCAGGGTTTCGCGGTGGGCCATCGGGAAGCGAATATCCAGGTCGTCCCAGTACTTCGCCTGACTGATGGTGCGGATTGCCGGGAAATACCATTTCAGGTCGTAAGCCAGTTTCGCCTGGGCGACCATTTCGTCACGGCTGAAGTGCCGGCTGACGTGGTACCACTCGCGACGACCGTCGACGATCTGCCCGCGGGCATGGAATTCCAGGGCGCGTCGCACGCCCGGGGTATTGCGCACCTTGTTGATCAGCGCCTGACTGAGCACCAGCGGTTTGTTGCTCAGCGAATAAGGGGACTGCGAGCGATCGGCCGCCAGGAAACCGTAGAAGTCGCGCTCACGAGCCAGGCCCTTGTAAAGCGTCTGCGCTTGCGGATTCTGTGGTTGCGCCAGCTCCAGGCTGCGAGCCTGCCAGTAACGCCAACGGTTGGTGGTGGCCAGGTCCTGAGGCAGGCGACGGGTCAGCTCATAGGCATCGTCCCAACGGGCCAGGCGCAACAGCAGGCGCAAACGCCATTCGGAAACGGTGTTGTCCCGCAGTTCCGGGTCGTATTTGGTCATTACGTCCAGCGCGCGGCTGTCGAAACGGCGAGCGAGGGTCAGCCCGATTTCCCGGGCAATCGCGACTTTTTCGTCGCGGGAGAAGTGCATGCTGCTGGCGTAACCGTCGAGCAGGTCCATGGCCTTGTCCGGGTCCTGACGGGCCAGGCGGCGCAGGCCGAGGCTGACGATGTCGGACATCGGTTCATCCGCCGGGGTGAAGCGCGACGGCTGATTGAGCAGCTCGGGTTTCTGCGCCACATCCACCAGCAGTCGACCGCGCGGGGCAAGTGTCGTCAGGCCATTGATCAGGCTGTTGGCCAGCGGATAGTTGCGTGCCTGGGCGGCGAGCTTGGTGCGTTCCCAGCGTTTCTGTTCAGTCAGTTGACCATCGGCGGCCCACATGCCGAACACAGCATCGCAAGCGTCGGGTTGGGTTTTGCCGGTCAGCCAGAGTTTATCGGCGTTGGCGTAGCCTTCAGCCTTGCGGTTATGGCTGATCTGGTACTGCGCGTTCAGGCAGTCCAGCTCGGTGAAATTGAGCTTGGGGTCATAATATTTAACGAAGGTTGCCCAATCGCCGCGTTCGGTCAGCCAGCGCAGCCAGCGCAATTTCATCCAGTTGGCTTGGGGCAGGTCACCGTGTTCGGCGAGGAATTTCTCGATTTCGGCATTGCTCGCGGTTTTCAGGCGCGCGGTCAGTTCGTCATAAGCCAGATAGGGCTCCAGCGGATAATCGCTCAGAGCCTGGCTGTAACGGAAATAAGGGCCGGAATCGCCTTTGGCCAAGGCGCGCTTGGCTTCATCGTAGTACTGGCGTTGGGTGGACAGGTCCACCGCCTGGGCGGATTGAGCGGCAGCGGCTGTAAGAAGCAAACACGAAAAAAGATTGAAAAGGCGACTGCGCATGAGACGTCCGGGCAGAGAAATCATGACAAGTGCCGGCAAGAGCGGCACTGAATTGTCTGTAGCTTAGCCTTTTGCCAGCAGCGGGCGAAAGCTTTGCCGAGCTGTCGGCACAAGTTCGCAACAATTGTTGTGCAGAGTGCTTCGACATTGAAATTGCCGGCCTTCTGAAGCCTCAAGTCAGGTAGAATGCGCGCCCGGTTTTTGGAGAAGCTCATGACCCTGCTCAAATTCAGCGATGTGTCCCTTGCTTTCGGCGCTATGCCGTTGTTGGACAAGGTGTCCTGGCAGATCGCCCGTGGTGAGCGGGTGTGCATCATCGGCCGCAACGGCACTGGCAAGTCCAGCATGATGAAGCTCGTCAAGGGCGACCAGAAGCCTGATGAGGGCTCTGTTTGGCGCGCACCTGGCCTGAAAATTGGCGAATTGCCGCAAGAATTGCCGGTAGCCGACGAGCGGACCGTGTTCGACGTGGTTGCCGAAGGCCTGGACGGTGTTGGCGAGCTGCTCGCGCAGTATCACCACCTGAGCCAGAACATCGTCACCGACGCCGATCTGGACAAGCTGATGCATGTCCAGCACGACCTCGAGGCCCGCGACGGCTGGCGTTTGCAGCAACTGGTCGACAGCACCTTGAGCCGCTTGCAACTGCCGGCCGACAAGACCCTCGCCGAATTGTCCGGCGGCTGGCGTCGCCGCGTCCTGCTGGCTCAGGCCCTGGTTTCCGAGCCGGATCTGCTGCTGCTCGACGAACCGACCAACCACTTGGACATCGGTGCCATTGCCTGGCTCGAAGAAGCGCTGAAGGATTTCCAGGGCGCCGTGCTGTTCATCACGCACGACCGTTCCTTCCTGCAAAACCTCGCGACCCGCATCCTGGAACTGGATCGTGGCGGTCTGATCGACTGGAACGGCGACTACGCCAGTTTCCTCGTGCACAAAGAGGCGACTCTGGCGGCTGAAGAAACCGCCAATGCGCTGTTCGACAAGAAACTGGCCCAGGAAGAAGTCTGGATCCGTCAGGGCATCAAGGCTCGCCGCACCCGTAACGAAGGCCGTGTTCGCGCATTGAAAGCATTGCGCGTTGAGCGTAGCGAGCGTCGTGAGCGCACCGGCAAGGCCAACATTCAGCTGGACACTGCTGACAAGTCCGGCAAGCAGGTGATGGTCCTCGAGAACGTGAGCTTCGCTCACCCGGGTGGCCCGTTCCTGATCAAGGATTTCTCGATGGTCCTGACGCGCGGCGACCGTATCGGTCTGCTTGGCGCCAACGGTACCGGCAAGACCACGCTGCTGAAACTGATGCTCAGCGGTCTGCAACCGACCAGCGGCAAAGTGGAAGAGGGCACGCGCATCGACGTGGCCTACTTCGACCAGTTGCGCCATCAGCTGGACCTGGAAAAGACCGTGATCGACAACGTGGCCGAAGGTCGCGACTTCATCGATATCGACGGTCAGAGCCGTCACGTGCTGAGCTACCTCGGCGACTTCCTGTTCAGCCCGCAGCGTGCCCGCACGCCGGTCAAGGCGCTGTCCGGTGGTGAGCGTGCCCGTCTGTTGCTGGCCAAGCTGTTCAGCAAGCCGGCGAACCTGCTGGTACTCGACGAGCCGACCAACGACCTGGACGTGGAAACCCTCGAGCTGCTGGAAGAGGTTCTGCTGACCTTCAACGGTACTGTGCTGATGGTCAGCCACGACCGGGCATTCCTCGACAACGTGGTCACCAGCACCCTGGTCTTCGAAGGTGAAGGCAAGGTTCGCGAATACGTCGGTGGTTATCAGGACTGGCTGCGTCAGGGCGGCTCGCCGCGCCTGTTGGGCGTGACCGAGAGCAAGTCCGGCAAGGCCGACCTGAATTCGGCTGTCGTCACTGCTGAACCAGCGCCAGTCGCTGCGGCAGTAGAGGCGCCGGTGGCAAAGAAGAAGCTCAGCTACAAGTTGCAGCGTGAGCTGGAAATGTTGCCGAGTCAGATCGAAGCCATGGAGCAGCAGATCGTGGTGGTTGAAGCGCAGATGGCGGATGCCGGTTTCTATCAGCGCCCTGCTGCCGAGACTGCGGCGGTGATCGCTCAGCTGGAGCAGTTGCAGGCTGAACTCGACGTGATGGTCGAGCGCTGGGCCGAGCTGGATGCCTGATTGATCCGGCGATAAAAAAGCCCGGCGTTCAGTGATGAGCGCCGGGCTTTTCGTATGGAAAACGATCTACTCGCCGACATGGATTCACTGTGGGAGCGGGCTTGCTCGCGAAAGCTGCTTAACATTCAATAAAGATGTCGACTGTCACGCCGCTTTCGCGAGCAAGCCCGCTCCCACATTGTTCCGTGTTATCAGCTTTTGATCAGGCGTACCGCAAGCACATCACAAGGCGCGCCGTGCAGTACGTCATTGGCGGTGGAGCCGAGCAACAGTGCCAGGCCATGTCGGCCATGACTGCCCACCACGATCAGGTCGCACGTTTGCTCCTTGGCGAGGTGGTGAATCTCCTGGCGCGGCTGGCCGTAGGTCAAGTGACTGTATTCCTTGGAGAGTTCCGGGTATTTCACGATCAATCGCTCAAGGCGCTCTTTGGCCTGATCGAATTGTTGCTGTTGCAACTGGGAAAGGTCCATCGGCACGTCGCCGCCAAAGGCCATGGCCATCGGTTCGACGATATGCACCAGGGACAGCTTCGCGCCATTGCTCACAGAGAGTTCGCGAGCTCGGTGGATTACAGGATCGCACTCTTCGGTTAGATCTACAGCGACCAGAATGTGGTTGTAGGGCATGAGGTGCTCCTCCTGAGGATTGCAATATTGGTAAGTATGGCTGGTTTCAAGCGCATTGGTTTCAAAGTGACTCAATGGGCTCATCAAGAATCGGGAGTACAGATATGACGGTCTGGATAGTGGTGTCAATCCTGCTGGTGGTCTTGAGCCCGCTGGCCTGGTTGCGACCCTCTCGCACCCAGAGCGGGCGCATGGCCCTGCGCATGGAGGCGCGGCGCATTGGCCTGGCCATGCAACTGGCGCCCCAGGAATGGCCGCACTGGCTGAGCGAGGAGCCGCCGAGCCCTTGCGCCCAGTACCATCGGCCGCGCCGTGGCACGCGACCGGCGTGCTGGAGTTACTGGCAGAAGGCGCCGGGCGTGTGGGTCAATCAGTGGCAGGAGGTCTGTGAGGATGGAATGCTGCTGAATCATTTCGAGAAATTGCCTGCCAACGTCTACAAGGTCGAAGCAGACAAGCAAATGATTGCACTGTATTGGGGCGAGAAGGGCGAGGCCGAGGTTCTGCAGCAGATCGATGCCACGCTGAAAGCACTCGCCTGAGCCCGATCCCGTAGGAGCTGCCGCAGGCTGCGATCTTTTGATCTTGCCTTTGAAAAAGATCAAAAGATCAAAAGATCAAAAGATCAAAAGATCGCACCTGCGGCAGCTCCTACAAAAGCAAGCGCCAGCGCCTGACAGGCAGGCAATAAAAAGCCCGATATCATCATCGGGCTGAGGTTGGCCAGGCAGGCCGGTAATTCTGTGTGGCTGATCTTACGCTGGGCATTCGTCAAAGCGTTCAAATTTTTTCTTCAGGGTACCGCCAGCGTAGCTTGTTAAACACAGGCTGCCGGTAATTAGGGCGACTTTTCTAACTATTGATTCTATGAATGGCCCCACATGCATGAGCGTGTTGCAGGGCTTCGTGGTACGGAAGTGACCGGAAAGTCGCGTTTCAACCAGCATTTTGGGCGATTGACAATTGCCGGAAATTCCGTGAAGGTGACATACCCAAATCAAACGGGCGTATGAATTGAGCGTTTGTATTACAGAGCGCTCCTACAGAATCCCGACTATCGCGTTGGCGGGTGTGCCGGGTGAATTGGCGTAGCATCGACGATAAGCGTCCTTGCCGAGCCAGTCGCCTGCGTCCGACGTGTACTGTTCAGCTTCCATATCGTGGAGATCAGTTGATGATTTACGAAGGTAAAGCCATCACGGTTAAGGCTCTTGAAAGTGGCATCGTCGAATTGAAATTCGACCTCAAGGGTGAGTCCGTCAACAAGTTCAACCGTCTTACCCTGAACGAACTGCGTCAGGCCGTAGACACCATCAAGGCAGATGCTTCGATCAAGGGTGTGATCGTCAGCAGTGGCAAGGACGTATTCATCGTCGGCGCCGACATCACCGAATTCGTCGACAACTTCAAGCTGCCGGATGCAGAGCTTGTCGCTGGTAACCTCGAAGCCAACAAGATTTTCAGCGATTTCGAAGACCTCAACGTCCCGACTGTCGCCGCTATCAATGGCATCGCACTGGGTGGCGGTCTGGAAATGTGCCTGGCGGCAGATTTCCGCGTCATGGCCAATACCGCCAAAATCGGTCTGCCGGAAGTCAAGCTGGGCATCTACCCAGGCTTCGGCGGTACCGTGCGTTTGCCGCGTATCATCGGTGCCGACAACGCCATCGAGTGGATTGCTGCCGGTAAGGAAAACCGCGCTGAAGACGCGCTGAAAGTCGGTGCTGTCGACGCCGTGGTCGCCCCGGAGAAACTGCTGGAAGCGGCTCTGAACCTGGTCAAGGGCGCCATTTCCGGTGAATTTGACTACAAGGCCAAGCGTCAGCCGAAACTCGAAAAGCTCAAGCTCAACGCCATCGAACAAATGATGTCGTTCGAAACCGCCAAGGGTTTCGTGGCCGGTCAAGCGGGCCCGAACTACCCGGCACCGGTTGAAGCGATCAAGACTATCCAGAAAGCCGCGAACTTCGGTCGCGACAAGGCACTGGAAGTCGAAGCCACCGGTTTCGTCAAACTGGCCAAGACCTCTGCCGCGCAGAGCTTGATCGGTCTGTTCCTGAACGATCAGGAGCTGAAGAAAAAGGCCAAGGCCTACGACGAAATCGCCAAAGAGGTGAAGCAGGCCGCCGTATTGGGCGCCGGCATCATGGGTGGCGGTATCGCCTATCAGTCGGCCTCCAAAGGTACGCCGATCCTGATGAAAGACATCAACGAGCACGGCATCGAGCAAGGCCTGGCCGAAGCCGCCAAGCTGCTGGTGGGCCGCGTTGATAAAGGTCGCATGACTCCGGCGAAAATGGCCGAAGTGCTCAATGGCATTCGTCCGACCCTGTCCTACGGTGATTTCGGCCACGTCGACCTGGTCGTCGAAGCCGTTGTCGAGAACCCGAAGGTCAAGCAAGCCGTTCTGGCCGAAGTCGAAGGCAAGGTCAAAGAGGACACCATCCTCGCGTCCAACACCTCGACCATTTCCATCACCTTGCTGGCCAAAGCCCTCAAGCGTCCGGAAAACTTCGTCGGCATGCACTTCTTCAACCCGGTACACATGATGCCGCTGGTTGAAGTGATTCGTGGCGAGAAGTCCAGCGAAGTGGCCGTTGCCACCACCGTTGCCTACGCCAAGAAAATGGGCAAGAACCCGATTGTCGTCAACGACTGCCCGGGCTTCCTGGTCAATCGCGTGCTGTTCCCGTACTTCGGCGGTTTCGCCAAACTGGTCAGCGCCGGCGTGGACTTCGTCCGCATCGACAAGGTCATGGAAAAATTCGGCTGGCCGATGGGCCCGGCGTACCTGATGGACGTGGTCGGCATCGACACCGGTCACCACGGTCGTGACGTCATGGCTGAAGGCTTCCCGGACCGCATGCAGGACGATCGCCGTTCGGCCGTCGACGTGCTCTACGAAGCCAAGCGCCTGGGCCAGAAGAATGGCAAGGGTTTCTACGCCTACGAGACCGACAAGCGCGGCAAGCAGAAGAAAGTCGCCGATCCTTCGGTACTGGAAGTGCTCAAGCCAATCGTGTTCGAACAGCGCGACGTCACCGACGAAGACATCATCAACTGGATGATGATCCCGCTGTGCCTGGAAACCGTGCGTTGCCTGGAAGACGGCATCGTCGAAACCGCCGCCGAAGCCGACATGGGTCTGGTCTACGGTATTGGTTTCCCTCCATTCCGTGGCGGTGCGCTGCGCTACATCGACTCGATCGGTGTTGCAGAGTTCGTTGCCCTGGCTGACCAGTACGCTGATTTGGGCGCGCTGTACCACCCGACCACGAAGCTGCGTGCAATGGCCAAAAACGGTCAGAGCTTCTTCGGTTAAGCGCCCACACTAGAGCGAGAGTGAAAGTATATGAGCTTGAATCCTAGAGACGTCGTGATTGTCGACTTCGGTCGTACGCCGATGGGCCGCTCCAAGGGCGGCATGCACCGCAACACCCGTGCCGAAGACATGTCGGCGCACCTGATCAGCAAATTGCTGGAACGCAACGTCAAGGTCGACCCGAGCGAAGTTGAAGACGTGATCTGGGGCTGTGTGAACCAGACCCTGGAGCAGGGCTGGAACATCGCTCGCATGGCGTCCTTGATGACGCAGATCCCGCACACCGCGGCCGGCCAGACCGTCAGCCGTCTGTGTGGTTCGTCGATGAGTGCCCTGCACACCGCTGCGCAAGCGATCATGACCGGTAACGGTGACGTGTTCGTGGTTGGTGGCGTCGAGCATATGGGGCACGTGAGCATGATGCACGGTGTCGATCCGAACCCGCACATGTCCCTGTATGCGGCGAAAGCCTCGGGCATGATGGGCCTGACCGCGGAAATGCTCGGCAAAATGCACGGCATTACTCGCGAACAACAGGACGCCTTTGGCGTGCGCTCCCACCAGCTCGCCCACAAGGCGACTCTGGAAGGCAAGTTCAAAGACGAAATCATCCCGATGCAGGGCTACGACGAGAACGGTTTCCTGAAACTGTTCGACTACGACGAAACCATTCGTCCGGAAACTACCCTGGAAAGCCTGGCGGCTCTGAAGCCAGCGTTTAACCCGAAGGGCGGCACCGTGACAGCCGGTACTTCGTCGCAGATCACCGACGGTGCTTCGTGCATGATCGTGATGTCGGCGCAGCGTGCCCAGGACCTGGGCATCCAGCCGATGGCGGTGATTCGTTCGATGGCAGTGGCGGGTGTGGACCCGGCGATCATGGGCTATGGTCCAGTACCGGCAACGCAGAAAGCACTGAAGCGCGCGGGTCTTGGTATCAACGATATCGACTTCTTTGAGCTCAACGAAGCTTTCGCCGCACAGGCGCTGCCAGTGCTGAAAGATTTGAAAGTGCTCGACAAGATGAACGAGAAGGTTAACCTGCACGGCGGCGCAATCGCCCTGGGTCACCCGTTCGGTTGCTCCGGTGCCCGTATCTCCGGCACTTTGCTGAACGTGATGAAGCAGAATGGCGGCACCTTCGGGGTAGCCACCATGTGCATTGGTCTTGGCCAAGGCATCTCCACCGTCTTCGAACGCGTTTAAGCGTTTCGCTGATGGAAGCCGGGGCCAAGTGCCCCGGTTTTTGTTTTTCCGGATTTATTTTGTTTTTATTTTGAAAAAATTTGAGTGAGGGCCAAACCATGCCGATACAACCTGGGCTCTACGAACATTACAAAGGTCCGCAGTACCGTGTATTCGCTGTTGCGCGGCATTCGGAAACCGAAGAAGAAGTGGTCTTCTACCAAGCCCTGTATGGCGATTACGGCTTTTGGGTGCGCCCCTTGAGCATGTTCCTGGAGTCGGTCGAGGTTGACGGCGAACAGGTGCCACGCTTTGCTTTGGTGCAAGCCGAACCGAGCGTTTTTCCGCAGTCATAAGGGGAGTGCGCGCAGAACCCTGCGCTTGACCTCACCTTGTAGCCACTATATATAGCGGTGCCGCGTCAGGCGCCAACCGCCTTTCACTTCTAGAATTCAGGAATTTTCTGATCCATGGGCAAATCGCTGGTCATTGTGGAATCCCCGGCTAAGGCCAAGACCATCAACAAGTATCTGGGTAACCAATACGTGGTGAAGTCGAGTATCGGCCATATCCGAGACCTGCCCACCAGCGGTTCGGCTAGCGCCAGCAAAGAGCCAGCCGCCAAGCGCGGCAAGGCCGCCGCAGGTGAAGGTCCGGTGCTCACGCCGAAAGAGAAAGCGCGCAAGCAGCTGGTCTCGCGCATGGGTGTCGATCCCGATCATGGCTGGAAAGCCAAGTATGAGATCCTCCCGGGCAAGGAAAAAGTCATTGAAGAGCTGCGCCGGCTCGCCAAAGATGCTGACACCATCTATCTCGCAACCGACTTGGATCGTGAGGGGGAAGCCATTGCCTGGCACCTGCGCGAAGCCATCGGTGGGGACGACAGCCGCTACAAGCGCGTGGTGTTCAACGAAATCACCAAGAAAGCCATCCAGGAAGCCTTCTCCAAGCCGGGCGAGTTGGATATTGACCGTGTAAACGCCCAGCAAGCGCGTCGCTTCCTCGACCGCGTGGTGGGTTATATGGTTTCGCCACTGCTGTGGGCCAAGGTCGCCCGCGGCCTGTCCGCCGGTCGCGTGCAATCGGTTGCCGTGAAGCTGGTGGTCGAGCGTGAGCGTGAAATCCGCGCGTTCAACCCGGAAGAGTACTGGGAAGTTCATGCCGACCTCGGCACCGCCAAGGGCGCGACTGTGCGTTTCGACGTGGCCCGCGAGAAAGGCGAAGCCTTCAAGCCGCTCAACGAAGCCCAGGCCATGGCCGCGCTGGAAAAGCTCAAGGCTTCCAGCTACAGCATCGTCAAGCGCGAGGACAAACCGACCAGCAGCAAGCCGTCGGCACCGTTCATCACTTCCACCCTGCAGCAGGCCGCAAGTAACCGCCTGGGCTTTGGTGTGAAGAAAACCATGATGATGGCCCAGCGTTTGTACGAAGCCGGCTACATCACCTATATGCGTACCGACTCCACCAACCTCTCGGTCGATGCCGTGGCGATGGCGCGTACTTATATTGAAGGTGAGTTCGGCAAGAAGTACCTGCCGGAAAACCCGAACGTCTACAGCAGCAAGGAAGGCGCACAAGAGGCTCACGAAGCGATTCGTCCGTCCGACGCCAATACCGAGCCAAGCAAGCTGTCGGGCATGGAGCGTGATGCCGAGCGGCTTTACGAGCTGATCTGGCGCCAGTTCCTGGCCTGCCAGATGCTGCCGGCGCAATACCTGTCGACCACGGTCACCGTCGGTGCCGGCGACTTCGAGCTGCGTGCCAAGGGCCGCATCCTGAAGTTCGACGGTTACACCCGCGTCATGCCGCAAATTGCCAAGCCTGGCGATGACGACGTGCTGCCGGACATGGCCCAGGGCGACGCGATGAAGCTGATCAAGCTTGATCCGACCCAGCACTTCACCAAGCCACCGGCGCGTTACTCGGAAGCGAGTCTGGTTAAAGAAATGGAAAAGCGCGGCATCGGTCGTCCTTCGACCTACGCGGCGATCATTTCGACCATCCAGGACCGCGGCTACGTGGCGCTGCACAACCGTCGTTTCTATTCGGAAAAGATGGGCGACATCGTCACCGAGCGTCTGGCCGAGAGCTTCTCCAATCTCATGGACTACGGCTTCACCGCCGGCATGGAAGAGAACCTCGATGACGTGGCTCAGGGCGAACGCGACTGGAAAAACGTCCTCGACGAGTTCTACGGCGACTTCAAGAAGAAACTCGAAGTGGCTGAAAGCGCCGAAGGCGGCATGCGCGCCAACCAGCCGGTAATGACTGACATTCCGTGCGTGTTGTGCGGTCGTCCGATGCAGATCCGTACTGCTTCGACAGGCGTATTCCTCGGTTGCTCGGGCTACAGCCTGCCGCCGAAAGAGCGCTGCAAAGCCACCGTCAACCTGGTGCCGGGCGATGAAATCGCCGCGGACGACGAGGGTGAGTCCGAGTCGCTGGTCCTGCGTGGCAAGCATCGCTGCCCGATCTGCAGCACGGCCATGGACGCCTACCTGCTCGACGAGAAGCGCAAGCTGCACATCTGCGGTAACAACCCGGATTGTTCTGGCTACGAAATCGAAGAGGGCACCTATCGCATCAAGGGCTACGAAGGTCCGAGCCTGGAGTGCGACAAGTGCGGCAGCGAGATGCAGCTCAAGACCGGCCGTTTCGGCAAGTTCTTCGGTTGCACCAACGCCACCTGCAAGAACACCCGCAAGCTGCTGAAAAGCGGTGACGCGGCGCCGCCGAAGATGGATCCGGTGAAGATGCCTGAGCTCAAATGCGAAAAGGTCAACGACACCTATATCTTGCGCGACGGTGCTTCCGGCTTGTTCCTGGCGGCCAGCCAGTTCCCGAAAAACCGCGAGACCCGTGCTCCATTGGTCATGGAGATCGTGCCGCACAAGGATGAGATCGATCCGAAGTACCACTTCCTCTGCGAAGCGCCAAAGAAAGACCCGGACGGTCTCCCGGCAGTGATCCGTTATAGCCGCAAGACCAAAGAGCAGTACGTGCAGACAGAAGTCGACGGTAAGCCGACTGGCTGGAAGGCGTACTACGATGGCGGCAAGTGGACGGTTGAAGACAAGCGTCCAGCAGCCAAGGCTTAAAAGGCTGTACACAAAAGGCCGCATGACAACCCTCGGGTTTTCATGCGGCCTTTTGTTTTGGGCTTGCGGGAAGCTCAGGTGATCCACGACACTGTCTGACCTGCGTGAAGCAATTATTTCGTTGTGGAGGCTGCCGTCATGGCCCACGAACTCTATACCCGTACCAACCAGAAAATTTATTTCGCCGGCCTGTCGCTGGAAGCGCTCGCCAAAGCCGAAGAGGGGCGGGCGATGAACTCCCTCGCGCTGATTCAGGCCGGGCGCGAATCAGCGTTGTTTCACCTGTACGGTGCGCTGTTGGGGCTGTGCCATGAAATCGCCGGTTTCTATCGCCTGCCTCAGGCCAATGCGCCGCGGGCAGAGATGCTGCTGATCCGCGAAGTGCTGGAAACCATCGCTATACCGGAAATGGCCGAGATGGTTGAATTGGCGCAAAACCCTGAAACCTGGCTGGCCAAGCTGCTGTCGGCCCATGCCGCACTGTTTCAGCCGCCTCGCGCGCCGCACAAGCCCAAGGGTGATGTGACGCAGCCGCTCATTCTGGCCGTTAATCTGGATGAAGAGGAGGCGCCGGAAGAGCTGAGTCGGCAAGAGCTGGAGAGCTGGCGTCAGAACCTCAAAGGCTTGGCTATTCGGTTTCGCGAAGGGTTGAACGAGTGCTGAAAGATTGAGTGTTTAGGGAAGGGTCCGCTCAAGGAAGCGTGTTGTCAGAAATTTCTCTTCGTGATGGCATCTGGTCAAGATCCCGAGCGAAGCTTGGCTGATGCCTATATAATCCCCGCCTTTCGTGGAGAACAGACCTTTATGCCAACGTCCTTTCTAGAAATTGTCGAGTTACCAGACGGCCGAATCGAGCTGCGCAGGGCTGAGGACGAGGGTTCTCTGGTTACTTTGGATTTCTCCGAGGATGCCAAGGTTTTCCTGCAAGGCCAGCATGTGGAAGTCGCCAAGGCGATGTTGAGCGTCGGTGTTCAGATGGCAGGACGCCTGGTTGAAGGCGAATTTGATAAGGAAGAGGGGTCACGGGTTCTTCATTGATCCCGCCCGTCGGATTCTTCGGATACCTCTACAGATCGGCTTCTCTATCCCTGGAGAAGCCCTGCGCTGTTCAGCGCGCACCGTGTTTGTCAGTTAACCCAGTCGAATATTCAGACTTTGCGCATCCCCGATACGGGCGGCACTGATTAGCTGTTGCCGCGACGATGTGCTTAGCGGGTTAAGCCAACTGACGACCGTATGGCTGCGGCCAAGTCGCAAGGCTTCGCAAGTCAACTGCTGAGCGCTCTGCGTGCCGCGCGGTTGCAGGAGCAGAATGCGTTCACGGTTCAGGCCGGCGTCCCGTAACCAGGCTTGTGTCAGGCTGGCGGGTGGGGCGATCAGTGTCAGCCAGCGTGCATCCTGATCCTGACTCAGTTCCCTGAGAATCGGTGCCAAAAGGTTCAGGCAGTTCCCGGCCGCGCCGCGCAGTGATAGCTCGCTGAAGACTTCGGGCTCGGCGCTCCAGGGCGACTCGACCACGTCTTTCAGGATCGGCGCCAATGGCTGCGCCATGAACGCCTCGAACAACGGCAGTTGGGCTTGCTGTGAGGTATGTGGGAACTGCATAAAGCCTCCTTTAGCGGCGAATCACGCCGACACTCAAGCCTTCGATAACCAGTTCCTGATCTTTCAGGTTGACTTCGATAGGGGCGAATTCAGGGTTTTCGGCAATCAACCAAACCTTGCTGCCGTCGCGCTTGAAGCGCTTGACGGTCACTTCGTCGCCGATCCGCGCCACCACGATCTGACCGTTACGGGCTTCACGGGTGGTGTGGACGGCCAGCAGGTCGCCGTCGAAAATGCCGACGTCCTTCATGCTCATGCCATGGACCCGCAGCAGATAGTCCGCGCGAGGATGGAAGAACGAAGGGTTGATGTTGCAGGATTCCTCGATGTGCTGCTGGGCGAGGATCGGCGCACCGGCAGCCACCCGGCCAATGATCGGCAAGCTGGACTCGTCGGCCTTGGCTTCGAAGCCAGGGATGCGGATGCCGCGGGAGGCGCCCGGGGTCATCTCGATCGCTCCCTTGCGGGCCAGCGCCTTGAGGTGTTCTTCCGCCGCATTGGGCGACTTGAACCCCAGTTCCTGAGCGATTTCCGCGCGGGTCGGCGGGTAGCCGTTGTCTTCGAGGCAACGTTTGATGAAGGCCAGAATCTCTGCTTGGCGTGGCGTCAGCTTTAGCATATTGATCGCTCTGTCTTTTTATACAGTGACTGGGATTATATACAGTGAACCGGTCTTGGCAATGCCCCTTTTTTTGCCCGGCGCTGGACGGTCATTTCGCTCGCCGATTGAAGCGGCACTGTTGTATGGTTAAATACCTGACCGACCATTCCCAAAACGAACCGCCAGACTTGACAAGGCCAGGGCTGAAACGTATGTTTCAAACAAGTGTTTGTCAGGCGGAGTAGCCATGGCCCAGTCGGAAACCGTTGAACGCATTCTCGATGCTGCCGAGCAGTTGTTCGCGGAAAAAGGTTTTGCTGAAACCTCATTGCGTCTGATCACCAGCAAGGCCGGTGTCAATCTGGCGGCGGTGAATTATCACTTCGGGTCGAAGAAGGCGCTGATTCAGGCGGTCTTCTCGCGTTTTCTCGGACCATTCTGTCTCAGTCTTGATAAAGAGCTGGAGCGCCGCCAGGCCAAGCCCGAGAACAAGCCGACCCTTGAAGAGCTGCTGGAAATTCTTGTCGAGCAAGCCTTGGTGGTGCAACCACGCAGCGGCAATGACCTGTCCATTTTCATGCGTTTGCTGGGGCTGGCGTTCAGTCAGAGCCAAGGGCACTTGCGTCGTTATCTGGAAGATATGTACGGCAAGGTGTTCCGCCGCTACATGATGCTGGTCAACGAGGCCGCGCCGCGCATTCCCCCGATCGAACTGTTCTGGCGTGTGCACTTCATGCTGGGTGCCGCGGCGTTCAGCATGTCGGGGATCAAGGCCTTGCGTGCGATTGCCGAGACCGACTTCGGCGTCAACACCTCCATCGAACAAGTGATGCGTCTGATGGTGCCGTTCCTGGCCGCAGGCATGCGGGCCGAAACCGGCGTCACCGACACTGCCATGGCCACCGCGCAGTTGCGTCCACGCAGCAAATCGGCTCCGGTCGCCGCCAAGGTTTAACCGCACACGGGTGGGCGCGGCAGCTGACATCCGCTAAGCTAGCCGCCCATGCCGACTCTCGTTCTGAACCCGCTCCTCATTGAAATCGCCGACCCGCCGGGCACAGCCCATGGCGGCGAATTCGTGCGAGTCGGGTTTATCGTAATCAAGGAATCTCTATGACTGCTGGCCTGCAAGGCTCGTTGATGGTGGACGTCGCCGGTACCTGGCTGACGGCTGAAGATCGCCAATTGTTGCGCCAGCCCGAAGTGGGCGGCCTGATCATTTTTGCCCGCAACATCGAGCATCCGCGTCAAGTGCGCGAATTGAGCGCTTCGATCCGCGCCATTCGTCCCGATCTGCTGCTGGCGGTGGATCAAGAGGGCGGTCGGGTTCAGCGGCTGCGCCAAGGCTTCGTGCGATTGCCAGCCATGCGTGCCATCGCCGATAACCCGAATGCCGAGGAGCTGGCCGAGCAGTGTGGCTGGATCATGGCGACTGAAGTGCTCGCGGTCGGTCTCGACTTGAGCTTCGCCCCGGTGCTGGACCTGGATTACCAGCGCAGTGCGGTGGTCGGCACCCGTTCGTTCGAAGGTGATCCCGAGCGTGCTGCCTTGCTCGCCGGTGCATTTATCCGTGGCATGAATAGCGCGGGAATGGCCGCCACCGGCAAGCATTTCCCGGGGCATGGCTGGGCCGAAGCCGATTCCCACGTCGCGATTCCCAACGACGAGCGCAGCCTCGACGAAATCCGCGCCAACGATCTTGTGCCGTTTGCACGATTGAGCAAGCAACTGGCCGCCGTCATGCCGGCCCACGTAATTTATCCACAAGTCGATTCCCAGCCTGCAGGTTTCTCCCGTCGCTGGTTGCAGGACATCCTGCGCGGCGAGCTGCAGTTCGATGGGGTGATCTTCAGTGATGACCTGTCGATGGCCGGTGCCCACGTGGTTGGCGATGCTGCCAGTCGCATCGAAGCGGCATTGACCGCCGGTTGCGACATGGGCCTGGTGTGCAACGATCGCGCAGCTGCCGAGCTGGCCTTGAGCGCCGCCCAGCGTTTGAAGGTCAAACCTTCGGCGCGTATTGCGCGGATGCGCGGGCAGGCGTACGCCAGCACCGAATACCGTCAAGACCCGCGCTGGCTAGCGGCCATCGGCGCGCTCAGAGAAGCTCAGTTGATTGATTAAGGATTTTCGTGATGACGGTTTACGCGATTATCGGCGGCACCGGCCTGACACAACTCGAAGGTCTGAGCATTCGTCAGTCATTGGCGGTGGACACTCCTTACGGTACGCCTTCGGCCGAAGTGCAGATCGGTGAGTACGCTGGCAAGGAAGTGCTGTTTCTCGCGCGTCATGGGCATCCACACCGTTTCCCGCCGCATCAGGTGAACTACCGCGCCAACCTGTGGGCCTTGAAGCAGGCCGGTGCCGAAGCGATTCTCGCGGTCAACGCCGTGGGCGGGATTCATACTGCGATGGGCACCGGACATCTCTGCGTGCCACATCAACTGATCGACTACACCAGCGGCCGCGAACACACCTATTTCGCCGATGACCTGGAACAGGTCACGCACATCGACTTCAGCTATCCCTACAGCGAACCCCTGCGTCAGCAATTGATCGCGGCGTTGGCGGCTGAAGGGGTTGGCTATAGCAGCCATGGCGTGTACGCCTGCACCCAGGGCCCGCGTCTGGAAACAGTGGCTGAAATTGCACGGCTGGAACGTGATGGTTGTGACATCGTCGGCATGACTGGCATGCCTGAAGCAGCATTGGCACGTGAGTTGGAACTGGATTACGCCTGTCTGGCGCTGGTGGTGAACCCGGCGGCGGGCAAGTCGACGGCGGTGATTACCATGGCCGAGATCGAGCAGGCATTGCGTGACGGGATGGGCAAGGTGAGGTCGACGTTGGCGCGGGTGCTCAAGAGCTGATCGATCGTTAAACCGAACCGACCCCTTCGCGGGCAAGCCTCGCTCCTACGGATTTTGGTCGTTCGCCGACAATGCGAACGACTCAAGTCTGTAGGAGCGAGGCTTGCCCGCGAAGGCGACCTACCTATCGCCGCTACCTATCAATTTTTTCCGGCAACGGCGCAAACAGCGCCTCGATATCATCGCTCTGCAACTTCCAGTCCCCGGTCTTGCGCCCATCCAGCACGCCTGCGGCCAGGTCGGATTTTTCCTTCTGCAGATGCTGAATCTTCTCTTCCACCGTGCCCCTGGCAATCATCTTGTAGACGAATACCGGCTTCTCCTGACCAATGCGATAGGCACGATCCGTCGCCTGGTTTTCTGTCGCCGGGTTCCACCAGGGGTCATAGTGAATCACCGTATCCGCTTCGGTCAGGTTCAGTCCTACGCCGCCAGCCTTCAGGCTGATCAGAAAGATCTGACGCTTGCCGCTCTGGAATTCCTTCACCGGCGTGCGTCGGTCGCGGGTTTGTCCGGTCAGGATCGCATACGCCACGCCGCGTTTTTTCAGCTCGTCCTCGATCAACGACAACATTGAGGTGAACTGCGAAAACAGCAGAATCCGCCGACCTTCTTCGAACAACTCCTCCAGCATTTCCATCAGGCTATCGAGCTTGCCGGAGGTGCTGCCGCGCGCGGGCAGGGCAGCATCGTTGACCAGGCGTAAATCACAGCACACCTGACGCAGCTTCAGCAGGGCTTCAAGAATGATGATCTGGCTACGCGCCACGCCCTTGCGGGTGATTTCGTCGCGGACTTTCTTGTCCATGGCCAGGCGCATGGTTTCGTATACGTCGCGCTGGGCTTCGTTGAGTTCGACCCAATGGATGATCTCGGTTTTCGGCGGCAGTTCGGTGGCCACCTGTTCCTTGGTCCTGCGCAGCAGGAACGGTTTTATCCGACCGTTGAGGTGCTGGAGTCTTACTTCGCTGGCACGCTTTTCTATTGGTACGCGGTAATCGCGGTTGAAGCTTTTCACGTCACCGAGCCAGCCGGGCAGCAGGAAGTGGAACAGTGACCACAACTCGCCCAGATGGTTTTCCAGCGGGGTGCCGCTCAGGCACAGACGCTGGCGAGCATTCAGCTCACGGGCTGCATGGGCGGCCTTGCTGTTGGGATTCTTGATGTACTGGGCTTCATCCAGCACCAATACATGAAACGGTTGCGCGGCCAGGCGCTCGACATCCTTGGGCAGCAGCGCATAGGTGGTCAGAATCAGGTCGTAATCGGCCAGGTGCTCGAAATGCTTTTTGCGACTGGCACCGTACAGCGCCAGCACTTTGAGCTGTGGGGTGAAGTGCGCGGCTTCGTCGAGCCAGTTGGGGATCAGGCTGGTGGGCATGACCACCATGCACGGCCGATCGAGGCGCCCGGCGTTCTTCTCGCTGAGAATGTGTGCCAGGGTCTGTAGGGTTTTGCCCAGACCCATGTCATCCGCGAGAATCCCGCCGACTTCCAGTTGCCGCAACGACTGCATCCAGCTCAGGCCTTCCAGCTGATACGGGCGCAAGGTGGCATTCAAGCCTTCGGGTGCCACCGCGGTATGTTCCTTGATGTCGCGCAGGCGTTGGGCAAAGGTGCGGATCTGCTCGCCACCTTCCCAGAGCAACGGCAGGCCTTCCAGCGGATTCAGTCGCGTGGCGTCGGCCTTGCTCAGGCGCAGCGTGGTTTCGCCGGGTTCTTGCAGATAAAACTCGCCGAGGGTGGCCAGCACCGGTTTCAAGCGGCCGAAGGGCAGGGCGACCTGCAACGGGCCTTGGTCGGTGCTGCGGCGCTGCGGGATATTCACCAGAATCAATTCGTCATCGCGACGTCGGGCGAGCCGTTCCGGGTTGAGGATCTCGGTGTGGGAGCGCATCAGGTTCAACAGGATCGGCAACAGGCTCAGCCGTTCGCCGTTGACGATGATCCCCAATTCCAGGTCGAACCAGTCGCGCTCAGGTGCCTGCTCGACAGTGGCGTACCAGTCGTCCACAGCAGTCAGGTCGAAGCCGAAATCCTCGTCGATCTGCAACTCCCAGCCCTGGGTGCGCAGCTTCGGCAGCTCGTTGAGGGTGAAGGTCAGCCAGGCGCTGTCGTTGACCATCTCATAGAGTTCGCCGGCACTTTCGGGCAAGGCCTTGCTTTGTCGGGTGGCGATCTTGAAACCGAGGATTCGCAGCTGTTCCCTGTAGGCCTGTTCGACTTCCGGGTGACGTTTTATCCGCAACGTCTGCGTCTCCTGGCGGATCAGGATGTCAGTGTTTTTCTGTCCGCTGACGTATTCATCCAGATAGCTGAAGGACAGCGCCGCGCGATGCTGGATGTACCGCTGCATCTTGCCGTTGCGCGGTTCGAAGGCGCTGAACTCGATGCTCGCCAGCCACAGGCGCGGCACCGGTTGCACGTTGTCCACCAGGATTTGCGGCGGCGCTTTCGGGCTACGGTTTTCCAGTACGGCCTGAAGTTTTTCCAGCAGTTCAGCGTCTTTGGCGGCCGCCGGATAAGCGAGGGTTTCCTGCACTTGCAGCAACACCGCCGCGCAATGTTTGCAGTTGCTATGAACCGGGCAGGTGCACGTGGCGTCGATCATCAGCAAGGTGCCTTTGGCCGACTCGCGCAGGCGAATGGTCTGACGGTAAACGTTACCGCCAGAGCCTTCGCAACTGGCGGTGATGGTGGCGTCGCCGACTTCGACGATCCTGACGCGGTTCTCCAGCGCGTAGCGACGGCCACGCTCCAGGCTCTGTTCCTTGAATCGGCTGACCCAGGATGTTGCCAGGGGTTTGCTCAGGGTCGGGGGCACGTCAATTAGTCCGGAACGACTTCTGGAGCTTCCCGTGGTGCGGGCGCTGTCAGGGAGGTGATCTTGATCAGCAGGCCGAGGTGGCCGTTGTCGAGGAAGTTCAACTGGCCATTTTTGGTGTGGCTGTCCTGCTTCAGGCGTTCGCTGGCGGTGACCAGGCCGTTGGCGTCAATCTGATTAACCCAGAAGTCGGCGTCGACGTCGGTGAAGCGCCCCAGTTTCAGACTCAGAGTGCCTTCGATCGGGAACTGGCCAAACTGTTCCTTGCCCTCGCTGATCGCCACTTTGCTGGCTTCTTCGCCGAGGTTCTGTTGCCAGGCCTTGTGCAGCAACACCGTGTATTCGTTGCTGGCGGTGAGTTTTTCCACTTCGGGATTAAGGCTTGGCGTGCGAAAGCTGTCGGGGTTGATGCGCTGGGCGCCGGCATCCCAGTCTTCCGGCGCGGCGCGACTGACGATGGCGGGCACGGCGTTTTGCCGCACCAGAATCATTTCAACCTGATACAGATCATCAGCAAACGCCGTCGAGGCGAACGGCGAAAACAACGACATCAACAAGGTCAGTGAGCGAAACAGGCGCATGCGGCGTCCTTAAGCAGTGGTCGGAATGAGGCGCTCGAACAGCGCCTCTACAGTATTAAAACGCTCTTGCGGGCTTTCCATCGGCACCTGGAATTTGAACATCGTGGCGCCTTCGAATTTGTAGCGTTTGGGCTGGCTCTGGATCAGTTTGATCAGTGTCAGCGGGTCGACCGGTGTCTGTGCCGCGAACTCGATACGACCGCCTTGCGGGCCGCCGTCGACTTTCTTGATGCCCAGTTGTTCGGCCTGCAATTTCAACGCCGTGATCCGCACCAGGTTCTTGGTCGGCTCCGGCAGCAGACCGAAACGGTCGATCATCTCCACTTGCAGGTCCTTGAGGCCTTCCTCATCGGTGGCCGAGGCAATGCGTTTGTAGAGTATCAGTCGAGCATGCACGTCCGGCAGGTAGTCCTCTGGAATCAACGCCGGCACACGCAGATTGACTTCGGGGCCGCCACCCAGTGGCTGATCGAGGTTCGGCTGTTCGCCCTTGCGGATCGACTTCACCGCACGCTCGAGCATTTCCATGTACAGCGTGAAACCGACGGCCTGGATCTGCCCGCTCTGACCGTCGCCCAGTAGTTCGCCGGCACCACGGATTTCCAGGTCGTTGGTGGCGAGTACGAAGCCCGCGCCGAGGTCCTGGGTATTGGCAATCGCTTCGAGGCGCTTTTCCGCGTCGGGAGTGATTTGCTGGCGCGGCGGTGTCAGCAGGTAAGCATACGCCTGGTGGTGGCTGCGACCGACGCGGCCGCGCAATTGGTGCAGCTGAGCCAGACCGAACTTGTCGGCACGCTCGATGATGATGGTGTTGGCGCTCGGCACGTCGATGCCGGTCTCGATGATGGTCGAGGCGATCAGTACGTTGAAGCGCTTGTGGTAGAAGTCGCTCATCACTTGTTCGAGATCGCGTTCACGCATCTGCCCGTGGCCGATGCCGATCCGTGCTTCCGGCACCAGTTCGGCGAGGTCGGCGGCGCATTTCTCGATGGTCTTCACGTCGTTGTGCAGGTAGTAGACCTGACCGCCACGCAGTAACTCACGCAGCAGGGCTTCTTTGACCGTGCTCTTGTTCTGCTCCATGACGAACGTGCGCACCGACAGGCGACGGGCCGGTGGCGTGGCGATGATCGACAGATCACGCATGCCCGACACCGCCATGTTCAGCGTGCGCGGAATCGGCGTAGCGGTCAGCGTCAGGATGTCGACTTCACTGCGCAGTGCTTTGAGCTGTTCTTTCTGACGGACACCGAAACGGTGCTCTTCATCGATGATCACCAGCCCGAGGTTCTTGATCTTCACGTCGTCTTGCAGCAGCTTGTGTGTGCCGATGACGATGTCGATCTTGCCTTCGGCCAGGTCCGCGACCGCAGCGTTCACTTCTTTGGTCGACTTGAAGCGGCTCATCACTTCCACGCTCACCGGCCAGTCGGCGAAGCGGTCGCGGAAGCTGTTGTAGTGTTGCTGGGCGAGCAGGGTGGTCGGCACCAGAATCGCCACCTGACGACCGCCATGCACCGCAATGAACGCCGCACGCATCGCCACTTCGGTCTTGCCGAAACCGACGTCGCCGCAGACCAGTCGATCCATCGGTTTCGGCGCGAGCATGTCGGCGCGCACCGCTTCGATGGTGGTTTGCTGGTCCGGGGTTTCTTCGAACGGGAAACCGGCGCTGAAGGTCGCGTAATCGGCTTTCGGGTCGGCGAAGGCATAACCCTCGCGAGCGGCGCGGCGGGCATAGATGTCGAGCAACTCGGCGGCCACGTCGCGCACCTGTTCGGCGGCTTTGCGTTTGGCTTTCTGCCAGGTCTCGGAACCGAGGCGGTGCAGCGGCGCCAGGGCATCGTCGCTGCCGGTGTAGCGGGCGATCAAATGCAGGTTGGCTACCGGAACGTACAGCTTGGCGTTCTCGGCATATTCAAGGGTCAGGAATTCGGCGGCTTGATTGTCGATTTCCAGGATCGTCAGCCCCAGATAGCGGCCGACACCATGATCGATGTGCACCACCGGCGCGTTTTCGCGCAGCTCGGTGAGGTTCTTGATCACCGCATCGTTATTGGCGTCGGCGCGTTTCTCGCGGCGACGGCGCTGCATCACGCGCTGCCCGAACAACGGGCTTTCAGCGACCAGGGCCAGGGCTGGGTCGTCCAGCAACAGACCTTCGTCGAGCGGTGCGATGGTGATCGCCAAGCGCTCCTTGCTCGCAACAAAGTCTGGCCAGCTGTCGACGGTTTTCGGCCGCAGCTTCAGGCGTTCCAGCAATTCCAGCAGCACTTCACGACGGCCCGCGGACTCGGCGGTAAACAGCACGCGGCCAGGGAATTCGTCGAGGAAACCGGCCAGCGCCGCCAACGGCTGAGTGGCCTTGGCTTCGATGGCCAGGTTCGGCAGCGACTGGGCCGGGAAGCGCTCGCGACCGACACCGGTTTCCACGTCCTGTTGACTGGCAACCACGCGGGGCCAGCTCTTGAGGCGGGCAAAGCAGTCTTCCACGGGCAAGAACAGCTCGGCCGGTGGCAATAAAGGACGGGATGGGTCGACGCGGCGCTCTTCGTAACGATTGCGCACGTCGTTCCAGAAATTTTCCGCCGCCTGTTCGATGCCCGGCAAAGAGAACACTTGCGTGTCCTGGGGCAGGTAATCGAACAGGGTGGAGGTTTCATCGAAGAACAGTGGCAAGTAGTACTCGATACCGGCCGGTGTAATCCCGCTGCTCAAATCCTGAAAGATCGGGCAGCGACGGAAATCGACATCGAAACGCTCGCGAAAGCGCGCCTTGAAGCGGGTGACTGCGTCCTTTTGCAGCGGGAATTCCCGTGCCGGCAGCAGGCGAACAGTGTCCACCTTGTCGATGGAACGCTGGTTTTCCGGATCGAAGGTACGCAGGGTTTCGATTTCGTCGTCGAACAGATCGATGCGGAAGGGCAGTTTGCTGCCCATCGGGAACAGATCGATCAGCGAGCCGCGCACGGTGAATTCGCCGTGCTCATAGACTGTATCGACGTAACGATAGCCGCTGGCCTCAAGTCGGGTGCGCATTTGCTCGACGTCGAGCTTCTGGCCGACATCCAGCACCAGGCTGCTGCCGAGCAGGAATTTGGTCGGCGCCAGGCGGTGCAGGGCCGTGGTGATCGGCACGACCAACACACCATGACTCAGTTCTGGCAACCGATACAGGCTGGAGATGCGCTGAGAGATGATGTCCTGATGTGGCGAGAACAGGTCGTAGGGCAGGGTTTCCCAGTCAGGGAAATGCAGGACAGGCAAATCCGGGGCGAAGAAACTCAGCTCCTGTTCCAGCCGTTCGGCACTCTGGCTGTCGGCGGTCAGTAGCAGGGTAAAGCGCTTGGCAGCGCTGGCGGCCTCGGCGATGGCCAGGCTCAGGGCGGCACCGGGCAGGTTGCCCCAGTGCTGTTTACCTGCCGCGGCAGGGAGAAGCGGTAGACGCAGAACGGGCACGGAAGGTTGAGCTCCAAGCGTTGCGACAAAGTCGACAATTGTAACGGCCTCTGGTGCCGGCTGTCAGTTGCAGACTGTGTCTATATGCACAGGTTGGGTGAAATGTAGTGGTAATGACAAAAACTGGCGGTTTGATACTGAAAATGTAGTGCCAAAACCGCTCGGTGTTACGGAGGGTTACGGACACGGTAGCGTTATCGTCGAAAAATTGACTGTGCTGAAAGCCCCGGTTTTACTGGGCTGGCGCGGGGCGTAATTTTTTTGAACAGGATTTTGTTACCGCTTGTGCGACAGGCGCGCATTGCTACGGGAGGCACTCGGCGGCATAATGTAGCCCCTTTTTTCTGCCCCTACATGTGGAAGGTTCCCGTGACTCAGAAGCCCGACCAGTGTCTTGGTGAATGGATCGACCGTGAAGCACTCGCAGAAGCGATGATTCCGCTTATCGGTCAGCTCTACCGCAATAACAACGTGGTGAGCTCGATCTATGGCCGCAGTCTGATCAACCAGTCTGTCATCGCGATTCTCAAAGCTCACCGCTTTGCTCGCCATCGCCAGTCCGATGACAGCGAATTGTCCGTCCACGAAACATTCCCTCTGCTCAAAGCGATGAGCGAGCTCAAGCTCGGCGCTGCTTCGGTAGACCTGGGCAAACTGGCCATCAAGTTCAAGGCCGAAGGCAATGGCCGTACCGCCGAAGAGTTCGTCCGTGACGAACTGGCCGATGTGGTCGGCAAGCAGAATGGTTCCGGTCGTACCGGCACCGACGTTGTCCTGTACGGTTTCGGTCGTATCGGCCGTCTGCTGGCGCGCATCCTGATCGAGAAAACCGGTGGTGGCGACGGTCTGCGTCTGCGCGCCATCGTTGTCCGCAAGGGCGCTGAAAACGATCTGGTCAAACGCGCCAGCCTGCTGCGCCGCGATTCGGTACACGGTTCGTTCAATGGCACCATCACCATTGATGAAGCCAACAACACCATCACCGCCAACGGCAACCTGATCCAGGTTATCTACGCGAAGAACCCGACTGAAGTGGACTACACCCAGTACGGCATCAAAGACGCGTTGCTGGTGGACAACACCGGTGTATGGCGTGACGCCGACGGCCTGGGCCAGCACCTGGCCTGCCCGGGTATCGACCGCGTTGTCCTGACCGCGCCTGGCAAAGGCAAGCTGAAGAACATCGTTCACGGCATCAACCACGGTGAAATCACCGCTGACGACAAGATCGTTTCCGCCGCTTCCTGCACCACCAACGCCATCGTGCCGGTGCTGAAAGCTGTCAACGACAAGTTCGGCATCATCAACGGTCACGTCGAAACCGTTCACTCGTACACCAACGACCAGAACCTGATCGACAACTTCCACAAGGGTGATCGTCGTGGCCGTAGCGCCGCGTTGAACATGGTCATCACCGAGACTGGTGCTGCCACTGCTGCCGCCAAGGCGCTGCCTGAGCTGGCCGGCAAGCTGACCGGTAACGCGATCCGTGTTCCGACACCGAACGTGTCGATGGCCATTCTCAACCTGAACCTTGAGAAAGCCGCCACCCGTGAAGAGATGAACGAGTACCTGCGCTACATGGCGCTGCACTCCGATCTGCACAAGCAAATCGACTACGTCAATTCGCAGGAAGTGGTTTCCACCGACTTCGTTGGCTCGCGCCACGCAGGCGTTGTGGACGCTGAAGCGACCATCGTTCAGGACAACCGCGTTGTTCTGTACGTTTGGTACGACAACGAGTTCGGTTACAGCTGCCAGGTGGTTCGCGTGATGGAAGACATGGCCGGTGTAAACCCGCCAGCATTCCCGCGCTAAGCCCTAGCCGCACATGAAAGCGCCCCGACTTTGGTCGGGGCGTTTTTGTTTGTGCAGTTTGTCAGTGGCAAGTGTGTTGAATGTGCAGGCCTCTTCGCGGGCAAGCCTCGCTCCTACGGGTCGCACAAGCCCTGTAGGAGCGAGGCTTGCCCGCGAAGGCTATCGATCAGGCGTCACCCACTACTGCTGCCTGCGCGGTCCGCAGTTCATGCCGATTGCCTTTGAATAGCACCAGCGTCGCAATCAACCCCAGCACCGCCGCGCCACTGAGCCAGATCCCCGGTGCCGCCTTGTTGTCCAGCACATGGATCAGATACGTGCAGGCCGCCGGTGTGAAGCCACCAAAGGTCGCGGTCGCCAGGCTGTAGGCAAGGGAGAAGCCGGTCGTGCGAACTTCCACCGGCATGATCTCGGTCAGGGCCACCACCATGGCACCGTTGTACGAGCCATACAGGAACGACAGCCACAACTCGACGATCAGCAGATGGCTGAAGCTCGGGTTTGCAACCAGCCATGACAGCGCTGGATAAGCCGTGAGGATCGCCAGAATCGTCGCCGCCAACAGCAGGGGTTTGCGCCCGATCCTGTCAGACACAGAACCCATCACCGGCAGCCAGAAGAAATTCGACAGACCAATGCACACGGTCACCAGCAACGTATCCAGATCCGACAGATGCAGTTCGGCTTTGCCGAAGGTCGGGGTGTAGGCGGTGATCAGGTAGAACGACACAGTGGTCATCACCACCAGCGCCATGCCGGCGAGGACGATGCCGAAGTTCTGACCAATCGAGCGGACAATGTCTTGCAGGGTAGGGCGGTGCTTGCGCGCCTGGAACTCCGGGGTTTCTTCCAGCGAACGGCGGATCACGAAGATCGCCGGCACGATCATGCAGCCGATCAGGAACGGCACGCGCCAGCCCCATTCACCCATTTCTTGCGGGCTGAGCCAATGGTTCAAACCCACGCCGAGCAGGCCGGCGAATACCACCGCGGCTTGCTGACTGGCGGACTGCCAACTGACAAAGAAGCCTTTGCGCCCTGGTGTGGAGATCTCGGCGAGGTACACCGACACACCGCCCAGTTCCACGCCCGCCGAGAAGCCTTGCAACAGGCGACCGAGCAATACGATCAGCGGCGCCGCGACACCCAGTGTCGCGTAACCCGGCACGCAGGCAATCAATAGTGTGCCGGCGGCCATCATTGCCAATGTTATGATCAGGCCTTTGCGGCGGCCGTGACGGTCGATGTAAGCCCCGAGGAAAATCGCCCCCAACGGACGCATCAGGAAGCCGGCCCCGAAAGTGGCCAAAGACAGCATCAGGGAAGCGAAAGCGCTGTCGGCAGGGAAGAAGGTTTTAGCAATGGCCGTGGCGTAGAAGCCGTAGACCATGAAGTCGAACATCTCCAGGAAGTTTCCGCTGACGACGCGAAAAATTGCTTTGCCGTTGCTCGTATTGGAAGACATTTGTAAGTACTCACGCTGGTAAATCTTGTTTGAAAACGCTGCGCCTGTGGGAGCCTGCTCGCGATAGCGGTGACCGGATTTACGATTGCTTCGCAATCGGACGGGGGCAAGCCCCCTCGCCACACAGGCTCGCTCACACAGGTTTTGCGTCTGACTGACGGGCGCTGGCAGACCTCGCTCCCATACGCTCTGAGGCCCATAATGGCGGGCGCGGTTTTGAGGGGAGATGAAGATTTGTTAACTGGACGGTGGGGTGGACTTGTGGTGCTGGCCGGCGTTTTGGCCGGTTGCGGCAACGGTGACAGACTGGAGCGCTTCGACGGCCCGACCATGGGCAGTCGTTATTCCATTCAATACGTAAGACATTCCTCCACGCCCGGGCCGAAAGCAGTGCAGGCTGAAGTAGAAAATATCCTCGCCGAAGTGGATCGACAATTCTCGACCTATCGCAGCGACTCGGACACCGTGCGCTTTAACGCACTGCCGGCCGGTCGCTGTCAGGTCATGCCTGGCCCGGTACTCGAATTGATCCGTGTGGGCGAGCGATTGTCTTCGCAAAGCGAAGGCGCCTTCGACCTGACGGTGGAGCCGCTGCTCAACCTATGGGGATTCGGCCCGCAGGCACGGGAGGAAAAAGTCCCGACCGCCGAAGCGCTGGCCGAAGTGAGGCAACTCGTCGGTCATACCCATCTGCGAATCGACGGTGATCAGCTGTGCAAAGACGTTGCAGTCGAGCTCGACTTCAACAGCATCGCTGCCGGTTACGCGGTCGATACGATTGCCGCGAAACTTGAGGGAATGGGCATCCACAGTTACCTGGCTGAAGTCACTGGTGAACTCAAGGCCGCCGGCAAAAAACTCGATGGCTCGACTTGGCGCATTGCGCTGGAAGAACCCCGAGACGATCAGCAAGTCGCGCAAAGAGTCATCGCCATCGACGGCTACGGCGTGTCCACGTCCGGCGACTACCGCAATTATTTTCAGCAGAACGGCCAGCGCTATTCCCACACCTTCGATGCCCGCACCGGTGCGCCGGTCCTACACACCCTGGCGTCAGTCACAGTGATTCATCCTTCAGCGTTGATGGCCGATGGCCTATCGACGCTGTTGCTGATTCTCGGTCCTGAACGGGGTTGGGACTATGCCCAAACTCATGACATAGGTGCATTCTTTGTGATTCGTGCCGATACAGGTTTTGTCACCCGCACCAATCAGGCTTTTGAGCGCCTGGTGGGTGAGAAAACCAAGTGATTGCGGCATCAAAAGCATTTTTGATGGCGTTGTAGTGCAGGCAAAACTAGCCTACGACGCGACCAAGGGTTAATGTGCCCGGCGTTGACGCTTCTATAGACTGTGTCCGGGTTCTGCACTGGCCCCAAATTGTTCCTTCACGCCGCAGATCGGCGTGATTTAGCCGCAGGTGCCGAGGGCGCCGCGGCCTGTTCTGAGGAGTATGCATGGCTGTCTACAACTACGACGTGGTGGTGTTGGGTTCCGGCCCGGCGGGAGAAGGCGCGGCAATGAATGCCGCCAAGGCAGGGCGCAAGGTGGCGATGGTCGATAGTCGTCGCCAGGTCGGCGGCAACTGCACCCACCTGGGCACCATCCCGTCCAAGGCTTTGCGTCACTCGGTCCGGCAGATCATGCAGTTCAACACCAACCCGATGTTCCGGGCGATTGGTGAGCCGCGCTGGTTCTCGTTCCCGGACGTTTTGAAAAGCGCCGAAAAAGTCATCTCCAAACAAGTCGCCTCGCGCACCGGCTACTACGCCCGTAACCGTGTCGACGTGTTCTTCGGCACCGGCAGCTTCGCCGACGAGCAAACCATCGAAGTGGTCTGCGCCAACGGTGTGGTCGAGAAGCTGGTGGCCAAGCACATCATCATCGCCACCGGTTCGCGCCCTTATCGCCCGGCGGACATCGATTTCCATCACCCGCGTATCTACGATAGCGACACCATCCTCAGCCTCGGCCACACCCCGCGCAAACTCATCGTTTACGGCGCCGGCGTGATTGGTTGCGAATACGCCTCGATCTTCAGTGGTCTGGGTGTGCTGGTCGAGCTGGTGGACAACCGCGGTCAGTTGCTGAGCTTCCTCGACTCGGAAATTTCCCAGGCCCTGAGCTATCACTTCAGCAACAACAACATCACGGTTCGCCACAACGAAGACTACGACCGCGTCGAAGGCGTGGACAACGGCGTGATCCTGCACCTCAAGTCCGGCAAGAAGATCAAGGCCGATGCCTTGCTCTGGTGCAACGGTCGTACCGGCAACACCGATCAGCTGGGTCTGGAAAATATCGGCGTGAAGGTCAACAGCCGTGGCCAGATCGAAGTCGACGAAGCCTACCGCACCTGCGTACCGAACATTTACGGTGCCGGTGACGTGATCGGCTGGCCGAGCCTGGCCAGTGCCGCGCACGACCAGGGCCGCTCGGCCGCTGGCAGCATCGTCGATAACAACAGCTGGCGCTTCGTCAACGACGTGCCGACCGGTATCTACACCATTCCGGAGATCAGCTCGATCGGCAAGAACGAGCAGGAACTGACGCAGGCCAAGGTGCCGTACGAAGTCGGCAAGGCATTCTTCAAGAGCATGGCGCGTGCGCAGATTGCCGGCGAGCCGCAGGGCATGCTGAAGATCCTGTTCCACCGTGAAACCCTGGAAGTGCTGGGCGTTCACTGCTTCGGTTATCAGGCGTCGGAGATCGTTCACATCGGTCAGGCGATCATGAGCCAGCCGGGCGAACTGAACACCCTGAAGTACTTCGTCAACACGACGTTCAACTACCCGACCATGGCCGAAGCCTATCGGGTAGCGGCGTACGATGGCCTCAACCGGCTTTTTTGAGCGGCTCCGGCCGGTGGCCTGAGCCGGCCGGGGAGACCGATTTCAGCAATTCTCGAGCGTGGCAGTGGCCAAACCGGGAAAGTCTGTAATCAGGCTGTCAACGCCGAAGTCGGCGAGTCTGCGCATCAGCGCGGGCTCGTTGACTGTCCACACCGACACATGCAGCCCCTGACGCTGCGCCTTCTGCAGGCGTTCCGGCGTACACAGGGTCCAGTTCAGCGCCAGAATCTCACAGCCATAGTTTTGCGCGACCTTCAACGGGTCGAGCCAGGCGTATTCGGCCACCAATCCGCGAGACACGTCCGGCACCAGGTCCAGCGCGGCTTTCAACACTTCGCGTGAACTCGACGTAATCGTGATCTTGTCCCGCATGCCGAAACGCTGCGCCATTTCGCGAATCGCCAGCACGGTGGTCGCGGCACGGGTGCGTGAAGCGCTTTTGACCTCTAGCTGCCAGTGATCGAAATCACATTTCTCGAACAATTCTTCCAGCGTTGGAATCGTGCAGGGTTTGATCCAGCCCGGGCCACCCTTGCGCGCGTCGTAGGTCACCAGCTCCGCGGCGGTATGTTCGACTACTTTGCCGCGGCGCTCGGTGGTGCGTTTGAGGGTCGGGTCGTGGATCACCATCAACTCGCCGTCCCTGGACAGGTGCAGGTCCAGTTCACAGCGCCGTACGCCGTGCTTGAGGCATTCCTGAAAGCTGGTCAGGGTGTTTTCCGGTGCTTCGCCCTTGGCGCCGCGATGGCCGTAGATAAGGGTCACGGTTCTTCCTTAAGTTAAATGCCTGATTCGTTTTGTTCGCGGGCCAGGCGTCGTTCTTGTGCCTGTCGCTGCAAGATGTAACGGGCCAGCAATTGCCGCTGGGCATCGGACGGGTATTCGAACTCGGTGCCAATGTCGTAGCCGTCGCCCTTGCGGTCGCAATGGGTGACGCGGGCCCGCAGCAACAGGCCAAGGGCTTGCGGCATGAGTACCAGCTTGACCGACAGGTGCGCGCCAGTGGCGATGGGCGTCGGATGCTGGAAGTCGATACCTCCTTCGGAGAGGATTACCGGTTGCGGTTCGCCGATTTGTCCGAGCACGGTCAGGGCGACCACCTGGCTCAGCAGATCGATGCGTTTGTTCTGGGATTTCAGGAACGCGGCGATGGTCCGGTCGCGTTCGCTGATCTGTCGCAGCAGGTGTTGCGACTCGAATTCGCTCAGGTGCAATTCGCTGAGCAGGTTGAATAGTGGGGAAGCATCCTGCAACACTTCCTGGCCTGCGGCTTCGGGAGCAGACAGGGGCCGAATTTCCAGTGCGATCGTGTCCTCGATACGGTAGTATTCGCGGCGATCTTCTTCATCTAATGTCGACATGGCGAACCCATGGTAGCGGCGGTGGTCTGAGTGTAAAGCTGGTTATCGACCCCCGCCACAAGGACGTTCCTTTTCCCTCCGAACAAGCCCCGACATGTTCAGACCTCTCTTCGTATTTATTGGCACGCGTTATACCCGTGCAAAGCGTCGCAATCATTTTGTGTCGTTCATTTCCCTGACCTCGATGATCGGACTCGCCCTTGGCGTGGTCGTGATGATCGTCGTGTTGTCGGTCATGAACGGCTTCGATCATGAGATGCGCACCCGCGTGCTGGGCATGGTGCCCCACGCGACCATCGAGTCCGGTGAGCCGATCAGCGACTGGCAAAGCCTGGCCGCCAAGGTCAAGCAGAACCCGCAGGTGGCGGCGGTTGCGCCCTTCGTCCAGATGCAGGGCCTGCTGACCAACAACGGCAAGGTCTCCAAAGTGCTGCTCAATGCCATCGACCCGGTGCAGGAACGGCAGGTGTCGATCATTGATAACTTCATGCAGCAGGGCAAACTCGATGACCTGGCGCCGGGCAGTTTCGGCATCGTCATCGGCGACAAGGCCGCGGCCAAGCTTGGCGTGGCGGTCGGCGACAAGCTGACGTTTGTCGCGCCAGAAGTCACCGTGACCCCGGCCGGGATGTTCCCGCGCATGAAACGCTTTACCGTGGTCGGCATCTTTCATGTCGGCGCCGGTGAGATCGACGGCTATCTGGGCATCACCAATTTGCAGGATCTGGCGAAGCTGCACCGCTGGAAGCCGGATCAGGTCCAGGGCTTGCGCTTGAAGTTCGACGATCTGTTCCAGGCACCACGCATGGCGTGGACCATCGCTCAGCAACTCGGCGAAGACAAGTACTACGCCCGCGACTGGACCCGCACCCACGGCAATCTGTATCAAGCGATCCGCATGGAAAAGGCCATGATCGGCCTGCTGTTGCTGCTGATCGTCGCCGTTGCGGCGTTCAACATCATTTCCACGCTGGTGATGGTGGTGAATGACAAGAAGGGCGACATCGCGATTTTGCGCACCCTTGGCTCCACGCCGGGGCAGATCATGGCGATCTTCATGGTCCAGGGCACGGTCATTGGTGTGGTCGGTACGCTGATCGGCGCTGTGGTCGGGATCTTCGCCGCGCTGAACGTCAGCGCCGCGATCTCGGCCCTTGAAGGGCTGATCGGTCATAAATTCCTGAACGCTGACGTGTATTTCATCGATTACCTGCCGTCGCAAGTGCAGAGCCAGGACGTGTTGATGGTCTGCGCAGCCGCGTTGGTTCTGAGTTTCCTCGCCACCCTGTATCCAGCCTGGCGTGCCGCGCGCACCCAGCCTGCGGAGGCGCTACGTTATGAGTGAGTCGGGCATGAGTGATAAAGCAATCTTGAGCTGCCGCAACCTGGGCAAATCCTACGTGGAAGGTCCGGAATCGGTAGAAGTTCTGGCCGGTCTGCAACTGGAGCTGCACCCTGGTGAGCGCGTGGCGATCGTCGGTACGTCGGGTTCGGGCAAAAGTACCTTGCTCAACCTGCTGGGCGGCCTCGATACGCCGACCAAGGGCAGCGTCTGGCTGGCCGGTGAAGAGCTCTCGGCGCTGAACGAAAAGGCCCGGGGCCTGCTGCGCAATCGGTCGCTGGGTTTCGTTTACCAGTTCCACCACTTGCTGCCTGAGTTCACCGCGCTGGAAAACGTCTGCATGCCGTTGCTGATCGGTAAAACCGCGATCCCCGAAGCGCGTCAGCGTGCAACGGCGTTGCTGGAGCGGGTAGGGCTGGGCCATCGTCTGGAGCACAAACCGGCGGAATTGTCCGGTGGCGAACGCCAACGCGTGGCCATTGCCCGTGCCCTGGTGAACAAGCCAGGCCTGGTGATGCTCGACGAGCCGACCGGCAACCTCGACTCCCACACCGCCCAGGGCATTCAGGATTTGATGCTGGAACTCAGCACCTCGATGCGCACCGCGTTCTTGGTGGTGACCCATGACATGAACCTGGCCCGCCAGATGGATCGCGTCCTGCATTTGCAGGAAGGTTACCTGACACCCATCTGATTGACCGAAACCCGACGTACTGAGCAGTGCGTCGGGTCTTTTATTTTTATACGGTGCCCAGCGAATGTTCAGACCGTTATCGATCTTTATCGGCGCGCGCTATACCCGCGCCAAGCGCCGCAATCGCTTTGTTTCCTTCATCTCGATGACCTCGATGATCGGCCTCGCCCTGGGCGTGCTGGCGATGATCGTGGTGCTGTCGGTGATGAATGGGTTCCAGCGCGAAATGAGCTCGCGCATCCTCGGCATGGTGCCCCACGCGACCATCGTCGGCGTGAACCCTATCGACGATTGGCAGCCGGTGGCCGCCGCGGCGATGAAAAATCCTGAAGTGACGGCGGCGGTGCCGTTTACCGAGATGGAAGGCATGCTGTCCTACAAGGGGGCGATGCAGCCGATCCAGGTCAGCGGTGTCGACCCGGCGCTGGAAGGCAAGGTGTCGATCGTTGCCAAGCACATTGTTCAGGGACGTCTCGATGCCTTGAAGCCAGGCGAGTTTGGCGTGGTGATCGGCGAGATCACCGCAAGACGCTTTCGCTTGAACGTGGGCGACAAGATCACCCTGATCGTGCCGGAAATCAGCACCGCACCGGGCGGGATTACCCCGCGCATGCAGCGCCTGAACGTGGTGGGCGTGTTCAAGGTTGGCGCTGAGCTGGACGGCTCCATGGCGCTGATCCACGTCGCCGACGCCGCGCAGATGCAGCACTGGCAGCCCAATCAAGTGCAGAGCGTGCGCCTGGCGGTGAAGGATCTGTACGCCGCGCCGCAAGTGTCGAGCGACATTGCGACAGGCCTGGGCGCTGCCTACAAGGCTGACGACTGGACCCACACCCAGGGCAGTCTGTTCAGCGCGATGAAAATGGAAAAAACCATGATCGGCCTGCTGTTGCTGATGATCGTCGCGGTGGCGGCGTTCAACATCATCGCCACCCTGATCATGGTGGTGAACGACAAGGGCGCGGACATCGCAATCCTGCGCACCATCGGCGCGACGCCTCGGCAGATCATGGCGATTTTCATGGTGCAGGGCACGGTGATCGGGGTTGTCGGTACCTTGATTGGCGGCGTGCTGGGCGTGATTGCAGCGTTGAACGTCAGCGAGCTGGTGGGCTGGATGGAGCGGGTCAGCGGGCAGCACATCTTCAGTTCCGATGTGTACTTTGTCAGTAACTTGCCGTCGGAACTGCAGGGCGCGGATGTGTTGTTGATCTGTTCCGCCGGTTTCATCATGAGCTTTTTGGCGACGGTGTATCCGGCGTGGCGGGCGGCGAAAGTCGAGCCTGCTACCGCATTGCGGTATTCGTAAGCCGTTACACCGCCATCGCGAGCAGGCTCGCTCCCACATTTTCCGAGTCGACTCAGGTCCAATGTGGGAGCGAGCCTGCTCGCGATGGGGCCAGACCTGCTGCCCTCAATCCCCCTTCGGTAACTCAATCACAAACCGCGTCCATCCGTTATCCGATTCGCAACGAATCTGCCCGCCATGGGCGCGGATGATCGACTGGGTAATCGCCAACCCCAACCCCGCATGCTCACTGCTGCCTTCACGACGCGCGGGGTCTGCCCGGTAGAAGCGGTCAAACAAGCGCGGCAACAAGTCTTCAGAAATCCCTTCACCGCTGTTTTCAACGGTCAGGCTCAAGCCCGTCGGCTGCTCGATAATCTTCACCCGCACCTCGCCATTGGCCGGGGTAAATCGCAACGCATTGTCCAGCAAATTGGACAGCGCCCGGCGCAGCATGCTGCGGTCGCCCTGTATGCGCGCACTGCCGTCACGACTCAATTTCACCTGAGCGTCCTCGGCCAGCGGCGCAAAGAACTCCAGCAGCACATCGGCTTCTTCCGCCAGTTCCAGCGGTTCGCGCTTGGGCATCAGCAAGCCATGGTCAGCCTTGGCCAGGTACAACATGTCGTTGACCAGTTGCGCCATCCATTGCAGTTCTTCGAGGTTGCTGTGCAGCGCTTCGCGGTAATCCTCAAGGGGGCGAGGGCGAGTGAGGGTGACCTGGGTGTGAGTCAGCAGGTTCGACAGCGGCGTGCGCAGTTCATGGGCGATGTCGGCGGAAAACGCCGAGAGACGCTGAAAAGAGTCGTCAAGGCGTCCGAGCATGGCGTTGAAACTGTGGGCCATTTCCGCGAGTTCTGGCGGCATGTCTGCTTCCGGCAGGCGCGCGTTGAGCGATTGCGCTGAAACACCACTGGCGACCGCACTCATGCGTCGCAGCGGGCGCAAGCCACTGCGCGCCGCCCAGGCACCGAGCAGGGCGGTGGCCAGCGCCGACAAACCGACCGTCAGCCAGATCAGGTGCTGCATGCGCTGCAGAAAGTGCTGGTGATGGGTGATGTCCAGCAGCAGGGTCAGTTGCGGTGAGTCGGGTTTGTCGAGGAACAGCGGCGCATTCAGGACGCGATAGTCGGTGCCGTCATCGCTCACCGTCGATAGCCCCAACTGGCGCGGCAAGTCGTTGGGTAAGCGGGCTGAGCTGTCGTACAAACGTTGGCCGTCGCTGCCGATGATGCGCAGCGAAAGATCGGCTTGTCGGCTCAATTCATCGGCCAGTTTGGTCTCGCTTTCGCTGGACTGAATGTCATCCAGCGCCCGGCGCAAGCCAATCAGCTTGCCATCCAGCAACTGCTGGTCCAGTTCGACAAAATGCGCCTCGCTGGCGCGGCTGAACAACACCCCGGCGAACAACGACACCACCGCGGTGCAGGCCGCAAACAGCAGCGCGAGGCGATTGCTTAGTGAAAGTCGGCGCATCAGGCAGGGCGCTCTTCAAGGACGTAGCCCATGCCGCGCACGGTGTGGATCAACTTGTTCGGGAAGTCATCGTCGATCTTCAGGCGCAAACGGCGGATCGCCACTTCGATAACATTGGTGTCGCTGTCGAAATTCATGTCCCACACCTGGGAAGCGATCAGCGATTTGGGCAGCACTTCGCCTTGGCGCCGTAGGAGCATTTCCAGCAGAGCGAATTCCTTGGCGGTCAGGTCGATGCGCTGGCCGTTGCGCTCGACCCGACGGCGGATCAGGTCCAGGCGCAAGTCGGCCAGTTGCAGGCTGGTTTCCTGAGGAGTTGCGCTACCGCGCCGCAGCAGGCTGCGAACCCTGGCCAGCAGTTCGGAGAAGGCGAAAGGTTTTACCAGATAGTCGTCGGCACCTAGCTCCAGGCCGTGCACCCTGTCCTCCACCGCGTCTCGGGCTGTAAGAAACAGTACCGGTGTGTCGAGGCCCGCGCCGCGCACCGCTTGCAGAATCTGCCAGCCATCGCGACCGGGCAGCATCACATCGAGGATCAACAAGGCGTAATCGCCGCTCAACGCCAGTTGCTGGCCGGTGCTGCCATCGGCCACCAATTCGGTGGTGAAGCCTGCCTCGGTCAGGCCCTGACGCAGGTAATGGCCAGTTTTCGGTTGGTCTTCGACAATCAGCAGTTTCATGGGCGACTCGGGCAGTTGGAACAGGTGCGTTATACCGTGGGCGGCGGCGATACGGGCCAACCTGACAAAGTTGTAATCTGCCTGTCAGGTGGCTGGCAGAGCCCGCGGGTTAGAGTTTCCCACAAGCTGAACCTCATCTTGTTGGAGTGCGACTATGTTTTTGCGAAAGCGTCTGGTGTTGGCCGCTTGCTTGCTGACACTGAGTTTAGGGCTTGCGGCCTCGCCAGCGCAGACCTACGACTTCGGTCAACCGGCCACGGCCGCCCGGGCTACCCGTAGCGTTGAAGTGGTAATGGGCGATATGTCGTTCGATCCGAAAGCCATCGAGATCAAGGCTGGTGAGACCGTTCGCTTTGTACTGGTGAATAAAGGCCAGTTGCTGCACGAATTCAACCTCGGCGACGCGGCGATGCATGCCCAGCATCAGCAGGAAATGTTGCAGATGCAGCAAAGCGGCATGCTTATGCCTACAGGCATGAAGGCCATGGACCACGGTTCCATGGCCACTATGGACCATTCCTCCGAAGGGCATGGGATGAAACACGATGACCCGAACAGTGTGCTGGTGGAGCCGGGCAAAACCACCGAGCTGACCTGGACCTTCACCAAGGCCACCAACCTGGAATTTGCCTGCAATATCCCCGGCCACTATCAGGCCGGTATGGTCGGCAAACTGACAGTCAGTCAGTAAGCACTCAAAGGCGGGAGCAAAGGCTGGTAGAATCCGCTGATTCTTCAGTCAGGTTTCCGCCATGCATCCCGCAGCCGAACATTCGCCGCTGGGCAAATCCAGCGAATACATCGCCACCTACACGCCGTCCCTGCTGTTCCCGATCCCGCGCACCGCGAAATGGGCCGAGCTGGGCCTGACGGCTGAAACCCTGCCGTACAAGGGCGTGGACTTCTGGAACTGCTTCGAGCTGTCGTGGCTGTTGCCGTCCGGCAAGCCCGTGGTGGCGATTGGCGAATTCAGCATTCCGGCGGATTCGCCGAACATCATCGAATCGAAGTCGTTCAAGCTGTACCTCAACTCGCTGAACCAAACAGCGTTTGCCGATACCGCAAGCCTTGAAGCGACGCTGGCAAAAGACCTTTCGGCCGCTGCCGGCAAACCGGTGGGCGTGCGGATTCGCAGCCTGAAAGAGGTTGAGGCAGAAGGCGTCGTGGCGTTGCCGGGTGTGTGCATCGATGACCTGGACATCAGCGTCAGTAACTATGAGCATCCGCGTCCGGAACTGCTGCGGTGCGATGAGTCGCTCATTGTTGAAGAGTGCGTGCACAGCCATTTGCTCAAGTCCAATTGCCCGGTTACCAGCCAGCCGGATTGGGGCAGCGTGGCGGTGGAGTATCGCGGCGCGGCGCTGGATCACGCGAGTTTACTGGAATATATCGTGAGCTTCCGACAGCACTCGGACTTCCATGAGCAGTGCGTGGAGCGGATTTTCCTCGACCTGCAACGATTGCTGAAGCCAGAGAAACTGACGGTGTATGCACGGTATGTGCGTCGCGGCGGGTTGGACATCAACCCGTATCGCAGCACCGAAGACGTGCAACTGCCGAACCACCGCCTGGTTCGTCAATGAAGAACCAATGTGGGAGCGAGCCTGCTCGCGATGAGGGCGGCACATCCAACATTAATGTTGGCTGATACTCCGCCATCGCGAGCAGGCTCGCTCCCACAGGGGATTGCATTTGCAAATCCCGGATATGAAAAAGCCCCGCTATCGATAGCGGGGCTTTTTTGCATCTGGCGGGTTCAGATCCCCATGTTGCCCAAGGCTTGCACGATGTTGCGCAAGGTGCCAGCAAGGGTCGGGTGTTCGAGTTCGAAGCGCTCGACGGCCAGGTTCACATTGTCGGCGAGGTTGGTGTCCTGGGTTTTGGTTTCCAGTTCAAGCTCAAGTTCGATCTGTTGCATCAGCGCGTGCAGGTCAGCGCGCTCTTCTTCGGAAAGCGGTGGATTCTGTTCCAATTGCTCGCGCAGTTTGTTGAGCTGTTCTTGCAGTTCGCGGGCAGGCATGGCGTTCTTCCTTTTATCGATAGGCACTGGCATAGACCGCAGCGGCGCGCCAAAGGTCTATGGCTGACCTTTAGATTAATCCACTCCCGGGCAACCTGCATGCCTTCATAGGTGTGAGGCGGCGATCAGGGCTTCTCGCCCTTGAGCCGGCGCAGACTGATATCGGCCAGGCAGGTGTCGAGTTCGCCCAGATGATCGATCACCGAATGCACGCCCAGGCCAAACAACTGCATTGTCGCCTTGCCGCGCAGGTGTTCCCGTTCCTTTTGACTCAAGGCCTGCCATTCGCTTGGAGCCAGCCCGCACAGCGAGCCGCAGGACGCCAGGCCAATGGTCCACAACCCGGCATTCAGGCCTGATTGCAGAAGTCGCGGCTCGCCGCTGACCAGCACGCAACCGTCCAGACGTTCGACATTCAACGCCATCAAGGCTTGCCAACAGGCGTTCGGAGCCGGCCATGGATTGATTGTTGCCGGGTGTTGCGAAGGTTTGATCCAGTCCGGGAGTGCCGCGGCCAGAGAGTGGCTGAGGGCGGGGGGCAGTTCATCGAGCCAGGCGCAAGGAATCTGTTGGCGCTGCAAGCTGGACAGGCTATCCAGAGCGCCAAGCGTGACTTCGGTGTGCTCGGGAGTCAGTGTGCCGGGCTGGCGAGTGCGTGCGCCGAAATCCACCAGACATCCACTGAGGCCGAACAGTACAGCGGTCAGGCTGGGTGCGATGAGAGGCGAGGCTTCGGCGCGTGGCATATCAACGTCCTTGAAATAGTAACAAGGCTATTCGTGGACGGTGACAGTTGAGTGACACTGATGTGAATCGCTCCCAGCCAGGAGGAATCATCCGGGAGCGATCGCGCACGATGCTGCCTAAACCGGCTTATCCGTCATATACTAGTGGTCTTTGCGACTGGGCCAAGCGTCCGCGTCAGTACAATCCAAGGAGTTTCTCTATGCGCTGGAGCAATCGACTCGCTCAGCTTTGTATGTGTGCCAGTGTATTGCTGGTTCCGTTTGCGGCTCAGGCTGCCACGGAAGAAGATCCTTGGGAAAGCATTAACCGCCCGATCTACAAGTTCAACGATTTTGTCGACACCTACGCACTGAAGCCATTGGCCCAGGGCTATCAATTCGTCACGCCGCAGTTTCTGGAAGATGGTATCCACAACATGTTCCGCAACGTTGGTGACGTGACCAACCTTGCCAACGACGTGTTGCAGGCCAAGCCCGCCGCGGCAGGCGTCGACACCGCGCGTTTGATCTTCAACACCACCTTCGGCCTGCTGGGCTTCTTCGACGTGGGCACCCAGATGGGCCTGCATCGCAATGATGAAGACTTCGGCCAGACCCTCGGTTACTGGGGCGTGGGCAGCGGCCCATACTTGATGCTGCCGCTGCTGGGCCCAAGCACCTTGCGTGATGCGCCGTCCAAGTATGTCGACGGCTATACCGGCCCGTACCGCTACATCAACGACGTGCCGGTGCGTAATTCGATCTTCGGCCTGAACATCGTCGACACCCGCGCCAACCTGCTGTCGGCCGAGAAACTGGTCAGCGGCGACAAATACACCTTTATTCGCAATGCGTACCTGCAAAACCGCGAATTCAAGGTCAAGGACGGCCAGGTCGAAGACGATTTTTAATCTCGACCGGTAAAACGAAGAAGGCGGCCATTTGGCCGCCTTCTTTCGTTTGGCTTGCGGGTTAAATCGGGGTTATTTCATCTTCAGGATTGTAAGCCCGAGTTTCTGATTGCCACCGTCCTGTGCTTTCACCCACACCACCTCGGTATCGGCCTCAAGGCCTTTTAGCGCTGCGTGATCGGAGTCAATCCGCACGCTAAGCCGGTCACCGACCTTGAATAAACGGGGCGCCTCAACCTGCATGCCGCTGCTGGAAAGGTCGATGCAGACGGCTGGCACCTCGTCGCCCTCATGAATCAGCGCCACATCGGCATCGACCCGCATGCGGATGAAATCGCGCTTTTCGCTGTAGTCCCGATCAGTTTGGCTCATGGGCTCGATCCTTCCTTTGGGTTACGGTTTTGCCTGTTCTTATAACTCTCGGTGATTTGACAAGTAAAGACGTCAAGCGACCATCGGCGTGAGCTTGAAACGCCTCGCGGATGGGAGTACCGTCTGCGCCTTAGAAGGGCACCTTTGGTGGACCTGTGAGTAGGGCAAACGCTCGAAAACGGTGCAGCCAGAGAGGCTAGAAAGCGAATCCAGTAGTGTGAGCAGGGCCAAATGCCCAGCCTGCTACGCCAACCTAATTCTGGCGCCGTTTGCCCACATGCCAAAAACCAGTGCCACGCTGCTGATAATCGATGATGACGAAGTAGTGCGCGCGAGCCTCGCGGCCTACTTGGAAGACAGTGGTTTCAGTGTCCTGCAGGCCAGCAATGGCCAGCAGGGACTTCAGGTATTCGAGCAAGACAAGCCCGACTTGGTCATCTGCGATCTGCGCATGCCGCAGATGGGTGGACTTGAACTCATTCGCCAGGTCACCGAGCTGTCGCCGCAAACACCGGTAATCGTGGTGTCGGGCGCCGGCGTGATGAACGACGCGGTCGAGGCCCTGCGCCTGGGCGCGGCGGACTACCTGATCAAGCCTCTCGAAGATCTGGCCGTGCTCGAGCACTCTGTGCGCCGAGCCCTGGATCGTGCGCGCCTGCTGCTGGAAAACCAGCGCTATCGCGAGAAGCTGGAAAAGGCCAATCGCGAGCTCGAAGCCAGCCTGAACCTGCTCCAGGAAGACCAGAACGCCGGTCGCCAGGTGCAGATGAACATGCTGCCGGTCAGTCCCTGGAGCATCAACGAGTTCCAGTTTGCGCATCAGATCATCCCGTCGCTGTACCTTTCGGGCGATTTCGTCGACTACTTTCGGGTCGATGAGCGTCGGGTAGCGTTCTACCTGGCTGACGTTTCCGGTCATGGCGCCTCTTCAGCCTTCGTTACCGTGCTGTTGAAGTTCATGACCACGCGCTTGCTGTTCGAATCCAAGCGCAACGGCACATTGCCGGAGTTCAAGCCTTCAGAGGTTCTTGGTCATATCAACCGGGGCCTGATCAGTTGTAAGCTGGGCAAACACGTCACAATGGTCGGTGGAGTCATCGACGAGGAGACCGGTTTGTTGACCTATAGCATCGGCGGTCATCTGCCGTTGCCTGTGTTGTACACGCCAGACAGTGTTCGTTACCTGGAAGGGCGTGGTCTGCCGGTGGGCCTCTTCAATGAAGCCACCTACGAAGACCACGTACTGGAATTGCCGCCAGTGTTCAGCTTGACGCTGATGTCTGATGGCATTTTGGACCTTTTGCCAGAACCCACACTCAAAGAGAAAGAAGCTGCTTTACCTCAACGGGTGAAGGCAGCGGGCGGCAGCCTGGATGGTCTGCGCCAGGTTTTTGGATTGGCCACGCTAGGGGAGATGCCGGATGATATCGCCCTGTTGGTGTTGAGCAGGAATCTTTAATGAGTACCGGTAGAATCCAGTTCGCCGAGCAGGACGGCACCTTCGTCCTGAAGTTCGTCGGTGAAGTTCGCCTGACCCTGTGTTCGGCGTTGGATGCGACTATTGAGCGGATCTTCACTGCGTTGAATTTCAACGCCATCGTGATCGACCTGACCGAAACCCGCAGCATCGACAGCACCACCCTGGGCCTGCTGGCCAAACTGTCGATCCTGTCGCGGCAAAAGGTCGGCCTGCTGCCGACCGTCGTCACCACCCACGAAGACATCACCCGTCTGTTGCAGTCCATGGGCTTCGAGCAAGTGTTCAACATCGTTGACCGCCCGATCCCATGCCCTGAATGCCTGACCGACCTGCCAGACCAGGACCAGTCCGAAGAAGTGGTACGGGTCAAAGTCCTCGAAGCACACAAAATCCTCATGGGCCTGAACGACTCCAATCGTGAAGCGTTCCATGACCTGGTGAATGCGCTGGAGCGGCATTGATTCCCCTGAAACGGTGTGGGTCGGTCTGATCCCACACTAGCCCCGCGTAAACACACCATCCCGACTCACTACGAATCCCCTGTAGGAGCGAGGCTTGCCCGCGAAGGCGCCATAACGATCACCACATCCCCCAGCGCGAAGCCCATTCAATCTCCACCATCAACGCACAAAAAAGGGCGAACCCGCTAAGGTTCGCCCTTTTTGCACCGCTTCGAACTAGATCACAGCTTGGCCTGCAACAACGCCTCAAGCTTCTCCTGATCCCGAGCAAACTGACGAATCCCCTCAGCCAGCTTCTCGGTCGCCATCGCATCCTCGTTGGACAACCAACGGAACTGCGCTTCATTCAAGCTCAGACGCGCTTCACCGGCATGCCCCGGCGCCAATTTGCGCTCCAGCTTGCCAGTATCCGCCGCCAGCTTCTCCAGCAGATCCGGGCTGATGGTCAACCGATCACAACCGGCCAACTGCTCGATCTGATTCAGATTACGGAAGCTCGCACCCATCACCACAGTCTTGTAGTCATTGGCCTTGTAGTAGTTGTAGATACGCGTCACCGACTGCACGCCCGGATCATCCGCGCCGGTGTAGTCGTTGCCAGTGGCTTTCTTGTACCAGTCGTAGATACGGCCAACGAACGGCGAAATCAGGAACACCCCAGCGTCAGCACAAGCCGCAGCCTGAGCGAAAGAGAACAGCAAGGTCAGGTTGGTCTGAATGCCTTCCTTTTCCAGCTTCTCGGCAGCGCGGATACCTTCCCAGGTCGAAGCGATCTTGATCAGCACGCGGTCACGGCCAACGCCGGCCTTGTCGTACAGGTCGATCAGACGGTGCGCACGCTTCAATACGGCGTCAGTGTCGAACGACAGGCGCGCATCCACCTCAGTGGAAATACGGCCCGGTACAACCTTCAGAATTTCTTGCCCTACCGCAACGCCAAAACGGTCACTGGCCAGGCCTACATCGCCCTTGCAGTCGTGAACGCACGCGTTCAGCAACTCGGCATAAGCGGGAATGGCCGCCGCTTTGAGCAACAGGGAAGGGTTGGTAGTAGCGTCCACGGGTTTAACGCGAGCGATTGCTTCGAAGTCGCCGGTATCGGCAACCACGGTGGTCATTTGTTTGAGTTGTTCCAGCTTGGAAGTCATGGGCGTGCTCTGTCCTATGGGTCTAATGACATTACCCGAGCGCTTGCAGCCACTCAAGGGCGCGTACGTGTATCGATGGCCCCAGCGGCAACAACCTGAAAACGGATGTTTGAAAGGCGGGGCGTGGTATCGGTAGATACGATGCTGAAATAGGGGACAGGTTCAACGCAGGTGACCGTTAACGCCCCTCCAACAACTCCGCCGCCTGATCCAGCAACGCCAAAGGCTCTTTAGCCTTGTGAATATCCACCGACAACAACTGCCGAAACTTGCGCGCCCCCGGGAACCCGGTGCCCAGCCCCAGCACGTGCCGGGTGATGTGATGCATCGATCCACCCGCCAGCAGATGCTCGGCGATATAAGGACGCAACTGCGCCAGCGCCTCGGCCCGGCTGATCACTGGGGCCTTGCTGCCAAACAGCTGCTGATCCACCTCTGCCATCACATAAGGGTTGTGATACGCCTCACGACCCAGCATCACGCCGTCAAACGTCTGCAAATGCTCGTGACAAGCCTCCAGCGTCTTGATCCCGCCGTTGAGAATAATCTCCAGCTCCGGAAAGTCCGTCTTCAACCGCGCCGCCACGTCATAGCGCAGAGGCGGAATGTCGCGGTTCTCCTTCGGCGACAACCCCTCCAGAATCGCAATCCGCGCATGCACCGTAAAACTCGTGCACCCGGCATCCCGAACCGTGCCAACGAAATCGCACAACTCCTCGTAACTGTCCCGCCCATTAATCCCGATCCGATGCTTCACCGTCACCGGAATCGACACCGCATCACGCATCGCCTTCACACAATCAGCCACCAACTGCGGATGCCCCATCAGGCACGCCCCGATCATATTGTTCTGCACCCGATCACTCGGGCAGCCGACGTTCAGGTTTACCTCGTCGTAGCCGTGCTCCTGGGCCATACGTGCGCAGGCGGCCAGGTCGAGCGGGACACTGCCGCCGAGTTGCAGGGCGAGCGGGTGTTCGGCTTCGTTGTGACGCAGGAAGCGGTCGTGATCGCCGTTGAGGAGCGCGCCGGTGGTGACCATTTCGGTGTAGAGGAGGGCGTGTTTGGATAGTAGGCGTAGGAAGAAACGGCAGTGGCGGTCTGTCCAATCCATCATCGGGGCGACGGAGAAGCGGCGGGAGAGCGGAGCGGGTGTGGCGGTGATTGGGGGCATTGGCGTTTCTGGAATGGGTGAGGCTGGGAGGTGGGGAGTTTATCAGGATTGGGCGTGCGGGGCTCGGGCGAGTCTTGCTGCGGTAGTTCAGGACAAGTGGAGCAAAGGAATGGGAGAGCTTCAGCGGGGACTGTCAGATATTTTGTGTGCGGGCCGGTAACGGCCTGCCGTTAGGCAGGCCATGCTTTTACCAGGTCGGTCTGATAAATCGATCTCCGTACAGAATCGCGAATTGATTCATCGCACTTTTCCAGTCATGGGCCGCTGAGCCCCAGTTTGCTGTGATATTGCGCAGCCCAAGCCAGATCAGCTTGGTCGCCGCATCGTCGGTCGGGAAGTGACCTCGGGTTTTGATGATCTTGCGCAGTTGAGCGTTGATGCTCTCAATGGCGTTGGTCGTGTAGATCACTTTTCGGATCGCTGGCGGAAAAACGAAAAATGGAATCACACGATCCCAAGCGCGGCGCCAAGCAGCCACTACCGTTGGATACTGCTTGCCCCATGGCCCGCTTTCAAACGCATCCAGCGCCTGCTCGGCCGCTTCGGCGGTGACTGCCTGATAGATCGGTTTGAGCGCCTTGGCTAGTTCGCGGCGTTTATCCCAAGCCGCGTAATCAAGACTGTTGCGGATCAGATGAACAATGCATGTTTGCAGCGTCGTGTCTGGAAATACGGCGCTGAGAGCTTCTGGCATGCCTTTAAGGCCGTCGGTCACAGCAATCAACACGTCTTCGACGCCGCGTGTCTTGAGGTCGTTGAACACCTTCATCCAGAATTTGGCGCCCTCGGTCGTTTCGATCCAAATGCCGAGAATATCGCGTGTTCCGTCAGGCAAAACACCCAAGGCCAGGTAGATAGCCTTGTTGCGAACCAGCCCCTCTTCGCGGATTTTGACCCGCAGAGCATCGAAGAAAATAACCGGATACATCGGCTCCAAAGGCCGCTGTTGCCAGGCACCGATCTCTGCCATGACCTCATCGGTTACAGAGTTGATGAAGTCGGGAGAAACGTCCGTACCGTACTGCTCGGAAAGAAACGCACGAATCTCTCTGACAGTCATTCCACGGGCATACATGGCGATGATCTTGTCGTCGAATCCGGTGTAACGGCGCTCGTGCTTGGGAATCAGGATGGGCGAAAAACTGCCGTCCCGGTCGCGAGGAATATCCAGTCGGAGCGGGCCATCGCCGGTTAGAACCGTCTTGCCGCTTTTGCCATTGCGCTGGTTGGTTTCATCCTCTGGGCGCTGCGCGCCCGGCGGATAGCCCAGGTGGTGGCCAAGCTCAGCACTCAGGGCTCGCTCGATCAAAGCCTTCTTGAACGCCGCAGAGGCGTCCTCAATGGCTTCAGCGGTCATCGGTCCATCGGTGAATTGCTCGAGCAGCTCTTTCGGGATTTTTGGCAGCTCTCGCAACGCGGGTTTCTTCTTGGTTGGCATACATGCACCTCTTACTCATGTTATGCCCGAACACAAAATTTCTGACACCCCCCTTCAGCGAGATAGCACGAGTAAATAAATCAGTCCCCTTTTTCTCCCCTTTTTCCTATTAAGTTATTGAATCAGTTTGCCCCCACCGTTCGCGCATTAAGCTCTTAAAGCCTTGAAAATCAAGTTGCACAACTGATCCAGTCACTTGAATCATACGGTCCATCTCGATCGGCGTAGCTAACTCGCTTGCTAAGATACGGCAGCGCAATCGCAGTTTTCCTGAAGCTAACGGAACAATTGCAAGCGCGTCGCATGATCTCGCTTCTTCTCCTGGCAATAGGGATCCGAAGCGTATGTGGCAGACCGGGACTATGGCGCTTTCATCGATAATTAGCCGCGCATTTTGATTCGCCATCACCTCTGGCAACGTGCGCAAACCTTTGCTGATATCCCATGTGGTTTCCGGCTTCTCCGGGAGGTCGCAACCCGCAAGCAGATCGACGGATTGCCCATCCAGTGGTTCGACGATCACTTCAAGCTTGGCATTCGAAAGTTGTACTTCTGAACGATTGAGTAATATGAATTGAATCTGGATGAGTGCGTCGTTCACTTGAACGTACTCAGCATACTCTCTCCAGAAGTCTTCGTTGTCACGAGTCATAAAAGAGCGGGTCTCAAACTCAGCAGGACCCAAGGCTCGACGTTTATAGTCGGGGAACTCTTCGGTGAACTGGAGAAATTGATGCGTATAGTTGTTAGGTAAAACTTTGTTATGAAGAGTAAGCAAGGATAAATCCACATTCATCTCTCCACGACCACTATCAGCCAGCGTCATCGCGGTAATTTCTGGAGGCTCTGCCTCATCCGTACTACTGCCCCGACGCACATAAACGACATTGCTCTTCAGTTTTCCATAGGCATGAGAAAGGTAGAAAGCGCGCTTTTGCTTCGGGATCGTGATCACCCCGACAGTCTTACCTTCATATAGGTGCTCTTCGTAGCGAAACGTCAGTTTTGGTTTCACCTTTCCGTGGACGAATTGTTGCACCGCTGCATCATCGATGCCTCCTGATATACCCACGACTTCGGCTGGATGAGGTCGCTGATCTTTGAATCCGAGGAGAATATAACCAGGGCCATCGCGCCATGAATTGGCTATCGCGAGGATATCCTTGAGCATCTCGGCCTTGTCGATCTCGCTGCCGCCTATAAATCGGTACTGCGCAGATTTGAAATCAATGTCAGTTCCTTCGCTTTTGTACCGCAATGTGCTCAGCAGTTCGTCCATCGATGTAACCTCCCTAGCTGGGCTCAGACATAGTTTCTGCGCCTGATTAATCTTTGGCACGTGTGGCCTGAAGCCGATCTGTAGCATAAGTGTTCTGATGCATCTATGGTTCATTACCTGCCTTTCATGACAGGTAGCTATCGGCCCAGGCCGTGTAAAGACGTTTTTGAACGATTGGAAAATCCAAATATTGGCTTAAATGTCGCGCTTCTGCGTGAAATTTGGATCCGGTTGACCTGCCTAGCGACCAGCTTTCATGTGAAAGCGCAGTCTCAAGATTTGTGATCGCATTCCCATAGTCTGGGCCGAAAGATGCAGATTTGCTTTCATTCCGGAGTCATCAGAACGGCGAGCGTCATCTTTTTTATAAACTCTTCGTTACGGTCGATAGCGGCCAAAGCGCTGCGGACGTTTTCGGCTACTTCGGATGAGCCGCGCTGCTCCACCCAATTTGAAAGCTCCAGAATGCCCGCTTCAAGGGCGAGTTGGTTTTCGTTGATCTTGTAAAGCAGGGAAGGGAGCAGGTCTGAATTGGGCATCGCGAATCCTCCGTGGAGCATTCAGCGTAGCAGTCGAATGATGAGCGGGTGACTTGCTGCCGCCTTTCCCCTAGCGAGTGAGGACTACCCAAGTCGAAAGATCAAGAACCGGTAGTGCCCGTGACAGGCCTATGTGAAGGCTTGCTTAAAAGTTGCTACAAAGCTGAAAAAATAAAACCGGGCCGGCCAAGCGGGCCGGGGCATTGGTGTCTTGCTACATCCAATCCATCATGGGGGCGACAGAAACGCGACAGGAGAGCGGAGCGAGTGTCTGTCTCCATCTGTCCTGTCGTAGCCTGTGTTTGGAGTAGTGTTCTGTGGCGTGAGGGGCTCACGCCTCCCCACGCCGATGTTCAGCATTGATTACTTAGATGGCTCGACGTTATCCAGCGCCTGGTTCACCGCCAGCTCACCCAGCATGACCACTTGCGCGATGCCCAGCAGGGTTTTGCGGTGTGTTCCTTCCAGCAGCGCAGCAAAATCACCGAGCATAACCGTGGCCGATCCCAGCGTCTCGCTGGCGTTGGCCAGCAGCGATTCGGTGTCGGACTTTGGATTGGCGAAAAACATCGTATTGGGTTGGTATGGTGTAGCCATGATTTGAGCCGCCGGTTTTAGATAGTAGTCGAGGGCGCGTTCGGCGGCTTCGTTGAGTTTTCTGGAGTCAAGCGATTCGTAGGGGGATGCCGGATCTGTGATCGGCGGATTGGGTGTTGGTTTGAACATAGATAAAACTCCTCATGCCGTAGATAAAGGAGCCATCCAACCTCGCTACCAAACGATGGGTGGCGGCCATGCGCAGGTTGGTAGACCGGGACATGAGGAAGCCGGCGCACCCGAAGGTGCCCTGTGCATGACCACCATAAAGCCGAGACGAAAAACGCCGCGAATGGTGGTGCTGTGCAAATCTCATGTACGGGCTACCAAACCCGATCGCTGTTTTTCAGCGACGGGGAAACGATAAAGCCCGGACCTTAAGCGCACAAGCCGGTCGATTCTGGCGTAGTCGTAGGCAACGACGCAAGGCGTTGTAGCCTTTGTGAAGTAACCGCGAGTGTCTTTAAACACCCCATTTAAACGAGCGAGTTTCTTCGAAGAAAACAAGGAAATATCTGACGTCTTTTTATGGTTAGCCGTCGTGAATGTGGCGTTCATGTACCAAATAAGCTGCAGGACGTTATCGCATCAGCTCCGTGACGGAGCTGCTAGACACCCTTCCGCGCAACACACCTTTATGACTCCGTCATTCGGGTCTATGTCACCTCAAGCATGAAGGATTAAACTGCTGCAGATTTTCTGCTTCCTAAACTCAAGGATGAAGTTTGTCTTGATGAAGTATTTGACTGCGGTCTTGGTACTGGCTTGGGCAGCCGCGCCTTCCAACAGTTGGTCCAGGGATGATCCGACCAACTCCCCACAGGCGGGCGGGCGCACCTACGCGCAAAATTACAAGGATATGGTGCTGGCAGACTGCATCGCTACAGCCTACAAGGGCGAACCTAAAGCCGCCCAGGACGCCGGAAGCAGTGCCAGTGCGCTTATGGACTGGACCTATTTCGATCTGGAGCAAGCACCCCAAGCCGGTAGACCTCTGGTTGACCAGTTTCTGGCGCGTGATTATCACAATCCACTGGTCGAATCAGAGCGCCAAGGCGTTCGCTTTGAGCTGCTCAAATGCCTGGACCTGTATCACAGCAAAGAGTTGGACAGCCAGGTCAGGCAATTAGTCGTCAATCCCCAGCATACCTATCGTCAGGACAACCCGTCACGACCCAAAAAGGATTGACCCTGCAGCGCGATTGACGATGAGCAACCGTAACGATGATGGCAGCTGAACCAACGCTGTCGCTCAGCAATGTTTCATCAAGTTTGACGGGCTTTCGGCATAGGATGATGACCTAAGGTCGTGTTGCCACGCTTGTACCCAAGGGAACTGAAAAATGATCCTGAACCTGTTCAAAGTCGTGCTGATCGCCGGTGCTCTGCTCTTGAGCGCCTGTTCGGGTGTGAGCACCAGCACGTGCTTCTCAGAAGATTGCCAACAGTTTGATGGCCATAGCACCAACAAGGTGAACTTCGGTGGGAGCGCTATCGGTAACAGCTTTAATGAATACAGCTCAGGGTTGCTGCACGACTAAGGAATGACGCAACGGCTGAGGTGTTTTCGCCGTTGCGTGATTTGCCTGATGCTTCGTGAGTTCTGGTTTTGCGACTGCTGCGCAGCCGGACGCAGGCTTCGCCAGCTGCTACATGGTAGCGGCCACTAATGGGCTATTTGGCCTCTGGGGTTGCTATCCATTGACCCAGGATTTTTTGGTGGTTGCCCGTCACCTTGGCCAGGTGCAGCCACTGATCGACATACAACTTCCAACTAATGTCGTCACGCGGCAGTAGATAGGCCTTCTCCCCATACTGCATAAATTGCGTCGGGTTAACCGCGCACAAACCCGGTTTGAGTTTCTGCTGGTAAAGCGCTTCCGAAGCATCGGTAATCATCACGTCAGCCTTCTTGTCCAGCAACTCCTGGAAGATGGTCACGTTGTCGTGAAGCTTCAATTGCGCCTTGGGCAGGAAGGCGTGAACGAAAGCCTCGTTGGTGCCGCCGGCCGGTTCGACCAAGCGAACCGAAGGTTGGTTGATTTGTTCGATGGTCTGGTACTGCGTCTGATCTTCGCAGCGCACCAGCGGGATTTTGCCGTCGACATCCAGCGTGGTGCTGAAGAAGGCTTTTTTCTGGCGTTCCAGCGTGACGGAGATGCCGCCGACGCCGATGTCGCATTTGCCTGCGAGCATGTCGGGCATCAGGGTTTTCCAGGTGGTCTGGACCCACTCAACCTTCACGCCCAGGCTGTCGGCCAACGAGCGGGCCATGGCGATGTCGATCCCCGAGTATTCGCCGTCTTCACCTTTGAAGGTATAGGGTTTGTAGTCGCCCGTCGTACAAACGCGAAGTTGGCCTTGTTGCAGGACGGTGTCGAGATGGGAAGGGCTTTGCTCTGCCTGAACGCCGCTGGCTAGCGCGAGCAGGCCACAGAGCATCATGGTGCTTTTTATGGTTTTCATTGTTATCGGGCTTTTGTGATGGAGTGGGGTTCAAGCGGGAGTCAGTGTAGTGAAAGCGCTTCTCGGCTGTCATCCACTGTCCCAATACCCCATTCACTCCAGCGCATGATACGTGCCAGGCAAGGCCCGACACGTATCTCTCCACATTAGTTGATTGTTAAAGCGACAAAGACCTTGAAGTCTCAAGGTACGCTTCAATGCAGTTGGTAGCAGAGTGGACTCTTACTCCCTTGAGTATATTGAGTGGCGGGTTTTCCCAAAGTTCTGATGCGGCGATGGGACAGACGGGCTGTATAACAATCCCTTGGGGCGGATCAGCAACAAAATCAAAGTCTTGAATGCCGTCTGGCGGAAACTGAATATAAAACCGCGGCAACAGTCTTGGGTTAGTCCATCCAGCAGAACCCACCTGGCCAAAAGCCTGGATGTGTAGCTGCGGTGGGAAGGATTTAAGTAACGTTAACTGGACATCCACCACTTTCAGTACGTCAGCCATTTTCGATCTCCTTTCGATAATTGCGCCGCATTTTCACCTTGGCGCTTGGGTGTTGAACCCTATGGCTTGAAATCTGGTGGTTAGACGCTAGTAAAGGACTCTCACCCTGTCCACTGACTGCTTGGCCGGTCATCGGATGCTTCATTAGTGTCCATCTGCGGACTCAACGTCCCCAACCAGGCCACCAAACCCACAATCACCACCGCAGCCGCTAACTCCACCACCACGCTACGCCGCAACGCATTAGCGGCGACCGTGTATTGCCCGTCCCGCAACGATCGCTCCAATAACGGCCCAAGGTGAAACCGGTTCAACGCGGCAAGGACAAGCATCCCGGCAAACAGCACCACTTTGATAAACAGCAAAACCCCGTAAGTACTGAGAAACACCTCATCCAGTTTCGGCCCAACGATGAACAGATAATTCACCACCCCCGTCACCGTGATGAGCACCACGATGACCGCGCCAATCACCTCAAATCGATTAACAGCACGGGCCAACAACCGGATGCGCGCTTCGGTTTGCAGCGCATTAATCTTCGCCATCAACGCAAACGCCACCAACGCACCCAGCCATGCCCCCGCCGCCAGCAAGTGCAGAATATCCACCACGAAATGCCAATAACGACGACTGCCTTCATCCATCGCCCCGTGCCCGCTCCAGGCCAGGCTGGCGAGGGCGACACCGCCAGCGAAAGCCGCGATCAGCAAACTGAAACCAGGCGCACGGAGCATCACCGCTGAACCAGCAATCACCAGCGCAACGATGCGAACCACCCAGGCGAGCCCCACGTCCGTTTCAAGCACCATCATCTCGATGTGCGGACGCAGCTCGGCGAAGTCCGATTCCCCGCTCATGGCGCTCACCATCATCACCATGCTGGCGACGGACAGCAGCACACCCAGCACTGCCGTCCCCGCCAACATCGACCGAAACGGCAACACCGCTCCAGACAGCCGTTCCTGCCCTTTAAGGCTGTACAAGCCAAAAAGCGCCACCCCGAACAACAGCATCAAATCCACATACAACGCAAAGCGCAGGGCAATGCTGACCGAGTCGCTCATCAATCACTTCACTTTGAACGTAACGTTGCCGGTGATCGGGTGAGTGTCCGAAGACACGGCGCGCCATTCAACTTTGTAGCTGCCGGTGGGCAATGGCGAGAGCGGGGTGATGACCATGGTTTTCGGGTCGCTGCCGCCGGAAACTTTGGCCTTCATCGGCATGGGCGAATGGGCCATGCCGGGCATTGCGGTCATGACCAGTTTGGCGCCGGAGAATTGGGTCATGAGGTTTTCCGAGAAGTGCAGTTCGATGTTGCTCGGTGCTGTGCCGTCCGCGCCTTCTGCCGGGGTGGAGGAGAGCAGTTTCGGGTGGGCTTGAGCCAGTGCGCTCATGAGCAGCCCGGTTGAAAGTGCGATGGCAACAGCGGTGGTTTTGATTGTGCGCATGCAAGGCCTCTTACCGCTTTAAGCGGTTGGTTTTTAGGTTTTTGAGTTAAAGCGTTTAGAACCACAACCGAACGCCGAGCACGAGGCGGGCTTCGCTGCGGTCCTCGCCTTCGTCCTTGGCGTAGTCGGCGGTTTTGCCGTAGGTGCGGTTCCAGGTCACCCCGATGTAAGGCGCGAATTCCCGGCGGATTTCATAGCGCAGCCGCAGGCCGGCTTCGGTGTTGGACAGCCCGGAGCCGATGCCCCGTTGCGGGTCGTTTTTGCCGTAGACGTTGAGCTCTGCGGTTGGCTGCAAAATCAGTCGGTTGGTGAGCAGGATGTCGTAGTCGCCTTCCAGTCGTGCGGCGGTCTGGCCACTTTCGCCGATGAAGGCGGTGGCTTCGGTTTCGAAGTTGTACAGCGCCATGCCTTGCACGCCGAACGCGGCCCAGGTTTGCGGATCGCCGGGTTTGAAATCCTGGCGCACGCCGGTCACCACGTCCCACCAGGGGGAGATGGCGTGGCCCCAGAGAGCCTGGACTTCCGCGTCTTCGGTCTTGCCATTGACGCGTTCACCTTCGGAGCGCAGCCACAGGCGATCGATGTCGCCGCCGATCCAGCCGGACAGATCCCAGGCCAACGCACTGCCGTCGTCGGCGTCCTGCCATTCGAGCTTGTCGGCGAGGAAGTAATAGTTGAGCGCGGTGTCATGCACATTGTGGCCGGTGGGGCTGGCGTACACGGCGGCGCGGTCGGCGTCGGTCAATGCCGGGATCGGCGTGCGGCTTTGGGTTGGCGCGGCGGGCTGCATCTGGCCGTCGTCCATGCTCTGCATTTGGCTGTGATCCATGCCCTGCATCTGGCTATGATCCATGCCCTGCATGTCGTCGGTGGCGGCCATGGCCGAAGAAACCGTGAAGCCAGCGAGTGCCAAAGCGAGGCGGGTAGAGCGATTCAGTCTGGTCATGGGTAGCGCCTCATTCTTCCACGCGAACTTCACGGAACATGCCCATTTCCATGTGGTACAGGAGATGGCAGTGATAGGCCCAGCGACCGAGCGCGTCGGCGGTGACCCGATAGCTGCGCTTTGATCCCGGTGGCATGTCGATGGTGTGTTTGCGCACCATGAACTGGCCGTTCTCGTCTTCGAGGTCGCTCCACATGCCGTGCAAATGAATGGGGTGAGTCATCATCGTGTCGTTGACCAGCACCACCCGAACCCGCTCACCGTATTTGAGCCGCAGCGGTTCGGCGTCGGAGAACTTCACGCCGTTGAACGACCAGGCGAATTTCTCCATGTGGCCAGTCAGGTGCAGCTCGATGGTGCGACCGGGCTCGCGGCCGTCCGGGTCTTCGAAGGTGCTGCGCAGGTCGGAGTAAGTCAGTACGCGACGGCCGTTGTCGCGCAAGCCAAGGCCCGGGTCGTCGAGTTTCGGTGAGGTGCTCATGGCTTGCATGTCCACCAGCGGGTTGTCTTTTTCCGTGTCGGGATGGGATTGCATGCCGGCCATGGCGCCCATGGCCATGCTGCTGTGATCCATACCGGCCATGCTGTCCATGCCCTGCATATCACCGCCGTCCATGCCCGACATACCTGGCATGGCGCTGTGATCCATACCCGCCATATCGCCGCTCATGCTGCCGTGGTCCATCCCGCCCATGCCCATGTCATCCATGGTCACCAGCGGTCGCGGATCCAGCGGAGGAACCGGTGCCGATAAACCGGCCTTCGCCGCAAGGGTGCCTCGCGCATAACCCGTTCGATCCATCGACTGCGCGAACAGGGTGTAGGCGTCCTGGGTCGGCTCGACGATCACATCGAACGTCTCCGCCACTGCGATGCGGAACTCGTCGACGCTCACCGGTTTGACGTGCAGGCCATCTGCGGCGACCACGGTCATTTTCAAACCCGGAATACGCACGTCGAAGTACGTCATGGCGGAGCCGTTGATAAAACGCAGCCGCAGCTTTTCGCCGGGGCGGAATACCCCAGTCCAGTTCATGTTCGGCGCCTGGCCGTTCATCAAGTAGGTGTAAGTGGCACCGCTGACGTCGGCCAGATCGGTGGGGTTCATTTTCATCTCGGCCCACATCTTGCGATCGGCAACTGTCGAGCCCCAGCCTTTCTCGCTGACGTCGTGGATGAAATCGCCCACGGTGCGCTTGTGGTAGTTGTAGTAATCGGATTGTTTTTTGAGTTTTTTCATCAGGCCGACCGCGTCTTCGTCGGTCCAGTCGGTGAGCATCACTACATAGTCGCGGTCGTACTGGAAAGGCTCTGGCTCCCTGGCGTCGATCACCAATGGCCCGTAAACCCCGGACTGTTCCTGAAAGCCCGAATGGCTGTGATACCAGTAAGTGCCGTTCTGCCGGACCTTGAACTGGTAGACGTACATCCCGTCCGGTTCGATGCCGTGAAAGCTCAACCCCGGCACGCCGTCCATGTTGGCGGGCAGCAAGATGCCGTGCCAGTGAATCGAGGTGCTGTCCTTGAGTTTGTTCTTCACTCGCAGCGTGACCGTGTCGCCTTCACGCCAGCGCAGCAGGGGGCCGGGAATGCCGCCGTTGATGGTCATCGCCGTTCGAGGGTTGCCGGTGATGTTGACCGGGGTTTCGCCGATGAACAGGTCGAAGTCGGTACCGGCCAGCACGTTCGGTTCGCCGGGGCTGGTGACCGCCCAGACCGGCGTGCGCCACAGCCCGAGGCCAGCAAGAACCCCGCCTGCGGCAAGGCCCTTCACGAAGGTGCGTCTTGAGGTGTTGGAATGCATGCCGTTTTTCCCGTCCGTCAGCCTGATGAAGCCCTCAAATCCATCCTTAGCGGAGGGAGGAGAGCTTAATGAGGTGGAGGCTAACGGGCGGCGCCTTTCAGCAGGCTGAGGCGAAGATTACAGTTTTGACAGTTTCACGCTGTATTTAGTGACTTCTGTTCGCCACGGTGGCGTTACCGCAATTGATGTACGAAGAAGACTTCAACCAGCGCTGATCCGGATAGTAAGAAAACAACAGCTGCCCATCCTTCATCGAGTCGATCAGCTGATGTGCAATTGCAGGCCTCACAGCCGGGCAACCCAGGCTTCTGCCGATCCGGCCATTCGCCCGCGCCAGGTCAGGACTGACATACGGTGCGCCATGAATGACGATCGCCCGCTCGAAAGCATTGTCGTTGAAACCCGGCTCCAGACCTTCCATGCGCAACGAATAGCCGTTCTGCCCGACATAGCTGGATTGGGTGCGGTACAAACCGAGGCTGGTGGCGTAACTGGCATTCTGATTGGAGAACTGGCGGGCCATGTTTTCGCCGCTGTTGCGACCGTGGGCGACCAGTTCGTGGAACAACAGTTTGCGTTTCTTAAGGTCGAATACCCAAAGACGTTGTTCGGTGGAGGGCAGGGAGTAATCGATGACTGCTAGCCTTTGAGCCGGGACCGCGCCTTGGGACCGGCTGCATTGGGAGGCGCGTACGGCCAGGGTAATTACCTTGGCGTTGGCATTGGGGGCCGCTTTGATCAGCGCGGCTTCAAGCGAATCGGCGTAGGCTGCCGGTAAGGTAAAAGCGGTCAGCAACAGGGCCGTCATTAAAAAGCCGAAGCGGTCTAGGGCCATATGCAAGTCTCATCTGATTGTTTCGAGTCTAGCAGCGCGCACGACGCTAGCCGGTTGAAAACGGGAGATTAAGGATTATCCATGGGGCAGTTAACAAGGTTATTCGTCATAAGCCGCATATTTTTTATGGGCTTTCTGATCAGCGGCATGGCAATTGCGGAAACTTCGCCGATTGAGCCGTCATCTCCCGTTAGCGTCGGCGCGGATGCCGCGCCTGGCGATTATGTCGGTCAGGCGATTCAGGCGGCATTGGCGCCATTGAGTTCGGCGTTTCCCCCGTTGCTCACGTCACCGGGCCATCAACGGGTCGACGTCAATCGAGCGGTGCTGGACTTTTATAGCCATCGTGGCTATCGCGCCGCGTGGACGGACGATGACGATGTTGTCCAGCTTTTGAAAAGCCTGAGCGACACTGTGGTTGATGGCCTGGACCCCGAGGATTTTCGAATTGCCGAACTGGTCACGGCCAGAAACTCGATGCAGAAAACAGCGCCAACCCCCGGGCAACGGGCGGCTTTTGATATCTCGGCGACCCAGACGTTCATCACGGCGCTGCTGCAGTTACGGCGCGGCAAGGTCGACCCTTCGCGACTGGACATCCATTGGAATTTCGACCCGCTCGGCATCGACCCCCGGGAGGACGTCAACCTGTTCTTCGCCGCCCTCGACAGCCATGACGTCGCGCGCGCGTTCGCCCAAGCGCCGCCACAAGAAGCGATTTATGGCACGTTGCGACAGGGCCTGGCGCAACTGCGCAGGGTTCGCGACAGTGGTGGCTGGCCAAAGGTCCCGGGAGGGCAGACCCTCAGGCCGGGTATGGACGACGCCTCGGTTGCGCAGTTGCGCGCCCGTTTGGTGGCGGGTGGTTATCTGACCGCGAAAATGAACGCGCGCTCCGACTACGACGACACTGTCATGGCGGCGGTGAAGAAGTATCAGGCCGAGCAATACCTCGGGGCGGATGGTGTGGCGGGGCCGGCGACACTCGCGGCGCTGAACGTGCCGGTCGAGGCGCGAATCGACCAGGTCCGCGTGAACATGGAGCGCGCGCGGTGGCTGCTGTACAAACTTCAGGGCACCTTTGTCATCGTCGACATCGCCGGGTACAAGGTTTCGTTCTATCGCGATGGCAAGCTGATATGGCGCTCTCGGGTGCAGGTGGGTAAACCGTATCGCAGCACGCCGATTTTTCAATCCGAGATCACCTACGTTACGTTCAACCCGACCTGGACCGTGCCGCCGACCATTCTGGTCAAGGACATGCTGCCGAAGATTCGCAACAACCCTGGCTATCTCGATGCAAACCGGATTCGCGTGATCGATCGAGAAGGCAACGTGCTCGACCCGTTGACCGTCGATTGGGACAACCCGCGCGGCCTTACGTTGCGTCAGGATGCAGGGTCGGATAACTCGCTGGGGCAGGTGGTGATTCGCTTTCCCAATGACTATGCGATTTACCTGCACGACACACCGCATCGCGAGTTGTTTGCGCAATCCAATCGCGCGACCAGTTCCGGCTGTATTCGGGTAGAAAACCCGCTGCAATTGGTGGAGCTGTTGTTCAACGACCCGGTTCGCTGGAATAGCGAAGGGATTCAAAAACAGTTAGCCAACGGCAAGACAGAGAACATCAGGCTCCCCGTGAAAGTGCCGGTGTTGTTGGCTTACTGGACGGTGGACCTGAGCCTTGATGGGCGAGTGACGTTCAAGCCCGATGTGTATGGGTACGATAACCCGGTGTTGCGGGCGCTGAATCTGCCTTCGGAACGGCCAACGCTGGACGGGAGGCGAGCGGCGCCTCCCTCGATGGCGGTGGGGCAGAACGAGCTTTAAAGCCCCAGCCCTTCTTGCACCGCCAGAAGCAGGTTGTGTTCCGTCAGTGCGATCGCATCCGGTTGTTGTCCGGACTGTTCGATCGCCTGAAGCCACCACTGCGTCTCGCCATGTTCGTCCACGGTTCGCAAGAGGGCGAGTTCCTTGTCTGTCGAGTGGATTTCGACTCGCCCGGCACCGTCGGTGGTGAAGCGGGCGACAGGGTCGAAGGTGATGCTGTGGTGGTTACCGTCGATCAGCAGTTGGTCGATGGCGTAGTCGTAGGTCGCACCGTCCGGGGCACTCTCGAACACGTGCGTGGAGTTGCGTCGCAGCTTCAGGCCCACCTCGATCAGTGGCTGCAGCCAGGCTTCGATCTGGTGATACAGCTCATAGACCTGGGCGGGCCAGCTGTCGATGGCTTGATCGGCGATGGTCGCGTCGGCACTGGTTTGCCGGGATTGTTTCAGCTTCTCGGCGAGCTCGTCTGCTTTACTCATTTCGATTTCCTGTCGTGATGTCAGTTAATCGTAGCTCCTTCAAGGTCATGCGGTTTTGCCTTGCGTCATGCGATTGAAACACCCGCGTGACAAAACCATTCTTCGGCCCTTTACGGCCAAATCAATCATCCCAAGGAGTGGGTAATGAAGAAATTTTACGCAATCGTCGGGTTGATCGCGCTGACCTTCGGCAACATCGGCCTGAGCAGCGCCCGCGAAACCCAGAGCAGTAAAGCCCAGGCGGAATCGGTCGCGGGGGTGTTCGATTACTACCTGCTGACGCTCTCCTGGTCTCCGACCTTCTGCCTGACCCACAAAGACGATGCGCAATGCTCCGGTAAAGGCTACGGCTTCGTGCTTCACGGTCTCTGGCCGCAATACGCCAAGGGCGGCTGGCCGGAGTCCTGCCCGCCGAGGGTGACCTTGTCGCCAGCGGAAAATGCCAAGGGCCTGACCTTGTTCCCGACCCAGAAGCTGCTCGATCACGAATGGGCCAAGCACGGCACGTGCAGCGGCCTCGGCGCCATGGGTTACCTGGACGCGTCCGACAAGGCGCTCGGTGCGGTCAAGATCCCGCAGAAGCTGCAACCGTTCAGCAGCTCGTATTACTTCGAAGCCCAGGAAATCGCGCAGATGTTTCGCCAAAGCAATCCCGGGATTCCGGCCAATGGCATTGCCGTGATTTGCAATGGCCCGGAGTTGTCGGAAGTGCGGGTGTGCTTGGGCAAGGACCTGGTGTTTGGCGTGTGCGGAACGGGTGTAAAGACACAGTGCCGGGCTGGGGATATTCGGGTTCCGCCTTCGCGGTGATGGATTGACTGTTGCAGACCAGTAGGAGCCAGGCTTGCCGGCGAAGGCGTCCTTAAGAGCGCCTTCGCCGGCAAGCCTGGCTCCTACGAAAATCGGTTTACGCAACGGAATGTAGCCGTTCAGTGTTATCTCGCTGACTGTACGGGCAACCCAAGCGCCACCAGTTCCTCGCGCAATTGTTCCGGGCTGAAGAACTGAACCGCATGAAATCCCTCCCGGCGTGCTCCTGCAATATTCGGCGCATGATCATCGACGAACACTGCGCGGCGGCTATCAACGCCAAACCGCGATAGGAGTAACTGAAAAATCTCCGGCGAAGGCTTGATTATCCCCTCGGCACCCGACACCAGGATGCCTTCGAATCGCTGCAAGAACTCAAAGCGCTCAAGGGCAATCGGAAAGGTTTCGGCAGACCAGTTGGTCAGCGCCAATAACCGCACGCCTTTGGCATGCAGTTCATCGAGGATGTTCACCGTTTCTTCTATGGCACCATCGAGCATTTCTTCCCAGCGTTCGCGGTAGGCGCGAATCAATGCCTCTTGGGACGGATGTCGGGCGATGGCTTCCTCAATCGCTTCCTGCCAGGTTCTGCCTTGGTCCTGTTGTTCGTTCCAGGCGGTGTGGCAGACCTCAGACAGGAATGTTTCCATGGCCTCCAGGTCTTCACCGAACAACTTTCGGTAAAGGTTTCTGGGGTTCCAGCGGATAAGGACATTGCCGAGATCGAACACAACGGTGTCGATGGGGGCAGGGTGGTGCGCAGCGCTCATGTTTTTCCTCCTTGGGTAAACGGCCGGGGCATGCACGGCAGCCGATATCGATGCGTTCGACAGGCTCCTGAGGTTTTTCATCCTAGCAGAGACGGTTTTCGTATTTCACTCGTCGGGAAGTCGATCTCTGTCGGTCAGGCGCATTTACCCCGCACAACCCCGTAGACTAAGCTCACAAAAAATAAGGGTTTTGGGCCTCTGCCCATGCCTTACCCTTTCAGGACTCGCTTTTGCCTATCCCCATTCCCGATCCGCACCACGCGCCCGATGGTGCCTTGAAGCGGCTGCCCCTGCTCAAAGCCGCGGTGCTGTTTATTGCGGCCGTGTGCCTGTGCCTCTGTGGGCTGCTTTACCTGCAACTGGAGCAGTCGCGTCGGCACGACCTGGCGTTGGCCGAGGTGTCTTCGTCGAACCTGACCCGGGCCATGGCGCAGCAGGCTGAAGACACGTTCATGAAAGCCGATCTGGTGCTGACCAGTCTGGTGGACTGGATTCAGGCTGAGGGTTTCGACGCTGCCCAGACGCCACGCTTGCAGAAAACCTTCTCGCGGCGGGTGCAGGCGCTGCATCAATTGCACGGGATATTTCTGTTCGACAAGCAGGGGAAATGGGTCGTGACGTCGTTCGAAAACCTGCCCCATGGCCCAGGTGCAGCAGACCGCGAATACTTCAGGTTTCACCAGCAAAACACGTCGTCCCTGGCACACATCGGCCCGGCGATTCGCAGTCGGGAGAGTGGCGAGTGGATCATTCCGGTGTCCAGGCGGGTAAACGACCAGGACGGCAATTTCCAGGGGGTGTTGCTGGCCGGGATCAAGATGTCGTACTTCGATCAGTTCTTCAAAAGCTTCAGCCTCGATAACAACGGCTCGATGTTTTTGGCGTTGACCGATGGGACACTGCTGGCGCGACGGCCGTTTGTGGAATCGCAGATCGGCACGTCATTGGCTCAGGGCGAGATTTTTCAAACACTCTTGCCCAGCGCGACATCGGGCAACGCCATGATCGGCTCGGTGGTGGATGGCATCGTCCGGTTGTATGGCTATCGTCAGCTCGATGCCTATCCAGTGGTGGTCGCGGCGGCATCTTCCGAGGGCGCGATCTTCAAGGACTGGTACGACACGGCGATTCAATCCAGTGTGATCGTCGCTCTGGTCGTCCTCGGTGTGGGATTGTTCGGGTGGGTGTTCGTTCATCAGGTGCGCGCGGGCGAGCGCATCGAGGCGGATTTGCGCGAGGCGCAGAAAACCCTGGAATTGATCGCCACCCACGACAGCCTGACCGGGTTGGCCAACCGTCGATTGTTCGAACGGGCGCTGGAGATCGAGTTCGGGCGCGGCGCCCGGCGGTCGAGTCCGCTGAGCCTGATCATGCTCGATATCGATTATTTCAAGCGCTATAACGACACCTACGGTCATGTAGCGGGGGACCATTGCCTGGCCGAAGTGGCGCGAGCATTGAAGAGTTGCTGTCACCGCAATGCCGATCTGGCGGTGCGCTACGGTGGTGAAGAGTTTGCGGTGTTGCTGCCGGACACCGACATCCATGGTGCGCTGACGATCGCCGAGCAAATCCGCCGCAGCGTCATGGACAAAAACATCATCCACAGCGGCTCACCCACGGGCTACGTGACGGTCAGCCTTGGCTGTTATTCGTTTGTGCCGACAGGGCACGACAGTGCCGAAATGTTGATCAAGCGCGCGGATGCAGCGTTGTACCAGGCCAAGCATTCGGGGCGAAATCGTTCGGCGGTGTTGTCCATGGAAGGCGGCGTCGAAGCGCTGATGCGCTCGGACCGCTGAAACTTTCCTGCGAATAAACGTTTTTCGTAGGAGCCAGGCTTGCCGGCGAAGGCGCTCTCAAGGACGCCTTCGCCGGCAAGCCTGGCTCCTACAGGTCCGATATTGATGTCATGGCCTGCTTTTATGCGTCGAACTGCCCGTCCCACCGCCAGCGCCACCGGTGCCACCACCGGCAGACCCCGTGCCGCCTCCAGCACCCGAGCCGGAACCGCTGGCCCCGCCATCGGTGCCTGTGCCGCTGCTTCCATGGGTGTCCGAACTTGTCCCGCCCGCAGGCGAGCCGGGGGTGTTGTCGGGTGGCATCGTCGAGCTGCTGATGCCGCCGAACTTAGTGCCGGTGGCGTCCGCGCCGTCTTCAGCGGCCGCAACGGTGTTGGCAGATGCCGTGACCAGCAGCCCTGCCAATAACAGTGAGGTGATTCTGATGTTCATCAGGGTACGTCTCCACAAAATGAGCCGTTACCTGATATTGGTGTGAGAGCAGGATGGTTGGTGCCGGGTGGATGACCAGTGGCTGATAGTTTCCGGTCCTGGTCAAGAGGCGATACGTCAGTGATTAGCGAAGACCATAACCCGTCAGCTTCTGTTCGAGACTCTCCCGCACCTTCGGCCATTCGTCATCAATGATGCTGAACCGTACCGAGTTGCGCTTGCGTCCATCTGGCATGATCCGTTCGTGGCGCACGATGCCTTCCTGTTGCGCACCCAGCCTGAGAATCGCGTTGCGTGACTTCTGGTTGTTTTCGTCGGTGGTGAATTGCACCCGCACGCAGTCCAGCACGTCGAAGGCGTAGCGCAGCATCAGGTATTTGGTTTCTGTATTGACGAAGGTTTTCTGCCAACTGGCCGAGATCCAGGTGCTGCCGATTTCGAGTTTGCGGTTGAGCTGGTCGACTTTCCAGAAACGTGTCGAGCCGATGACTTCGCCGGTATCCTTGAGCACGATGACAAAGGGCAGGACGGTACCGGTATCGCGGCCGTCGAGGGCTTTTTTGAGGTAGCTGTCGACGGTTGTCGAGGAGGGCACTACGGTGACCGTCAGGTTCCACAACTCGCCATCCCGCGCGGCATTGACTAGCGTGGCGGCATCGCTGAATTGCAAAGGGCGCAGGCTGACTCTTTGACCTTCCAGTGTGTCCATGACAGGCATTCTCTGCATGAAAAGAGGCGCGGGTGAGGCGTGCTATTACAGGCCAGCGTCCATCGATTGGCAATAGCGATGTGTTCGGTTTTTCAAGTGCGGCAATGACTTGCGTTATTCAGGGGCGGTGACCGGGCAGGGCTGCTATGGTCAGTGGAGAGCCTGGCTGTCATGACGACAGACCAGACCCCGCCGGTCTCACCCGATAAGGCGATCGATTGACAGGAACAAGTGCATGGATTTGATTGCCGTTACCACCGCTGCACCTGCGCGTCATACACCGATTACCCGCAACCTGATGTTCGTCATCGGCCTGCTGTTTGTCGTTGGGGTGTTGATCGCGCTGATGGCCCTGTTCAGCATTGCCGCACGGCTCGATGCCCAGGATCTGAGCAAAACCACGTTCTACACGCAACGCGCACTTGATAACCGCATCACCGCCTCGAAAAACTACATCGCCAGCTACGCCAACTGGACGACCGCCTACGACCACCTGAACGACAAGGTCGATGTGCAGTGGGCCTACGTCGATCAGAACGTGGGTAAAACTCTGTTCACTATCGATCACTACGATGGCGTTTTCGTGATCGATCGTCAGCGAACCAAATACGCCGTAGTGCGCGGGCTTCAGGTGCAACAAGAGGCAGCGGCCTATCTGTCGACCTCGATGGCGCCCCTCATCGAGGCGATCCAGAGCCAGGAAAGCCTGATCAGCCCTGTCAGTCGGTACACCTTGTTCGAGGGTAAACCGGCGCTGCTGACGGCCGCCGCGATCGTGCCCAATGATGAACGCCCGGCGGTCGATCCCCAAAGCACTTCGGTGCTGATCTACGTCGATCAGTTGACCCCTGAAAAGCTCAGCGCCTTGAGCGCCGATTACGGTTTGCATGACTTGAACCTGACCCCCGACGACTCCATCGCACCCGGCCAGCCGGCCGTTGCCCTCGCTGGCACCGGTTACAGCGTGGTTTCCCGGCTTGAGCGGCCGGGGCATCAATTGCTCTGGTCGTTGCTGCCGCCATTGGGCGGGGCGCTGTTGATTCTGGCGTTGTTGACGGCGTACTTCTTTCGATATGTCCTGCGCACGTCCGGGCATGTGGATGCCAGTTACACCAGCCTCGATTTGTCGAATCAGGCGCTTGAGGCCAGTGAAGAACGTTTTCGTGCGGTGGCCGAAGCCGCGTCCGACTGGATCTGGGAAATCGACGAGCAGCATTGCCTCACGTATCTGTCGGGGCGCTTCAGCACCGTCACCGGATTCTCCGATCAGCAATGGCTGGGGCAGAACATCGGGCAACTGCTCAATTGCGATACAACGCCCTTGTCGCTGTGGCTGAACAAACTCGATGAAGAGCAAGCCGTCAGCCACTTGCGCTGTTCCTACCGTGATCAATCGGGGCAACAACGGGTGTGTCGGGTGTCGGCGCGACCGATCCAGCGCAAGGGCGCGTTATTGGGTTTTCGCGGGACGGCCAGCGACATCACCGATGAAGTCGCCGCCCATGCGCAGATCCAGCATTTGTCGATGCACGACGCACTGACCGGCTTGCCGAACCGCAACAAACTGGCGCGTTACCTCGAAGATGCGCTGGCACTGAAAGAGCAGTCGGCGGCGTTGACGCTGTTGATGATCGACCTGGATAACTTCAAGCCGATCAACGATTCCCTCGGCCACCCGGCCGGCGATGCGGTATTGCTGGAGGTTGCCATTCGTCTGCGCGAGTGCACGCGGGACATCGATCTGGTTGCCCGATTGGGTGGCGACGAGTTCGTGCTGGTGCTCCACGGCATGGACAGCCACGCGGAAATCGACCGCTTTTGCGAGCGCTTGCTCGACAGCCTGCATCAACCGATTCATTACGATCACCACACGCTGCATATCGGCGCGAGCATCGGTATCGCCCTGAGTCGGCGCCAGGGGCATGTTCCGGAAGAGCTGATTCGCTGTGCCGATATCGCGTTGTATCAGGCCAAATCCAATGGCAAGAAGACCTGGTGCTACTTTGCGCCGCACATGAATGAGCAGATCCAGCACCGCCGACAACTGGAAAGCGACCTGCGTCAGGCGATCAAGAACAACGAATTCGTGATGCATTACCAGCCGCGTTATCACGTCGATGGCAAACAGATCGTCTCGGTCGAAGCACTGTTGCGCTGGCAGCATCCAGTGCAAGGCTTGTTGAACCCCGACGCGTTTATTCCATTGGCCGAGCAGACCGATCTGATCGTGCCATTAGGGCGCTGGGTGTTGCGCGAGGCGTGCGAGACGGCCTTGACCTGGCCCGGTGCGATGATGGTGTCGGTCAACCTGTCGCCGGTGCAATTTGCCCGTAGCGATGTGATCGAGGACGTACGGGAGGTGTTGATCCAGACCCGCTTGCCTGCCAGTCGACTGGAGCTGGAGATCACGGAAAACGTAATGCTCATCGATGTCGATGGCGCTCTGGCGACCATGAATGCGCTCAAGGAATTGGGCGTACGGCTGAACATGGACGACTTCGGCACCGGTTATTCTTCGCTGGGTTATCTGCGTACGTATCCGTTCGACGGGATCAAGATCGACAAGCGCTTCATTGCGTCCATGAGCAATGGCAGCAATGATCGCGCCGTGGTGCAGGCGATCATCAACCTGGGCAAGGCCATGGGCCTGACTGTCACCGCAGAGGGCGTCGAGACGCTGGAACAACTGGACTTCCTGATCTCGGACCAGTGCCATGAAGTGCAGGGGTTTTACCTCAGTCGGCCGGTGGACAGGCATGCACTGCTGCCGTTGCTCAAAGCATCATGGGATGATCACCCGCTGTAAGCTCGCGCCTTTAGTCGCCTGTTTCGCTCGCCGCGGCAACTGCCGTGGCGCACCCCGGTCACAACTGGATACCGCCCAATCCGTTGCGAGCGTCGGATCATGAAGAACCTGAAAATCGCCACCTTCAACGTCAACGGCATGTGCGCCCGCTTGCCGAATCTACTGGCTTGGCTTGCGCGGGAGCAGCCAGACATCGCCTGTTTGCAAGAACTCAAATCGGTAGACGGCGCATTCCCTGTCGCCGAACTGGAGGCGGCCGGGTATGGCGCCGTCTGGCGCGGCCAGGTGTCATGGAACGGGGTGGCGATTCTGGCGCGCGATGCGCAGCCGTTGGAGAGCCGGCGCGGTTTGCCGGGTGATGACAGCGATACCCATAGCCGCTACATCGAGGCTGCTGTGCACGGGGTTCTGGTGGGTTGTCTGTACCTGCCCAATGGCAACCCGCAGCCAGGGCCGAAGTTCGATTACAAACTAGCGTGGTTCGAGCGGCTGATCTCGCACGCCAAGGACCTCCAGAGCAGCGACCATCCGGTGGTGCTGGCCGGCGATTACAACGTGGTGCCCACCGATCTGGACATCTACAACCCGCGCTCCTGGCTCAAGGATGCGCTGCTGCAACCCGAGAGTCGCGCGTGTTTTCAGCGGTTGCTGGATCAGGGGTGGACCGATTCCCTGCGTCATCTGTATCCGGAGGAGCGGATCTACACCTTCTGGGATTATTTCCGGCAGCACTGGCAGAAAAACTCGGGGTTGCGCATCGATCATCTGTTGCTCAACCCGGCACTGAGCCCTTACCTGCAAGAGGCGGGCGTCGATGCCTGGGTTCGCAACGAACCTCATGCCAGCGATCATGCGCCGACATGGATTCGATTGGGTTCGCGCAAGCGGCGATAGGCTTGGCGTGTGCGGCGATTGGCTAAATCAATTGTCAGTCCGACCGCGTTATCCCTTATACATGGCGCCCATCGGCGGAGCGATCCGCGGACCTCTGCATAAAGGATTGAGCGATGAGTGAGACACGACTGACTAATCTTGCGCTGTACCTGCAACGCCTGGGTTTCGATGCGCCCCCGGCGCCGACCCTGGAAACCCTGCGCCAACTGCAACTGCGCCACACCGGTGCCTTCCCGTTTGAAAACCTCACCACGTTATTGGGCGAACCGGTGCTCATCGATCTGCCGTCCATCGAGCAGAAAGTCCTGCACGACGGTCGCGGTGGTTACTGCTACGAACTCAACAACCTGTTCCTGGCCTTGCTTCAGACATTGGGTTTCGACGCACGTGGGATCACCGGTCGCGTGGTCATGGGTCAGCCCGAAGGTGCATGGACCGCCCGAACGCACCGCTTGAGTCTGGTAACCCTCGACGGCGTGCGCTACATCACTGACGTCGGCTTCGGCGGCATGGTGCCCACCGCACCGCTGATGCTGGATACCGAAGCCGAGCAGTTCACCCCTCACGAACCCTATCGCATCGAACCGCACGCCGACGGCTATACCCTGCGTGCCAACGTCGGCGGTGAATGGCGGGCGATATACATCTTCGATCTGCAACGTCAGGAAGACATCGATTACACCCTCGGCAACTGGTACGTCTCGACCCATCCCGAATCGTCCTTCGTGAAACAACTGATGGTGGCGCGGACGGGGGAGGGATGGCGACGCACATTGATTAACGGCAGCTTTACCATTCATCGCATGGGCAGCGACAGCGAACGGCGGCAGGTGGCGGATGTGGATGAGTTGATCGGGTTACTGGAAAGTGAATTCGGGATTCGAGTGCCAGCGCAGGAAGTGTTGAAGCGGGTGCTGGAGCGGTTGATTGAGGCTGTGTCGCTGGCAAATTAAGCTCCACGCAAAGGGGCGAATTTTATCAATTCGCCCCTTTTTCTTTTGCTGACCAGGCATGGGTGTTTTGTGCCTAGGAACGAACTTCAAGCTCCATCACGTGATGGATTTCGCTGAGGGCTTCTGACAATTTTTTCTCCAGGCTTTTCAGCTCGGAGGCGGTGATGCCTTTCTTCAAATGCCCGACATTTACACCGGCAGTGTTCTGATCGGGCTTCGCCGCTTTGCCTTTATCGCTTAACAATGCCTGGCGCAAGGTGTTGTTGATCACCGTCTGATAGCCATACCCCTCGCTTTCTGCCAGCGCGCGCGCGGTCTCTATGACGACATCATCGAGCATGATGGTGATTCGGGTCTTGCCCTTGCTGGAGGCAATCGCTCCACGCTTGGCGTTGCTGAAGTCGTATTCATCTTTCATCGGTCAAGCCTCCATATAGTGGCGACGCTCGTTTTTGGTGGCGATGCGCGCGGAAATGATTCGCACGAAATTCGGGTCGCGGTAGGTGTACGCAACGACCAGCAAGCGACCTTTGGCATCCAGCCCCATGATGATCCAGCGTTGCTCATCGTGGTGGTTGTCCTGAAACGTAAGGGCTCGTTCGTCATAAAACACAGGTTCTGTCTCGGCGAGACCGACACCTTGATGCTTCAGTTTGTTGGCCGCGTTCTTTGCCTTGTGATACTGAATTTCGAATGGCTTCATTATGCATACTTTATATGTATAAGCGAGAGGCGGCCGTGCCGACGGTCGCTTGGAAAGCAAAAGATTAGCGGTGGGGGAGGGAAAGGGGAGGGAGGATGTATTTCAAGAGTTTTTTAGGCTGGGGGCACTACGGATAAAGGGCAACGTGAACATCTGTCCATAATCTGACTGGTTAGTTGTATACAACTCTATAGACATTTGTTCTGACTATTGAATACAGTGTGCGCACAACAAAAACCAGGGAACCCCCCAACCATGAAAACGCCCCATGTTTCACAACAACGGCCTGAGGATGAGAATCTCGGGATCGGCGCGAATATGGCTTACGGCCTGCAACACGTTCTGACCATGTATGGCGGTATCGTCGCGGTGCCTTTGATCATCGGCCAGGCGGCCGGGCTTTCGCCGGCGGACATCGGATTGTTGATTGCCGCTTCATTGTTTGCAGGGGGGTTGGCGACGTTGCTGCAAACCCTGGGTTTGCCGTTTTTCGGTTGTCAGTTGCCGCTGGTACAGGGTGTGTCGTTCTCTGGCGTTGCGACCATGGTGGCGATTGTCAGCAGTGGTGGGGAGGGTGGCTTTCAGTCGATTCTCGGGGCGGTGATTGCCGCGTCGCTGATCGGCTTGCTGATCACGCCGGTGTTCTCACGAATCACCAAGTTCTTTCCGCCGCTGGTGACGGGCATTGTGATCACCACTATCGGCCTGACGCTGATGCCGGTGGCCGCACGCTGGGCCATGGGCGGCAACAGCCATGCCCCAGACTTCGGCAGCATGGCAAACATCGGCCTGGCGGCGGTGACGCTGGTGCTGGTGCTGTTACTCAGCAAGATCGGCAGTGCGACCATCTCCCGTTTATCGATCCTGCTGGCCATGGTCATCGGCACAGTCATCGCCGTGTTCCTCGGCATGGCGGATTTCTCGTCCGTCACCCAAGGCCCGATGTTCGGCTTCCCGGCACCGTTCCATTTCGGCATGCCGACCTTCCACTTCGCCGCGATCCTGTCGATGTGCATTGTGATCATGGTGACCCTGGTAGAAACGTCGGCCGATATCTTGGCGGTCGGTGAAATCATCGGCACCAAAGTCGACTCCAAACGCCTGGGCAACGGCCTGCGCGCCGACATGCTGTCGAGCATGATCGCGCCGATCTTCGGTTCTTTCACCCAGAGCGCTTTCGCCCAGAACGTCGGGCTGGTGGCGGTAACCGGGATCAAGAGCCGTTTCGTGGTGGCCACCGGCGGCGTGTTCCTGGTGGTGCTCGGATTGCTGCCGTTCATGGGGCGGGTCATCGCCGCCGTGCCGACCTCCGTCCTCGGCGGTGCCGGCATCGTGCTGTTCGGCACTGTCGCCGCCAGCGGCATTCGGACGCTGTCCAAGGTTGACTATCGCAACAACGTCAACCTGATCATCGTCGCCACCTCCATCGGTTTCGGCATGATCCCCATCGCTGCACCGAACTTCTACGACCACTTCCCTAGCTGGTTCGCGACGATCTTCCACTCGGGCATCAGCTCCTCGGCGATCATGGCCATCGTGCTGAACCTGGCCTTCAACCACCTCACCGCCGGCAACTCGGATCAACAATCGGTATTCGCGGCCGGTACTGAGCGCGTGCTGCGTTATCAGGATCTGGCGGCATTGCGGGAAGGGGATTACTTCAGCGAAGGTAAGCTGCGTGACTGCGACGGGAATGAGATTCCGGTGGTGGAGGCAGAGCATGGGCATGCCGAGCCGCGGGCGGCGCATGCGAAAAGCGGTGAGCATGTTTGAGTGGGGGTGACCGATCCAGATGTCAGTCAGGTTGACACTCGCTCCACTCATGATTGAGAATTGAATTCGAGGTCTGCAATTGCGCATCCTTGGGCTTGGCCTCCAGCATTGGCCCCCCATCTTGTTGGCAGCAGAGAAGCTGGCTCCCTCTGAAGTAGTGACGACTGGCATGCCGGTCGGATTCTGAACCCAAGGTCATTCGTGGCCAGGAGCTAAAGAATCGCTGCGACTACTCCTCGAAATATTCAAAAGGCGTCCTCTGGGGCGCCTTTTTTATTGCATTGCTTTTTACTTTCTTGAGCCTGGTTTGGCAACGGTGCCAACCAAGGTGCCTTCGGCGCCTTTTGGGGTACCAGGTCACGACGTAATAACCGAACCCTCGACGCTCGTTCCTTGGTTCTAGAATGAGCGAGCCGGTGGGATTCTTAAGGACGGCAACTCTGTGGTCTCCGCGCATATCTTTGAATTCGCAGTAGATGGGAGCGCCAGGCACGATCATTTTGGCTATGTGAATGGCGACATCATCGATGGTGTGGCAGCCATATTTTGCCAGATCAAGCTTGTGGGCTTCCCATACATGTCTAACACCGAACCCTCTGTTTATTCCTTTGTGTATTCCAACTCTCAGGAATATTTCACCTCCCCGTAAATCGAACTTGGGCATGTGGGCAGGGTGCCAAAGCTCAAGGAGCCTGAGGGGTGAGGGACAAGGACATTCTCCTTGAGTTTGAGTAACTCTGACACGCGAACAATCCAGGCTATCGGCAGGCGAAAGGCGCTATTCATAACGCACAAATTCGTCGCCTCACAGTCCGCATTTGGCCATCATGGATGTGGCTGCTGGCGCTCTAGCCCAACGTTTTCGAGGGGTAAGAGGATGGCTTGAAACTCGGCTACGGAAATTCAGGAAACTTCCTACTCTGTCAGGCCAAAATTCAAAGGGTCTCGTCTTTTCATTAGGCACAAAAAAGCCCCTGAACCTTTCGATTCAGGGGCTTTTCAATTTTGCTGTCTGGCTCCACGACCTGGACTCGAACCAGGGACCCAGTGATTAACAGTCACTTGCTCTACCAACTGAGCTATCGCGGAATGGCGCCTATGTTACTGATTCAAAAAGAGAAGTCAAGCCTCTGTTGGCAGTTTGATGTTTTCATCGGATCAGAGGGGGGTTATCGGCCATTGACGGTTACCAGAATCGCGGTAGAGGTCTACCATGGTCGCCCGGAAGTGGTGACACACGCTGCCGGCCCTCAGCCGAAAAGGTATGCGTCATGAATCACCCAACCCTCACACCTCAAAACAGCGGGGTGTTCGCATGAGCATCGCTCAGATCAGCCTGCCCAAAGGCGTTGGCCCGCATGCCGAGAAACTGTTCGACGCAATCACTCAGGCCAGCACCGCTGATGAATTGAACCGGGCGGGCGGCAAGGCCGAAGGTTTTGTTTTGGGCCTGGAAAGCACCAAGGCGATCAAAAGCCAGGTGGCCGAGTCGCTTTATGTGGCCTATGACGACGCGGCCAGCCAGCGTGCAACCGAATTGGCTTAACCGCCGAAGGTAATGGTGCCGAGCATCAGCTTGGCGTACAGCATCGTGGCGGCCAGTTGCACCAGCCACAAGGCCAGGCCGCCAAGGAACACGCCCGCAGCCACTTGCAGCACCAGGTTATTACCGCGTTTGGCCGAAGAGCGGGGCACGAAGTGGTCCAGCTCGTCGCGGTCGGCGCGTAGGTCATCGTTTTTCATGTGGGTTCTCAAGAATTCTCGGGTGTACATAAAACCTGTGGGAGCGAGCCTGCTCGCGATGGCGGCGGCACATCTTGTATCTATGTGACAGAAAGACCGCTATCGCGAGCAGGCTCGCTCCCACATTTAATTTGTGTGGAGTTTAAAGGGCGCAGCTGCTGCTTTGAGATTTATCTGCGGCCAATAAAAACGGGAAGCCCTATGGCTTCCCGTTTTCATATCACGCAACCACTCAGATCACCGCAACGATGGCCTTGGTCACGGCGTCGATGTTGCTCTGGTTCAGCGCGGCAACGCAGATACGGCCGGTGTCCAGGGCGTAGATGCCGAACTCGCTGCGCAGACGGGTTACCTGCTCAACCGTCAGGCCGGAGTAGGAGAACATGCCGCGCTGGCGACCAACGAAGCTGAAATCGCGCTGTGGAGCGTTTTTCGCCAGCAGATCGACCATCTGGGTGCGCATGCCGCGAATCCGCAGGCGCATTTCTGCCAGTTCTTCTTCCCACTGGGCACGCAGTACCGGGCTGTTCAGCACAGCGGCGACGATGCTTGCACCGTGGGTCGGCGGGTTGGAGTAGTTGGTGCGGATCACGCGTTTGACTTGCGACAGCACGCGCGCGCTTTCTTCTTTCGATTCGCTGACGATCGACAGGGCGCCAACGCGCTCGCCGTACAGCGAGAAGGATTTGGAGAACGAGCTCGAGACGAAGAAGGTCAGGTCCGATTCAGCAAACAGGCGCACGGCAGCTGCGTCTTCATCGATACCGTCGCCAAAGCCCTGGTAGGCCATGTCGAGGAACGGTACGTGACCTTTGGCCTTGACCACTTCCAGCACATTTTTCCAGTCCGCCGGGCTCAAGTCCACGCCGGTCGGGTTGTGGCAGCAAGCGTGCAGCACAACGATGGAGCCGGACGGCAGGGCGTTCAGGTCTTCGAGCAGGCCTGCACGGTTAACGTCGTGGGTGGCGGCGTCGTAGTAGCGATAGTTCTGCACCGGGAAGCCGGCGGTTTCGAACAGTGCGCGGTGGTTTTCCCAGCTCGGGTCGCTGATCGCCACGACGGCGTTCGGCAGCAGTTGCTTGAGGAAGTCAGCACCGATCTTCAGCGCGCCAGTACCGCCGACAGCTTGGGTGGTGATGACCCGGCCAGCGGCGATCAGCGGCGAGTCATTGCCGAACAGCAGTTTCTGCACGGCCTGGTCGTAGGCGGCGATGCCGTCGATCGGCAAGTAGCCACGGGAAACGTGTTGAGCGGCGCGAATCGTCTCGGCTTCGACAACGGCGCGCAGGAGTGGAATTCGCCCCTCCTCGTCGCAGTAAACACCGACCCCCAGGTTGACCTTGTTGGTACGGGTATCGGCATTGAATGCTTCGTTGAGGCCCAGGATTGGATCGCGTGGTGCCATTTCGACAGCGGAGAACAGGCTCATTATTGCGGCGGCTCTGAATGGAGTGTGGAGGGACGTGTCGCGCTCCAGCCGAATGCACTAGAGCGGTGCACAAACGGGGAGCTAGTATAGAGGCCATCAGCGATTGATGGCGACAGGCGATTCGGCTTTTACGGTAAGTTTTTCGAATTATTTTTCGATCGTGGGTCGAGTGGTGTCGCCAAAGGTTTTACCCGATGTAGGACGTTTGCCTTGAAAGCGATGGCAATCGGCTCCACATTGAGCACAATCCAGTTTTTTCCTCGGGCGACATCGGTCGTTTGTGGTCTTTTTCGTTCGTGCCCGGTCAGCCGTGCAGATGCGAACCCAGAGGTAGTTATGTCTGAATTCCAGCTAGTCACCCGCTTCGAGCCCGCCGGCGATCAGCCGGAAGCCATCCGCCTGATGGTCGAGGGCATTGAGGCCGGGCTGGCGCACCAGACATTGCTCGGTGTGACCGGCTCGGGCAAGACCTTCAGCATCGCCAACGTGATCGCCCAGATACAGCGCCCGACGCTGGTGCTGGCGCCCAACAAGACCCTGGCCGCGCAGTTGTATGGTGAATTCAAGGCGTTCTTCCCCAACAACGCCGTTGAATACTTCGTGTCCTATTACGACTACTACCAGCCCGAAGCCTATGTGCCGTCGTCCGACACCTTCATCGAGAAGGATGCCTCGATCAACGACCACATCGAGCAGATGCGCCTGTCCGCCACCAAAGCGCTGCTGGAGCGCAAGGACGCGATCATTGTCACCACGGTGTCGTGCATCTACGGTCTGGGCAGTCCGGAAACCTATTTGAAGATGGTGTTGCACGTCGATCGCGGCGACAAGCTCGACCAGCGCGCGCTGCTGCGTCGCCTGGCCGACCTGCAATACACCCGCAACGATATGGACTTCGCCCGGGCGACCTTTCGGGTGCGTGGCGATGTGATCGATATCCACCCGGCGGAATCCGATTTCGAAGCGATCCGCATCGAGCTGTTCGATGACGAAGTGGAGAGCCTGTCCGCCTTCGACCCGCTGACCGGTGAGGTCATCCGCAAACTGCCACGTTTCACCTTCTATCCGAAGAGCCACTACGTGACGCCGCGGGAAACCCTGCTGGAGGCCACCGAAGGGATCAAGGTCGAATTGCAGGAGCGCCTGGAATACCTGCGTTCCAATAACAAACTGGTGGAAGCCCAGCGACTGGAGCAACGCACCCGTTTCGACCTGGAGATGATCCTCGAGCTGGGCTATTGCAACGGCATCGAAAACTATTCGCGCTACCTCTCGGGCCGTGAATCCGGCCAGGCGCCGCCCACTTTGTTCGACTACCTACCGGCTGACGCCTTGCTGGTGATCGACGAATCCCACGTCAGCGTGCCGCAAGTCGGCGCCATGTATAAAGGTGACCGTTCGCGTAAAGAGACGCTGGTCGAATACGGCTTCCGTCTGCCGTCGGCGCTGGACAACCGGCCGATGCGTTTCGACGAGTTCGAAAGCATCAGCCCGCAGACGATTTTTGTCTCGGCCACGCCGGGCAATTACGAGGCGGAACATGCTGGCCGCGTGGTCGAGCAATTGGTGCGACCGACTGGCCTGGTGGACCCGCAAATCGAAATCCGTCCGGCGTTGACTCAGGTCGACGATTTGCTCTCGGAAATCACCAAACGCGTAGCCCTGGAAGAGCGGGTGCTGGTCACCACGCTGACCAAGCGCATGTCCGAAGACTTGACTGATTACCTGGCCGACCATGGCGTGCGCGTGCGTTATCTGCACTCGGACATCGACACCGTGGAGCGGGTCGAAATTATCCGTGACTTGCGTCTCGGCGTCTTCGATGTGCTGGTGGGGATCAACCTGCTGCGTGAAGGCCTGGACATGCCGGAAGTTTCGCTGGTGGCGATTCTCGATGCCGACAAGGAAGGCTTCCTGCGTTCTGAGCGCTCGCTGATTCAGACCATCGGCCGGGCGGCGCGTAACCTCAATGGGCGGGCGATTTTGTATGCGGATCGCATCACCGGCTCCATGGAGCGGGCGATCGGCGAAACCGAGCGTCGTCGCGACAAGCAGATCGCCTTCAACCTGGCCAATGGCATCACGCCGAAGGGTGTGTTCAAGGACGTTGCCGACATCATGGAAGGCGCGGTCGTGCCGGGTTCGCGCAGCAAGAAGCGCAAAGGCATGGCCAAGGCTGCCGAGGAAAGTGCCAAGTACGAGGCCGAACTGCGCTCGCCGAGCGAGATCAGCAAACGCATTCGTCAGCTGGAAGAGAAGATGTACCAGCTCGCCCGCGACCTGGAATTCGAAGCCGCGGCGCAGCTGCGCGACGAAATCGGCAAGTTGCGGGAGCGGTTGATCGCGGTTTGAGATGTGCAGTGAATGGGCGGGCCTCATCGCGGGCAAGCCCGCTCCCACAAGGATTGAGGGTATTCACACAATATGTGGCCACCTACAGACCCTGTGGGAGCGGGCTTGCCCGCGATGAGGCCCGTCGGAACACTACAAATATCAATTGCGCGCTTCCCTGGCCTTCAGCCCTGCCTGCAACCCCTGGTAGGTAACACAGCCACTAAGCTGATCCCCCAATGCAATATTGCTTATATGCCCTGCTGACTGGAGCCGGGCGGCTATCGCCTGTTACCATTCGCCTCTTGTTTGATCTTCGCTTTTATTCTTTTCGAGACATGCCATGACCACCGTCCGCACTCGCATCGCGCCATCGCCTACCGGGGACCCCCACGTAGGTACCGCTTACATCGCTTTGTTCAACTACTGCTTTGCCAAGCAGCATGGCGGTGAGTTCATCCTGCGGATCGAAGACACCGACCAACTGCGTTCGACCCGCGAGTCCGAACAGCAGATTTTCGACGCCCTGCGCTGGTTGGGTATCGACTGGAGCGAAGGCCCGGATGTCGGCGGCCCGCACGGTCCTTACCGTCAAAGCGAGCGCGGCGATATCTATCAGAAGTATTGCCAGCAATTGGTCGACTTGGGTCATGCCTTCCCGTGCTTCTGCACCGCCGAAGAACTGGACCAGATGCGCGCCGAGCAAATGGCCCGCGGCGAAACCCCGCGTTACGACGGCCGTGCGCTGTTGCTGTCCGAGGAAGAAGTCGCGCGCCGCCTGGCTGCCGGCGAGCCACACGTCATCCGCATGAAAGTGCCGACCGAAGGCGTGTGCGTGGTGCCTGACATGCTGCGTGGCGACGTCGAGATCCCGTGGGATCGCATGGACATGCAAGTGCTGATGAAGACCGACGGCCTGCCGACGTACTTCCTGGCCAACGTGGTCGATGACCACCTGATGGGTATCACCCATGTTCTGCGCGGTGAAGAATGGCTGCCATCGGCGCCGAAACTGATCCTCTTGTACGAATACTTCGGCTGGGAACAACCGCAGCTGTGCTACATGCCGCTGCTGCGTAACCCGGACAAGAGCAAGCTGTCCAAGCGCAAGAACCCGACCTCGGTGACCTTCTACGAGCGCATGGGCTTCATGCCGGAAGCAATGCTCAACTACCTGGGCCGCATGGGCTGGTCGATGCCGGACGAGCGCGAGAAGTTCTCCCTGCAGGAAATGGTCGATAACTTCGACCTGAGCCGCGTCTCCCTCGGCGGGCCGATTTTCGACATCGAGAAGCTGTCGTGGCTCAACGGCCAATGGTTGCGTGACCTGCCGGTGGAAGAGTTCGCCGCTCGTCTGCAAAAGTGGGCACTGAACCCTGAATACATGATGAAGATCGCGCCGCACGTGCAGGGTCGGGTTGAAACCTTTAGCCAGGTCGCACCGCTGGCCGGCTTCTTCTTCGCCGGTGGCGTGAACCCGGACGCCAAGCTGTTCGAATCCAAGAAACTCTCGGGCGATCAGGTTCGTCAGTTGATGCAGTTGATCCTGTGGAAGCTGGAAAGCCTGCGTCAGTGGGAGAAGGACAGCATCACCGCAACGATTCAGGCGGTGGTCGAATCCCTGGAGTTGAAGCTGCGTGATGCCATGCCGCTGATGTTCGCCGCGATCACGGGGCAGGCCAGCTCGGTGTCGGTGCTCGACGCGATGGAAATCCTCGGTCCGGACCTGACCCGTTTCCGTCTGCGCCAGGCTATCGACCTGCTGGGCGGCGTGTCGAAGAAGGAAAACAAGGAGTGGGAAAAACTCCTGGGCGCTATCGCTTAAGGCTGTTTAACCTTGTGTAGGAGCTGCCGAAGGCTGCGATCTTTTGATCTTGCTCTTCGGCGCCACCCCCGTTTTTCGGGGGGAGGGCGGTAAGTGATTGTTATGTGGGCAAAAAATTTTGGAAATTGTTAAAAATAAGTTTGACAGCCTTCCGATGCGCCATTAAGATTCGCCCCGTCCTCAGCGATGAGGGGCTATAGCTCAGCTGGGAGAGCGCTTGCATGGCATGCAAGAGGTCGACGGTTCGATCCCGTCTAGCTCCACCAATTTACACTTCAAGGTCTGGCCACACCGGCCTTGAAGCGATCAACACTCAGCGTTGATCAGTTGTATAGAAGGGTTTGCGTCCCCTTCGTCTAGTGGCCTAGGACACCGCCCTTTCACGGCGGTAACAGGGGTTCGAGTCCCCTAGGGGACGCCAGTTTTACAGAAGCGATGTTGCAAGATGTCGCTCCGCCGCGAGGCGAAAAATCCGGGGCTATAGCTCAGCTGGGAGAGCGCTTGCATGGCATGCAAGAGGTCGACGGTTCGATCCCGTCTAGCTCCACCAATTTTACAGTTCAAGGTCTGGCCACACCGGCCTTGAATCGATCAGCTCTCAGCACTGATCAGTTGTATAGAAGGGTTTGTGTCCCCTTCGTCTAGTGGCCTAGGACACCGCCCTTTCACGGCGGTAACAGGGGTTCGAGTCCCCTAGGGGACGCCACGATTACCCGCTCTGCGGGATTTTTAAGGGTCATTCAATTATTGAATGGCCCTTTTGTTTGTCTGGCGTTTGGCCAACTCTCCTTTTTCCTCAAAACTGTTCTTCAGACCAGCGGTCACATTCACGACTTGCGGAAAATTATTATGAGAATAATATTCTAGTCGTAATATTCGGAGGCAACGATGAACGATAAAAAAGCTCAAACCCGCAAACGCATCCTCAAGGCTGCCAGTGCCGCGCTGATCCAGCGCGGCCCGGCCGAGCCGAGCGTGGGTGAAGTGATGGGCGCGGCAGGCCTAACGGTCGGCGGCTTCTACGCGCACTTCGAAAGCAAGGACGCATTGATGCTGGAGGCGTTCAAGCTGCTGCTCAGCCATCGTCGTGGCTTGATTGCTGACATGGATGCCCAGTTGACCGGCGAAGAGCGTCGCGCGTTGGTCGCGGCGTTCTACCTGTCGCGCAAACACCGTGATTCCACCGAGCAGGCATGTCCGATTCCGGCGTCGGTCGGCGAGCTGGGCCGTCTGCCGGACGAGTTTCGTGTGGCGTTGAATGAACATGTCGAGTTGATGGTCGCGCAGTTGGCGGCCAGCCCGGAAGAGGCTGACAAAGCCTTGGCCGACATGGCCTTGATGGTCGGTGGTTTGGCTCTGGCACGGGCGCTGGGGCCAGGAGAGTTGTCCGATCGATTGCTGCGCGCCGCCAAGTCGGCGGTGCTATGACCTAAAGGCGTCAGCCTGAGGAGATGGGCGATGAACACGTTGAGCTGGGTTCGTGGCGTTAATGGCACCTTGGGCTGGTTCGCGCCGAAGCTGGTGGCGAGCAAGATGCGTCTGGCATTCATGACCCCGCGGCAATTGCTGCCGCGTGATTGGGAGTTGCCGCTACTGGCGAAATCCGAACGAATCACTTTGCGCTTCGGCCTCTCGGCGCTGCGCTGGGGCCAGGGGCCGGCAGTGTTGTTGATGCACGGCTGGGAAGGCCGGCCAACGCAGTTTGCTGCGCTGATCACGGCGCTGGTCGATGCCGGTTACACCGTGGTTGCCCTGGACGGCCCGGCACACGGTCGTTCGCCAGGTCGTGAGGCTAATGTGGTGCTGTTCGCTCGGGCCATGCTCGAAGCGGCCGCTGAATTGCCGCCGCTGCAAGCGGTGATCGGTCACTCCATGGGCGGCGCCAGTGCCATGCTCGCAGTTCAGTTGGGCTTGCGCACCGAAACCTTGGTCTCGATCGCCGCCCCGGCGCGAATTCTCGGGGTACTGCGTGGGTTCGCACGCTATGTGCGCCTGCCGCCCAAAGCGCGTTCGGCGTTTATTCGCCAGGTCGAGAAAGACGTCGGTATGCGCGCCGCTGCGCTGGATGTTGCGCGCTATCAGCTCGACATGCCGGGGCTGATCGTCCATGCCGTGGACGACAACTTTGTCCCGGTCAAGGAATCCCAGTTGATCCACGAAGCCTGGTTCGACAGCCGTCTGTTACGCCTGGAAGAGGGTGGGCATCAGCGGGTGCTGGCGGATCCGCGGGTGATCGAAGGCGTTCTCTCGCTGCTGGCCGGTCGCAGCCTGCAATCGCGCCAATCGGCCTGAGCTTCCGTTACACTGCCCCTGTCGAAATAATCTGACCGGGAGTGGGGCATGGGCTGGGATCGGGCAACGCCGTTTATCATTGATCTGGAAGTGGCCGCCGAGGACATCGACGGGCTGGGCCACGCGAACAACGCGGTGTACGTGACCTGGCTCGAGCGCTGCGCCTGGCGCCACTCGCAACGGCTTGGGCTGGATCTGGTCGAGTACCGGCGGCTGGATCGGGCGATGGCGGTGGTACGGCACGAGATCGACTATCTGGCGGCGGCCTATGAGGGCGATGAGTTGCAGTTGGCGACCTGGATCGTCGATTGGGACCAGCGCCTGAAAATGACCCGACACTTTCAATTGAAGCGCCTCAGCGACAACACGACGTTACTGCGGGCACAAACCACTTTCGTGTGCATCGAACTATCGACCGGCAAGCCCAAGCGCATGCCGGCGGAGTTTATCGAGGGCTATGGCCCGGCGTTGCAAATACAAAATCTGGATACAACCCAAATCTAATGTGGGAGCGAGCCTGCTCGCGATTCAGGCGGCGCGGTTTATCAAGTACACAGCGTCATCGTTCATCGCGAGCAGGCTCGCTCCCACAAGGGATCTGCGATGTTCTGCAGATTTTCCGCGCAATCCAGTAAACTGCCGCACGTTTTTCGTTGAGTGTGTTTTTCATGCAAATTGCTTTGGCGCCCATGGAGGGGTTGGTCGACAATATCCTGCGGGACGTGCTGACCCGTGTGGGCGGTATTGATTGGTGCGTGACCGAATTCATTCGGATCAACGATCAACTGCTCACGCCTGCCTATTATCACAAGTTCGGCCCGGAACTGCTGACCGACGCCCGAACCGCCTCCGGCGTGCCGCTGCGAGTGCAACTGCTCGGCTCCGATCCGGTGTGCCTGGCGGAAAACGCTGCACTGGCCTGCGAGCTGGGTTCCGAGGTCATCGACCTGAACTTCGGCTGCCCGGCCAAGACCGTCAACAAATCCCGTGGCGGCGCGGTGCTGCTCAAAGAGCCTGAGCTGCTTAACCAAATCGTCGAACATGTCCGTCGTGCGGTGCCAGCGCACATTCCAGTGACTGCCAAGATGCGCCTCGGTTTTGACAGCCCGGACGGTGCGCTGGTTTGCGCCACGGCCCTGGCCGAAGGCGGCGCGGCGCATATCGTGGTTCACGCACGGACCAAGACCGATGGCTACAAGCCGCCAGCTCACTGGGAGTGGATCCCTCGGGTGCAGGACGTGGTCAAGGTGCCGGTGTTTGCCAACGGCGACATCTGGAGCGTTGAGGACTGGCGTCGTTGCCGCGAGATCAGCGGCGTCGAAGACATCATGCTCGGTCGTGGTCTGGTATCGCGCCCGGATCTGGCCAGGCAGATCGCCGCCGCCCGTGCCGGTGAAGAGGTCGTCGAGATGACCTGGGCCGAGCTGCTGCCGCTGATTCAGGACTTCTGGCTGCAAGCCAAGGCGCAGATGACGCCACGCCAATCGCCGGGTCGCTTGAAGCAGTGGCTGGCGATGCTGACCCGTAATTATCCCGAAGCGGTAGAGCTGTTCACCGTCCTGCGTCGTGAGACCGAACTGGATAATGTCTCGCGTTTATTGGGTCTGCAGGTGTCTGAAGCGGCCTGAAAAAATCTTGAAATAATCTCTTGAAAAGCAATCAGCGGTCCTTATCTAAGGATTACGCGATGCCGAATTCGGGTCGCGGAGACAAAAAAACTTGCTGATTATGTTCAGGAGATTTGAATCATGAGTACTGCATTTTCCCTGGCCCCACTGTTCCGTTCCTCGGTAGGTTTCGACCGTTTCAACGATCTGTTCGAAACCGCCCTGCGCAATGAGCCAGGCAGCACCTATCCACCCTACAACGTTGAAAAATACGGTGATGATCAATACCGCATTGTCGTAGCGGCCGCCGGTTTCCAGGAAGAAGACCTGGACCTGCAAGTGGAGAAAGGTGTGCTGACCATCAGTGGCGGCAAACGTGACGCGGACGAAAGCGTCACTTACCTGTACCAAGGCATCGCTCAGCGCGCCTTCAAACTGTCGTTCCGTCTGGCGGACCATATTGAAATCAAGGCCGCCGAACTGCGCAACGGTTTGTTGAGCATCGACCTGCTGCGCGTGATTCCGGAAGAGGCGAAAGCCAAACGCATCCCGATCAACGGGACGCAGAAGCCAGCTCTGCAACGCTGAGTCAGAGCAAAAAAAAGGGCGCCATCCACTGGCGCCCTTTTTTGTGCCTGTGTCCGACTCATTTGAGGAGTTTCTGAAACTCCTCAACCGGCAGCGGCCGACTGTGCAAATACCCTTGATACAAATGACAGCCCAGCCCCTGCAAAAACTCCAGCTGCTCCAGGGTTTCCACCCCTTCGGCGATGACTTCCAGCTCCAGGCTGCGCGCCATGGCGACGATGGCGCGAATGATTTCGGCATCGTTGGGGTCGGTGGTGGCGTCGCGGATGAACGATTGATCGATTTTCAGGGTGTCCACCGGCAGGCGCTTGAGGTAGGTCAGCGAGGAATAACCGGTACCAAAATCGTCCATCGCAAAGCTCACACCGAGTTTTTTCAGGCGCCGCATTTTGCTGATGGTGTCGTCCAGGTTCTGGATGACGATGCCTTCGGTGATTTCCAGTTTCAGCAACGAGCAGGGCAGGCCGTAGCTGCCGAGGCTGTGTTCGATGCGTTCGACGAAATCGGTCTGGCGAAATTGCCGTGGGCTGATATTCACGCACAGGCTGAAATCGAGCGGGTCGATCAGGCCTTTGGCGATCAGATGTTTGAAGGCCGCGCAGGCTTCATCGAGGATCCACGTGCCGACTTCCAGAATCAGCCCGCTGTCTTCCAGCACCTTGATGAACTCGGTGGGCGATTGCGCGCCCAGCTGCGGATGGTGCCAGCGCACCAAGGCTTCGGCGCCGGTAATGCGGTTGTTTCGGGCGTCCACCTGAGGTTGGTACTGCACGCTGAACTCACCCCGGGAAAGGGCCAGGCGCAGATCGGTTTCCATGCGCAGGCGTTCGCTGGCGGCCTTTTGCATGGTGTTGTGATACATCTGCGTGGTGTTGCGGCCCGAGTCCTTGGCGCGGTAAAGGGCGATATCGGCGCGTTTGAGCAGGTCGGTCGGAGTCGAGCCGTGGTCGGGGATCAGCGCGATGCCGATGCTCGGGGTCACTTGCAGGCGCTGTCCGTCGAGGAACATCGGTTCGGACAGCAGTTCGCGCAAGGTGTCCGCCAACTCCCGGACCTGAACGCTGACGTCGCTGCGCGAGCCTTCCAGACCGCTGAGCAACACCACGAATTCGTCACCGCCCAGGCGCGCGACGGTGTCCTCCATGCGCACGCTGGCTTCAAGGCGCGCGGTGATGATCTTCAGCACCGTATCGCCCACCGGGTGACCGAGGGAGTCGTTGATGTGCTTGAAGTGATCGAGGTCGAGGAACATCAGCGCGCCGCGAAGGTTGTGGCGTTTGAGCAGGGCGATCTGCTGGCTCAGGCGATCCATCAACAGGGCGCGGTTAGGCAGGTTGGTCAGCGGGTCGTGGTAGGCCAGGTGACGGATCTGCGCTTCAGCGTTTTTCAGCAAGCTGACGTCCCGGGCGGTCAGCAGCAGGCACGCCGTTTCGTTGAGGGTGATCGGCTCCACCGAGACTTCGACGGTCAACAACTCGCCGCGTTTGTTGCGCCCGAGCATTTCCTGATGGTGAACCCGGCCCTTGATCTGTAGTTCCGCCAGCAACGCCGAGCGTTGTTTCTCTTCGGCCCAGATGCCCACCTGATACACCGTGCGGCCGACCACTTCATCGGCGCGGTAGCCAGTCAGGCGACAGAAACCATCGTTAACTTCCAGGTAGCGTCCGGTGTCGCGCTCGGTAATGGTGATGGCGTCGGGGCTTGAGTGGAAGGCCTTGGCGAACTTCTCCTCGCTGGCCTTGAGCGCCGCTTCCGAGCGTTGCTGCTGGGTGATGTCGCGCAGGGTGGTGACGATGCACGGTTGGTCGCCGACGCTGATCTGCCGGCTCGATATCACGCAGGTCAGGGACTGTCCGTCCTTGTGCTGGACGATGATCGCCACATTGTTCAGGCCCTGTTCGCGGATGACCCGCTCGATCCTTTGCAGGCTTTTCGCCGAAGCGTCCCACAGGCCGATTTCGTCGGCGCTGCGGCCAATCACGTCGACGGTGCTCCAGCCGAACGTTTGAGTGAAGCTGGAGTTGATCTCGATGAAGTGACCGGTGTCCTGGCGCGTAACGCAGATCGGGTCCGGGCTGACCTGGAACAAGGTGGCGAATTTCTCTTCCGACGCCACCAGTTGCTGTTCGCGCTCTACCTGATCAGTGATGTCCAGCAGCGTGCCGGCCATGCGCAGCGGGTTGCCCTGTTCATCGCGGTAGAGTCTGGCGCGGCTTTCCAGGTAGCGCGAGCTGCCATCCGTTAGCTGCACGCGATAAGTCAGCTGGTAATTGCCGGCCGGGCCTTCGCGCAAGCTGCGGTAGGCATCGCGCATGGTGCCGCGTTCTTCGTCGGGAACGCCTTCGAAAAAAGCATCGAAGGATTCATGGAAGGGTTTGGGCTCTAGCCCATGCAACTGGGCGGCCCGTGCCGAGCCGTAAAGCATGCCGCTGGGAATGTGCCAGTCCCAGGTGCCGAGTTGCGCTGAGTCCAGGGCCAGGTCGAGGCGTTCCTGGCTGTCTTTGAGGGCGTGCTCGGCAATTTTACGTTCGGTGGTGTCGAGGAACGTGCTCAGCAGATAAGGCTGACCTTCGAGTTCGACCTTTTGCGCGCTGAGGATGCCGTCGTGAACCTGCCCATTGCTGGCGCGAAACTGCACCTCCATGTTGATAAGCTCGCCTTTGGCTTTAGTGGCCTTGACCAGTTGCACCCGTTGTTCCGGATTGACCCAAAGGCCCAGTTCCAGCGTAGTTCGGCCGATGGCGTCTTGCACCGGCCAGCCGAACAGGCTTTCGAAGTACTGGTTGGCTTCGCTGATCAGGCCGTCTTCCTGACGGGTCAGCAGGACCATGTTCGGGCACAGGTGAAACAGCGTGGCGAAGCGTTTTTCCGAGCTGCTCAGCGCCTGTTCGCGCTGGCGCTGATGGGTGATTTCACGAATGACCCCGATCATGCGCGGCCGGCCGTTTTTGTCCGGCAGCAGGCTGCCGTTGATCTCCAGCCAATGCAGACTGCCATCGGGCCAGCGGATGCGATGATGCATGGCCTGTTCCAGCGGGGCGCCGGCGATCACTGCATTGAAGGCGCGGATGGCTTTCGCCCGATCCTCCTGGGGCAGCAGGTCGAGGTATTCCAGGTCCTCGGGCAACGGTTGCCGGGGATCGAAGCCGAACAACGCCTGAGTCCCCCGGGACCAACTGATTTGCCCCCGCTCGATGTCCCAATACCAGGCGCCTAGCCGAGCGCCGTTAAGGGCCGCCAGCAACTGCGGGGCGCTTTCCCAGCTCTGCTCGGACCGTTTGGGGTCAAGTGCCTGAATTCGCGGCATCGGCGGCATACGTTCAACAGATTTGGGCATGGATAACAGGCCTTGGGCTGAATTGGGCGTTAGGCACAGGGTTTTGGGGCTCTATAGGCGTAGCACAAAAAGAAGTAGCACAGCTTAGCCGCGAGTCCCTGGCTGATCGATTTGTGCATCCAGCAAGGCCATAAAGGCCCGTGCCGCGTTCGACAGCGTCCGTTCGGTGTGCAGGATATAGCCTAGCTGGCGAGTGAGCTGTATGCCCGGCAAAGGTATGCGCGCCACTTGATCGTCCAGCATGGTGCGCGGCAAAACGCTCCAGGCGAGGCCGATCGAGACCATCATTTTTATGGTTTCCAGATAATTCGTGCTCATGGCGATGTTCGGCGTCAGGCCCTGGGCCTCGAACAGGCGCTGCACGATGTGGTGGGTAAAGGTGTTGCCACCGGGGAAAACCGCGGGGTGCAGGGCAATATCCGCCAGGCTGACCGGGCCGTTAGCGATCAGCGAATGCTCCGGGGCGACCACGAAATCCAGCGGGTCGTCCCACACGGGCGTGGCCTTGACCAGTGCGTGGGGCTCCGGTGCAAGAGTGATTACCGCCAGCTCGGCGCGGCCATGGAGGATTTCTTCGTAAGCCACTTCCGAATCGAGGAACTGAATATCCAGCGCCACTTGTGGGTAACGTCGAGTGAACTCCCTTAACAAGGGTGGTAAACGGTGCAGGCCAATGTGATGACTGGTGGCCAATGTCAGACGACCGGTGACTTCGCCGGTCAGGTTGGTCAGGGCGCGGCGGGTGTCATCCAGCACATTGAGAATCTGATAGGCCCGTGGCAGCAGGGCGCGACCGGCTTCGGTCAGGCTGACTTCCCGGCCCAGACGATCGAACAGCCGCACCTTCAATTGCTGCTCCAGCCCGGCGATGCGCTTGCTAATGGCGGGTTGCGTCAGGTGTAGCCGTTCGCCAGCGCCGGAGAAGCTTCCGGTCTCGGCAATCGCGATAAAAGCATTGAGGTTGGCGAGGTCCATGATGATGTCTCGGTGGCATTCCAGTTGGTTATGCAAAGCATGAAAAATATGAATTTGAGTTATTTAATGTAACCCCCTAGGATCGACCTCACAAGCCAAAGGGTTATTGAAACTTTCAAAATCCGGGGCATAGAAACAAGCTGATGAGGAACCGTCTGATGGCCGGCAAAACGCTCTACGACAAGCTCTGGGATTCGCATTTGGTCAAGCAGCGCGACGATGGCTCGGCGCTGATCTATATCGATCGTCACATCATCCACGAAGTGACTTCGCCGCAAGCCTTCGAAGGCCTGCGTCTGGCCGGGCGCAAGCCTTGGCGCATCGATGCCAATATCGCGACCCCGGACCACAACGTTCCGACTACTCCGGAGCGCAAGGGCGGCATCGAAGCGATTGTCGACCAGGTCTCGCGTTTGCAGGTTCAGACCCTCGACGATAACTGCGACGAATACGGCATCGTCGAATTCAAGATGAATGATGTCCGCCAAGGCATCGTCCACGTCATCGGCCCGGAGCAGGGCGCAACCTTGCCGGGCATGACCGTGGTTTGCGGCGACTCCCATACCTCGACCCACGGCGCGTTCGGTGCCTTGGCTCACGGTATCGGCACTTCCGAGGTCGAGCACGTGCTCGCCACGCAGTGCCTGGTCGCGAAAAAGATGAAAAACATGCTGGTATCGGTCGAAGGTCAATTGCCGTTCGGCGTGACCGCCAAGGACATCGTCCTCGCCGTGATCGGCAAAATCGGCACCGCCGGCGGTAACGGCCATGCCATCGAATTCGCCGGTAGCGCGATTCGCGATCTGTCGGTCGAAGGCCGCATGACTATCTGCAACATGTCCATCGAGGCCGGCGCTCGCGTTGGCCTGGTGGCGGCTGACGAAAAAACCGTGGCTTACGTGAAGGGCCGTCCATTTGCTCCGAAAGGCGCGGAATGGGATTTGGCTGTCGAGGCCTGGAAAGACCTGGTTTCCGACGCGGATGCCAAGTTCGACACCATCGTCGAGCTCGATGCCACTCAGATCAAGCCGCAAGTCAGCTGGGGCACCTCGCCCGAGATGGTATTGGCGGTGGATCAGAACGTTCCCGATCCTGCGAAGGAAATGGACCTGGTCAAGCGTGGCTCCATCGAACGCGCCTTGAAATACATGGGTTTGACCGCCAATCAGGCGATCACCGACATTCAGCTGGACCGCGTATTCATTGGCTCCTGCACCAACTCGCGGATCGAAGACCTGCGCGCCGCTGCCGTGATCGCCAAGGGCCGCAAAGTGGCTTCGACCATCAAGCAGGCCATCGTGGTGCCGGGCTCGGGGCTGGTGAAGGCTCAGGCTGAATCCGAAGGCCTGGACAAGATTTTCCTCGAAGCCGGTTTTGAATGGCGCGAGCCGGGTTGCTCGATGTGCCTGGCGATGAACCCGGACCGTTTGGAGTCGGGCGAGCATTGCGCGTCGACCTCCAACCGTAACTTCGAAGGCCGTCAGGGCGCCGGTGGCCGTACGCACCTCGTCAGCCCGGCCATGGCCGCCGCCGCCGCTGTGAACGGTCGTTTCGTCGACGTCCGTGAATTGATCTAAAGGAGCGCAGCATGAAAGCTTTTACCCAGCACACTGGTCTTGTCGCGCCTTTGGATCGTGCCAACGTCGACACCGACCAGATCATCCCGAAGCAGTTCTTGAAGTCGATCAAGCGCACCGGTTTCGGCCCGAACCTGTTCGATGAGTGGCGTTACCTGGATGTCGGGCAGCCGTATCAGGACAACTCCAAGCGCCCGTTGAACAAGGACTTCGTCCTCAATGCCGAGCGTTATCAAGGCGCCAGTGTGTTGCTGGCCCGCGAAAACTTCGGTTGCGGCTCCAGCCGCGAGCACGCGCCGTGGGCGCTGGAAGAGTACGGTTTCCGCAGCATCATCGCGCCGAGCTATGCCGACATCTTCTTCAACAACAGCTTCAAGAACGGCTTGCTGCCGATCATCCTGAGCGACGCTGAGGTTGATGAACTGTTCCAGCAGGTTGAGGCGACTCCGGGCTATCAGTTGCAGGTTGATCTGCAGGCTCAGACCGTGACCCGTCCGGATGGCAAGGTGTTGAGCTTTGAGATTGACGCGTTCCGCAAGCACTGCCTGCTCAATGGCCTGGACGACATCGGCCTGACCTTGCAGGACCACGAGGCGATTGCCACGTTTGAAGCCAAACACCGCGCGAGCCAGCCGTGGTTGTTTCGCGACGCGTGATTTTGCGTAAGGCTTGCCCGCGAAGAGGCCCGTACAGACACCACAGACTCATTCCCAAAAGGAAGTCCCGATGACCAGCACCGCCCAGCACAGTCAGGTCGTACAAAAGCAATTCGGTGAACAGGCCTCGGCCTACCTGAGCAGCGCCGTACACGCTCAAGGCACTGAGTTCGCGCTGCTACAGGCTGAACTGGCGGGGCAGGGTGATGCTCGCGTGCTCGACCTCGGTTGCGGCGCCGGTCATGTGAGTTTTCATGTGGCTTCGCTGGTCAAGGAAGTGGTGGCTTATGACTTGTCCCAGCAGATGCTCGACGTGGTGGCCGCGGCTGCCGTCGATCGCGGCTTGAGCAATGTGTCCACCGTGCTCGGTGCCGCCGAGCGCCTGCCGTTCGCCGATGGCGAGTTCGATTTCGTTTTCAGCCGCTATTCGGCGCACCATTGGAGCGACCTCGGGCTGGCCCTGCGCGAAGTTCGTCGGGTGCTGAAGCCGGGCGGCGTGGCGGCGTTCATCGATGTGTTGTCACCAGGCAGCCCGTTGTTCGACACTTACCTGCAAAGCGTCGAAGTGCTGCGCGACACCAGCCACGTGCGCGATTATTCTGCTGGCGAGTGGCTGCGTCAGGTCAGCGAAGCGGGGTTGCATACCCGCAGCACCACGCGCCAACGGCTGCGCCTTGAATATACGTCCTGGGTCGAGCGCATGCGTACGCCACAAGTGATGCGCGCGGCAATCCGCGAGTTGCAGCAATCGATGGGCAGTGAAGTTCGCGAATATTTTGAGATTGAGGCCGATGGTTCGTTCAGTACAGATGTACTCGTGCTGATGGCTGAACGATAAGCGCCAAGACTTTTTCCGGGTGCGCCCGCGGGCGTACCGACTGATGACATGAGGAAAGCATGAGCAAGCAGATTCTGATTCTCCCGGGTGACGGTATTGGCCCGGAAATCATGGCCGAAGCGGTCAAGGTGCTGGAGCTGGCGAACGACAAGTACAGCCTGGGCTTCGAACTGAGCCATGACGTGATCGGTGGCGCTGCCATCGACAAGCACGGCGTGCCGCTGGCCGACGAAACCCTAGCCCGTGCCCGTGCCGCCGATGCGGTATTGCTGGGCGCCGTGGGCGGTCCGAAATGGGACACCATCGAACGTGACATCCGCCCTGAGCGCGGCCTGCTGAAAATCCGTGCGCAACTGGGCCTGTTCGGCAACCTGCGTCCGGCAATCCTGTATCCGCAATTGGCCGAGGCTTCCAGCCTGAAGGCGGAAATCGTGGCGGGCCTGGACATCCTGATCGTCCGTGAGTTGACCGGCGGCATCTACTTCGGCGCGCCACGTGGCGTGCGCGAGCTGGAAAACGGCGAGCGTCAGGCTTACGACACTCTGCCGTACAGCGAAACTGAAATCCGCCGTATCGCCCGTGTCGGTTTCGACATGGCCCGCGTACGCGGCAAGAAGCTGTGCTCGGTGGACAAGGCCAACGTGCTGGCGTCCAGCCAACTGTGGCGTGAAGTCGTCGAACAAGTGGCCAAGGACTACCCGGACGTCGAACTGAGCCACATGTACGTCGATAACGCCGCCATGCAACTGGTGCGAGCACCGAAGCAGTTCGACGTGATCGTCACCGACAACCTGTTCGGCGACATTCTTTCCGACGAAGCGTCGATGCTCACCGGCTCCATCGGCATGCTGCCGTCGGCGTCGCTGGATGCCAACAACAAAGGCATGTACGAGCCGTGCCACGGTTCGGCGCCGGACATCGCTGGCAAGGGCATTGCCAACCCGTTGGCGACCATTTTGTCGGTGTCGATGATGCTGCGTTACAGCTTCAATCTGCAGGATGCGGCCGATGCTATCGAGAAGGCCGTGAGCCTGGTATTGGATCAGGGCCTGCGCACGGGCGACATCTGGTCGGCCGGTTGCACCAAGGTCGGTACGCAGGAAATGGGCGATGCAGTAGTCGCCGCGCTGCGGAATCTGTAATCTCTTTGGCCCGCTGCAACTTTCAACCATGAAAGCAGCGGCCCACTTTTAAGAAGGTGTAGTTGCGATGAAACGTGTAGGTCTGATCGGTTGGCGCGGTATGGTCGGTTCCGTGCTCATGCAGCGGATGCTGGAAGAGCAGGATTTCGATCTTATTGAGCCGGTGTTTTTCACCACTTCCAATGTCGGTGGCCAAGGCCCGTCCGTGGGCAAGGACATTGCTCCGCTCAAGGACGCTTACAGCATTGAAGAGCTGAAAACCCTCGACGTGATTCTGACCTGCCAGGGTGGCGACTACACCAGCGAAGTCTTCCCGAAGCTGCGCGAAGCCGGCTGGCAGGGTTACTGGATCGACGCCGCTTCCAGCCTGCGCATGCAGGATGACGCGGTGATCGTGCTGGACCCGGTGAACCGCAAGGTCATCGACCAGCAGCTCGACGCGGGCACCAAGAACTACATTGGCGGCAACTGCACCGTCAGCCTGATGCTGATGGGCCTGGGTGGCCTGTTTGAAGCCGGTCTGGTCGAGTGGATGAGCGCCATGACCTATCAGGCGGCCTCCGGTGGCGGTGCGCAGCACATGCGTGAACTGATCAAGCAAATGGGTGTGACCCACACCGCTGTCGCCGATCAACTGGCCGACCCGGCCAGCGCCATCCTCGACATCGACCGCCGTGTTGCCGAAGCCATGCGCAGCGACGCGTACCCGACCGAAAACTTCGGCGTACCGCTGGCTGGCAGCCTGATCCCGTGGATCGACAAGGAACTGCCGAACGGTCAGAGCCGCGAAGAGTGGAAGGCCCAGGCCGAGACCAACAAGATCCTCGGTCGCTTCAAGAGCCCGATCCCGGTGGACGGCATCTGCGTGCGCGTCGGCGCCATGCGTTGCCACAGCCAGGCGCTGACCATCAAGCTGAACAAAGACGTGCCGATCGCCGACATCGAAGGGCTGATCAGCCAGCACAACCCTTGGGTCAAACTGGTGCCGAACAACCGCGAGATCAGCATGCAGGAGCTGAGCCCTACAAAGGTTACCGGTACCCTGAACGTGCCGGTTGGCCGTCTGCGCAAGCTGAACATGGGTTCGCAGTTCGTTGGTGCCTTCACCGTTGGCGACCAACTGCTGTGGGGCGCGGCCGAACCGCTGCGTCGCATGCTGCGGATTCTGCTTGAACGTTGATCTGTTGAAGTAATGAAGAGCCCGCGCCTTGAAAGAGGTGCGGGTTTTTTTTTGGAGTTGTGCCGTCTGTCAGGGCCTCTTCGCGGGCAAGCCTCGCTCCTACAGGACCGAGTCGATGATGGGTTCGACACTCACCTTGTAGGAGCGAGGCTTGCCCGCGAAGAGGCCGGTACACCCATCACAAATCCCCTGTCGAATTGCCTCACTGCCAACCACCCGGTAAAGTGCCGCTCCCCCCGTTTCGCCAGAGGTAGAACCATGAGCCAGTCCTTTGATATTGCCGTGATCGGCGCCACCGGTACTGTCGGCGAAACACTCGTCCAGATTCTCGAAGAGCGGGACTTTCCGGTCGGTAACCTGCACCTGCTGGCGAGCAGTGAGTCGGCCGGTCATTCGGTGCCGTTTCGCGGCAAGAACGTGCGGGTGCGGGAAGTCGATGAGTTCGATTTCAGCAAAGTCCAGTTGGTGTTCTTTGCCGCCGGTCCGGCGGTGACCCTCAGTTTCGCTCCGCGTGCCACGGCCGCCGGTTGCTCGCTGATCGACCTGTCCGGCGCCTTGCCGGCCGATCAGGCGCCGCAAGTGGTGCCTGAGGCTAACGCTGAAATTCTGGCCAGCCTGAAAAAGCCCTTCCAGGTCAGCAGCCCAAGCCCTTCGGCTGCGACGCTGGCGGTGGTGCTGGCGCCGTTGCTCGGTTTGCTCGACCTGCAACGCATCAGCTTGACGGCGTGTCTGGCGGTTTCTGCCCAAGGCCGCGAAGCGGTCAGCGAGCTGGCCCGGCAAACCGCCGAGCTGCTCAATGTGCGCCCGCTGGAGCCAGCGTTTTTCGATCGGCAGATGGCGTTCAACCTGCTGGCGCAAGTCGGTACACCTGATGCTCAAGGTCATACGCTGCTGGAAAAACGCCTGGTGCGCGAGCTGCGTCAGGTCATGGCGCTACCTTCATTAAAGATTTCCGTCACTTGCATTCAAGCTCCGGTGTTTTTTGGCGATAGCTTTAGCGTGACCTTGCAGTCGTCGAGCGCTGTCGACCTGGCGAAAGTCAACGCGGCTCTGGAGGCGGCGCCCGGTATCGAACTGGTCGAGGCGGGCGATTACCCGACCCCGGTAGGCGATGCGGTAGGGCAGGACGTGGTTTACGTTGGTCGGGTTCGTAGCGGGATCGACGACCCGGCGGAACTAAATGTGTGGCTGACGTCAGATAACGTACGCAAAGGCGCCGCGCTCAATGCTGTGCAGGTGGCTGAATTGTTGATAAAAGACCTGCTGTAAAAGATACTTGGCAACAATTTATCGAATGATTCCCGTCGAGCGTCATGCTTGGCTGGAATGCTTAAGGTGAGCCACCCCGCAGGGCTTCCCATTGCATGAATGAAATGATCGCGCGCGACGACCTTCGCCGCCGCGCGCAATGCCTTACGGCAGCGGCAATCAACACCTTCTCGCTGGCCGAGGAATGTTCAAACAAAGGAAGAGGTTATGGTTCAAGTTCGCAAACTGGTGTTAGCAATAGCGGCCGCCTCGGCGCTGTCCTCCGGTATGGCGCATGCCCTCGGGCTCGGGGAATTGACCCTGAAATCGACGCTGAACCAGCCTCTGGTAGCAGAAATCGAGTTGCTCGACGTCAAGGACCTTACGGCTGCCGAAGTGGTGCCGAGCTTGGCCTCGCCCGACGATTTCGCCAAGGCCGGTGTCGATCGTCAGGCGTTTCTCAATGACCTGACCTTCACCCCAGTGCTTAACGCCAGCGGCAAAAGCATCTTGCGCGTCACGTCCAGCAAACCGCTGTCCGAACCGATGGTGAAATTCCTGGTTCAGGTGATGTGGCCCAACGGTCGTTTGCTGCGCGATTACAGCGTGCTGCTCGATCCATCCAAGTTTTCGCCGCAGACCGCCGATGCTGCCGCACAACCGGCGCCAGCCCAAACAGTGACCGCACCGGTCACTGGCGCGACCAAATCGTCGCAATACACCACCACGCCGCGCGATACCCTGTGGGAAATCGCCGCGAAGGCGCGTAATGGCGGTTCGATTCAGCAGACCATGCTGGCCATCCAGGCGCTGAATCCGGATGCGTTCATCGACGGCAACATCAATCGACTGAAAACCGGTCATGTGCTGCGCCTGCCTGATCAGGTGCAGAGCACCAACCTGCCACAACCCAAGGCCATCGCTGAAGTCGCCGCGCAGAACACCGCTTGGCGTCAGGGTCGTCGCTACGTGGCGAAACCGGGAACCGGTCAGCAGCAACTCGACGCCACCAAACGCGCTCGCGGTGAAGGTGCTTCGTCGCAAGCCGCCACAGACAAACTGAGCCTGGTCTCTGCCGATACCGGCAAGGGTGGCAAAGGTGCCGCTGGTGATGCGAAAGCGTTGAGCAACAAACTGGCCGTCACCCAGGAAAGCCTCGACACTACTCGTCGTGACAACGCTGAACTGAAAAGCCGCATGAGCGATCTGCAAAGCCAGCTGGACAAGCTGCAACGCCTGATCGAACTGAAGAACAACCAATTGGCCAAGTTGCAGGCTGAAGGCGGCGCGGACGCACCGACGGCGGCTACGACCGCTCCGGCGATGTCGGCTGAGCTGACAGCCGGTCCTGCGGCAACGCCTGCGGACGCGGTCCCGGCCCCTGCGCCAGAGGCTGCCGCACCGGAAGCCGTTCCAGCGCCAGCCGTCGAGCCAGCGCCTGCGACATCCGACGATCAGAAGTTCAACGAGCTGCTGACCAACCCGATCCTGCTGGGTCTGGTGGGTGGCGGTGCGGTGGTTCTGCTGCTCTTGCTGCTGTTGCTGGCCCGTCGCCGCAAAGCCCAGCAAGAGGCCGAGAAGCATCTGCGCATGGCTCGTGCCTTGGCGGAGGAGCAAGAGTTTTCCGCCGACCAGGACCTGCCGGAAAGCAGCTTCGAAGGTCTGGAGGTTCCGCCGCCGAGCGTGAAGCTTGCAACCGCACCAACGCCTGCGCCAGCACCGGCCCCGGTGATTACTCCAGTTGTGGTAACGCCGCCGATCGCTGCGCCACTGGTGTCGCCTGCCGCCGAGCGTTCCGATCGTTCCGACGACGTACTGGCTCAGGCACAGTCGCACATTGCAGGCGGTCGTCTGAATCAGGCCGCCGCATTGTTGGAAGATGCGATCAAACAAGAGCCGCAACGCAGTGACCTGCGCTTGAAGCTGATGGAAGTGTACGGTCAGCAGGGCGACCGCGATGCGTTCGTCGCCCAGGAGCGTCAACTGGTGGCCAACGGCGATAACTTCGCCCGGGTTGAAGAATTGAAAAGCCGCTTCCCGGCCATGGCTGTTGTGGCGGCCAGCGGTCTGGCTGCCGCCGCCATCGCCGCAGAGCTGGACGCGCAATACGTCAAGGACCTGCTGCTGGACGAGCCGCAAGCCCCGGAGCCGGCATTGTCCGACTTTGATAGCGCCTTCGATCTGAGCCTGGACGATCTGGAGGCGGTTACTCCGATCGCGCCAGTTGTCGCTGCGGAGCCAGAGCCAGCACCAGAGTCAACACCAGCACCAGAGTCAACACCAGCACCAGAAGCTCTGGCTGAGCTGGATGAATTCCCGCTGGACGACGATCTGAGCTTTGAGTCGGTGTTGCAGCAGCAGACTGAAATCAAGGAAAACCTCGACGATCTGTCGGACTTCGACCTGGACATGGATCTGGGCGGCGACGCCTCGCCGGCAACCCTGGCCGAAGATGACTTCCTGCTGAGTCTGGATGAGGATCTCAAGGACTTGCCTGCCACCGAAGCGCCAACCGTGACCGAGGCGGTGCTCGACGACCTGGAGTTACCTGCGGATTTCGACCTGTCACTGGCCGATGAAATGGACGCCGCCCCGGATCAGCTTGGCGCTTTCGAAAGCGATCAGCCTGACGCCTTCGAAAGCGAACTCAACGACGTCAACGCCGAGCTGGATCGTCTGTCCCAGAGTTTAGGTGAGCCTAGCTTCACCGCCGAAGACGCGTTGGCTACCGCGGCTGATGAGCCGGACTTCGATTTCCTCTCCGGCACCGACGAAGTCGCCACCAAACTCGACCTGGCCCAGGCCTATATCGACATGGGCGACAACGACGGCGCTCGGGACATCCTCAATGAGGTGGTAACCGAGGGTGATGCGGGGCAGAAGAGCGAAGCCAAGGAAATGCTCTCGCGTCTGGCGTGAGTCATCGGTGCGTAAACAAAACGGCAGCCCATCGAGGCTGCCGTTTTTGTTTGGGCGGTGATGCGATGGCGTCTGTTGGATCGCCTTCGCGGGCAAGCCTCGCTCCTACATTGATCGGGGTTATTCGCGTTATTTGCGCCTGGCACCCATTCCTCTGTAGGAGCGAGGCTTGCCCGCGAAGAGGCCGACACATTCAACCCAACTGTCGGCAGTTATACCGCCATCGCGAGCAGGCTTGCTCCCACATTTGATCGGGGATGTCCGCATCGTTTGTGTCTGCCACCCATTCCCCTGTGGGAGCGAGCCTGCTCGCGATGAGGGCATCCCGTTCAACATCAAGGCCGACATTGCGCCGGTCGGGCAGGGCGCGAAGATCACGCGGCTCTGGCATCCCGGTCCGGCGGCCTTATAATGCCTGCCTTTGCGCAGATCAGCAGGCTGTCACCCCTTGGCAAATATAGATAATCCGGCCGCCGAAATGGCAGCCGACGGCTTTTTCCGGATCGCGTTGGGCGTTGAATACAAAGGTTCGCGTTATCGCGGCTGGCAGCGTCAGGCCTCCGGTGTGCTCACGGTGCAGGAAACCCTCGAAAAGGCCTTGTCCAAAGTCGCCGACTCACCCGTGTCGCTGCTCTGCGCCGGGCGCACTGATGCCGGTGTGCATGCCTGCGGTCAGGTGGTGCATTTCGATACCCAGGTCGAGCGTTCAATGAAGGCCTGGGTCATGGGCGCCAATATCAACTTGCCCCATGACGTCAGCGTCAGTTGGGCCAAAGTCATGCCGGCGCATTTTCATGCGCGGTTCAAGGCCATCGCCCGGCGCTATCGCTATGTGATCTACAACGATCAGATCCGTCCGGCGCACCTGAACGATGAAATTACCTGGAACCACCGCCCGCTGGACGTCGAGCGCATGGCCGAGGCTGCCCAGTATCTGGTCGGCACCCACGACTTCAGTGCATTTCGCGCCGGTCAGTGCCAGGCCAAGTCGCCGATCAAGGAGCTGCATCACCTGCGCGTCACGCGCCATGGCAAAATGATCGTGCTGGATATCCGCGCCAGCGCGTTCCTGCATCACATGGTGCGCAACATCGCCGGGGTTCTGATGACCATCGGCGCCGGCGAGCGTCCCGTGGAATGGATGAAGGAAGTCCTGGAAAGTCGTATCCGTCGTTCCGGCGGGGTGACGGCCCATCCGTTTGGCCTGTACCTGGTTCAGGTCGAGTACCGCGACGAGTTCGAACTCCCCGAGCGTTACATCGGCCCACACTTCCTCACCGGTTTCTCGGAACTTGACGGCTGACGCCCTCGAACGCTTTTGTTACCATCCGGGACTTTCCCGGATTTGTCCTGAGGTTCTATCGACATGTCAGCCGTTCGCAGCAAAATTTGTGGGATTACCCGCATAGAGGATGCGTTGGCGGCGGTTGAGGCCGGGGCTGATGCCATCGGATTTGTGTTCTACGCCAAAAGCCCGCGGGCCGTGACGTTTCAGCAGGCGAGGGCAATCATCAAGGCCTTGCCGCCGTTCGTGACCACCGTGGGTTTGTTCGTCAATGCCAGTCGCTGCGAGTTGGGGGAAATCCTCGACGCCGTGCCGCTGGACCTGTTGCAGTTCCATGGCGACGAAACCGCGGCCGACTGCGAAGGCTGGCATCGGCCATACATCAAGGCGTTGCGGGTCAAGGCCGGTGATGACATCGCCGCAGCTTGCGATGCCTACGCCAGTGCCAGCGGGATCCTGCTCGACACTTACGTCGAAGGCGTTCCCGGCGGAACCGGTGAAGCGTTCGACTGGTCTCTGATACCGCAAGGCCTGAGCAAGCCGATCATCCTGGCTGGCGGTTTGACACCGGACAACGTCGCCGAGGCGATTGCCCGGGTTCGGCCTTACGCGGTGGACGTCAGCGGTGGAGTAGAGGCGAGCAAGGGCATCAAGGATCACGCAAAGATTCAGGCATTCATCAAAGCTGTACGCAGGAGCCTGTAGGAGCTGTCGAGTGAAACGAGGCTGCGATCTTTTGATCCGGATGTTGATGTGACGGCTGGCAGACTGCCGCCGTCCACTGCTCTGTACAAAAGAGGTGCACCTGCACACAGCAGGCACGGCTGAGGATTGATGGGTTGTACGCAGGTCACGTCTCGCTGACCCGGCCACCCGATCAATCATCGCCACACATATGAATTTAGCTCAAGGGCATACGCGGGGCTGCGAACCAGAGCGTTCGGGCCGCCGGTACTGGAGAAAGAAAGCATGAGCAACTGGTTAGTAGACAAACTGATCCCTTCGATCATGCGTTCCGAGGTCAAGAAGAGCTCGGTGCCTGAAGGTCTGTGGCACAAATGCCCGTCTTGCGAGGCGGTGCTGTATCGTCCGGAGCTGGAAAAGACCCTGGACGTTTGCCCCAAGTGCAACCACCACATGCGTATCGGCGCTCGCGCGCGCATCGACATCTTCCTCGACGCTGACGGCCGTGCCGAACTGGGCGCGGACCTGGAGCCGGTTGACCGTCTGAAATTCCGCGACGGCAAGAAGTACAAGGATCGCCTCACCGCTGCGCAAAAGCAGACCGGCGAAAAAGATGCACTGATCTCCATGAGCGGCACCTTGCTGGGCATGCCGGTCGTGGTATCGGCCTTCGAATTCTCCTTCATGGGTGGTTCGATGGGCGCCATCGTCGGTGAGCGCTTCGTGCGCGCCGCCAATTACGCCCTGGAAAACCGTTGCCCGATGATCTGCTTCGCCGCTTCCGGTGGTGCGCGGATGCAGGAAGCGCTGATCTCCCTGATGCAAATGGCCAAGACCTCCGCGGTGCTGGCGCGTCTGCGTGAAGAAGGCATTCCGTTCATCTCGGTACTGACCGACCCGGTCTACGGCGGCGTTTCCGCCAGTCTGGCGATGCTCGGCGACGTAATCGTCGGTGAGCCGAAAGCCCTGATCGGGTTCGCCGGTCCGCGCGTTATCGAACAAACCGTTCGCGAAAAACTGCCGGAAGGCTTCCAGCGCAGTGAGTTCCTGCTGGAACACGGTGCGATCGACATGATCATTCACCGTCAGGAACTGCGTCCGCGTCTGGGTAACCTGCTGGCACAAATGATGGGTCTGCCGACACCAAAATTCGTCGCCGCGCCGATCGAGCCGATCGTGGTTCCGCCGGTGCCTGCCAACATATGACCCAACGCACCCTTGGCGAGTGGCTCGCCTACCTTGAACAGTTGCATCCTTCGGCCATCGACATGGGGCTGGAGCGTTCGCAGCAGGTAGCGTCCCGCATGGGACTGGGCAAGCCGGCGCCTCGGGTGATCACGGTCACCGGCACCAACGGCAAGGGTTCTACCTGCGCGTTCGTGGCTTCGTTGCTGCGGGCGCAGTGCCTGAACGTGGGTGTCTACAATTCTCCGCACCTGCTGCGTTACAACGAGCGGGTGCAGGTCAATGGCGTCGAAGCCACTGACGCCCAGCTGTGCGAAGCCTTCGCAGCGGTCGAGGCCGGTCGTGGCGACACTTCCCTGACGTACTTCGAGATGGGCACCCTGGCGGCGTTCTGGCTGTTTCAACAGGCAGGGCTTGATGCGGTGGTGCTGGAAGTCGGCCTGGGTGGTCGTCTGGACACGGTCAACGTGGTCGACGCGGACATGGCGCTGGTCACCAGCATCGGCGTCGATCACGCGGATTATCTGGGGGATACCCGTGAGTCCGTGGCTTACGAAAAAGCCGGTATTTTCCGCCAGGGCGCGCCTGCGCTCTGTGGCGATCTGAATCCCCCTCAACCTCTGCTGGATAAAGCGCGCGAGCTCAATTGCCCGTTTTTCCTGCGTGGGCGCGATTTTGACCTGGGTATCACCGATCACAACTGGCAATGGCGCGGCATTGATGCTCAAGGGCGTGCAGTCGAGTTGCATGATCTGCCATTGCTCGATCTGCCGATGGAGAACGCCGCACTGGCATTGCAAGCTTACCTGCTGCTCGGTTTGCCTTGGGTGGATGCACAGATTATTGAAGCCCTGAAAGCGACACGCGTGGTCGGTCGTCTCGATCGCCGTCAGTTCGACTGGCAGGGCAAGCGTCTGAATGTGTTGCTGGACGTGGGGCACAATCCTCATGCGGCAGAATACCTGGCCCGTCGTCTGGCCAGTCGGCCGCCGGCAGGCAAGCGTCTGGCGGTGTTCGGGTTGTTGGCGGACAAGGATCTGGATGGTGTTGTCGGTGAATTGAATGCTAGTGTCCAGCATTGGGCAGTCGCCCCGCTGGATTCACCGAGGGCGCGGCCCGTCGAGCAGTTGCACGCGGCGTTGCAGAACCTTGGTGCCTCGGTAACGTCCTATGACAGCGTGGCCGCCGCCCTGGAAGGGCAGTGCGCGCAGGCGACGAGCGACGATGAAATTCTGTTGTTCGGATCATTTTATTGTGTCGCCGAGGCCCTTGAATGGCTGGCCCGGCGCTCCACGGAGGAAGCGGCAAATGGCTTTGCTGGATAAGGCGTACAAGCAACGCATGGTCGGTGCCCTGGTGTTGGTGGCGTTGGCGGTGATTTTCCTGCCAATGCTGTTTTCCCGTCAGGACGAACAGCGCCAGGTGAGTGTTGACGCACCGGCTGCACCGCAAGCACCGGCTGTGCCGCAAGTGCAGATCGAGCCGGTGGTGGTGCCTGAACCGCAGGCGTTGCCGCAGGAGCCTGTGCCAAGCGATGAGGAAATTGCCGCGCAGCAAGCGCCTTCGACGCCGATTGCGCCAAGTGCGCCCGTAGCGCCAGCGCCGCCCGCCAAGCCGGTCGCACCGCCTCCGGCACCCGTCGCCAAGCCTGCGCCAGCACCTGCCCAGCCAATCGCTGCTGCACCGACCAAGCCGGCTGCCACCCCAAGCCGCGTCGATGCCAATGGCCTGTCTGTCAGCTGGTCCGTGCAACTGGCCAGCCTGTCGAGCCGTGAGAGTGCTGAAAGCCTGCAGAAAACCCTTCGCAGCCAAGGCTATAACGCCTATATCCGCTCCGCCGATGGCAAGAATCGGGTATTCGTCGGGCCGCTGATCGAGCGTGCGGAAGCCGATCGTTTGCGTGACTTGTTGAGTCGCCAGCAGAATCTCAAAGGTTTTGTGGTGCGTTTCCAGCCTGAGCGCGGTTAAAGCTATCGCCCCGATTTTAAAAGCACTGACAATCTCAGCTTACCGATAGCCATGGGCTCTGCTAAAATGCGCCGCCTTATCTGTCTGTAGGCTGCACTGTGCCATTTACCTGGGTTGACTGGGCGATCGTTGCAATCGTCGCCATCTCCGCTTTGATCAGTCTTAGCCGCGGCTTCGTCAAGGAAGCACTCTCGCTGCTGACGTGGATCATCGCAGGAGCCGTTGCCTGGATGTTCGGTGGCTCATTGTCCGAGTACCTCGGCGGATACATCGAAACGCCGTCGGCTCGCGTGATCGCGGGCTGTGCCATCATGTTTGTCGCCACTTTAATCGTGGGCGCAATGATCAATTATCTTATCGGCGAGTTGGTTCGCGTCACCGGGCTATCCGGGACCGATCGATTCCTCGGCATGGCCTTCGGCGCCGCGCGTGGCGTGTTGCTGGTGGTCGTGGCGGTCGGGCTGTTGAGCCTGGGGCCGGTACAGCAGGACGGGTGGTGGAAAGAATCACAGCTCGTGCCAAAATTTCTATTGGTCGCAGACTGGTCCAAAAACCTGATTCTTGGGTGGAGCAGTCAGTGGCTTGCCAGCGGAATCAGCGTACCCGCTGATATACCGTTCAAGGAGCACCTCTTGCCGACGGCCAAAACGCCTCAGTGAGTTGTGTTCAGTTCAGATCCATTAAGTAGGGGTTGCGTCGCATGTGTGGCATCGTCGGTATCGTCGGTAAGTCGAACGTCAATCAGGCGCTGTATGACGCGCTAACCGTCCTCCAGCACCGCGGCCAGGACGCTGCCGGTATCGTGACCAGCCATGATGGCCGGTTATTCCTGCGCAAGGATAATGGCCTGGTACGTGACGTGTTCCATCAGCGTCACATGCAGCGCCTGGTCGGGCACATGGGCATTGGCCATGTGCGTTACCCGACCGCGGGCAGCTCGACCTCGGCCGAAGCTCAACCGTTTTACGTCAACTCGCCGTACGGCATCACTCTGGCGCATAACGGTAACCTGACCAACGTTGAACAACTGGCCAAGGAGATTTACGAATCTGACCTGCGCCACGTCAACACCAACTCCGATTCGGAAGTGCTGCTGAACGTGTTCGCACACGAGCTGGCCCAGCGTGGCAAGTTGCAGCCGACCGAAGAAGACGTGTTCGCTGCCGTCACCGACGTGCACAACCGTTGCGTCGGCGGTTACGCGGTCGTGGCGATGGTGACCGGTTACGGCATCGTCGGTTTCCGCGATCCGCACGGCATCCGCCCGATCGTTTTCGGTCAGCGTCACACCGACGAAGGCGTCGAGTACATGATCGCCTCCGAAAGCGTTTCTCTGGACGTACTCGGTTTCACCCTGATTCGCGACCTGGCACCGGGCGAAGCGGTCTACATCACTGAAGACGGCAAGCTGCATACCCGTCAGTGTGCGACCAACCCGTCCCTGACCCCGTGCATCTTCGAACACGTCTACCTGGCGCGTCCGGACTCGATCATCGACGGCGTCTCGGTCTACAAGGCCCGCCTGCGCATGGGCGAGAAGCTTGCCGAGAAGATCCTGCGCGAGCGTCCGGATCACGACATCGACGTGGTTATCCCGATTCCGGATACCAGCCGCACCGCGGCCCTGGAGTTGGCGAACCACTTGGGCGTCAAGTTCCGCGAAGGTTTCGTGAAGAACCGCTATATCGGCCGGACCTTCATCATGCCGGGTCAGGCTGCACGGAAAAAATCCGTACGCCAGAAGCTCAACGCCATCGAGCTGGAATTCCGCGGCAAGAACGTGATGCTGGTGGACGACTCGATCGTTCGCGGCACCACCTGCAAGCAGATCATCCAGATGGCTCGCGAAGCCGGCGCCAAAAACGTCTATTTCTGCTCCGCGGCACCGGCCGTGCGTTACCCGAACGTCTACGGCATCGACATGCCGAGCGCTCACGAGCTGATCGCCCACAACCGTTCGACCCAGGACGTTGCCGATCTGATCGGCGCAGACTGGTTGATCTATCAGGACTTGCCTGACTTGATCGAAGCGGTCGGTGGCGGCAAGATCAAGATCGAGAAATTCGATTGCGCGGTGTTCGACGGCCAGTACGTCACCGGCGACGTCGACGAGGCTTACCTGAACAAGATCGAGCAGGCGCGCAACGATGCCTCCAAGGTCAAGACCCAGGCAGTCAGCGCGATCATTGATCTGTACAACAACTGAGTAAGAACCGGCCTGTAGGAGCGAGGCTTGCCCGCGAAGCTTTTGGCGTTCCCAAGGGCCTCTTCGCGGGCAAGCCTCGCTCCTACAATGGTGTCCTGCCTCAAGGCCGGTTTTGTATCTACTACCGAACAAGGCAAGGAGTGACAGCATGAGTCAGGATTGGGATGCCGGTCGGCTGGACAGCGACCTCGAAGGCGTAGCGTTCGATACCCTGGCCGTACGCGCCGGTCAGCACCGCACGCCGGAAGGCGAGCACGGTGATCCGATGTTCTTCACTTCCAGCTACGTATTCCGTACCGCCGCCGACGCGGCTGCGCGCTTTGCTGGCGAAGTTCCGGGCAACGTTTACTCGCGCTACACCAACCCGACCGTGCGCGCGTTTGAAGAGCGTATTGCCGCGCTGGAAAGCGCCGAGCAAGCCGTGGCTACTGCCACCGGTATGGCCGCGATCATGGCTGTGGTAATGAGCCTGTGCAGCGCCGGCGATCATGTGCTGGTCTCGCGCAGCGTGTTTGGTTCGACCATCAGCCTGTTCGAGAAGTACTTCAAGCGCTTCGGCATCGAAGTCGATTACGTGCCCCTGGCGGACTTGTCCGGCTGGGATGCGGCGATCAAGGCCAACACCAAGTTACTGTTCGTCGAGTCGCCCTCCAACCCGCTGGCCGAGTTGGTAGACATCAAGGCTCTGTCGGAAATCGCGCACGCCAAGGGCACGATGCTGGTAGTCGACAACTGCTTCTGCACACCGGCGTTGCAGCAGCCGTTGAAGCTGGGCGCGGACATCGTTGTGCACTCGGCGACCAAGTTCATCGACGGCCAGGGTCGTTGCATGGGCGGCGTTGTGGCCGGTCGTAGCGAGCAAATGAAAGAAGTCGTCGGTTTCCTGCGTACTGCCGGGCCGACCCTGAGCCCGTTCAACGCCTGGATCTTCCTCAAGGGTCTGGAAACGCTGGGCCTGCGCATGAAGGCGCACTGCGCCAATGCTCAGCAACTGGCCGAATGGCTGGAGCAGCAGGACGGTATCGAGAAAGTCCATTACGCCGGTCTCAAGAGCCATCCGCAACACGAACTGGCCCAGCGTCAGCAGAAGGGTTTCGGTGCGGTCGTGAGTTTCGAGGTCAAGGGTGGCAAAGAGGGCGCCTGGCGCTTTATCGATGCGACGCGCCTGATCTCCATCACCGCCAACCTGGGCGACAGCAAAACCACTATCACACACCCGAGCACCACCTCTCACGGCCGTCTCGCGCCGCAAGAGCGTGAAGCGGCGGGGATTCGTGACAGCCTGATCCGCGTAGCGGTCGGCCTGGAAGATGTGGCAGACCTGCAGGCCGATCTGGCGCGTGGGTTGGCTGCCTTGTGATCGAGTTGTCGACGCCGACCACGGGTACCCATGGCCGCGTCGCGCTGGTCACCGGTGCTGCGCGCGGCATCGGTCTGGGGATTGCGGCCTGGCTGATCAGCGAAGGCTGGCAGGTGGTGCTGACCGATCTGGATCGTGAGCGCGGTTCGAAAGTGGCGAAGGTGCTTGGCGAAAACGCCTGGTTCATCGCCATGGACGTCGCGAATGAAGCGCAGGTGGCACTAGGCGTGGCCGAGGTGCTGGGACAGTTCGGGCGCCTGGATGCGCTGGTGTGCAATGCGGCGGTGGCCGACCCGCACAACATCACCCTGGAAAGCCTCGACCTGGCCTACTGGAACCGGGTGTTGGCGGTGAACCTCAGCGGGCCGATGCTGTTGGCCAAGCACTGTGCGCCGTACCTGCGAGCTCACAGCGGCGCGATCGTCAATCTGGCCTCGACCCGTGCCGCGCAGTCAGAACCCGACACAGAGGCTTATGCGGCGAGCAAGGGCGGTTTGTTGGCCCTGACGCACGCCTTGGCCATCAGCCTAGGGCCGGAGATTCGCGTCAATGCGGTCAGCCCGGGCTGGATCGACGCGCGAGACCCGGCAGCGCGGCGTGCCGAACCGTTGACCGACGCCGATCATGCGCAACATCCGGCGGGCAGGGTAGGGACGGTCGAGGACGTGGCGGCGATGGTGGCGTGGTTGCTGTCCAAGAACGCCGGTTTCGTCACGGGCCAGGAATTCGTGGTCGATGGTGGCATGACCAAGAAGATGATTTACAGCGAGTAATAGGGCGGGGCGCTGTCTCCAGCATTGATGTTGAATGTGCCGCCATCATCGCGAGCAGGCTCGCTCCCACATTAGAAAGCATGTTGTCTGAATAAACGCGGTCCCCTGTGGGAGCGAGCCTGCTCGCGAAAGCGGTCTGACGGTTGCCGACCTCGTTCGGAATGACACGATTTTGTCTTTTTTCGAAAAACTTCAAGCGGGGTATTGACTTAGCTTCGGTACCTGCGTAAATTTCGCGGCCTCGGAGATGCAAACGGGTGATTAGCTCAGCTGGGAGAGCGTCTGCCTTACAAGCAGAATGTCGGCGGTTCGATCCCGTCATCACCCACCACTTCCGAGAGTCTTGCGAAAGCAAGATGGAAGCTTTTAAAAGCCTCCACCGACGCGCAGCGGTAGTTCAGTCGGTTAGAATACCGGCCTGTCACGCCGGGGGTCGCGGGTTCGAGTCCCGTCCGCTGCGCCATATTTTCCGAGTCAGGTTTACCTGACTCGAGATTGAAAAGCCTCGAAGCTTTCCAGTCAGACGAGTTACTTGGGCGAAAGTCCAAAGCGATACGCAGCGGTAGTTCAGTCGGTTAGAATACCGGCCTGTCACGCCGGGGGTCGCGGGTTCGAGTCCCGTCCGCTGCGCCATATCTGCTTCAAGGCCCACTGAACGCCTTGGAGCTACGAAGCAAGCCGCTGGTAAAGCCAGTTTCTGTTTCGAGTCGATAGCAAAGACCCTGGTCGAAAGACCGGGGTTTTTTGTGTCTGCGATTTGGCTTTTCCTCTCTCATGTCCTTCCCGCCCAACCTTTCTGCGCCCCAATTGCATAAAGGACTTGGTTCACCGCTTCGACATTAATTAGAATCACTCTCATTTACGATAACTCCTTGGCACAGGGCTTCTTGAGATGAGTGATGCAGCGATGCCGAAGGAGCAAACCTTCCACGACCTGTACCGCGATCACCGTGGCTGGCTGGAAGGCTGGTTGAGAAGACGCATGGGCAATGGCTGTGATGCGGCGGACCTGAGCCAGGATACGTTCCTGCGTTTGCTCGCCAGCTCTCAACGAATTGCCGATCTGCAAGAGCCCCGTGCCTATCTGCTGACGGTGGGCAAGCGCCTGCTGAGTAATTTCTATAAGCGTCGAAGCCTCGAGCAGGCTTATCTGACGGCACTGGCGGCGTTGCCGGAAGACTGTGTGCCATCGCCCGAACAGCGCTGGTTGTTGCTCGAAACCCTGCAAGCCCTGGATGAACTGCTCGATGGACTGCCAGCGGCGGTGCGTAGGGCGTTTCTCTGGAGTCAGCTGGAAGGCTTGAACTATCAGCAAATCGCCGAGCGCCTGCAGGTATCGGAGCGCACGATCAAACGCTACATGGCGCAAGCCTATGAGCATTGTCTGTTGGTGGAACTGTGAACAGTCCGGTGCCCGATGCCCGTCAGGCGGTGCGAGCTGCCGCGCAGTGGCTCGCCTTGCTGGAATCTGGAAGTGCCAGTGAGCAGGATCGAGCGAATCTGCAGCGTTGGCGCGACAGTTGCGTCAGTCACGAGCAGGCTTGGCAGAAGGCTCAAGCCTTGCGTCAGCGGTTTGCCAGTCTGCCTTCAGCGTTGGCGCTCAAAAGTCTGGATCGCCCCGAGCCGGGGCGGCGCGTTGTGCTCAAGCGTGCATTGGGTGCGGTGGCGTTGGTGCCGGCCGCTTGGCTGATCAGCCGACAATTGCCCCTGGATGTCTGGCGAGCTGATCTGCATACGGCCACCGGAGAGCGCAAAAAGGTGCAGCTCGCTGATGGCAGTTCCTTGCAGCTCAATACGGCCAGTGCCGTCGATGTGGATTTGCAGAGCCGTCGCTTGAAGCTGATTGAGGGCGAGCTGTCGCTGAAGGTCCCGAGTGCATCGCCGCTGACGATCCAAACGAAGTTTGGACAGATCATGGTCAGCCAAAGCGAAGTCTGTGTTCGCCAGGAGGCGCGCGGTTGCCGCGTGTCGGTGTACAGCGGCGCCGTGCAATTGCAGCCCTTGCAGGGGGCGGTGTTGGCTTTGCGCAGTGGTCAACAAGTCAGTCTTCAAGCCGTCGGCGTCGGGTCGATCAGCCCATTCGATGTGCTTGCGCCGGGTTGGCGAGAGGGCGTGCTGATGGCGAAAAACCAGCCGCTGGGAGATTTCCTGCGCGAACTCAGGACGTATCGACCGGGCGTGTTGCGTTGGGAGCCGGAGCTTGAAGCGTTGCGGGTCACCGGCAGTTTCCGCCTGGACGACACCGATCGCGTCCTCGCATTGCTCGCGGCCAGCCTGCCGCTGGAGGTGCATTCACGTACCCGTTATTGGGTGACGTTGCTGCCGCGCAAAAATAGTGTGTGAAGCCTGTCCCCTTTTTTCGACTCGCTTGTCATTCAAGGCATGTGAACGAATCAAGAGAGCTATTTCAATGCCCGCAGTAATACCTTGCTGTCCGCGTCCGGCTTCTTCTCGCCTGCGTCCGTTGTTGCACTTGAGCCTGTTGTTGGGCCTGAGTGCCAGTCCGTTGTTCATCACTGCCAGTTGGGCCGAAGACAGTGCCCGGCGCAATTATCAGGTGCCTGCCGGTAGCCTGAGCGATGCGCTGACCCGGTTTGCCGGTCTGTCTGGCGTCAATCTCTCGGTCGATCCGGCACTGGTGGGCGGTCGCACCAGCCCTGGTCTTTCCGGCGAATACGCGGTCGAGGAAGGCTTTGCCCGGTTGTTGCAGGGTTCTGGTCTGCAACTGCAGCCGGTGGGAGAGCAGGCCTACATCCTGACTCCGGCGCCAGAAGGCAGCAGCCTGCAACTGGCCCCCACCTCGATTCTCGGTGCCACGGGCGGGGCGGACGGCGAGGTGTATGCCGGCGGCCAGGTCGCGCGCCGCGGTTCGCAAGGTTTGCTGGGCTCGAAAGACTTTATGGAAACGCCGTTCAGCATGACCACCTACACCGGCGAGGCGGTCAAAAACCTGCAGGCTCGTACCTTGGGCGACCTGATCGCCAGTGATCCTTCGGTTCGTGCCACCAACCCGGCGGGTGGGCGTTATGAGCAGTTCACCATTCGCGGGCTCAGCCTGTTCAACAGTGATGTCGCCTACAACGGTCTCTACGGCGTCCTGCCGACCTATACGATCGACATGGAGATGGCCGACCGTGTCGACATCATCAAAGGCCCGAGCCAGCTCATTAACGGCATATCGCCGCGGGGCAGTGTGGGTGGCGGGATCAACGTGGTGCCCAAGCGCGCGACCGACAAGCCCATCACTTCGTTTACCGGTAGCTACGCTTCCGACAACCAGGTCGGCGGTGCGGTGGATGTCGGTCGGCGCTTTGGTGAGGACAACAAGTTCGGTGTTCGCTTCAACGGCGTGAAGCAGTCCGGCGACACCGAATGGGATCACCAGAGTGTCGACCGCGAGATGGCCGTGCTGGGCCTGGATTTTCGTGGTGAGCGCCTGCGACTCTCGACGGACCTCGGGCGCACCGAGCGTGATACCGACGCCCCGCAGGAGCGCGTGCAGGTCGGCGCCAATGCGAAGGTGCCGAATGCGAACGATGTGCGCGACAACTATGCGCAACCCTGGAGCAAGGCGAGTACCAACGACACGTTCGGGGCGGTGAACGGTGAATTCGATGTCAGCGATTCCGTCATGCTGTACGGCGGTGTGGGCGCGCGTAAAAGCAATCATGACTTTCTCCGGCATGCCGTTGCTGTCACCAATGACGCTGGCGATTTCAGCGTTCAGCCGCGAGATTTCACCCGTGACGAAAATGTCCGGACGGCCACGGCAGGGGTGCGCAACTGGTTTCATACCGGCCCGGTGAGCCATGAGATCAACCTGGCCGCCAGCTATTTCTACATGGATTTCGAAAATGGCGGCGCCCGTTATGCCGCGTCCCGCAGCAACCTCTACGACCCGGTGGAAACACCAACTCCTGGCAGACCGACTCGACTCGATTCGAAGGTCTACACCGAGAACCGCTTCAGCGGCGTGGCGTTGTCCGACACGCTGGGTTTCTTCGATGACCGGCTGCTGCTGACCCTCGGCGCCCGCTGGCAGCGCGTGAAGGTTGACGACTGGACGGATGATGTCAAAGGCGCCACGGCCTACGATGAGGAAAAGGTTTCTCCGTCGGGCGGCATCCTGTTCAAGGCAACCGATAAGCTGTCGCTGTATGCCAATTACATGGAGGGCCTGAGCCAGGGCAAGATCGCGCCGTCGACCTCTGTGAACGAGGACGAGATATTCCCGCCGTTCATCAGCCGCCAGGTCGAGGTTGGCGCCAAGTATGACGCGGGTGCGTTCGCCGTGACTGCCGCGGTGTTCCGGATCAAGCAGCCGGCCTATGAGACCAACGCTACGACCCGGGTTTTCGGCCCGAACGGCAAGCGTGAGAACACGGGTGTGGAACTGAGTGTGTTCGGTGAGCCGCTCAAAGGCTTTCGCCTGCTCGGCGGTGTCATGTACATCGACAGCGAGTTGACCAATACCACCAATGGCACCTATGACGGCAACCGGGCACCGGCCACGCCGAAATACAACGTCAACCTGGGCGCGGAGTGGGATGTACCGACCGTACAGGGCCTGACCCTGACCAGCCGCGGCCTCTATTCCAGCTCGCAGTATCTGGACCAGTCCAACAACAAGGAAATCGACGCCTGGGAGCGTTTCGACGTGGGTGCACGCTACGCGTTCAAGGTTGACGAAAAGAACATCACCCTGCGTGCCAATGTCGAGAACGTGGCGGACAAACGCTACTGGAGTTCGGCTGGGGCCTCGGATGACAGCGAGCCTGGCTTGACGTTGTCGACCCCGCGCACCTACCTCCTTTCGGCGACGGTCGACTTCTGAGTCAGCGACAGGGCCGCTTTTCGTAGGCGCCAGGCTTGGTGGCGAAGGCGCACTTGATGACGCCTTCGCCGGCAAGCCTGGCTCCTACGTGTCCTGGCCGCATTCAGCGGCCCCGTTTCACCTCTATCGATCAGTATCCGAACTTGTCCCGCAATCCGTAGTACCAGGCGCCCAACGCAGCGAACGGTGTACGCAGCAATTGTCCGCCCGGGAACGGGTAGTGGGGCAGGTCGGCAAAGGCGTCGAAGCGCTCGGCCTGGCCGCGCAATGCTTCGGCCAGTACCTTGCCCGCCAGGTGCGTATACGTCACGCCATGGCCGCTGCAACCTTGGGAATAGTAGATGTTGTCGCCCAGCCGTCCGACTTGGGGGAGGCGTGATAGCGTCAGCAGGAAATTGCCGGTCCAGGCGTAATCGATTTTCACGTCCTTGAGCTGCGGGAAGGCCTTGAGCATCTTCGGTCGAATGATCGCCTCGATGTTCGCCGGATCGCGCGCGCCATAGACCACGCCGCCGCCGAAAATCAGGCGTTTGTCAGCGCTCAGGCGGTAGTAGTCGAGCAGGTAGTTACAGTCTTCGACACAGTAGTCCTGGGGCAACAAGCGCTTGGCCAATTCATCGCCCAAGGGTTCGGTTGCGATCACTTGAGTCCCGCAGGGCATCGACTTGGCCGCCAGCTCCGGCACCAGATTACCGATGTAAGCATTGCCGGCGACGATGATGAATTTGGCCCTGACCTTGCCCTGAGGCGTATGCACCACCGGATTGGCGCCGCGCTCGATGCGCACCGCTGGCGACTGCTCGTAAATAGTGCCGCCCAGCGACTCCACGGCTGCTGCCTCGCCCAAGACAAGGTTGAGCGGATGAATATGCCCGCCGCTCATGTCGAGCATGCCGCCGACGTATTGATCGCAAGCCACCACTTCACGGATGCGTCGCTGATCCAATAGCTCAAGTTGCGTATGACCGAAACGCTCCCACAGGCGCTTCTGGGATTCCAAGTGGCCCATCTGCTTGGCGGTAATGGCGGCGAACACACCGCCGTCCTTCAGGTCGCACTGGATGTTGTATTTGGCCACCCGCTCACGAATGATCCGTCCACCCTCGAACGCCATTTGCCCCAGCAGCTGAGCTTGCTTGGGGCCGACACTGCGCTCGATCACATCGATATCACGGCTGTAGCTGTTAACGATCTGGCCACCGTTGCGCCCCGATGCGCCAAAACCCACTTTGGCGGCTTCCAGGACCGTTACCCGAAAACCGTTCTCCAGCAGAAACAGGGCAGAGGACAGGCCGGTATAACCGGCGCCGATGACACAGACATCAGTCTCTACATCATCCTGCAAGGCCGGGCGCGGCGGCGCCACATTAGCCGACGCGGCGTAATAGGACTCTGGGTAGGGAGTGTTCGCCATCCTGCAGCCTCTGTTTAATATATTTTACGAGTGCATCGATCCTACCCGAGTTAAAAAATGACCGCCAGCCACCGGAAAATCTTCTTTGCCGCAGCAAAATTAAATATTTTGCATATTCATAGGGTTAGGTGAAAAAAAGGTGTTGACACCCCTCCGGAATTCCGTAGAATGCCGCCTCACAGCAGGCACGTAGCTCAGTTGGTTAGAGCACCACCTTGACATGGTGGGGGTCGTTGGTTCGAGTCCAATCGCGCCTACCAAACAAAATCCGCTCTGCTGGGCGGTCTAGAAGGGCTCACCGAAAGGTGGGCCCTTTTTTGTTGTCTGTGATTTGCAAAACTTTGCAGCCCCAGGCTATCAACTGACTGGGCCAGCTTTACTCTCCAATCGTTCGGTTTTTCCCGTCTGGCCCTGTCGCCATCTCCAGTGCGCACAGCTTCTGAACTAACACTCCCATAACCGTCTATACATTGCAGGGGGCATCCCCTTTCTGAGAGAACGGATATGTTTAGATCTCGCTCGTTGATTGCCGCTATGACGTGTCTTGCCTTGGCGTCCGGTTCAATGACTGCATTGGCCGACCCGGGAAACGGGAAGGGCCAGGGAAGCGGCAAGGGAAATCCACAAAACATCCAGGACCATGGCAACGCCAGCCATGGAAACAAAGGCAAAGGTTCAGGGGGTGATGATTGGAGTCACGGCCCGAGCATCAACCACGGGAGTGTCCTTGGAATCGTGGGTGGTTATCGCGACTACTGGAGCCCCGGGCCTGCCTTGCCACCCGGCATTCAAAAAAATCTCGCACGCGGAAAACCATTACCGCCGGGGATCGCCAAGAAACTCGATGGCCGATTGCTCGGCAGGCTTCCACACTACGATGGCTACGAGTGGCGACAGGCTGGCACTGATTTGATATTGGTAGCGATCGCTACCGGAATCATCTATGAAGTTCTTAATGGCGCGTTCGATTGATATGAAAGCGACAAATTCCAACCGCTCCCTCGCCGCATAGCGACCGGCAAAATCACGGGAAGCAATGTGCATCGTTCGATAGCTGCACATTGCCTGCCCGCTGGTCGTCAACCTTTGAACTGTGTGGTGCCGAAACAGTCAATTACTCCGTGCGATATCAACCTCACGGAACCCACCCATGTTATTAAAAAACAAGAGTTTTGCAGCTGTCATGTCCTGCGTGCTGATGCTTGCAGCCGCCCCATTATTACCCGCTGATCTGTCCATCATGAGTTCCGCCTACGCGAAGGATGGTGGCGGTGGCGGTGGTAACGGCGGTGGCAATGGCGGCGGTAACGGCGGTGGTCATGGAGGCAGCGGTAATTCCGGCCATTCTGGCGGCGTCAGCAGCAATGGCCACGGCGCAGGTTTGAGCAGTGATCACGCAGGCAGAGCGGTTCGGGACCATGGCCTCAGTGGCAACCACTATGGTAGCGATCGTAACGGTGATCGCGGCCGTGGTTCAGTCACTTCGGGCATTGCCCATTCCAGGGATACGCGAGGGGTGGCGAAGGCCTCTGCCATTTCGGCCTCCAGGCCTGGCGATCACAACACGAAAGGGTTGAGTAACGCTCGCACTTCGATTTCAAAAAGAACGCATTGAGTCAAAGACTCTCAAGCCGGGTATCCATCAGGAACCCGGTTTTTTTGTGCCTGCTATTTACCAGTTGAGTCTGACGTTGAAACCCCCGGCATATTGGTCGCCCTGGCGGTGGTGATGTGCGGGTAATCAGCGGAGCCAGGTACGTGGGCAAATCCCCTCCGATGAACTACTACTGTAGGGCTGTTTCAACTTCGTCTGTAGGGAGTATGTCGATGCTGGCTCACTGGTTTCTGGCGGCGATTCACCTCTTGGCCTTTGCGCTGGGCTTCTGGGCGGTACTGACCCGCGGCACGGCTTTACGTCGTCTGATTGCCGGGGTGGGGGAGGCGCGCAGCGTTTTGGTTGCGGATAATCTGTGGGGGATCTCTGCAGTCATTCTCTTGGTCACGGGTGGGATGCGAGCCTTTGGCGGGTATGAAAAAGGCACTGATTACTATCTTCACCAACCGCTGTTTCATCTCAAGATGACGCTCTTCGTCCTTATCCTGTTGCTTGAAATTGCGCCGATGGTGGCGCTGATCAAATGGCGGATTGCGCTGGGGCGTGGGGCGGCGATCAATACCGGGCGCGCAACACTGTTTGCCCGTATCAGTCATATCGAAGCGCTGCTGCTGATGCTGATGGTCGTGGCCGCCACGGGCATGGCGCGTGGGGTAACGTTTGGTTAGCCAGGAAGGAGGAAGCTCTTTCTCGCAGTAAATCCGAAACGTCTGACAGTCATGGCATGAGCGGGGGCGGTAGTATCGGCTCCACGTTGCGACGGTATCGCAAAGAGGCTGGGCAGAGGGGCGATGCGGTGCTTGAATCTTTAGCCAGCCGTTATTCGAGGCAGAATGGGCTGGCTACTGACCACAGCAGGATTCAGGGGGTTTGCGGTTTGTCTGGGGCGGTCAGGCCGGCCTGAATGCGTTGATAGATTTCTTCGCGATGCACCGCAACGTCTTTCGGGGCGTTGATGCCGATCCGGACTTGCTGGCCGCTAACGCCCAGAATGGTGATCGTAATGTTGTCACCGATGTTTATGCTTTCACCGACTTTGCGGGTGAGTATCAGCATGGTTTTCTCCTTGATTGCTTTGTAGGGCACCTGATTCGGACAGTGCAGAGGTCGGTATAGGTATAGATTAGTGCGAAGTCTCGCAGTTTGGGTGCCTCTTTCTGACGCGCAGATGCTGCATTAATTCCCAAGGCGTAACTATACAGAGGCCGCAACCATCATTCTCGTTGTTTTGCGCCCATTTTGCGGCGCTCGAGCAGGATCCATGAGTGTTAAAATCGCCGCTTTCAGCATTCAGAGGGAAGCGTTGTGCGCAAAATGGCCTTGGTAATCGCAGTATTGACGTTGGCCGGGTGCGATGAGGGTAAGGGGGTTGGCGCGCAAAAGCCGCAACCGACAGTCGCTTCCGCACCCGCGGCGACAACCGGTCCGCAATGGGACGTCGAGGTGCGTGGCGAAACCCCCCAGGCGGTCAGCGACCTGAGCGGCTGGTTGATTGAGCATAGCTTCGTTTCCAGCGTCATCAGGGAGAATGGAAAGGTTCGTATTCTGGTCGGACCGTTCAATTCGAAAGCCGAGGCAGAAGCCAAGCAAGCTGAAGTGACGGCAGCGCTCACCCGGGCGAAAAAAAGGAACATCGAGTCGTTGGTCGTTGAACACCCGACAGCCCAATAACCAAAAGCGCCGATTAGAAACGAACAAAGGCCTGGGGTGTAATGCCCCAGGCCTTTGTGTTTTCAGCGGCCGGTCAGCCGCAGGTTTTCATGTCTACCGGGCCGACAAACTCGTTGCCGCGCCCCATCACGCACGCCACGCTCTGGTTGCGCTGACGTTCCCAGGCCTGTACCGGATAGGTCTTGTTCCAGGCTTCATACAGTTGCCGATCCTGTTTTGACAGGCGCAAGCCGTACTGCTTGCTCATGTAGAAGTAAGTCCGGGCGATCATGCCGCGAATGGAAGGGCGGGGCATGACCTTCTTCGCCTTGAAGTCGACCTGTGTCAGGCACGAACCGTATTGACCGGTTTGCACCGGCAACCAGCCGAAGCTGAAGTTGCTGCGATCGCCATTCACCTCGCCGATGCTTGGCACCAGATTGTGCAGATCGGCCTCGGCTTTCTGATAGGTCGGGTCGTACCGCGTGCAGTTCTTGCGACCACCTTGTTGCCAGCATTCGCGCTGATGGCCGATCTGCCAGGCCGGGACAATGTGTTCCCACTCGATGCGCGAGGCGCGTTTGGCGTTTTTGCGCGGCACATAGCCGCAGGCGGCCAGGTCCACGCGGTTGCCGGTGTATTTGCAGCCGCAATAAAACTCGGTGGATTGCGGGGCGTACAACTTCCACGCGACTTTCTTGGCTTCGTTGAAGGTGCGTGGGGCGCCAGCCTGGGCGCCGAGGGTGATGAACAGAAGTAGTAAAGCAAACCAGCGGACACTCATTGACTCAATCTTCCTTCGGCACAACCCAGAAAATCTGCACACCGCCATCGTCGCGATGGGCGAGGGTGACGTTGTCGTTCTCGTCGATTTCTTCGAGCAAGCGCTCCCACTCATCCATGGGTTCGTCCGGAAGACGGAAGATCAGCGCAGCTTTGGCTTTCTGGGCGGTGGGGGAATTGATGATTTTCTGAACGCGCATACCCAGGCGTTCATAGGCGTCAGGAGAGACAGAGGGAGTGGCCACGGAATAATCCTTATTAAGCTGTACGTGCATACAGTATTTAACTGTAAGCATTTTCGCAACTGCTTAAAATTCAAGAAAATCCTCTGACAGTAGTTTTTTCCGTTTGGTGTAGGACGATGGGGATTTTTTTATCGGAAAAGGTCGTGAACCACTCACCAAGGCTGGCGAGTGGTGGCAGCGATGCCCGACCAGAACAGGTCGGGCGAGGGCGAATCAGTACTCCCAGAACATCCGTTGCAGCTCTTTGCTGTCGTTGGTCTTGGTCAGCGCGACCATGGCCAGGATGCGGGCTTTTTGCGGGTTCAGGTCGTTAGCCACAACCCAGTCGTACTTGTCGTCAGGCTGTTCGGCGTTACGCAGTACGAAACCACCGGCGTTGACGTGGGAAGAACGAATGATTTGTACGCCGTCCTTGCGCAGGGCTTGCAGGGCGGGAACCACGCGAGACGAAACCGAGCCATTGCCGGTACCGGCGTGGATGATGGCTTTGGCGCCCGATTGAGCCAGGGCTTTGTAGGCGGTGTCGCTGACGTTGCCATAGGAATAGGCGATTTCGACGTCAGCCAGGCTCTTGATGGTTTTGATGTCGAATTCCGAATCCATGGTGTGGCGCTTGGCTGGCAAGCGGAACCAGTAGGATTTGCCTTCGACCACCATGCCCAGTGGGCCCCAGGCACTTTTGAATGCCTCGGTCTTGATGTTGATCATTTTGCTGACATCGCGACCCGACTGGATTTCATCGTTCATGGTCACCAGTACGCCTTTGCCGCGCGCGTCTTTGCTGCTGGCCACGGCGACGGCGTTGTACAGGTTCAGCATGCCGTCGGCCGACATGGCGGTGCCAGGGCGCATGGAGCCGACGACGATGATCGGCTTGTCGGTTTTTTCCACCAGGTTGAGGAAGTAAGCGGTTTCTTCCAGCGTGTCGGTGCCGTGGGTGATGACAATGCCATCGACGTCTTTGCTGTCGGCCAGCTCAGCCACGCGACGGCCCAGTTGCAGCAGGTTGTCGTTGGTGATGCTTTCGGACGCGATCTGCATGACCTGTTCGCCGCGAACGTTGGCCAATTGGCTCAGTTCCGGAACCCCTGCGATCAACTGTTCGATACCGACTTTCGCCGCTTGATAGGTGGCGCTATTCGCGGCACTGGCTCCCGCGCCGGCAATGGTGCCGCCGGTGGCCAGGATCACCACGTTTGCCAATTTCTGTTGGGTTTCGACTTCTTTTGCCTGAAGGGCGGTGGGCAGAAGCAATAGCAGGGCCATAGCGCCCGGAATAAAAGTGTTGAAGGCAGATTTCATTATTGTTTTCTCTCGTAGTGAAACGTTGCGGATGCAGGTTCATCTAGACACGGCCCCAAGCAAATCTGAACGCCGGGGGTGCAGGAGAAGAGCAGGATCTGTACCAGCCTGATATTCAACAATAAGATCTTTTAACCTTATGATTTTTATATAAATTATTGAAACGTCTGGAAAAGTGTTCGCACTTGGCTGTCCGGGTTTCCGAACATATGTAGCTTTTACGTTCGGCTCTCCGACCTTCATTGAGAAAGTCGCCTTGCAAAATCGGAAATCAGTGCTAAAGAAATCCCCGCACAGGTCGATGCTCCTCTAAAGGGATATTTTCCAGGAGTTCATATGTCGTTTACTGTCGGTTTTCCAAATGCAGGCGCAATCACTATCGCGGGCAAGTCCCCGGCGACCATCAATGCCTTGAGTGAAGCGACCTCCGACGCCTCGGCCCAAGCGCTGGGTGAAGAGGAGGGGAGCGACAACCAAGTAGTCAGAACCGGTGGTGCTGCGCAGACTCAGGGCGAAACCAAATCCGAAAAAAGCAGCAATCAAAGTATTGCGGTGCAGGTACTGCTCAAGCGCATGCAGGAACTGCAGCAGCAACTGCGCGAACAGCAGCAGCAACTGGCGGCCGCTCAGGCAGCGAATTATCCAACTCCGGAAGCCAAAGCCACCGCGGTCATGTCGATTCAGGGGCAAATCGCCGATACCAGCGGTGCGCTCGCGCAAGTGACAGGCAATCTGGTCAAAGAGCTGGCAAAGGGTTCCAGCAGTGGCAGTCTGGTCAGCACAACGGCGTGATGTAAAAGGGCCAACCGAGACACTAACGGGTCGTTGACAAATCTCGACAGGGTTCGCATAGTTCGGTCTACGCAAACGTTTGCGCGGTCGCCTTCGATGAGCTTGACCCAGTGAGGCTCAGGGTCCAGGCGTACTCCAGCGCAAGCGTTGCTCAGAATAATCATAAGATCGGAGTGAACCCATGAAGCTGCCATTCGCTGGACGTCTTCTCGCTGTCGCAATGCTGGCTGCCGCATCCGCCGCTTTGCCTGTTTCTTCGGCTTTCGCCGAAACCCCGGAAAAACCCAAAGTCGCACTGGTCATGAAATCGCTGGCCAACGAATTCTTCCTGACCATGGAAGACGGCGCCAAGTCCTACCAGAAAGACCACTCCGGCGACTTCGAACTGATCTCCAACGGCATCAAGGACGAAACGGACACGGCCGGCCAGACGCGTATCGTCGAGCAAATGATTTTGTCCAAAGTCAACGCATTGGTCATCGCCCCGGCAGACTCCAAGGCCATGGTCCCGGTCATCAAGAAAGCAGTCGATGCCGGCATCACCGTAATCAACATCGATAACCAGCTGGACCCGGCCGTGGTCAAAAGCAAAAACATTACCGTTCCGTTCGTAGGCCCGGACAACCGCAAAGGCGCGCGACTGGTGGGTGAGTACCTGGCCAAACAGCTGAAGGCTGGTGACGAAGTCGGCATCATCGAAGGCGTTTCCACCACCACCAACGCCCAGCAGCGTACGGCGGGCTTCAAGGATGCGATGGAGGCGGCGCAGATCAAAGTCGTGTCCCTGCAGTCCGGCGATTGGGAAATCGACAAGGGCGGCAAGGTTGCCTCGTCGATGCTCAGCGAATACCCGAACATCAAGGCCCTGTTGGCCGGCAACGACAGCATGGCCGTCGGCGCAGTATCTGCCGTGCGCGCGGCGGGCAAGGCCGGCAAGGTGCAAGTGGTCGGTTACGACAACATCAACGCCATCAAGCCAATGCTCAAGGATGGCCGCGTCCTGGCCACCGCCGACCAGTTTGCTGCCCGGCAAGCGGTGTTCGGCATTGAGACTGCGCTGAAAATCATCAAGGGCGAGGCAGTCGATAGCGGCGTCAATGGCGTCATCGAAACTCCGGTAGAGCTGGTTACCAAGTAGTCCTTCTGGCGACACAACGGTGCTCGCCTCTTGGGACGAGCACATGGAGAGTTTTTATGTCCGTTTGCGCCCCGAACGCTGTGCTCTCGGTCAGCGGTATCGGTAAAACCTATGCCCAACCCGTCCTCACCGGTATCGACCTGACGCTGATGCGCGGTGAAGTGCTGGCGCTGACCGGTGAGAATGGTGCCGGCAAAAGTACGCTGTCGAAAATCATTGGCGGACTGGTCACGCCAACCACCGGCCAGATGCAATTCCAGGGGCAGGATTACCGTCCCGGCAGCCGGAGCCAGGCCGAAGAGCTGGGCATCCGCATGGTCATGCAAGAACTCAATCTGTTGCCGACGTTGTCGGTGGCGGAAAACCTGTTTCTCGACAACCTGCCCAGCCACGGTGGCTGGATCAGCCGCAAGCAACTGCGCAAGGCGGCGATCGAGGCCATGGCCCAGGTCGGCCTGGACGCCATCGATCCAGATACTTTGGTCGGCGAACTGGGTATCGGCCATCAGCAAATGGTGGAGATCGCCCGCAATCTGATCGGCGATTGCCACGTGCTGATTCTCGACGAGCCGACAGCAATGCTCACGGCCCGTGAAGTCGAAATGCTGTTCGAGCAGATCACTCGCCTGCAGGCTCGTGGCGTGTCGATCATCTACATTTCCCACCGCCTCGAAGAACTGGCGAGAGTGGCCCAGCGCATCGCGGTATTGCGCGACGGAAACCTGGTCTGTGTCGAGCCGATGGCCAATTACAACGGCGAGCAGCTGGTCACCCTGATGGTCGGCCGTGAATTGGGCGAGCACATCGACATGGGGCCGCGCAAGATTGGCGCGCCGGCCTTGACGGTCAAAGGGCTGACCCGTTCCGACAAAGTCCGCGATGTGTCCTTCGAAGTGCGCGCCGGCGAAATTTTCGGAATTTCCGGTTTGATCGGGGCAGGGCGCACCGAGTTACTGCGCCTGATCTTCGGCGCCGATACAGCTGACAGCGGCACCGTCGCGCTGGGGGCGTCGGCTCAGGTGGTGAGTATTCGTTCGCCGGCCGACGCGGTCGGTCACGGTGTCGCCCTGATCACCGAAGACCGCAAGGGCGAAGGCCTGCTGCTGACGCAATCGATCAGCGCCAACATTGCCTTGGGCAATATGCCGGTGATTTCCAGCGGTGGTTTCGTCAATAACGGTGACGAGATGTCTCTGGCCCAGCGTCAGATCAACGCCATGCGCATTCGCAGCTCCAGCCCGACGCAATTGGTCTCGGAACTGTCCGGCGGCAATCAGCAGAAAGTCGTGATCGGCCGCTGGCTCGAGCGCGACTGCACGGTGATGTTGTTCGACGAGCCGACCCGTGGCATCGACGTCGGCGCCAAGTTCGATATCTACGCATTACTCGGTGAGTTGACCCGTCAGGGCAAAGCGCTGGTAGTGGTGTCCAGCGACCTGCGCGAACTGATGCTGATCTGCGATCGCATCGGTGTGCTGTCGGCAGGGCGTCTGATCGACACCTTCGAGCGTGACAGCTGGACCCAGGATGATTTGCTTGCCGCCGCTTTCGCCGGCTACCAAAAACGTGATGCGTTGCTCAACGAAGCAGCGCCTAGGGATCTTCCATGAATACTGCATCTTTGGCCGGCAAACGTAGTGGCAATTTTTACGGCCTTGGCACATATCTGGGCCTGGCCGGTGCCTTGCTGGCGATGGTCGCGCTGTTCTCGGTCCTGAGCAGCCATTTCCTGTCTTACGACACCTTCAGCACCCTGGCCAACCAGATTCCCGATTTGATGGTACTGGCGGTCGGCATGACCTTCGTATTGATCATCGGCGGTATCGACTTGTCGGTGGGGTCGGTACTGGCGCTCGCGGCCTCGGCGGTCAGTGTGGCGATTCTCGGTTGGGGCTGGAGCGTCTTGCCTGCGGCCTTGCTCGGCATGGCGGTGGCGGCATTGGCCGGGACCATCACCGGCTCGATCACCGTGGCCTGGCGGATTCCGTCGTTCATTGTGTCCCTCGGCGTGCTGGAAATGGCGCGGGGCCTGGCGTATCAAATGACCGGTTCGCGCACCGCCTACATCGGTGATGCCTTTGCCTGGCTGTCCAACCCTATCGCTTTCGGCATCTCCCCGTCATTCATCATTGCCTTGCTGATTATCTTCATCGCCCAGGCCGTGCTGACGCGTACGGTGTTCGGTCGTTACCTGATCGGCATCGGCACCAACGAAGAGGCGGTGCGTCTGGCGGGGATCAATCCGAAGCCCTACAAGATCCTGGTCTTCAGTCTGATGGGGCTGCTGGCCGGTATCGCTGCGTTGTTTCAGATTTCTCGCCTGGAAGCGGCGGACCCGAATGCCGGCTCCGGTCTGGAGCTGCAGGTGATCGCCGCGGTCGTGATTGGCGGCACCAGCCTGATGGGCGGGCGCGGCTCGGTCATCAGCACGTTCTTCGGTGTGCTGATCATCTCCGTACTGGCGGCTGGTCTGGCGCAGATCGGCGCGACCGAACCCACCAAACGCATCATCACCGGTGCGGTGATCGTGGTGGCGGTGGTGCTTGATACTTATCGCAGTCAGCGCGCAAGCCGGCGGACCTGAGTCATGGCAACAATCAAGGATGTAGCGGCACTCGCGGGCATTTCCTACACCACGGTTTCCCATGTGGTGAACAAGACGCGGCCGGTCAGTGAGGAAGTGCGGGTCAAGGTCGAGGCGGCGATCAAAAGCCTCGACTACGTACCCAGTGCCGTGGCTCGGTCATTGAAAGCGAAAACCACCGCGACCATCGGCCTGCTGGTGCCCAACAGCCTCAACCCGTACTTCGCCGAGTTGGCCCGTGGCATCGAGGATTACTGCGAGCGCAACGGCTATTGCGTCATCCTCTGCAACTCCGACGACAACCCGGACAAGCAACGCAGCTACCTTCGCGTGTTGCTGGAAAAACGCATTGACGGCTTGATCGTTGCTTCTGCCGGTGGTGACAGCGGCCTTGCCGAAGGTCTGGCGGGTGTGCGTACGCCAATGGTGATCGTCGACCGTGGGCTCGAAGGTCTCGATGCCGATCTGGTGCGCATCGATCACGAATACGGTGCCTATCTGGCGACCCGGCACCTGCTGGATCTGGGGCACCGCGACATCGCCACGATTGGTGGACCGGCAAGCACCAGCGTGGCGCAGATGCGTCTGGCCGGTTATTGCCGCGCCTTGAAAGAGGCAGGCGTCGAAGTGCCGCGCGAGCGCATGCTGGAGAGCGACTTCACCAGCACGGGCGGTTACAACGCCGCCGCGATCCTGTTGGAAAAGAACCCGCCCAGCGCGATCTTCGCCGGTAACGACATGATTGGCATCGGTGTGTTGCGCGCCGCTGCCGAGCGCAATATTCGCGTGCCCACCGAGCTGTCCGTGATTGGCTTCGACGATATCCAGATGAGCCGTTACGTCTATCCAGCGCTGACCACCGTGGGCCAGTCGATCCTGCAGCTTGGCGAGATGGCGGCCGAAGTGCTGTTGCGCAGGATTACCACACCGGGTCTGGCGACCGATCAGCGCATCGTGACGCCCAGTATTGTCCTGCGAGAATCGACTGCGCCGCTGGCCGGTGTGTTCGCTCAATTCCGCTAAACAAAAAGCACCGCTAAAACCAAAAGCACCGCAGAAACAGAATTGACGAGTGATGTATGCCAGCAAAAGTAGTGGTAATAGGCAGCCTGAACATGGACCTGGTAACCCGGGCGCCACGGCTGCCCCGTGGTGGTGAAACGCTGATCGGCCAATCGTTTGCCACAGTTTCCGGCGGCAAGGGCGCGAACCAGGCCGTGGCCGCGGCGCGGCTGGGGGCGCAGGTGTCGATGGTCGGTTGTGTCGGCAGCGACGCCTATGGCGAAGCGCTGCGCGGGGCGTTGTTGGCCGAGCAGATCGATTGCCGGGCGGTCAGTACGGTCGAAGACTCCAGCGGCGTGGCGTTGATCGTGGTCGACGACAACAGTCAGAACGCGATCGTGATTGTCGCCGGTGCCAACGGTGCGCTGACGCCCGAAGTGATCGACCGTTTCGACGCGGTGCTACAAGCGGCGGATGTCATCATCTGTCAGCTGGAAGTGCCGGATGCCACGGTCGGCCATGCTCTGAAGCGCGGTCGTGAGCTGGGTAAAACCGTGATTCTCAATCCGGCGCCGGCCAGCCGCCCGCTGCCGGCGGATTGGTATGCGGCCATCGATTACCTGATCCCCAACGAAAGCGAAGCCTCGGCCTTGAGCGGTTTGCCGGTGGACTCCCTGAGCAGCGCCGAAACCGCCGCGGCCCGCTTGATCGCCATGGGTGCTGGCAAAGTGATCATCACCCTGGGTTCTCAAGGATCACTGTTCGCCGATGGCACACGCTTCGAGCATTTCCCGGCAGCGAAAGTGAAAGCGGTCGACACCACCGCGGCCGGCGACACGTTCGTCGGTGGTTTCGCAGCGGCCTTGGCAGCCGGCAAAAGCGAGGCCGATGCGATCCGTTTCGGCCAGGTCGCCGCGGCGCTGTCGGTCACCCGGGCTGGCGCGCAACCTTCGATTCCCACCTTGTCCGACGTACAGGCCTTTAAAGCACCATGAAAAAGACTCCTTTGCTCAACGTCGCGCTGTCGCGGCTGATCGCCTCCCTGGGCCATGGCGACACGGTCGTGATCGGCGATGCCGGCCTGCCGGTTCCACCCGGCGTCGAATTGATCGACCTGGCCTTGACTCACGGCATTCCGGATTTCATCAGTACCTTGAAGGTCGTGCTCAGCGAAATGCAGGTCGAAAGCCATGTGCTGGCCCATGAGATTCTGGACAAGAAACCGTCGGCCTTGAGCGCGCTGGATGAACTGAATGCCGAAGGTGCGCTGGGCCGGCGCGAACTGCTCAGTCACGACCAATTCAAAGCACTCAGCCGACAAGCACGGGCGATTGTTCGTACAGGCGAATGTCAGCCGTACTGCAACATCGTTTTGGTGGCTGGAGTAACGTTTTAACGTTCCGTTCTTCCCACGCACAAGGAGTGCGCTATGCACCGCTATGCTCAGAAACTGCATCATCTGCTTCGGAGTCTGCTGCTTTTGTCCCTGATTACCGCAACAAGCGCCCAAGCGGCGGAAAAGATCGACTTGATCATCGACACCGATCCGGGTGCCGATGACGTGGTCGCCTTGCTGTTTGCCCTGGCATCGCCTGAAGAGCTGAATATTCGTGCGCTGACCACCGTTGCTGGCAACGTGCGTCTGGACAAGACCTCGCGTAATGCGCGGCTGGCCCGTGAGTGGGCAGGGCGCGAGGAGGTGCCTGTTTACGCGGGCGCGCCGAAGCCAATGATGCGCACGCCGATCTATGCCGAGAACATTCACGGCAAGGAAGGCTTGTCGGGTGTCACGGTGCACGAGCCGAAGAAAGGCCTGGCCGAAGGCAATGCGGTCAACTATCTGATCGATACCCTGAAGAGCGCCAAACCCCACAGCATCACCATCGCCATGCTCGGTCCACAGACCAACCTGGCCCTGGCGCTGATCCAGGAACCTGAAATCGTTCAGGGCATCAAGGAAGTGGTGATCATGGGTGGTGCGCACTTCAACGGCGGCAACATCACCCCGGTGGCCGAATTCAACCTGTTCGCCGACCCTCAGGCTGCGGAAGTGGTGCTCAAAAGTGGCGTCAAGCTGACCTACCTGCCGCTGGACGTGACCCACAAGATCCTGACCAGTGAAGCGCGCCTGAAGCAGATCGCCGCCCTGAACAACAATGCCAGCAAGCTGGTGGGCGATATTCTCAACGAGTACGTCAAAGGCGACATGGAGCACTACGGCATTCCGGGTGGCCCGGTGCATGACGCTACAGTCATCGCTTACCTGCTCAAGCCGGAGCTGTTCACCGGGCGTTCGGTCAACGTAGTGGTTGATAGTCGCGAAGGGCCGACCTTCGGCCAGACCATCGTCGACTGGTATGACGGCCTGAAGGCACCGAAAAACGCCTTCTGGGTTGAAAATGGCGACGCTCAGGGCTTCTTCGACCTGCTGACCCAGCGTCTGGCGCGTCTGAAGTAAGCCCTGCCCCCGCAGGTGCCAGCCTGCGGGTTTTTACACTCACTCGCTATCTGTCAGGCCCATGTAATCGGCAGGGTACTTCTCGAGTGTCTGGGCGATGAATGTCTGGGCGGCTTGTGTCCCTAGTTCCTTGACCAGCAAATCGATACCAATGATTGCCAACTCTTCCGGGCTGCCCGGGCTGTAAGAGCTGTGGCCCTGTGGCCACTTGATTGTGATGTTGGCGTCGATACTTACGGTGGTCATGATGGCGCTCGTGAAATCGGGATGTCTGAATGTCGAGTTAACCATTTTGCGCGGCGTTTGGCACTCCGACTTAGGCATGAGGGGAGGGCTATGCGACACTTGGTCTTTGAAGAATTTTCAAGGACCGTGCTGTGCAGATCGATTTGAACACTCCTGACGGCTTGACCCTCGAAGCGGTGCGTCAGCTGCTGGCCTCTGCCAGCGACGATGAACACACCCAGCTGCGGGTCACCAAGGGCGGCATAGCCTACATTTCGTCGGGCGTTGTGGGCGGCACCGACATCGACGGGTTGCTGTTTCGCCTGGAGACCTGGGCCAAGGGCTCCGGTTATGTCGGATTGGTCGCGGCCAGCGACGAGGTCTGGGTCATGCAGATCTTCAATGCGCTCAAGGAGAACTGGCCGAAGCCGCCTTTCGACTACATCGACGTTTATTGAACGCCATTCATATTCAGTCACGATTGAGTGATGAACGGCATGCCGATGCTCAGGCACACTCGCCGCTGCCTGGATCGAGGGCAGGGCGATAGCCCGCTCTGAAACCAAACGCCAAAATGGCGGTCGCACGATCTCAGCTTAACTATTGAAAAAAGGAGGCTTCATGCCTTGGAAGCTCGCGTCATTGGGTACTTTGTTGGCCGCCACCCTGCTGGCCGGTTGCAGCAGTACGTCCACCGAGTCGGCAAAGGACCCTGTGGTGACCGACACCGGCCACAGCCGTTGTGAAGCAAAGGCTGCCGAATTCACCATTGGCAAAAAGGCTTCGCCCGAACTGCTGGAGCAGGCACGTACCCGCGCAGGCGCGCAGAATGCCCGGTTCCTCAAGCCTGATGACATGGTGACCCTGGAGTACCGCTCCGATCGCTTGAACCTGAACACCGATAACAATCTGGTGGTCACCCGCGTCAACTGCGGCTGATTGCTTCAGGCTTTTGTTTCGCCCATAAAAAACCCCGTCACATGGACGGGGTTTTTTTAGTGCGGCTGAAAATTACTCAGCGCGGACTTGTGCAGCTTGCATACCCTTTTGGCCTTTCTCAGCCACGAAGGAAACGGTCTGGCCTTCTTTCAGGCTTTTGAAACCGTCGCTTTCGATAGCTTTGAAGTGTACGAACAGGTCGTCACCGCCACCTTGAGGAGTGATGAAGCCGAAGCCTTTTTCATCGTTGAACCATTTAACGGTGCCGGTTTGGCGATTAGACATGGTGTATCTCCAAGAAACATATATTTTCAGTAGTACTGTGCTGCTCAGGCCAACTGGGCACACCGGAGTATCATAGTCGAAATGTTCGCTTTGGGAGCCCCCCGGGTGTGCTGTTTGCCCTTCAGTAGCGTTTGCTTTGTTGCTTCGTGTGGCTGAAAGCCCCGGTTTAAAAGGCTTTCAGCCGAAAGTAAAGACAATAAAAAAAGCTGTAAAACCTGCATAAATCGTACGAAAAAGGTGAAATCCGGCCCTTTTTTTCAGCGATGGGCCGAATCACAAGGGCTTTTTTCTCACTTTTTCGCCGGTGCATTGGCCTTGCATTTGGCGATCTGGCCCAGTGCCTTCTGTTGCAGTTCCGGGCTGGCCTTGTTGTCCATCAACGACTGAATGTCGCTGGCCGGGTACGATTTGATTGCGTCGGCCCCGCACGCGCAGTGCGACTTGGCTGCCGCAGCGCCGATCTGCGGAGTGGCCGCCTGAGTGCACTGAGCCATGTATTTCTCGCGCTCGCCCTTTGGCCAATCGGCATGGGCAGCCAGCGGCAGCAACAGGACGACGGGTGCGACGATGGCGAATAAACGATTCAGACGCATGCTGGGATGCTCCTTTTGGGTCAATGTCTTGTTATCTGAGGGGTAAAGCGGGGTTCAAGTTCAGCACTCTGGCATAAAAATGCCTGATTTGCCCCAGCAGAAAACCTTGCCACCGCGATGACCGTTCATCTGTGCTAGCATGCTTCGCTCGGGCGTTTGCAGGCTCCGGATGACCTTCAGTCCCGGTAGCGGCAGCGGCTCGAATAACCCTGATTTGAATCCCAGTCACTCTGGTTCGGTTTTCCGGTTGGCCGCAAGGCTCCTGCCGCTGTAAGGCAGGCGTTCGTTATTGAATGGCCTGGATCGGATCTTGTACTGGCTCATCCCAACCCACGTGACCTTTGGTAGGGGTCACCACTAGGAGAGGAGGCGCCATGCCAACTATTACTCTTCCCGACGGCAGTCAACGTTCATTCGATCACCCGGTTTCCGTAGCCGAGGTCGCCGCATCCATCGGTGCCGGTCTGGCCAAGGCCACCGTGGCCGGCAAGGTCAATGGCAAGCTGGTCGACGCCAGCGACATCATCGACAGCGATTCCTCGCTGCAAATCATTACACCAAAGGATGAAGAGGGGCTGGAGATCATTCGCCACTCTTGCGCCCACCTGGTTGGCCACGCGGTCAAGCAGCTGTACCCGACGGCCAAGATGGTCATCGGTCCGGTCATCGACGAAGGCTTCTATTACGACATCGCCTTCGAGCGTCCTTTCACGCCGGACGACCTGGCCGCCATCGAACAGCGCATGCAGCAGCTGATCGAGAAAGATTACGACGTGATCAAGAAGGTTACTCCGCGCGCCGAAGTGATCGAAGTGTTCAAGGCCCGCGGCGAAGACTACAAGCTGCGTCTGGTCGAAGACATGCCGAACGAGCAGGCCATGGGCCTGTACTATCACGAAGAATACGTCGACATGTGCCGCGGTCCGCACGTGCCGAACACGCGCTTCCTGAAATCCTTCAAGCTGACCAAGCTGTCCGGCGCTTACTGGCGTGGCGATGCCAAGAACGAGCAATTGCAGCGCGTTTACGGCACCGCATGGGCGGACAAGAAGCAACTGGCGGCTTACATCCAGCGCATCGAAGAAGCCGAGAAGCGCGATCACCGCAAGATCGGCAAGCGCCTGGGCCTGTTCCACACCCAGGAAGAGTCGCCGGGCATGGTGTTCTGGCACCCGAACGGCTGGACTTTGTACCAGGTGCTCGAGCAATACATGCGCAAGGTTCAGCGCGACAACGGTTACCTGGAGATCAAAACTCCACAAGTCGTTGACCGCAGCCTGTGGGAGAAATCCGGGCACTGGGCCAACTACGCCGACAACATGTTTACCACTCAGTCGGAAAACCGCGACTACGCCATCAAGCCGATGAACTGCCCGTGCCACGTGCAGGTGTTCAATCAGGGCCTGAAAAGCTACCGCGAGCTGCCGATGCGTCTGGCCGAGTTCGGTGCCTGCCACCGTAACGAGCCGTCGGGTGCACTGCACGGCATCATGCGCGTTCGCGCCTTCACTCAGGACGATGCTCACATCTTCTGTACTGAAGAGCAGATGCAGGCCGAATCCGCTGCGTTCATCAAGCTGACCATGGACGTTTATGCCGACTTCGGCTTCAAGGACGTCGAGATGAAGCTGTCCACTCGTCCGGAAAAACGCGTCGGCTCCGACGAACTGTGGGATCGCGCTGAAGCTGCACTGGCTGCAGCCCTTGATAGCGCTGGCTTGCCGTACGATCTGCAGCCAGGCGAGGGTGCGTTCTACGGTCCGAAGATCGAGTTCTCGCTGAAAGATTGCCTTGGCCGTGTCTGGCAGTGTGGTACCCTTCAGCTCGATTTTAACCTGCCTGTCCGTCTGGGAGCCGAATACGTCTCCGAAGACAACAGTCGCAAGCACCCGGTTATGTTGCACCGGGCGATCCTGGGTTCGTTCGAACGTTTCGTCGGAATCCTGATCGAGCACTACGAGGGTGCATTCCCCGCGTGGCTGGCTCCGACCCAGGCAGTGATCATGAATATCACTGATAAACAGGCTGATTTTGCCGCCGAGGTTGAAAAAACCCTCAATGAAAGCGGATTTCGTGCCAAGTCTGACTTGAGAAATGAAAAGATCGGCTTTAAAATCCGCGAGCATACTTTGCTCAAGGTTCCCTATCTCTTGGTTATCGGAGATCGGGAAGTCGAGATGCAGACTGTCGCTGTGCGTACTCGTGAAGGTGCTGACCTGGGCTCGATGCCCGTCGCCCAGTTCGCTGAGTTTCTCGCGCAAGCGGTTTCCCGGCGTGGTCGCCCAGATTCGGAGTAATTACTATTAAGCGTGAAATGAGACAAGATAAACGAGCTGCACCGAAAGCCCCGATCAACGAGAATATCTCGGCACGCGAGGTTCGGTTAATTGGGGCTGAAGGTGAACAGCTTGGGATTGTGTCAATTGAAGACGCGCTTCTTAAGGCTGAAGAGGCCAAGCTGGATTTGGTGGAAATTTCCGCCGATGCAGTACCCCCTGTTTGCAAACTGATGGACTACGGCAAATCGATCTTCGAGAAGAAGAAGCAGATTGCCGCGGCCAAGAAAAACCAGAAGCAGATTCAGGTTAAAGAAATCAAGTTTCGTCCAGGGACGGAGGAAGGGGATTACCAGGTAAAACTGCGCAACCTGGTACGTTTCCTGAGTGATGGGGACAGGGCCAAGGTATCCTTGCGATTCCGCGGCCGTGAGATGGCCCACCAGGAGCTGGGGATGGAACTCCTCAAGCGAGTTGAAGGTGACTTGCTCGAGTACGGTTCGGTCGAACAGCATCCTAAGATGGAAGGACGCCAGCTGATCATGGTCATCGCCCCGAAAAAGAAGAAGTAATCAATAGGGCACGGCAGGCCTTCTGATTATGTTTATCAACTGAATGCGGAGTATCCGAACATGCCAAAAATGAAAACTAAAAGTGGTGCTGCTAAGCGGTTTTTGAAAACTGCTAACGGTATCAAGCACAAGCACGCTTTCAAGAGCCACATCCTGACTAAAATGTCGACCAAGCGTAAGCGTCAACTGCGCGGTAGCAGCTTGCTGCATCCGTCTGACGTGGCAAAAGTCGAGCGCATGCTGCGCCTTCGTTAATTTTAGTCAAGAATAGAGGAAGTAACTCATGGCTCGTGTAAAGCGTGGCGTCATTGCCCGTAAACGTCACAAAAAAATTCTGAAACTTGCTAAAGGCTACTACGGTGCTCGCTCGCGCGTATTCCGTGTTGCCAAGCAAGCGGTAATCAAGGCAGGCCAATACGCCTACCGTGACCGTCGTCAGAAAAAACGTCAGTTCCGCGCTCTGTGGATCGCTCGTATCAACGCTGGTGCACGTATCAACGGTCTGTCCTACAGCCGTTTCATCGCCGGCCTGAAAAAAGCGTCCATCGAGATCGACCGTAAGGTTCTGGCTGATCTGGCAGTGAACGAAAAAGCGGCGTTTGCTGCGATTGTCGAGAAAGCTAAAGCCACCTTGGCTTAAGTACCCCCGACAGTCACCCGGCCTCACCTCTGTGGGGCCAGGTGTTAAACGTCATAAATAGGGGAAGAGCCTTCAAGCTCTTCCCCTATTTTGTATCTGGAGTCTGTACATGGAAAACCTGGATGCGCTCGTCTCTCAAGCACTAGAGGCTGTGCAAAGCGCTGAAGATATCAATGCCCTGGAGCAAATCCGGGTTCACTACCTTGGCAAAAAGGGCGAATTGACTCAGGTGATGAAGACCCTGGGGAATTTGCCGGCAGAAGAGCGCCCGCAAGTCGGCGCGCTGATCAACGTTGCCAAGGAGCGTGTCACAGAGGTTCTCAATGCCCGCAAGGCACTGTTTGAAGAGGCCGACCTGGCCGCCAAACTGTCTGCCGAGTCCATTGACGTGACCCTGCCTGGCCGCGGTCAGACCTCCGGTGGTCTGCATCCGGTTACTCGCACTCTGGAACGTATCGAACAGTTCTTCACCCATATCGGCTACGGCATCGCCGAAGGCCCTGAGGTCGAAGACGATTACCACAACTTTGAAGCGCTCAACATCCCAGGCCATCACCCGGCCCGGTCGATGCATGACACCTTCTATTTCAATGCCAACATGTTGCTGCGCACCCATACCTCGCCGGTACAGGTCCGCACCATGGAATCGAAACAGCCGCCGATCCGCATCGTCTGCCCAGGCCGTGTGTACCGTAGCGACTCCGATATCACTCACTCCCCGATGTTCCACCAGGTCGAAGGCCTGCTGGTCGACCGCGATATCAATTTCGCCGACCTGAAAGGCACCATCGAAGAGTTCCTGCGCGTGTTCTTCGAAAAAGAACTGGCCGTGCGTTTCCGTCCTTCGTACTTCCCGTTCACCGAGCCATCCGCTGAAGTCGACATGGAATGCGTGATGTGCAGCGGTAAAGGCTGCCGCGTCTGCAAGCAGACTGGCTGGCTGGAAGTGATGGGCTGCGGCATGGTTCACCCGAATGTGCTGCGCATGTCCGGGATCGACCCGGAAGAGTTTTCGGGCTTTGCCTTCGGCATGGGCGTTGAGCGTCTGGCCATGCTGCGTTACGGCGTGAACGACTTGCGTCTGTTCTTCGACAACGACTTGCGGTTCCTCGCGCAATTTCGCTAGTCGTAACGAATTCTTAGGAGAGCAGGATGAAATTCAGTGAACAATGGCTGCGTGGCTGGGTAAGCCCGCAGGTAAGTCGCGACGAGCTGGTTGCTCGTCTGTCGATGGCCGGTCTTGAGGTCGATAGCGTTACGCCGGCCGCCGGTGAATTCAGTGGCGTGGTGGTTGGCGAGGTGCTGAGCACCGAGCAACACCCGGACGCCGACAAATTGCGTGTTTGCCAGGTCAGCAATGGCTCGGAGACCTTCCAGGTCGTGTGCGGTGCGCCAAACGTGCGCCCGGGCCTGAAGATCCCGTTCGCCATGATCGGTGCCGAACTGCCAGGCGACTTCAAAATCAAGAAAGCCAAGCTGCGTGGCGTTGAATCCAACGGCATGCTGTGCTCCCAGGCCGAGCTGCAAATCGGCGAAGGCAACGATGGCCTGATGGAATTGCCGGCTGATGCGCCGGTCGGTCAGGACATTCGTGAGTACCTGAGCCTGGATGACGCCAGCATCGAGGTCGATCTGACCCCGAACCGCGGTGACTGCCTGTCGCTGGCCGGTCTGGCCCGCGAAGTCGGTGCGCTTTATGCTGCCCAAGTCGTGCGCCCGGCGATTGCCAGCGTTCCGGCCGTGCACGATGAAGTGCGTTCGATTGAAGTACTGGCACCGGCCGCGTGCCCGCGTTACCTGGGTCGTGTGATCCGTAACGTTGACCTGTCCAAGCCTACGCCGCTGTGGATGGTCGAGCGTCTGCGTCGTGCCGACGTGCGCAGCATCGACGCTGCCGTCGACATCACCAACTACGTGATGCTGGAACTGGGTCAGCCGCTGCACGCGTTCGATCTCGCCGAAATCAATGGCGGCATCCGCGTACGCATGGCCGAAGAAGGCGAGAAGCTGGTGCTGCTTGATGGTCAGGAAGTCAGCCTGCGTAGCGATACGCTGGTGATTGCAGACCACACCCGTGCCTTGGCTATCGCCGGCGTTATGGGTGGCGAGCACAGCGGCGTCAACACCGCGACCACTCGCGATATTTTCCTGGAAAGCGCGTTCTTCGACCAGATTGCTGTCGCTGGCAAGGCGCGTTCCTACGGCTTGCACACCGACGCCTCGCACCGCTACGAGCGTGGCGTGGACTGGAAGCTGGCCCGCGAAGCCATGGAGCGCGCCACTGGCCTGCTGCTGGAAATCACCGGTGGCGAAGCCGGCCCGATCATCGAAACCGTCAGCGAGCAGCACCTGCCGTCGATCGCGCCGATCACCCTGCGTGCCCAGCGCATCACCCAGATGCTGGGCATGGAAATGGATTCGGCCGAAGTCGAGCGTCTGCTCAGCGCTTTGGGCCTGACCATTGCCGCCGATGGGGCAGGGCAGTGGCGCGTAGAAGTGCCAAGCTTCCGCTTCGATATCAGCCTGGAAGTCGACCTGATCGAAGAGCTGGCCCGTCTGTACGGTTACAACCGTCTGCCGGTTCGCTACCCGCAAGCCCGTCTGGCACCGCAAGCCAAGGCCGAAGCGCGCAGCGATCTGCCTGAGCTGCGTCGTCTGCTGGTGGCTCGTGGTTATCAGGAAGCGATCACTTACAGTTTCATCGATCCGAAACAGTTCGAGTTGTTTAATCCGGGTGTCGAGCCGCTGCTGCTGGCCAACCCGATTTCCAACGACATGGCTGCCATGCGTTCGTCCCTGTGGCCTGGTCTGGTCAAGGCGCTTCAGCACAACCTGAACCGTCAGCAGGATCGCGTCCGTCTGTTCGAAAGCGGCCTGCGCTTCGTCGGTCAGCTGGAAGGCTTGAAGCAAGAGCCGATGCTGGCGGGTGTGGTGTGCGGTAGCCGTCTGCCGGAAGGCTGGGCACAAGGTCGCGATGTCGTGGACTTCTTCGACGTCAAAGCTGATGTGGAAGCGGTACTGGGCTTCGCCGGCGCACTGGATTCGTTCACTTTCGTGCCGGGCAAACACCCAGCATTGCACCCGGGTCAAACCGCGCGCATCGAACGTGAAGGCCGTTTGGTAGGTTTCGTTGGCGCGATCCACCCTGAATTGTCGAAAACCCTCGGTCTCGACCGTCCGGTCTTCGTATTCGAGCTGGTTCTGGCCGAAGTGGCGTTGGGCAAAATGCCTGAATTCCAGGAGTTATCACGCTTTCCTGAAGTGCGTCGTGACCTTGCACTGCTGGCGGACAAAGACGTTGCGGCCACTGCCGTACTGGACGTAATCCGTGAAAATGCAGGTGAATGGCTGACAGACCTCAGGCTATTTGACGTGTATCAGGGTAAAGGCATTGATCCGCATAGAAAAAGCCTTGCAGTTGGCTTGACCTGGCAGCATCCATCGCGCACTCTTAATGACGATGAGGTGAATACCACGACGCAAAACATCCTCACCTCGCTCGAACAAAGGTTGAACGCCACGTTAAGGAAGTGACGTATGGGGGCTTTGACGAAAGCTGAGATGGCGGAACGTCTGTATGAAGAGCTGGGCCTGAACAAGCGGGAGGCCAAGGAATTGGTCGAACTGTTCTTTGAAGAAATCAGGCACGCTCTTGAAGACAACGAACAGGTCAAATTGTCCGGTTTCGGCAATTTTGACCTTCGGGACAAACGCCAGCGGCCTGGCCGCAATCCGAAAACGGGAGAAGAAATCCCGATCACGGCTCGCCGTGTGGTCACCTTTCGTCCAGGGCAGAAGTTGAAGGCCCGAGTTGAGGCTTATGCTGGAACCAAGTCATAACGACGAACTACCCGTCATCCCGGGCAAACGCTACTTCACCATTGGTGAAGTCAGCGAGCTATGTGCCGTAAAACCGCACGTGCTGCGCTACTGGGAGCAGGAGTTTCCTCAACTCAACCCCGTCAAACGCCGCGGAAACCGCCGGTATTATCAGCGCCAGGACGTGCTGATGATCCGGCAGATCCGTGCGCTTCTTTACGATCAGGGGTTTACCATCGGCGGCGCACGCTTGCGTTTGTCCGGCGATGAAGCCAAAGACGACACCACCCAATACAAACAAATGATCCGCCAGATGATCGCCGAGCTGGAAGATGTTCTGGTGGTTCTCAAGAAATAAATTCCTGCTTTTAAATACTTCCAGTTTTCAAAAGCTTGCGATATATTCTTGAGCGTTCCTCGAGATGAGGAACAGATTCAACGCCTAGTCGGGGCGTAGCGCAGTCCGGTAGCGCACTAGCATGGGGTGCTAGGGGTCGAGTGTTCGAATCACTCCGTCCCGACCATATTTCCTGAGTAAAATCAGACAATTAAGCCGATCAGATAGATCGGCTTTTTTGTGCCTGCGCAAAACCCGCGCAAAACTTGCGCGAAACTACCCGGTGATTTCGCTGATGTTCAGGTCCGGAATTGCTTCGGACCAGACGATTTCCTCGTGGTCACGTTGGTAGTTTCTGGTCATGCCCTCGCTCGCATGGCCAGCAATTTTCTGACCATCCTTTCCGGCTTTCTTGTACAGGTGCAGCGACAGCGCTCGCACTTCGTGGAAGCCCGGCATCTCTTCTTCCTTCCATCCCGCGTAGCAGTTCGCCGCCTCCCTGGCCTCCTTGAATGCTCGCGTCAAATACCTCTCCTCAACCTTCGTCCAGTGATCCTTGGTCTGCGCCTGTTTCTGTTTCCGGCGATCAGGCTTGCGGTGCACTAGGTACGGTGAGGCGATATCGTCACGGCACCGGCTGATGACTGTTTGCAACTCGGCGGTCACCCGAAAGCGAATCCACGCCGCGTCGCTAGCTTTGGCCGTCTTCTTCTGCACCACGTACAAGTGGCATTCCCGAACCCCGTTGAACCACATGTCGAGGATGTCCGTCCGCCGTTGGGCGGTGATCAGGGCCAGGTCGATGGCGTTCTGAAGCCAGGCTGGCACTTTTTCCCGGATAGCTTTCAAACCCTCGACGGTGTGGCGCTTGCGCTGCTTCTTCTCGATGCGGTTGATCGTGTTTGCTGCCGGGTTGTCCGGACATAGGCCTTTCGCCGCGGCGTGGTTGAAAATATCGATCAGCAGCGCCCGGCACTGGTTTGCCGTGCGCGGGGTTAGGGCGTCCAGCATCTCGGCGATCATACGGATTGTGATCTGGTCGATCGCTTTGCCATAGAACTGCTTGCGAAAGCGCCTGAAGTGCACCGCGTAGAGACCAAGCGTGCCCTTGGCCAACTCGCGAGGCGGCAGCACGTCGGTTTCATACTTGTCGAGGAAGGTCGCGAACAACTCTGATGAAGCGGATATCACGGCGCCAACCAGATCAGCGCCGCGCATAAACTCAAGGTTCAACTGTTTCGCGGCATCGATCGCTTTTACGCGGTCGGTACCGAATTGGAACCACTTCCCGTCGGTTGGCCGGCGGTAGCGATAGGTTGAGCGCCGCGCATCGAAGTACAGGTTCTGTCTGATCGTCGCGCTACTGCACGGTCAGGCGCACAGCGAAACAGCCAGGATGGTTGAGTAATCACTTCTCGGTTCGAGCCCGTTTTGCTATCAAGGCTTCTCTTTTCAAAGCTACTGCAAGCATGGCCGTTGCGGTGAGGCCTGGCATCAGAAAAATGTATGTTGTGTTCGGAAGCTTTTGGGCAATGCACGCCCAGAGCACACCCCATATTGCAGTGGCTACAACTCCGACTATCAGAATGCCCCTGTTCTGTATTTTTGGAGCGAAGGACATTGAGATCGTGTAGATCTTCCAATTTGTCCAGAGGCAGAAAACTGAAATCGATATGGCGCCCAGTACTGGGGGAAACATGGCCCAGCCTTTTGGAAGGGAACCTATCGCTCCAGCGAGAAAAAAAACGGCGCCCCAGATGAAAATCAAAGTTACCGGCAATAGTCCAGCAATTGCGCTGATGGTCAGGGCGATTCGGAGTTTCGTAAGGCTACTCAACATTCCCCTCCACGGGCTGCGGTGTTTTTAACAATTCAGTCGTAATACCGGCATCTGGCCATTATTTCAACCTTAAGGTGAATTATGGATAGGCCATTGCCGCCAGCGTCAATCGTTGAGCTGTCAGATCTATCCGATTTCGGTATCCGGCTCACTCCGGCGCCCGAGGTGTGGGAGTGGGTGAGTGCCGAGATCCTTGCCGACAACGGCAGCATTCACAACGAAGACCATGCCCATCTACTGGATGCAGACATCCAGATCATGTGGGCGTCGTCGAGCTTCGAGAAGCAAGGCCGCACCGTCCTGGGCCAGGCCGAGCAGGTAGCGTTCCGTGCGGGAGGTTGGCAGAAAGCCAGGATGGAACAGCAAATGCGCTCAACGAATTATCGGAATCACCGGTGATGGCGATCAAGGATTGATCGCTCTGGCGGCGTGCCAAGCCTATGTAAAAGAAGTGTCCGCGGCAAAGTAAAAAAAGCGGCCAGCCTAGGTGCGTCAACATCCATGCTGGCCACCGAACGACAAACTATCCCTGGAAGCCCGGCAAAGTTGATCTCTGCATATAGTAGAGGGCTATAATCCATTGATAGTTGGTGATAATCATTACTCTTCTATTTCATACCCGAATTTCATTACTACTGATAAAGTTGTGCCGCCGTCGGCTGTAGCTGTTTGTGGTTGCCAAACAATATTCCCATCTGGGTTGTCTTGCTGATTATCATCGCTTGTACTAGGGACGCACGTATTTTCCGCTCCTGCTGCCCAAGGTACATTCCATGATGCTTTTACCCATCTGTCATTCTGGCCATAAATGGAATAACTAATAGAACCCTCCGTACCAGAGGATGTATTATCCCTGCCTTGAGCGACTAAGACTTGAACTGTTGTTTTTGGCGGGACTTGAGCTACAGGGTAAGAGCTAGATTCTACTCTTCCCCAGTCGAAGTTTATGTCTTTATAAATGAGGGTTTTAGTTTTGGAATCATTAACAATGGTTAGGTAGAACTTTTCAGATGCGCCCATGATAAAAATCTCCAATTGCATTAGAGTGAATTTCTGTTGTTTTCTATTGCGCGCTGCCAAGAAATGCTAATGGTTACGAAGTCATGATAGGTTTCTCCTCCCTGGAGATAATATTTAATGATAGTGCTGAAATCCATTTGCTCTCATAACAACAGCTATCATTTTTCCTTGGGCAAATAACAACCTATTGCGCTGCCTGAGGAGTTGCGTTTTGTAGGCGTATGCCTCTGGTTCTGACGGCAATACTATAAAATCAAGAATGTAATTCAAATTGTGTTGGGGAATTAATTAATTGTATTTCGGGTAATTGATGGTCAATAAAGCCATCCCTGAAACCGCAGAAGGCGTCTGCTTGCGTTGGTTCTTGTTTGGAGGTTGTTGTGTGAGCCGGAGGTCAAAATAGCAGTCAAGGATAATGACAATGCGCTTAAGGCGAATTTTCTTGCGAAAGACATATTCTTGCTCCTTTTGATAGGCGTTTGGCTTATGGTGAAAATCCACAACGGGATGACTAACTAGCTTCGTTGTTTTTTTAACCATCCAAACTTTGCCAGTATTGCTCCATTTCATTTACGCCTTTTCAACAGGCTTCACTATAGATCCGAATAATTGACTGTCAAAGCTGGTGGGTTGAAGCTGGGGAGGGATAAGACGAACGGTAGGATAGTCCTGTCTGGGGGGGATGATCCAGAACTGAACCTCCAGGCTTGATCAGTTGTGAAGACGTCTTGTGTTTGAGGGGATTGTGTTCGGTCGGCAGGACACCGGAGATGGGAAATGCTAGGGGTCGAGGGATTTTCAAGCGACAAAGTCACTCGACGTTAAACGCTGTTGGGCATCGTTGCAGCGAGCTCCCCTGGAGTCACGTGTTTAGCGGTGTGTAGCCCCATCTGCTTGCATGGGGTGCTAGGGGGCGAGTGTTCGAATCACTCCGTCCCGACCATATAATCCTAGAAAATCCAATCAGTTAGCGCTGGTTGGATTTTTTATGGGGCATCGTTTTTGCTTGCGTTGAATTTTTGCGCCACTTTTTGCCCCACCTGAATTTGTCTTGTGTTGATTCCCTATCTAAAGCTTTTGGCTTAGCTGCAGCGCAGGCAAGTTTTTTCGTCACCGTTTCTGTGGCGTCACTGCTTAGGTCGGACAGGTCTCGTGATCCTTTCTGCGATTTTCTTGGCTGCTTCAAAAGCTGCGTGGAGCTAGCTGGGGAGCGCGACAATGATGTGCGCGGCGATATTCACCTTCGGATCGAGGCTAGGCCCTTTGGGGAGCGCCCAGCTTTTGAGCGCGCCTTCAATCTCAATCCGGAAATGATCCTGAAACCGGTGAGTTCAGCTGCGACATCTGCATTCTTGTGCAGGCGTTGTAGTGCAGCGTCCTTGGGGTGCATGAGTTCCCAGCTCTGGGGATCGCCCAGCCAGTTGCGCTTCCGGGGCGTGGTAATCTGAAAGCCGTTTGCATGACCTAACAAAGGATAAAAGCACATGCCCCTACAGAGTCTGCCTACCAAACTCCTGGAGAAATGTCGCAGCGCGATGAGTGCCGAGCAACCTAGTCCGTTCCTATTGGGTGAAACGACGTAATTCAATGTTGCTAACGTGGTGCCGATACTCCTGTATCCATATACCAACGGAGTGACAACGCATGGAAATCAGCAACACCCAAAGCGAGTACCAGAAGCCCAAGAATCTGGCTGGCCTGGGACGTCGGTGGGGAGGACAAATGATTGACTCCATAACCACCTTCTTTCTGTTCTACGCCGTAGGGCGAGCAGCCGAGTTTGTTGGTTTACCGCCAACCGTGGTCGCCCTTCTGGCTTTAGGATCAGGCGCGGCGTATTACCTGTTTTCCGATGCAATGCCCAACGGCCAGAGTTTGGGTAAAAAGCTGCTGGGGATGTCCGTGATTGATGAGCGCAGCTACCTTAACTGCAATCTCTATCAATCTTTTGTACGCAACATTACTACGCCGTTTCTGAGTATTTTTGACTGGGTATTTATTTTCTTTGGCTCACGAAAACGGCTGGGTGACATGCTCGCTTCTACGATCGTGATCCGATCCAAGTAGTGACAAATGCTACGGTCCCCACTTTCAGAATGCGGATTTTGATAGGGATGGTGGCCTGAAACTCCGCATGTCCTGACGTGAAAAGGCCCAGTCTAATGCTGGGCTTTTTGCTAAGTGCGGGACTCGGAGGGAATCAATACGACTAGATCCGTGTCGCCTACGTCGACACCCGCCTGCGAAAGCAGAGTTGTAACTTGGCCGCGATGATGGGTCTGATGGTTAAAAAAGTGCATGATCAGGCTGTAAAAATCCTTATCGAACACTACACCCTTCATGTTTGCATAATTGAAGGGGACATCTAAATCGGACTCCGTAATGGATTGAGCCCATTTGATGATTATTCGGTCGATCCATTCTCGATACGCTGAGAGCTCTCGAATATTAGAGAACAACAACTGATCAAGGCTTTTCGGGTCAGGAAGCTGCCTCACCGGCTCCAGTACCAAGTGATTCGTTGGGTGCTTGGCGAATCGCTTCAGCCAGATCGTATCTCCGGCCGCCAAGTGGTTCAGAGTCCCGAGAATGGAGCCAAAAAAAGCTTTCCTATCTGCCGAGAGTTCTTCATCGGACAAGCCCCTGGCTGCTTCATGGACTTTGGCGCTCATCCACTCGTTATAGGTCGCCATCAGACAGATATGGCTAGTGCGGCTCATTGTGTTCATCCTTTGAATAGATATTTGATAAGCGATCCACGCTCATCGAAAAGCCCAGTCGAGTGCAGGGCTTTGGTGTTTCTGGCCTGGGCGGGCCGGGCTGGATTTTAGCAGAGACAGTGTCCACATCGTTTGACGCGGCGGCGCTTTCAAAATTTCATCCGCTTGAGTTGAGGTGGCAGATTCGTCAGCTCCACAAGCGCCGATCTAGGAAAAACCCCGCAAAAACAGCCGCTTCCAGATGAATGGCTGATTGTGTAACTTGTTGATACAAATATGAATCTGTATCATTTAGTTTCAAATCAAGGGTGCGAGGGAGTGCATTGCCCATATAAAAATAAGGTCAAGGTAATGCTCAAAATGCTACTCGTGTATGGTCATCTGATTGCCACCTGTATTGCTCTGGGGAGGGTGTTGCAGGCGGATCAAAAGCTATGGAGCTGGCGCAAGGATGTGTTGAGTGAGGTGCAGCGTGAGTACCTCGAAGAGACTCAAAAAATCGTCACGCTCGCGCTATTGGCTCTTTGGGGAAGTGGCTTGCTGCTGGTGCTACAGGGTTACCTCTATGAGGGGAGCGCGTATCTGCTCAATCAAAAGCTCTGGGCCAAGGTGAGTATTGTCGTGCTGCTTAGCCTCAATGGCGCTTTGTTGCATCGGATCGGTTTCCCGCTGTTGCAGAAGGCCCCCTTTGTCTTGTTACGCAACTCCGGCCGCACTCGTCTCGCTCTCTTGGGGGCTCTCTCTATGAGTGGTTGGCTATTTGCCGCTTTCCTGGGGGTAGCTCGAGCGTGGAATCACGTACTGCCTTATTTGCATGTGATGGGGGCTTTTGCTCTGTTCTCGTTGGTTGCCTGTGTAGTGGCGCTGATAGTCGCCAGTGCAGCGGGCGTCAGGGGAGATGAGTGGTCACGTACAGGCAGCAAGTGAAGCCGGGTGCTGCCCTTGCGGTCTTGCGAGGTGATGCGAGTTCAAACGGTCCTCAGTAAGTGAACCATGTGCCGCCGCTAAGGCGGCACATGTGGATCAAGAGGTTGAATACTCGATATACAGCCTTTCGAGCGCCTCTTGGTACTTATCTCCCTTTAACGTTTTTTTCAGCACTGCAAGGGCTTCGAGCGCTGAAGCTGCAGCCAGTGCCTCGTTTTCTCCCCGGTAGGCTGCGCGCAGCCTTGCTGCTGCAATTATCGATTCTTCAGTCGTTGGCATGTTATTGCCCTCGAAGGATTGAACCTCACTGATAGTCGCAACCTTCAACGATTTCAAGTCCAGGGTGAGAGCTCCACCGATCAGCTTTGCACCGCACCAATCCCACCCATTGCCACCGATTTATTCCGCACGCTCCTATACAACACGCTGGACACCATGAAACCAACAATGGCCAACAGGCTCATCAAGCTGAAGACATAGTTGTAGCCTTGCTGACCCGGGAAATGGTCGAGGATTGCGCCGTAGATGACGTAAGCGAACATGCCCGGTGCGTAGCCGATCAGGCAGCCGATACCGAAGGCTGAACCGGTGATGTGCGAAGGGATGCCGACTTCACCCATGGGCGCCCAGAACACGCCGCGCATGGAAAACACGATCAGCGCGAAGGACAGTGTGGCGGCCATGCCAGCGTAGATAAAGCTCGGGCTTTTCGGGATCAGCAGGATGACGCCCATCAGCGGCAGCAAGGCCAGGAATGCCCATTTCAGATAGCGGCTGGTGCTCTTGAACTGCTTGTCGGCAATGAAACCACCGGCGGGGCCACCGAGGATTTTGAGGAAGTACTGATTGATGATGCCGTAGGCGCCCACCAGTGCCACGGGCAGCCCGTACATTTCCTTGAGGTAGGGAATGAAATAGGTCAGGCCGCAGTAGACGATGTAGACCATGAACACGTTGAGGCTGACCAGCCAGATACCCGGCACCTTGATGGCTTCGAGCAGATTCGCCAACCCGTTCTTCGGCTTGGCAATTGACTGTGCGCTGCCGCCCTTGAGCAGGAACCAGGTCAGGGTTCCGGCCAGAATGTCGATGACCGAGTAGAAGAGGATGGCCGATTTCAGACCGGTTTCACCGGAGCCCATGGCGACGAAAACGCCCAGCGCCGAAAAAGCCACAAGCGTATCAATGACGCCACGCCCACCTTCCAGCAGCCCAAACAACCGACCCTGTTCCTGATCGTCACCCAGATTGCGGATGGCTTTGAGCAGCGAGGGCCAAAAGAAGCAATCGGCGCAGACGGCCAGCAGGCTGAATACGATCAGCAGATTGCTGAAGGGCGGAAAGGTCGCCAGATACAGCCCCAGGCCGCCGGTACCGATCAAGCCGATGGGAATCATTTTGCGCGTGTCGTAGCGGTCGGCGAGCATGCCGCCGACGACAAACAGTGCGGTGGCGATGATGGCGTTGGCGCTCAGCAGCAGGCCGATTTCAGTGTGGCTCAAGCCCATGAATTCTTGCATGGGGATATAGAAGGCGTCCTTGAGGTTCGCCAGCTTGTAGATGGTGCCACCACCGAGGATAAGAATCAGGAATCTGAGCCATTTGGCCTTGTCGCGAGTTGTCATTATTGTTCTCCAGGCGTAATTGGGTAGTAACGTCAGGTTCAGGCGATTTCGCGGTTGTCGAGGGTCAACTCGGCCAGGGTTCGGAACTCGGCCAGCAGGCTTCGTACATAGGCAACCTGGTTGTTCGCCCAGCGGTGTTCGTCGGCGAGCATTCGTTCGAGCGAGTAGCCGTCCGGGAGTGGTGTGTCACTCATTTCCCGGTAGGCAATGAATGGATCGGCAGCCTCAAAGGTCTGGCGGAACGCCGGGGCGACATAGTGGTTTTCCTGCTCAAGAATGAACGCGATCACTTGCGGGGTTGCGTCGCCGAGCATCAACAGTTCGAACAGCATGCGGGCGCTTGGCAGGTCGTCATCGTCGCTACCCTGCAGCACGCCGTAATGGCCGAAGCCGTTTTGTTCGGGGACGATGCGCACACCCTTGAGGTGGGTCTGGCGTATGTGCGGCGCCAGGGTGCGCAGCGCCGGCAGGGGCTGTTCGCAGGCGTTGATCATGTTGCCGAAGTCGAACAAGGCATGCAGCCGTGGGTGGTTTAGTCGGCTCAGCAGTTGCGCAATCTCGGCGCTCTTGAGTTCCTCATGCTGCTCGAAGTCGAAGAACAGGTCGTGCTCGTCTGCCTGCTGCGCGAGGTAGTGCAGGTCTGACTCGATCACGTCCATGACCCGGGACAGCGTCCCCTCGTAACGTGAGTACACGCGGATGTTGCGAACCCCAAGCGCCTTGGCGATAGCGATCACCTGATCGACATCTTTTTTCAGCGTGCTGCTGATTTCCAGGTGCACATCCAGCCCGAGCGCATTGGCCTTTTCGGCAAACGCTTGCAACTGTGCGGGCGTCATTTGGCTCAGGCTGTTTTCCTCGCCGTCGAGCAAGTGCAGGCTCAAGCCCTGCAGCTCGTGGCGATAGGCGAAGTCCAGCAGGTCGGCAGGCGTGACACGGCCATGGGTGAGGTTGGTCAGCAAGGGATAGGCATGAGCAAACAAGCGCATCTGCCCAAGGCGGTCGAGCAGTTGGCGGGCCAGTGCTTCAGTCAGTAGGGGAGGTGTTCCTGCCTCGGCAGCCTTGTGGCTGAGCAAGGCATTGAATCGCTCTTGGATCTTATTGTTCATTCGAGTCGTTCCTGGTCAGACGCCGGGTCTACCGGCGCAGCCTTTATCGCGCCAGTCAGGAACTCTCGATAGATCCATTATCAGTTAAATCATAAGACCACTTGCCTTGCTTCAAGTGGCCTGCAGGTACCCCATTTTGCTCAAGGCCCGGGCCAGTGCTGCGACGCGCTCCTGCGCCTGGCCCTCAGGCGTACCGGCGAAACCGATGAGCAGGGCAGGTGGCAGGACATGCTCAAGGCAGTAGTCGCTCAGGGCATAGGTGTGGATGTTGTGCCGGGCCAGTTCCCTGGCGATGGCGTCGTCATCAAGCGTGGGTGGCAGCCAGGCGATCAGGTGCATGCCGGCTTCCACCGGAGTGATATTGAAGAAGCCGCCCAGCTGTTGCTGAAGTTGCTCGAGCAATGCTTGCTGGCGAGCCTGGTACAGCGTACGCATGCGGCGAATATGGCCGAGGAAGTGGCCTTCGCGCATGAAGTCCGCCGTCGTCGCCTGGAGCAGCGTGGGCGGGCTGCGATCCATCACCGCGCGCAGGGTACAGAAGGGTTCGATCAGGGCTTGCGGCAGTATCACGTAACCCAGTCTTAGCGAGGGGAAGAGCACTTTGCTGAAGGTGCCGACGTAGATCACCCGCGCCATCCGGTCCATGGCGTAGAGCGCGGGGAGGAGGCGGCCGCTGTAGCGGAATTCACTGTCGCAATCGTCCTCGATGATCCAGCTCTGATACTGCGCGGCCCAGTCGATGAGTGCCTGGCGCCGCGCATAACTCATGGTCACGCCCAAGGGATGCTGGCGAGATGGCGTGGTGAACACCAGGCGGGCGTCAGGACACTCGGCCAGGCCTTGCCGGATATCAATCCCTTGTTCATCGATCCGCAACGGCACCACCTGAGCCCCCTGGGCCTGCAACGCAATGCGCGCCGCGATGTGTCCCGGGTCTTCCATCCACATGCTGTCCTGCGGATTGAGCAACAGCATGCCCAACAAGTTGAAGGCTTGCTGAGCCCCTGAAACGATCACCACCTGCTCGGCACTGCAATCGATACCACGGGCATCAAAGACGTACTCGGCAATCGCCGTGCGCAAGGCCTGTAACCCTTGCAGTTCGCCATAGCCAAGCATGGCCTTGGTCGGCTTGAGCAGGTGGCGGTTCATCAAACGCCGCCACACGGCGAGGGGGAACGCGTCGTAGGTACTGTGGCTGGGCAGGAATGAGGTGGGGGTCGCAGGATCCCAATCGGCATAGGAAACCCCGCGAAAGTGACTGCTGCGCAGCGACAGCATGGATTGGCTCAGGTCGGACAGGCGCGGTGGCTGGTGTTGCTCTTCGTCGGCAATCCCTCGGCTCTCCCACTCATCGCCGACATAGGTACCGGCCCCGGTACGCGACGCCAAAAAGCCTTCGGCAATCAGCTGATCGAATGCATTGAGAATGGTGATCCGCGACAGCGCCAATTCCTTGCTCAGGGTCCGCGTCGACGGCAAGCGCACACCCCCTTGCATTTTTCCGCTGAGAATCTGTTTGCGAATCTGCAAATAGAGTTGGCGGTACAGGGGGATGGCGCTGGCACGGTCCAGCTCGATAGCCGACAGCAGCAAACCGGCAGGGGATTTCATTACATGCTCGTCTGGAGGGAGGTGGTTTGACCTGGAACACCATCAGGTACCGAGATGCGCAGGGTATCGAGAGGCACTGGATAAGTCATCCATCGCAGGGGTGACCAACGTACAAGTCGGCGATCTGAAAAGGTTGGGCTTTTTCATGCCCGAAAAATACCCCCGATTAAAAAAACGATCAGTAGCTACTCATTCCCCGGCTTTCGTCGATTTGATGAGATTGTTGCGCAGCTTCACGATCGCATTCTGCATCTGCGTGAACTCGTCCGGCGTCAGGCCCGTTGCGTCGGAGAGGCCCATTTCGGGACGGCCTTCGCGCAACTGTCGACCATTCTTTGTCAGACTGATCCGCACCTGCCGCTCGTCCTCGGGATCACGCTGCCTCTGTAGATAGCCCATCGCTTCCAGCTTCTTCAGGATCGGTGTGAGCGTGTTCGATTCGAGAAACAGCTTCTCGCCCAGGCTGCCCACGGTTTGATTGTCTTCCTCCCACAACGCAACGATGGTGATGTATTGCGTATAGGTGAGCCCCAGCTGCTCGAGTATCGGTTTGTAGGCTTTGCCGAAGGCCAGGTTCGTGGAATAGACCGCAAAACACAGGAAGTCGGAGAGCTTCAGGCTGGTGGGAGCCGTCTTGTCGGTGGGTTTCATGTGCTTCCTCGTTGGCCAAAGTTGAAGGCTCGCAAAGGCAAAATATACCGCGTATGCGATTGTGTCGGAACAGCTCTGACTTTCGACTGTGGCCGGTTCGGCAGCAACGTCGAACCGGCCATACGGTGAATCATGAGGTGAGGGCGTTTATGGCCACGTCGATGTAGTTTTGAATGGGTTGTTATTCGCATGCGCTTAAAGCGTATGCGACATATATGACATGTCGACCGTGCGGTGCGTCATGCCGTGAGAACGTTCAGGGCCACGTCAATGTTACCCCGCGTCGCTTTCGAGTACGGGCAAATTTGATCTGCGGTATGCGCCAGCGTCGTCGCGATGTCATGCGCCAGACCCGGTGCGCGCAGAGTCAACCGAGCCTGGAGGAAGTACGCCGGACCGGTCTGACCCAGATCGACTTCGATGTCGACGGACAGATCAGACGGCAGCACCACGTTCATTTCATTGGCCACCAGCCCGACGGCGGCGGTGTAGCAGGCCGACCATGCGCCGGCGAACAGCTGCTCTGCGGTTGGGTGCGGTGCAATGGTTTTGAACTCGTGCGCCAGTTTCGCGTTTCCAGGCGACGAGAGCTGGATGTCGAGACTGCCGTTATGGCCCCGCGCAGTGTTGCCAGCGGCGCTAACGGTGGTGTGAGTCTTGCCGGTGGCCAGTACTTTTTCGATCTTGCTCATGGGGTGGATCCTCAACGTTTCAATAGATGTGATTTATGTATCGTATACGTTTGTATCGTATGCGATGTAATAATAATTGCGCAGGCACCCATCGATGTCAATTGGTCACGTTGCGCCGCCCGACGAGTGGCCTGGCAATACGACGTCGACCGTTTCAACGATATGCCGAATTCGTCATCAACCCGACCTAAAGCGATCAAGCCATGAGCCTTGGAATGGCCCACCCTGACCGGTCTGTCCAAGGAGATGAGCATGATCCGACTGACCCTGATCGAAGCCCGCGAGTTGGCTGAATCGATCCTGTTGCACAACGGTTTTAATCTGGCCCATGCACAAGCGGTGGCGGCGACGGTGATCGCCGGCGAGCGCGATGGCTGCGCCTCCCACGGTTTGTACCGGATTCTGGGCTGTGTGAATTCCCTGCGGGCCGGCAAGGTGTCGGCCGATGCCGAGCCGCAGGTGATCGACCAAGCGCCGTCGATCGTGCGGGTGGATGCCGGTGGTGGTTTTTCACAGTTGGCGTTTCAGGCCGGGCTTGGGTTGCTGGCGGAGAAAACCCGGGCCAACGGGATTGCGGCGTTGGCGATCAATCGCTGTGTGCATTTCTCGGCGCTGTGGGTGGAAATCGAGCAGTTGACCGCAGTTGGTTTGGTGGCGCTGGCGTGTAATCCGAGTCATGCCTGGGTGGCACCGGCCGGGGGACGTGTGCCGGTGTTCGGCACCAATCCCATTGCCTTTGGTTGGCCGCGTGCGGGGCAGGAACCGTTTGTGTTCGACTTCGCCACCAGTGCGATTGCCCGTGGTGATATCGAGTTGCATCGGCGTGCCGGCAAGGCGATTCCCGAGGGGTGGGGCGTGGACGCTGAGGGCCGGCCGAGCACCGATGCCAATGTAGTGCTCGACGGCGGCGCGATGTTGACGTTCGGTGGGCACAAAGGGTCGGCGCTGGCGGCAATGGTGGAGTTGATCGCCGGGCCTTTGATCGGTGATCTGACCAGTGCCGAATCGCTGGCCTACGACGCGGGCAGTAAGTCGTCGCCGTACCATGGCGAGTTGATCATCGCGCTGGACCCGCGACGTTTTCTGGGGGCGGCCACCGAGGAACATTTGGCCCGGGCTGAAGTGTTGTTTCAGGGCATTGAAGGGCAGGGCGCGCGCTTGCCGTCGCAACGGCGTTATGCGGCGCGGGCACGCAGTGTGGTGGAGGGGATACAAATTCCCGAGGCGCTGTATCACGACCTGAAAGCACTGCTGGCTTGAATACGATGAAAATCCTGTAGGAGCGAGGCTTGCCCGCGAAGGCGTCTCGACATTCACCATTGATGTCGTCTGATACACCGCCTTCGCGGGCAAGCCTCGCTCCTACAGGAGGTTGGGTTTTTACAGCGGTTCGCGGTGGCTGTTGCCATCGACCAGACGCGCAATGCCCAACGGGTTGGCGTTTTTCAGGGCGTCGGGCAGCAAGGCGTCCGGGCAGTTCTGGTAGCAAACCGGGCGCAGGAAGCGCTCGATGGCCAGGCTGCCGACCGAGGTGCCACGGGCATCGGAGGTCGCCGGATAAGGTCCGCCATGCACCATGGCATCGCAAACTTCGACGCCGGTGGGGTAGCCGTTGAACAGCACGCGGCCGACCTTTTGCTCCAACAGTACCAACAGATCTGTGTGTTCCTTCATCTCCTGGGCTTCGCCAATCAACGTGGCGGTGAGTTGACCGTGTAAACTGTTCAGCGCTTGCCGCAACTCGGCCTTGTCGACCACTTCGACGACTAGGGTGGTCGGGCCGAACACTTCTTCCTGCAACAGCGGATCACCCTTGAACAGCAGACTGGCGTCGGCCTTGAACAGTTGTGGCCGCGCTTGATTGCCGTGCTGATCCTGGCCCGCCAGGCGGATTATCCTCGGATGGTCGAGCAAGGCCTGCACACCTTTTTCGTAGCTGCCAAGGGTGCCGGCATTGAGCATGGTTTGCGCCGGTTGTTCTGCCATCAAGGCACTGAGCCGCGCGATGAAAGCGTTGAAGTGGGGTGAGCGCATACCGATCACCAATCCCGGATTGGTACAGAACTGACCGCAACCCTGGACCACCGACGCCACCAGTTCACCGGCGATTTTCTCGCCACGCGCGAGCAGGGCTTCAGGCAATACCAGCACCGGGTTGATGCTGCTCATTTCGGCGAACACCGGGATCGGTTGTGGCCGTGCGGCGGCCATGTCACAGAGGGCGCGACCGCCTTTCAGCGAGCCGGTGAAACCGACGGCCTGGATTGCCGGATGCTTGACCAGCGCTTCACCGACGCCTGCACCGTAGATCATGTTGAACACACCTTTGGGCATGTCGGTTTGCTCGGCGGCGCGGATGATTGCATCGGCTACGTGTTCGGCGGTTGCCATGTGTCCGCTGTGGGCCTTGAACACCACCGGGCAACCGGCGGCCAGGGCGGCAGCGGTGTCACCGCCGGCGGTGGAAAACGCCAGCGGGAAGTTACTGGCGCCGAACACGGCCACCGGACCAACGCCGATCCGGTATTGACGCAGGTCGACCCGTGGCAGCGGCTGACGTTCGGGCAAGGCGCGGTCGATGCGCGCACCATAAAAATCACCCCGGCGCAGAACCTGAGCGAACAGGCGCATTTGGCCGCTGGTACGGCTGCGTTCGCCCTGAATGCGCCCGGTCGGCAGGGCGGTTTCGCGGGTGACCAGAGCGACGAATTCATCATCTAGGGCATCCAGTTGCGTGGCGATCGCCTCAAGAAATTCTGCACGGCGAGTTGCTGGTAGATTGCGGAAGGCCGGGTAAGCGGCAGCAGCGGCCTGGGCGGCGGCGTCCACTTCTTCCACGGTGGCTTGCATGAACGAGTAGGGCAGTGCTTCGCCGGTGCTGGCGTCGTGGCTGTGCATCGCGATGTTGCCAGCGGCGCTGCGGGCACCGCCGATGTAGTTGTGGCCGATGATCTCGGGCATGGAAAACTCCTGTCAAAAAAGGGAACCGGAACCTGTAGGAGCGAGGCTTGCCCGCGAAGGCGGTGTGTCAGACGACATCAATGTTGAATGTCCGACCCCCTTCGCGGGCAAGCCTCGCTCCTACAGGTTTTGGGCTCAAACCAACGAATCACCCCGGCGTGCCATGGCCGGCGCGGCGCTATCCAAGGCAGCAATGCGCGCGGCGGACTCGGCATCCACCTGGTGCAACGACTTGCCGCGGGTTTCCCGGGTCAGGCCGACGGCCACGATGGAGATCAGCGCGGCGCCCACCAGGTACCAGGCGATGGGTGTCGAGCTGTGATATTTGTTGAGCAAGGTGATGGCGATCAGTGGTGCCAGGGAACCGGCGAAGATCGGCGCCACCTGATAGCACAGTGAGAGTGCGGTGTAGCGCACATGGGTCGGGAACATTTCGGCCATCAGCGCCGAGTAGGGCGCATAGGTCATCGACTCGATGCCCAGGCCCAGAATGATCGCCGCCATGATCAACCAGTTATTGCCGGTGTCCATCATCGGGAAACCGACAAAGCCCCAGAACGCGGTGAGCACCGCGCCGGTCAGGTAGATCGGTTTGCGCCCGACGATATCCGACAGATACCCCATCAACGGAATCAGGAAGAAGTGCACCAAGTGTGCGCCGAACATCAGCAGCAGAATTTCCGAGGTGTCTTTGTGCACCACCAGTTTCAGGTAGGTGATCGAAAAGGTCACCACGGTGTAATAGAGGATGTTCTCGGCAAAGCGTGCGCCAATCCCCACCAGCACTGCGCGCCAATGGTGTCGCAGCACTTCGACCACGCCCAGCTGTTGCTGCTTGGTTTGCGCCTGACGGGCCTGGGCTTCTTTGAAGATCGGCGCGTCATCGACGCTGGTGCGAATCCAGTAACCGATCAGCACCACCACCGCCGAGAACCAGAACGCCACGCGCCAGCCCCAGGCGAGGAATTGTTCTTCCGACAGGTTCGACGACAACAGCAGCAGCGCGACGGTAGCCACCAGGTTGCCGGCCGGCACCCCGGCTTGCGGCCAACTGGCCCAGAAGCCGCGACGGTTGTCGGGACAGTGTTCGGACACCAGCAGAATCGCACCGCCCCATTCACCGCCAAAGGCAAAGCCCTGGATCAGCCGTAGCAGCACCAATAACACTGGCGCGGCATAGCCGATGCTGTCGAAGCCGGGCAGGCAACCCATCAGGAAGGTCGTGATGCCGACCACCACCAGGCTCAGTTGCAGCAGGCGCTTGCGGCCGAATTTGTCACCGTAGTGACCGAACACCAAACCGCCCAATGGACGAGCGAGAAAGCCGACCGCGTACAAGGCGAAGGCGGCGATGATGCCGTCGATGGGGCTGTCGGTCTGGCGGAAGAACAACTGGCCGAAGACCAGTGCGGAGGCTGTGCCGTAGAGAAAGAATTCATACCACTCGGCGACAGTGCCGGCCATGGCGGCGGCCACTACGCGTTTGAGTCCCGAGGGGGTGGTTGCGCGGGAGGTGCTTTGAGGATTGGACATGCTGGCGTTTCCTGTAGGGGCGCAAAGACAGGGCAAACCGTAATGCCGGAAAGTTATGGACCTGAACACCGCAGCCCTGTGGGAGCGAGCCTGCTCGCGATAGTGGCGGATCAGCCAATATTGATGCTGAATGTGCAGCCGTCATCGCGAGCAGGCTCGCTCCCACAAGTTTGCGCACCTTAACTTACCGGTATCAGGGCAAGCCGGGCCGGGTCCGCAAAGACCCGCCCGGCAATCACTCAGAGACCGACGTCTGGCAACTCCGGACGATTGGCCAGGGCCTTGGCCATGATCTGCTCGACGAATACCCGATCGGCTTCCGGCAGTGCCAGGCGTGGCGGACGGGTCAGCGCGCTGCCGCGACCGGCGATGGCTTCGCAGAGCTTGATGCACTGCACCAGGTCGGCACGGGCATCGAGGTGCAGGATCGGCATCAGCCATTCGTAGATCGGCATGGCTTCGGCGAAGCGACCGGCCTTGGCCAGGCGGAAGATGGTCTCGCCTTCTTTCGGGAACACGTTGGACATGCCCGAGACCCAGCCCTCGGCCCCCACCGCGATGCTTTCCAGCACCACGTCGTCGAGACCTGCGAACAGCACAAAACGATCGCCCACTTCATTGCGCACGTCGATGAAACGACGGGTATCGCCGGACGAATCCTTGAAGCACACCACGTTGTCGCAGTCGGCCAGGGAAATCAGGATGTCCGGGGTGACGTCGTTTTTGTAGATCGGCGGGTTGTTGTAGACCATCAGCGGTACGTCGGCGTTTTTCGCCACGTAGCGGTAGTGCTCGGCGGTCTCGAACGGCTTGGAACCGTAGACCAGCGCCGGCATCAGCATCACGCCGTCGACGCCGACCCGGCGCACCGCATTGGCGACCTTGGCCGCTTGCACGCTGGTGAACTCGGCCACACCGCAGATCACTGGCACGCGACCCCGGGAGGCGTCGACCGCGACTTCGGTCACGGCGATTTTTTCTTCGGCGGTCAATGAGGTGTTTTCCCCCACCGAACCGCACACCACCAGGCCTGAGACGCCGTCACGGATCACGTTGGAAATCACCTGATGGGTTTTTTCCAGGTTGATGGAGAAGTCATCGTTGAATTGAGTGGTCACCGCGGGGAAGACGCCACTCCAGTTGATACGTTTGCTCATTGTTGCCTCCGGTTCGTTTTTGTATTTCGTATACGATATTTCAAGTGGCAAATTTCGGCTAGTGCTTTTTTCAATCAATCAGGGTTTTTTGCTGGTGGGTGAAATCACTGTGGCTAGGGAGCTTGTGTGGTGAGGCAGCTTGGGTGGAGAACTACTGTGGCGAGGGGGCTTGCCCCCGTTGGTTGCGAAGCAGCCCTGAAATCAACCGTCGCTACCTTCTAGAAAGACCGCGTGTGCTGACTTTACGACTGCTTCGCAGCCGAACGGGGGCAAGCCCCCTCGCCACAAAAGCTCTGCTTCGGCCTCAGGCACCCGGCCACGTGTCTGACAGGCGATAGCCTTGTGGCCACGGATCGCTCGGGTCGAGCAGCAATTGGTGGGTGCCGGTGATCCAGGCCCGACCGGAAATGCACGGGTAGATCGCCGGGCGTCCGGCCACTTCGGTCAGGGAGTCGATGCGGCAGTGGAATTCGGAACCGATGATCGAGCGCCCAATAAAGCGCTCGCCCACTTGCATCAAACCCTTGGCCTGCAGCACCGCCATGCGCGCCGAGCAACCGGTGCCGGTGGGCGAGCGGTCGATCTTGCCGGGTTGAATCACCACCGCGTTGGCGCCAGTGGCAATGCCATTTTCAACGACGATGGGCGCGGCAATCTGGCAGAAGGAAATATGCGACCACTCGGGGTTCAGCGGATGGACGAAGCCCAGTTGTTCATTGACTGCACGAGTGATTTTCAACCCGACCGCCACCAGGTCGGCAGCCTCATCAGGACGAATGGAAAAGCCCAGGCGTTCGGCGTCGGCGATCACAAAACTGTCGCCGCCGTACGCGGTGTCGACCTGCAACGAGCCGAGGCCTTCGACTTCGATCCAGGCGTCGAGGCGGTCAGCGAAGGAGGGCACGTTCTTGATTTCTACCCGCTCGACCTTGCCGTCACGGCAGTCGGCCACGGCTTCGATCAACCCGCCGGGCGCTTCGAGCACCAGTCGGGTTTGCGGTTCGGTCATCGGCAAGATGCCGCTGTCGAGCAGCACCGTGGCCACGCACAGCGAATTGGAGCCGGACATCGGTGGCGTGTCCGCCGGCTCCATGATGATCCAGGCCATCTGCGCCCGAGGATCCTTGGCCGGCACCAACAGGTTGACGTGACGGAACACGCCGCCGCGAGGTTCGTTGAGTACGAAGTTGCGCAGTGTCTGGTCCTTGGCGATCCAGCGCGATTGCTCCCACACCGTGGCGCCCGGTGGTGGGGCGACGCCGCCGACGATCACATCGCCGACTTCGCCCTCGGCGTGACAGCTGACTACATGAATGACTTTCGATGAGCGCATTGCCTGCTCCTTGTTTCGTTTGTCAGGGCCTCATCGCGAGCAGGCTCGCTCCCACAGTGGCCTGCGTCGGTCACCGATTTTAGGTACACCACCAAACCCTGTGGGAGCGAGCCTGCTCGCGATGAGGCCAGCCGTTACTTCACCGATTTCAGAAACGCCGCAGTCTCCGCATGCACCGGATTACCAATCACCTGATCCGGCGAGCCAATCTCATGCACCAGCCCATTGCGAAAGAACGCCACACGATCAGACACGTCGCGGGCAAAGCGGATTTCGTGGGTCACCAGCACCATGGTCATGCCGTCTTCGGCGAGCATGCGCATGGTGTCCAGCACCTCACCGACCAATTGCGGATCGAGGGCCGAGGTGGCTTCGTCGAACAGCATGTAGTCCGGCGACATGGCCAGGGCGCGGGCAATCGCCATGCGCTGTTGCTGGCCGCCGGACAACTTGCCCGGGAAGGTCTTGAGCTTGTCGCCAAGGCCCACGTGGGTCAGTTGCTGCACCGCCAGTTCCTCGGCCTCGGCCTTGCTTTTACCCAAGACTTTGCGCGGCGCCAGCATCACGTTTTCCAGCACTGTCAGGTGGGGGAAGGCATTCCATTGCTGGAACACGATGCCGATTTTCTGCCGCAGGCGATTGAGGTCGGTGGCGCTGTCGTGGACCTCGACGCCGTCGACGCGAATGCTGCCTTTCTGGATCGGTTCCAGGCCGTTGATGCACATCAGCAGGGTCGATTTGCCGGAACCCGAGCCGCCGATGATCGACACCACCTCGCCCTTGTTCACCGTCAGGCTGACACCCTTGACCACGGCGAGGTCGCCGAAGGATTTATGTACGTTGTCGATCTCAATCATTTTCTTGCCACCTTCTTTCCAGACGAGCGCCCAGGCGTGCGACCACCAGGCTCATGACGTAGTAAATAAGGCCCGCGATGCACAGCACCAGCAACGGTTCCTGGATGCGGGTGACGATGGTTTGCGAGGCGCGCAGCAGTTCGACGATGCCGATCCACATCACCAGCGCGGTGTCTTTCATCACCCCGAGCACCAGGTTCAGCCAGCCGGGAAAAGCCACTCGGGTGGCCATCGGCAGGACGATCCAGCGCAGGTCCTGCAGGAAGCTCAGGCCCAGCGAGCGACTGGCCCGGCGCAGGGTGAACGGCACCGACAACACGCCAGCGCGCACGATCTCGGTGAAGTACGCGGCGGCGTAAACCCCCAGCACGATGCAGCCGACACTGAAGGCGCTGATGTTCAAGCCGACGATGCTTTTGAGCGAGTTGAACAGCACGAACTGGATCAGCAGCGGCACGCTGCGAAACACATCCAGCACCCAGGCCAGGGGCAGACTGGCCCGCGGCAACAAGGCCCGCAGCAGGCCGAAGAGCAAGCCGGCCAGGGAGCCGAGCATGATCGACCAGAACGTCAGTTGCAGCGTGACCCAGGCGCCATTGAGCAGGAACAACAGATCATTGGAGGAAAAACCGGTGTCAAACATGGACAGCTCCTCAGTAACGGAACAACCGCCAGGCCATCAGCCGGGCTGCCGCGACGATCGCCTTGGCAATCAGGTAATACAGCACCGCTGCGATGGCGAAGAACTCGAAGGTGCGGAACGTTTTGACGTTGTAATCCTGGGTCACCCCGGTCAGGTCATTGTTCAGCCCGACGATCACTCCCAGCGACGTCATCAGCACCGCCCAGACCATTTGATTAGTCAGCGGGTAGAAGACGATCCGCAGCAACTGCGGGACGATGATCATGCGATAGGCCTGGAAGGCACTCATGCCCAGCGAACGTGCAGCGCGCACTTGGGTGTCCGGGACGGCCTTGAGGCCACCGCGAAAGTTCTCCGCCAGATACCCGGCATTGTTGAAGGTGATCCCGGCCAACAGGGCGAGCCATGAACTGACGTGCAGGCCCAGCGAGCCGAGGCCGAAGTACAGGACGTAGATCTGGAACAGCGACGGGGTATTACGCGCGATCGATACCCAGCCGTTGCCGATGCCGCGTAGCAGCGGGTTTTTGCTTTCGCGCATCACGGTCAGGGCCAGGGCGATCAGTACGCCGAAGATCATCGACAGCGCCGCGGTCTCGAAGGTGACCAGGGCACCGGCAAGCATGTCCGGCAGGGCGCGCAGCGCTGAGCGCCATTGGAAGCTGTAGTCAAACATGCGCAGGGCTCTCCAGTAGGGCGGCAGGTTGTAGCCACGCCGGCAGGCGCCCGCTGGCGGTGGCATTGCAGGCGGCATCGACGCATTCTTTGATGCTGGCGAAATGCACCTTGCGGCCCACCAGGCCGGGTGCGTAATGGGCGTACTTGCCGGAGTTGGTCATCAAGGTTTTTGCGGCCAGCGGGATCACCGGTTCGCCGAGCATGCACCAGCAGGTATCGGTGACCAGGGTGGCGCCGAAAGCTTTGATCATGGCGATATGCCCGGCTTCGCGAGCCTGCTCCAGCACGGCGCGGCCGCAGGTAATGCCGAGGACCACGTCAGGGTGTTTGCGCCGACCGAGGCACAGCCGTGCGAGGTGGGCGAACTCGCTGAGGGAGAAATGCGGATTGCCCAGCGAGACCACATCCACCCGGTTGTCGCGGGCACTGTTGAGTTCGTACCAGCTGACCAACAGATCGTTCAGTCGGATTTTTTCCACGGGTAGAAACCCATCCACTTCCAGCACCTGCGCCGGGTCGATGGCCTCCGGGGTGACCCCGGCGATATGGAACAAGGGCGCGGCGGAGGTGGTGGCAAATGCCGCACCGAAAGCTTTGAGGTCGTCCAGGCTCGGCTGGCGGTTTTCCAACCCGCGCACCAGTGGAATCCGGCTGCCCGCCAGCGCGCCAATGTGGTACCCGAGCAGCGGGTAGAAGGCGTCGTCCAGTTCACCCAGGGCGGGCAATTCGATCTGCAGTCGGGCCTTGCGTTGCGCGTCCAGGTGGCAGCCGATCAACGGGGCGCGACCGGTCAGCGCGATGCAGATGTCCAGGTAGTCCGGGTATTTCAGGGTGCGTGCACCGAGCACGCTATTGGCGTAAACCACCGCGTTGGATTCGGCCCAGACGATCTGCTCACCGGCCTTCGGCGCGCTGTCGAGCAGGTAGGGCGCGCAGGTGAAACTCAGCTGTGCGCCCATCGCCATATAGGCATCGCCCAAGGCACTGGCCGGTTCACCGAGGGTCGGGTCGATGCCCAGCTCGCGCCAGCGGCGCTGGTCCACGGAAATCGAATTGAGGGTGGTGGGCACCCGCACCGTTGCTCCCCATTGCACCAACTGTTGGGCAAAACGCAGGCTCGCCGGTCCGGTGTAGATACAGCCGTCGATGTGCGCTTGGGTGATATCCACCAAATGGCGGGCACCTTGCAGTTGGGCCATGCGCAGGACGATCTGCATGGCCACCTGCGCGGCCTTACCATACTGGCCGTCGAGCAACGCCTGGTCGTGTTCGGTGAGTTCGATCGCGGTGACGATATCGGTGCTCGGCAAAGGGCTGTCGAGTGCCTGCCAGGCATCGCTCGGCAGGTGCTCGAACAGGCTCAGCGTTGTGTTCTCGACCCGAGCGAAAGTCTTGCCGCGCAAGGCGGCGAAGGCCTCTCGGCCGATGCACAGCACCGGCAGGGAACGCTCGAAAATGGTCTGTGCCACGAGCACGCCCAGGGTCAGGATCTCATCGGGTTCGGCCAGCACCAGTGCGGCCGGTGCGTGACCGTTGCTGATCAGTTCCATCAACACGCTACTGCCGGTGCACGAGCCGCGACCGCTGCGGATGGCCAGGACGCGGCCGGCCAGGTATTCGCCGCTGAGCGGGTGGTGACGGTCAATGATCTCGCCGCTGTACGGCTCGACCCCGCCCCAGAAACTCAACCCGATATCGGCGAACAGCAGGGCGCCCTCGGCGGCGCCCGCGACCAGGCTGCGACCGGTCAGAGAAGTGGGCCTAGGCATGCCGGACACCTTAGTAGTAGACCTGTGGCACGGTCAGGTTGGTCGGCGAGATTTCAGTGCCGACCCATTTGACGAACAGCTCCTTGTAACGACCGGTGCGCACCTGCTGGTTGACGAACAGGTTGAGGTAATTGAGCAGGCCATACTCGTTGCGCTTGGCACCGAGGGAAACGTAGTCGATCACGTACGGTGCGTTACCGGCGACCTTCAGGTTTTTGTATTTGCCCGACTTGAGGGTGGCGGCAGCCACGGTGTTGGTGACCACGGTGGCGGCGATATGGCCCTGGGCGACGGCCAGCAGGGTGTCGTTCTGCGACTGATAGGCGCGGAAGGTGCCGGTGCCCCAGCTCTTCACGTCTTTCTCCAGGGCAATGGCCTCATAAGTGCCGCTGGTGTTGCCCACGGGTTTGCCCTTGAGGTCATCGAAGCTGTTGATGCCGGTGTCGTCGCGGGTCAGCACCACCATCTGGAAGGCAAAGTAGGGCACGGTGAGGCCGACGGTTTTGGCCCGTTCGAGGGTGTCGGAGGTGGAGGCGACGATCACGTCGGCCCGCCCGGAAACCAGTGCCGGAATGCGGTCCGGGAACGGCGTCTCGACCACTTCGGCGTCGACCCCGAGGATTTTCGCCAGGTCATGGCAGTAGTCCACGTCAAAACCGGCCGGGTTGTTACCGGCATCGCGAAAACCCATGGGCGGGAAGTCCAGGGTCACGGCGCAGCGCAGCTTGCCCGAACCGATAATGTCGTCGAGCTTGTCGGCCTGGGCGGTGGCGATGAAGGAGGTACTGAGAACAGCGCTGAGGGCTACGGCAAATGCGGGGTTTTTCATAGAGGCCTCGTTGATGTGAAGTGCTGTTGGATATCGTATTGGGGATTTCGTATACGATATTAACAATAGCAATCAACGTGCCCATTTCCAGGCCGAGGTGCGAATTTAGTGTCAGGCCTTGAAGTAGAGGTGTTGGAGTGGCGCAATTGGAGGCGCAGTGGTGCCATAAAGGCTTGGGCCTGCACCGGCGGATGTTACAGATGGGAGCAATGGTTGTGCGGGGCGCCCCTTTAGGGAACACCCACAGGCAAGGGAGTTGGCAAAACCTGCGATCTTTTGATTAGGCTAACCCTTTGCGGGGATGCACCCAATGTGGCGAGGGGGCTTGCCCCCGTTGGGTTGCGAAGCGACCCCAAAACCTGCAACCGCATGTTTTCAGGTACTCCGCATATACCGGTTTTACGACGGCTTCGCCGCCG
>NZ_AKJK01000041.1 GCF_000282375.1 Pseudomonas sp. GM50
GAGTGCCAGCCGCTGTCGACGGAAGCCATGGCCTATCAGCATTTTTATGGACTGGATTTCCCCCAGCGAACCTTGCGCAGTGGCCTGGGGCGTTTCGAGGTCGATGGCTATGAAGTGGTCAGCCAGCTCTGGTGGCCCGAGCGGGCGAAGGCGACGCTGTTTTTGTTTCACGGTTTCTACGATCACACCGGGCTCTATCGGCATGTGATCGAGTGGGCGCTGGAACAGGGTTTTGCGGTGATCGCCTGTGACCTGCCGGGGCATGGCTTGTCCAGTGGCGAACGGGCGAGCATCAAGGACTTCGCCGAGTATCAGAGCGCGCTGCAAGGGCTGTTGGCCGAGGCGCAATCGCTGGGCTTGCCGCAGCCCTGGCACCTGTGCGGGCAAAGCACCGGCGGGGCGATCGTGATCGATCATGTGCTCAATCAGGGCGCGAGCAGTCCGGCCCAGGGGCATGTGATTCTGCTGTCGCCACTGGTGCGGCCGCGAGCCTGGGGCTGGTCGCAGCTCAGTTATTACCTGCTCAAACCGTTCGTAAAAGGCATCGCCCGGCGTTTCAGCGAGAACTCCAACGACCCCGACTTCCTGGCGTTCCTGCAAGCCGATCCGCTGCAGCCGCTGCGTCTGCCGACGGCTTGGGTCGGTGCGCTGGGGCGCTGGATCAAACGTATCGAAGCGGCACCGAGCAGCCCACGGCGGCCGCTGATTGTGCAGGGGCAGGCGGACATGACGGTGGATTGGAAGCACAACCTTGACGTATTGCGGGGCAAATTCGATCGGCCTCAGGTGCTGATGCTGCCTGAGGCGCGGCATCATCTGGCGAATGAGACGCCGGGGTTGCGGCAGGAGTATTTCGGGTTTTTGAGCAAGCGGATGAAGGGCCGGAATCTTTAGCGGCCATTGCGACCCCATCGCGAGCAGGCTCGCTCCCACATTAGACCGTGTCTGCCTGGGCAACCCGGTCAACTGTGGGAGCGAGCCTGCTCGCGATAGCGATCTACCAGTCGCGGCAGATTATTGGGTAAGACTTGAGGTGCTCTGCCCCACCGCCAACCCCGCCCGAATCGCCGCCAAGGCCGCTTGATAGTAAGCCTTGCCTTCACTGGACTCGGCAAACGTGGCGAACTCTTCCAGCTCGTCATCCGACAGGTCGCGATAGACATACAGCAGCGTATTGTTCAGGTCAGCGCCGATCTGCTCCATCAGGCGCTGGCGCTGACCGTTCAGCATACCTTGAGCCTGGCCACCGCCGAGCAGGCCGGGGATCATCGAGCTCAGGCTGTCGGCCGCCACGCCCGCAATCGCCAGACTGACTTCAGCGCCGGCCTCGCGAGCGGGCAGGGCCTGGGCGAGGTGGCCGATGATCAGCTGACGGGTATCGCTGGCCTGCATTTTCGGCAAGCCCTTGGCGTTTTTCGCCAATTGATCGCGACGGGTCGCCAGCAGTTCGGCGGCGACGATTTTCTTGCCCAGGGGCGATTGGAAGAAGTTCAACGCAGGTTTCGGATCGGCAAGCTTTTTGCGCAGCTGCGCTTCGGCACGCTGGTCCATGGCCTTGGGGGCGAAACGCTGATTACTGTTGTTGACCAGAGCCTGAAATACCGCCGGCGGCAGGCTATTCTGGTAACGCTGTTGAGCGGCGGAGAGAGCATCGTTGAAATGCGCGCGTTGTTCTGGCCAACCGGCGACCTTGTACAACTGGTCGTGGCCGTCCGCCCAGGCGGGCAAAACACAGAACATCAGCAGTGAAAAAAGCAAACGGCGCATAGGGACTCCTGTCAGCAGGCGACTATTCTCCGTGCGGCATTCGTACTTGTCGAGAATTCGTATCAGGTTGCGTACCTTATCCGACCAATACTCCGCTGCGCGGCTCTGTCGGATTTGCGGGCACAGGAATACTATGCGCGCCATGCAAATATCCTCTGATCATCCGCTGCTGTTACGTATCGTCGACGACTTGGCTGAGCGCGGCTGGTCGCAGCAGAATATTTTCCTGCCTCTGGATCTGACCCAGGCGCTGGCGGCCGAGTGCCGCAAACGTGCCGCCGAGGGTGAGCTCGCCCCGGCCGCCGTCGGGCGCGGGCCGTTTTCGGAGATCCGCGAGGGCATTCGTGGCGACCATATCCAGTGGCTCGAACCCGGTCAGGTCGAGGCCTGCGACAGTTATCTGGGGGTGATGAACAGCCTGCGTGAGGCGATGAATCGCAGTTTGTTTCTGGGCCTGGAGGATTTCGAAAGCCATTTCGCCCTGTACCCCCCGGGTGCTTTTTACCTCAAGCATGTCGACCGTTTCCGCGATGACGACCGGCGCATGGTCTCGGCGGTGATCTACCTCAATGACAGCTGGCTGCCCGAGCATGGCGGTCAGTTGCGTATGTATCTGGACGAAGGCGTCGAACACGATGTGGTCCCCACCGGCGGATGCCTGGTGGTTTTCCTGTCGGGCGAAGTCCCCCACGAAGTCCTGCCCGCGACCCGAGATCGCCTGTCGTTGACGGGCTGGTTCCGCCGTCGTGGCAACGAGCCGTTCTGATCATGCAAAAGATTCTGGTAAGCCGCTGTTTGCTCGGTCACCGCGTCCGTTACGACGGCGGCGCCAGTGGACCGTTCAATCTGCTGGAGCAGTGGATTGCCGAAGGCCGGGTGGTGCCGTTGTGCCCGGAAGTCGCCGGTGGTTTGCCAACGCCAAGAGCCGCGGCGGAGATTCCGGGCGGGCAGGGCGCTGAAGTGCTTGATGGCCTTGCATCGGTCATCACCACTGAGGGCGAGGACGTCAGTGCCGAGTTTCTTTCGGGGGCTTATCAGGCGCTGGAGCTGGTGCAACAGCACGGTATCCGCATTGCCGTGCTCAAGGCCAACAGCCCGTCTTGCGGGAATCTGTTGACCTATGACGGGACGTTCAGTGGCGTGAAAGTCAGTGGCGAGGGTGTTACCGCGGCCTTGCTCAAGCGCAATGGCGTGCAGGTATTCAGCGAGCTGGAGTTGGTTGAAGCGGCGCAGGCTCTGGCAACCCTCGACTAACGACAAACCCAAATCCACTGTGGGAGCGAGCCTGCTCGCGATAGCGGTCTTACATTCAACATCAATATTGACTGTTATGACCCCATCGCGAGCAGGCTCGCTCCCACAGGTTTCTCCGCGATTTCAGGGTTTCGGCGCCACATTCGCATCCGCCCCGAACCATTTCTGTTCCAGCGTCTCCAGCCGGCCATCAGCCTTGATCCGCTGCAAGGCGTTCTCCAGGCTGGCGTGAAACGCCGGGTTACCCTTCTGAAACGGAATCGCCAGGCTCACAGCCGGGGCGGCTTTCGGCTTTTCCTCCGTCAGCGACTGCACCAACAGGATTGATCGCGGTTGCTCTTCTTTCTGCGCGATCAATTGCGCATTGGCGTGAATGTAAGGTTCGCTGAAGTCAAAACGATCCTTCAGGTCCGGAGTCGGTGCTACGTGATTGATGGCCACGTCGTATTTGCCGCTTTCGACGCCGGTCAACAGATCGTCGGAATCGGTGACGACGAAGTCGGCCCGCACATCCAGCTCATCGGCCAGCAGTTGACCCAACTCGACTTCGAAGCCGGTCAGTTTGTCGTCATCCTTGAAATTGAAGGGCGGTGTATTAGCCTCAAGGGCAATGCGCAATTCGCCGCGGTCGTTTACATCGTCAATCAGTTCGGCATGAGCCAAAGGGCTCAAAAGGGGTAGCAGGCAGATCAGGCCAGGCAAAAAACGCATGGTCACTCCTTTGAATTCATTTATCGCGACGCGCTGTTCAGGCTCGCTTTGCTATGGTTGTCGTGTGCCTTCGACAACGAATGGCCGTGAAGTTGTCACGGTCGAGCGAATTTTACGGAAAAACTGGAGAAGAGAATGAAAAGCTTTATGTCACGTGCAGCGTTGGCTGGCCTGTTGCTGGGTGCATCGATGCTGGCAACGGCTGCCACACCTGCTCCCAAAGGCGCACAAGCGTCCATCGTTTCTCCTGCGGACGGAGCCACGGTTCCGCAAACTGTCGTCGTCAAGTTCGCTGTCGAGAACATTGCGCTGGCGCCGGCGGGCGATGTCACCAAGAACACCGGCCATCACCATTTGCTGATCGATGTCGATAAGCTGCCAGCCGCTGGCGCCCCGATTCCGAATGATGCCAACCATTTGCACTTTGGCAAGGCGCAGACCCAGGCTGAAGTCAAATTGACACCGGGCAAGCACACCTTGCAGCTTGAGCTGGGCGACAGCGGTCACATGCCGTTCGATCCGCCAATCGTTTCGAAGAAAATCACCGTGACTGTGAAATGACTTTTCCACAGCCATGAAAAAGCAGCCGTAAAAAAAGGAGCTCCGAGGAGCTCCTTTTTTTGTCGCTCAAGTCGCGATCAGAACAACACGCGGCAACGAATGGTGCCGTTGATGTGCTGCAGCTTCTCTTGCGCCATTTCCGAGTATTCGGCATCGACGTCGATCACGACGTAGCCGACTTTCTCGTTGGTCTGCAGGAACTGACCGGAAATGTTGATGCCGTTTTCGGCGAAGACCTTGTTGATCTCGCTCATCACACCCGGAATGTTCTCGTGGATGTGCAGCAGACGGTGCTTGCCAGGGTGAGCTGGCAGGGCCACTTCCGGGAAGTTCACGGACGATACCGACGTACCGTTGTCGCTGTACTTGACCAGTTTTTCCGCCACTTCCAGACCGATGTTGGCTTGCGCCTCAGCGGTGGAACCACCGATGTGCGGGGTCAGGATCACGTTGTCCAGGCCACGCAGCGGGCTTTCGAACTCTTCTTCGTTGGAGCGCGGCTCCACCGGGAATACGTCGATGGCCGCGCCGATCAGGTGCTTGTCCTTGATCGCGTCCGCCAGGGCGTCCAGTTCGACCACGGTGCCGCGAGCAGCGTTGATCAGAATGCCGCCCTTCTTGATGGCGCGGATTTCCTTCTCGCCGATCATCCACTGGGTGGCTGCGGTTTCCGGAACGTGCAGGGTGACGATGTCGGACATGCCCAGCAGCTCGTGCAGGTTGCCGACCTGGGTGGCGTTACCCAGTGGCAGCTTGGTCACGGTGTCGTAGAAGTACACCTGCATCCCCAAGCCTTCAGCCAGAACCGACAGCTGAGTACCGATCGAGCCGTAACCGACGATACCCAGCTTCTTGCCGCGGATTTCGAAGGAGTTGGCTGCGCTCTTGATCCAGCCGCCACGGTGGCAGGAAGCGTTCTTCTCAGGAATGCCGCGCAGCAACAGGATCGCTTCGGCCAATACCAGCTCGGCTACGGAGCGAGTGTTGGAGTACGGCGCGTTGAATACCGCGATGCCGCGTTCGCGAGCCGCATTGAGGTCGACCTGGTTGGTGCCGATGCAGAAACAGCCGACAGCCACCAGTTTCTTCGCGTGATCGAAGATATCTTCGGTCAGTTGAGTGCGGGAGCGAATGCCGATGAAGTGAGCATCAGCGATCTTTTCCTTCAGCTGGGCTTCCGGCAGAGAACCTGTGAGGTACTCGATGCTGGTGTAGCCCGCCGCCTTGAGGACGTCGACAGCCGATTGGTGGACGCCTTCGAGAAGAAGGAACTTGATCTTGCTCTTATCGAGAGAAGTCTTGCTCATCTGCGTAAACCTGTATCCCGGAGAAAATTGGCAGGAAATGGTCAACAGATGCTGACCCGGACGGCAAGAAAGCCGTCGCCGCAGGACAGCCGTTGGGCACTATGCTGCGGGGTCGATATGCTAGCATATGCACCCCGCTAAACACTCATTCCTGCGACGTGAAGCGTTCTCAGGATGACCATGAATTGTTCGAGAGTTCTATCGATGACCAATCCTGCGCTGATTGATGAGCTGAAGACCCTGGTTGAGCCTGGCAAGGTGCTGACCGATGCCGACTCCCTGAATGCTTACGGTAAGGATTGGACCAAGCATTTCGCCCCGGCCCCGACCGCCATCGTGTTTCCCAAGACCACCGAGCAGGTCCAGGCCATTGTTCGTTGGGCCAATGAACACAAGGTGGCGCTGGTGCCGTCCGGCGGGCGTACCGGGCTTTCGGCTGCGGCCGTGGCAGCCAATGGCGAAGTGGTCGTGTCCTTCGACTACATGAACCAGATCCTCGACGTGAACCTGACTGACCGCACAGCCGTTTGTCAGCCAGGCGTGGTTACCGAGCAATTGCAGAACAAGGCTGAAGAGCACGGTCTGTACTACCCGGTGGACTTCGCGTCGGCAGGTTCCAGCCAGATTGGCGGCAATATCGGCACCAATGCCGGCGGGATCAAGGTCATTCGCTACGGCATGACCCGTAATTGGGTGGCCGGCATGAAAGTCGTCACCGGCAAGGGCGATTTGCTGGAACTGAACAAAGACCTGATCAAGAACGCCACCGGCTACGACCTGCGTCAGCTGTTCATCGGCGCCGAAGGCACGCTGGGTTTTGTGGTCGAGGCCACCATGCGTCTGGACCGTGCGCCGAAAAACCTCACCGCAATGGTCCTCGGCACCGCCGATTTCGATTCGATCATGCCGGTGCTGCACGCATTCCAGAGCAAACTTGACCTGACTGCCTTCGAATTCTTCTCCGATAAAGCTCTAGCCAAGGTTATGGCTCGTGGCGATGTGCCGGCACCGTTCGAATCCGATTGCCCGTTCTACGCGCTGCTGGAATTCGAAGCGACCACTGAAGAAGTGGCCAACCACGCCCTGGAAACCTTCGAGCACTGCGTGGAGCAGGGCTGGGTGCTGGACGGCGTGATGAGCCAGAGCGAAACCCAGTTGCAGAACCTGTGGAAATTGCGCGAGTACATCTCCGAAACCATTTCCCATTGGACACCCTACAAAAACGACATTTCGGTCACTGTGTCGAAAGTCCCGGGGTTCCTGAAAGAAATCGATGCGATCGTCGGCGAACACTACCCGGATTTCGAAATCGTCTGGTTCGGCCACATCGGCGACGGCAACCTGCACTTGAACATCCTCAAGCCGGACAACCTGAGCAAGGACGAGTTCTTCGCCAAGTGCGCGACCGTCAACAAGTGGGTGTTCGAAACCGTCGAGAAGTACAACGGTTCGATTTCCGCCGAACACGGCGTTGGCATGACCAAGCGTGACTACTTGACCTACAGTCGCTCGCCGGTTGAGATCGAGTACATGAAAGCCGTCAAAGCAGTGTTCGACCCGAACGGCATCATGAACCCGGGCAAGATTTTCGCTGTTTGACTTTTAAATTTAAGAGCTACGAAACAGGAGTCGGTCAATGAGCTATCAGCATCAGTATGTCGACGGTACGCGTATTCATTTCCCGCTGGGGAAAGTAGTGTGCATCGGCCGTAACTACGCCGAACACGCCAAGGAACTGGACAATCCGGTGCCTACCGAACCACTGCTGTTCATCAAGCCGGGCAGTTGCGTGGTGCCGCTGGAAGGTGGTTTCAGCATTCCGACTGAGCGTGGCTCGGTGCATTACGAGGCGGAAATCGCCGTGTTGATCGGCAAGCCACTGTCGACCAAGCCGAGCCGTGAAGAAGTGCTGGATGCCATCTCCGGCATCGCCCCCGCCCTGGACCTGACCCTGCGCGACAAACAGGCCGAGTTGAAAGCCAAGGGCCTGCCGTGGGAAATCGCCAAATCCTTCGACGGAGCGGCGGTCATTGCGCCGTTCGTGGCGGGCAGTACCTTTGCCGACCTGACCGACATCGGTATCCGCCTGACCATCAATGGCGAAGTCCGCCAGGATGGCAACAGCAAGGACATGCTGAATCCGATCGTACCGATGATCCAGTACATGGCCGGCTGCTTCTCGCTGCAGGCCGGTGACGTGATTCTGACTGGCACGCCGGTGGGCGTTGGCCCGCTGAATGTCGGTGACGAACTGGTGCTCGAATTGCCGGGCGCCAGCCGCTTCACCAGCAGCGTGCGCTAGCACAAACACCGCAAAACCTGTGGGAGCGAGCCTGCTCGCGATGAGTCCATAACATCTAACATCTATGTTGGCTGTTACACCGCCATCGCGAGCAGGCTCGCTCCCACATTGATTTTCGTGATCGCCCACGCAGGGCAATCCCGCCATTTCCCGTTTTTTTCACATTTTGTCCGGATAATTCCTGGGCTTCTGGCGTCTGAGCCAGTCCCAATTGTGCTATTACCCATAGCCTGAATTTCTGGAACGTATCCCTGCATGACCACCCAACCGCTGCCCAAGCTGAAAACTGCCCGCCGCTCGCGCTTTGTCATGCGTTGGTATTCCTGGCTTTTGCTGGTGGCTGCTGCTGCGTATGGCCTCATGTTTGCGATGCACTGGGACGATCGCGGCGTGCTCTGGGTGATGGAGCGTTTCGAAAGCCCGGCCGAGCGAAAAGAGAGTATCTGGCTGCCGGATTACCGGGCGGTGATCGACGCCAAGTTGCTGCCGGGCATGGAGAAGGACGAAGCGTCAGACGTGTCTTATGACCCGCAGACCAAAACCCTGTTTGCGGTGATGGGCAAGAACCCGTTCCTGGTCGAGCTGACGTTGCAGGGCGATGTGTTGCGCAAAATGCCGCTGGTGGGTTGGAGCAACCCGGAAGGGGTGACGGTCATGGGCAATGGTTTGCTGGCGATCACCGATGAACGCGCGCACCTGCTTTCCATCGTCAAGGTCGACGCCGATACCCGGGAACTGAATATCGCCAGTTTCCCGAAATACGACCTGGGCCCGTCGAAAAACCAGAATAAGGCCTTTGAGGCGATCGTTTGGGATGCGCGCACCCAGCAACTGCTGCTGGGTGAAGAGCGTCCACCGGCGCTGTTCAGCTGGAAAAGCGACGGCAGCCAAATCCTCAAGGGCGACAAGCAAAAGCTGTCCAGCGACGAATTGGATATCCGCAACCTGTCGGCCCTGGCCATCGATCCGCGCACCGGCCATACCTTGGTGTTGTCTGCCGATTCGCACTTGCTGCTGGAATTGGACGAGAAAGGCGAGCAGGTCAGCTTCATGACTCTGCTGGGTGGTTTCAATGGTCTGAAGAAAACCATTCCCCGTGCCGAAGGCGTGACCATGGACGAGGCGGGCACGCTTTACATTGTGAGTGAGCCGAACCTGTTCTATCGCTTCGAAAAACAACCGTAGGGGTCGGCAATTGTCGTCAAAGGCCATTGGCCATTAAGCTTGAATTCATGCTGCCGTGGTATTTCATCCGCCCGTCTTGTTTCCGAGCTCGCCTGAATGCGCCGACTTGCCCGTCCCAAACCCCTGATGCTGATCTTGTCGGTAATTGCGCTGATCGTGCTGATTGCCGTCGGTCAGTACCTGCGTCTGTTCGAGCGTACCTGGTTCAATGTGCAGGCGTTATGGCAGCCGATGAATGCCCAGTCCATTGGCCTGGATCAGTATCAGGTAGCGATCGAGGCGCAAGTCATTGATGGTCTGGACGACGATGTTTCGGCGCTGACCTTCGATCCCGTGCGTAAAAGCCTGTTCACCGTCACCAACAAAAACGCCGAACTGATCGAGTTGTCCCTGGAAGGCAAAATCCTGCGGCGTGTGGCGCTGGTCGGGTTTGGCGATCCGGAGGCGGTGGAGTTCATCAGCGCTGACACTTACGTGGTCACCGACGAGCGCCAGCAACGGCTGATCAAGATTCATCTGGAGAAGGACACGACGTTCCTCGATGCCGCGGACGCCGAACAGATGACCCTCGGCGTGCACATGAGTGGTAACAAGGGGTTTGAAGGGTTGGCCTATGACTCGGTGGGCAAGCGCTTGTTTGTCGCCAAGGAGCGCGATCCGATGCTGATTTACGAAGTGCAGGGCTTTCCGCATTACAATCCGGAGAAGTCCTACGCGGTGCACGTGGTGAACAACCCCAAACGTGATGCCGGGATGTTCGTGCGAGACCTGTCGAGCCTGCAATACGACGAGCGCAGCGGCCATTTGCTGGCGCTGTCCGATGAGTCGCGACTGATTCTGGAGCTGGATGTCGACGGGCGACCGCTGACCACCCTGTCACTGAGCAAGGGGCGTCAGGGGTTGCAGAAAACTGTACCGCAAGCGGAAGGCATCGCCATGGACGACGACGGCACACTGTACCTCGTCAGCGAGCCGAACCTTTTCTACGTCTTCAAAAAACCACCGCAACCCTGATGGGCACCCAACAACCAATGTGGGAGCGAGCCTGCTCGCGATAGCGGTCTGTCATTCAGCATTGATGTTGAATGATATGACCTCATCGCGAGCAGGCTCGCTCCTACAGGTTTTGCTTTGTGTATTCCTTACTCGGCGCGCAGGGTTTTCACGCCTTCACTCGTGCCCAGCAGCAGCAAATCAGCCGGGCGGGCTGCGAACAAACCGTTGGTGACCACGCCGACGATGGCATTGATCTGTGTTTCCAGCTCCACCGGGTTGGTGATCTGCATGTTGAACACGTCGAGGATGATGTTGCCGTTGTCGGTCAGTACGCCTTCACGGTAAACCGGGTCGCCGCCGAGCTTTACCAGTTGACGGGCCACGTGGCTGCGGGCCATCGGGATCACTTCCACCGGCAGCGGGAACGCACCGAGCACCGGCACCAGTTTGCTGGCGTCGGCGATGCAGATGAAGGTCTTGGCCACGGCTGCCACGATCTTCTCGCGGGTCAGGGCCGCGCCGCCGCCCTTGATCAGGTTCAGGTGCTCGTCGCTTTCGTCGGCGCCATCGACGTAGAACTCCAGGTCGCTGACGGTATTGAGCTCATACACCGGAATGCCGTGGCCTTTGAGGCGGGCGGCGGTGGCTTCGGAACTGGCGACCGCGCCATCGAACGCGCCTTTGTGCTTGGCCAAGGCATCGATGAAGCAGTTGGCGGTGGAGCCGGTGCCGACCCCGACGATGCTCTTGTCGTCGAGTTTTGGAAGGATGAAGTCGACGGCGGCCTGGGCTACGGCCTGTTTGAGTTGATCCTGGGTCATGCGGGCTCCGAGGTGCCGAAAGGGGAACGAAAGGCCGGCATTATAGGCCTCGCGATGGGGAAGGTCATTGCCCGATTGGCAGGCCGTGATCGTTACCTGTAGGAGCGAGGCTTGCCCGCGAAGAGGTCGTCACATCCAGCATAAATATTGGCAGTAAGATCGCTTTCGCGGGCAAGCCTCGCTCCTACAAGTGTGGTCGCCCGCCCAAAAGCCGGGTTAGACTCCTTGGCCCTGCCCAACCCGCTCAGTGATGCTTTCCGATGCTCGAACAGTACGTCAAAAAGATCCTCACCTCGCGCGTTTATGACGTTGCCGTGGAAACCCCATTGCAGACTGCCCGCCAGCTCTCCGAGCGGCTGGGCAACGATATCTGGCTCAAGCGTGAAGACTTGCAGCCGGTGTTCTCGTTCAAGATTCGCGGCGCCTACAACAAGTTGACGCAATTGAGCGATGAAGAGCGTGCTCGCGGCGTGGTCACCGCGTCGGCGGGCAACCATGCGCAAGGCCTGGCCCTGGCGGCCAAGGTACTGGGCGTGAAAGCGACCATCGTGATGCCCAAGACCACCCCGGAAATCAAAGTCGAAGGCGTGCGCTCGCGTGGCGGTAAAGTGGTGCTGCACGGGGATTCGTTCCCGGAAGCCCTGGCCTACTCACTGAAACTGGTCGACGAAAAAGGCTACGTCTACATCCACCCTTACGACGATCCCCACACCATTGCCGGGCAGGGCACGGTGGCCATGGAGATTTTGCGCCAGCACCCTGGCCGTCTGGACGCGATATTCGTCCCGGTGGGCGGTGGCGGATTGATCGCCGGGATCGCGGCGTACGTGAAGTACCTGCGTCCTGAAATCAAAATCATCGGCGTCGAGCCGGACGACTCCAACTGCCTGCAAGCCGCTATGGCGGCCGGCGAGCGCGTGGTGCTGCCGACCGTGGGCCTCTTTGCCGACGGCGTGGCGGTGGCGCAGATCGGCCAGCACACTTTCGACATCTGCAAAGACTACGTAGACGAAGTCATCACTGTCAGCACTGATGAGATCTGTGCGGCAATCAAGGATATCTACGACGATACCCGCTCGATCACGGAACCTGCTGGTGCCTTGGGCGTGGCCGGGATCAAGAAGTACGTCGAGCAACGCGGCGTCACGGGGCATACCTTCGTCGCCATCGACTCGGGTGCCAACGTCAACTTTGACCGCTTGCGCCACGTGGCCGAGCGCGCCGAACTGGGCGAGGGTCGCGAAGCCATCATCGCTGTGACCATCCCCGAGAAACCGGGCAGTTTCAAGGCGTTCTGCGAAGCCATTGGCAAGCGCCAGATCACCGAATTCAACTACCGCTACAACACCGGCAGCGAAGCGCACATCTTTGTCGGCGTGCAGACGCATCCGGAAAACGACCCGCGCAGTGCGCTGCTCGCCAGTCTCACCGAGCAGGGTTTCCCGGTGCTCGACCTGACCGACAACGAACTGGCCAAGTTACACATCCGCCACATGGTCGGCGGGCGTGCTGTCCACGTGGTCGATGAAGTGGTGCTGCGCTTCGAGTTTCCGGAGCGTCCGGGTGCGTTGTTCAACTTCCTCAACAAGCTCGGCGGGCGCTGGAACATCTCGATGTTCCATTACCGCAACCACGGCGCGGCCGATGGCCGTGTGGTCGCGGGCCTGCAAGTGCCGCACGACGAGCGTCATCTGGTACCGGCCGCGCTGGAAGAAATCGGTTACCCGTATTGGGACGAAAGCGACAACCCGGCCTATCAGCTGTTTCTCGGCTGAGCGGCTACGCTGATCGGCAGGCCATAAGGAAATCGAACAATGGAAACGTTAACCGCCCTGAAAGTGGCGCACATGGTTGCAACGGTGGTGTTGCTGGTGTGCGCGCCGGGTTTGGCGATATGGGTCTGGCGCACACGCCGTAACGGCGACGCGACGGCTCATACTCGTACCTTGCAACGACCGCAGGTGTTCATCTGGCTATTGATGGGCCTGGCACTGCTGAGCATGCCGTTCACCGGTTGGTGGATGGTGCATCTGGTGGGCTGGCCGTTGGGGCAGACCTGGTTGCTGGCGTCCAGTGTGCTCTACACCGTGGCGGCGCTGGGCTGGTTCTGGCTGGTGGTGCGGCTGAATCGGCTGCGCAAGGCGCCCGCGGGGGGGAATGCGAAGTTTACGTTTGCGTTGGCGTTGTTCAGCTTTGTCTGCTTTATCGCCATTGCGGGGTTGATGGGGGCCAAGCCGGTTTAGGGCTTCAGACCGAGTCGGCCCCTTCGCGGGCAAGCCTCGCTCCTACAGTACAGTGCTCAGTCGCTTTTGTAGGAGCGAGGCTTGCCCGCGAAGGCGATCTTAATCGCGCAACGAAATTACCGGCCAGCCACGCTTCTCGGCCTCGGCCCGCAAATTAGGATCCGGATCGACAGCGATCGGATTCGCCACCTGTTCCAGCAACGACAAGTCATTCATCGAATCACTGTAGAAATAGCTGTCTTCCAGATTATGGCCGGTTTCTTCCAGCCAACGATTCAACCGGGTCACCTTGCCTTCACGGAAGCACGGGACATCAGTGCTGCGCCCGGTGTAACGGCCGTCGATCATTTCGCATTCGGTGGCGATCAGGGTTTCAACGCCCAGACGTGCTGCAATCGGCCCGGTCACAAAGCGGTTGGTGGCGGTGATGATCACCAGTTTGTCGCCGGCCTCGCGGTGCTTGGCCAGCAGTTCGATGCCTTTGGGCAGCACGATCGGTTCGATGCAGTCGCGCATGTAGTCCTGGTGCCATTGATCCAGCGTGGCCATTTCGGTGCGGCCGAGAACTTCGAGGCAGAAGTTCAGGTACGCGTCGTTATCCAGCTTGCCGGCCAGGTAATCCTGATAGAACTCGTCGTTGCGTGCCTTGTAGGCGACGGCGTCGAGGAAGCCGCGTTCGCACAGATAGTCGCCCCAGGCGTGGTCACTGTCACCGCCCAGAAGCGTGTTGTCCAAGTCGAATAAAGCCAGCCGCATTGCAGTTACTCGCTGAAAAGTCTGTAGAAAGGCGTCCAGAATACGGACTTTTCACAAGAGTGCACATAAGGTAGGTCGGCTCGTTGCTGCTTTCACAACCTTTGTGGAACAATGCGGCGACATGCGTTTGCGAGGTTGTTGCCGTGATCGACCCCGATGGTTTCCGCCCCAATGTCGGGATCATTCTGACGAATGATGCCGGCCAGGTGCTATGGGCTCGCCGTATCAATCAAGATGCCTGGCAGTTTCCACAGGGCGGGATCAACCCCCAGGAGACGCCGGAAGACGCCTTGTACCGCGAGTTGAACGAAGAAGTGGGCCTGGAGCGCGAAGATGTTGAAATACTCGCCTGCACCCGGGGCTGGTTGCGCTATCGTTTGCCGCAACGTCTGGTCAGGACGCACAGCCAACCGCTGTGCATCGGCCAGAAGCAGAAATGGTTTCTCCTGCGCCTGATCTCCAACGAGCAGCGGGTGCGGATGGATTTGACCGGTAAACCGGAATTCGATGGCTGGCGCTGGGTCAGTTATTGGTATCCGTTGGGCCAGGTGGTGACATTCAAGCGCGAGGTTTATCGCCGCGCTCTCAAAGAGCTTGCCCCGCGCCTTTTAGCGCGCGACTGACGACGGAGTTCGACCCCGAGCCATGCTCAATACGCTGCGCAAGATCGTCCAGGAAGTTAACTCCGCCAAGGATCTCAAGGCGGCGTTGGGGATTATTGTGTTGCGCGTCAAAGAGGCCATGGGCAGCCAGGTCTGCTCGGTCTACCTGCTTGACCCAGAGACCAACCGCTTCGTGTTGATGGCCACCGAGGGCTTGAACAAGCGCTCGATCGGCAAAGTCAGCATGGCACCCAACGAAGGTCTGGTCGGCCTGGTCGGCACGCGTGAAGAACCCCTGAACCTCGAAAACGCCGCGGATCACCCGCGCTACCGTTACTTCGCCGAGACCGGTGAAGAGCGCTACGCCTCGTTCCTCGGGGCGCCGATCATTCACCACCGTCGCGTTGTCGGCGTGTTGGTCATTCAGCAAAAAGAACGCCGCCAGTTCGATGAAGGTGAAGAAGCCTTCCTCGTGACCATGAGCGCGCAACTTGCCGGCGTTATCGCCCACGCCGAGGCCACCGGTTCGATCCGTGGCCTGGGCCGTCAGGGCAAAGGTATCCAGGAAGCAAAGTTCGTCGGTGTACCGGGTTCGCCGGGCGCGGCGGTCGGAACCGCGGTCGTCATGCTGCCGCCGGCCGATCTGGACGTGGTGCCGGACAAGACCATCACCGACATCAACGCGGAACTTGGCCTGTTCAAGACCGCCATCGAAGGCGTACGCGCCGACATGCGTGCCTTGTCCGCCAAGCTGGCCACCCAGCTGCGGCCTGAAGAACGGGCGTTGTTCGACGTTTACCTGATGATGCTCGACGATGCCTCGCTCGGCAGCGAAATCACCACGGTGATCAAGACCGGTCAGTGGGCTCAGGGCGCGTTGCGTCAAGTGGTCACCGAACACGTCAACCGATTCGAATTGATGGACGACGCCTACCTGCGTGAGCGCGCCTCGGACGTCAAAGACCTCGGTCGGCGCTTGCTGGCTTACCTGCAGGAAGAGCGGCAGCAGACGCTGGTCTACCCCGACAACACCATTCTGGTCAGCGAAGAACTGACGCCGGCGATGCTCGGCGAGGTGCCGGAAGGCAAGCTGGTGGGTCTGGTGTCGGTACTCGGTTCCGGCAACTCACACGTGGCGATCCTGGCGCGCGCCATGGGTATTCCGACGGTGATGGGCCTGGTCGACTTGCCGTATTCCAAGGTCGACGGCATCCAGATGATCGTCGACGGCTACCACGGTGAGGTCTATACCAACCCGAGTGACGTGCTGCGCAAGCAGTTCGCCGAGGTGGTCGAGGAAGAGAAACAACTGGCCCTCGGTCTGGATGCATTGCGGGACCTGCCGTGCATAACGGTCGACGGTCACCGCATGCCGCTGTGGGTCAACACCGGCCTGCTGGCGGACGTGGCACGGGCGCAGAAGCGCGGTGCCGAAGGCGTGGGTCTGTACCGCACCGAAGTGCCGTTCATGATCAACCAGCGCTTCCCGAGCGAAAAGGAGCAGCTGGCGATTTATCGCGAGCAACTCGCTGCGTTCCATCCGCAACCGGTGACCATGCGCAGCCTGGACATCGGCGGCGACAAGGCGCTGTCGTACTTCCCGATCAAGGAAGACAACCCGTTCCTCGGCTGGCGCGGCATTCGCGTGACCCTCGACCACCCGGAAATCTTCCTGGTGCAGACTCGAGCCATGCTCAAGGCCAGCGAAGGCCTGAACAACCTGCGCATTCTGCTGCCGATGATTTCCGGCACCCATGAGCTGGAAGAAGCCCTGCACCTGATTCACCGGGCCTGGGGCGAAGTCCGCGACGAAGGCACCGACGTGCCGATGCCGCCGATTGGCGTAATGATCGAGATTCCGGCGGCGGTGTACCAGACCAAGGAACTGGCGCGACAAGTGGATTTCCTGTCGGTCGGCTCCAACGACCTGACCCAGTACCTGCTGGCCGTGGACCGCAACAACCCGCGGGTGGCCGATCTCTACGACTACCTGCACCCGGCAGTATTGCAAGCCTTGCAGAACGTGGTGCGCGACGCCCATGCCGAAGGCAAGCCCGTGAGTATCTGCGGCGAAATGGCCGGTGACCCGGCGGCGGCGGTGTTGTTGATGGCGATGGGCTTCGACAGTCTGTCGATGAACGCCACCAACTTGCCGAAAGTGAAGTGGATGCTGCGTCAGATCAACCTGAGCAAGGCCAAGGAATTGCTGGCTGAGCTGATGACCATCGACAACCCGCAAGTTATCCACAGCTCGCTGCAACTGGCGCTGAAGAACCTTGGGTTGGCGCGGATGATCAATCCGGCTTCGGTCAAAACCCTCTAAAAGGCTGACGGACTCTTCGCGGGCAAGCCTCGCTCCTACAGATTATGTGTCGTGTCCATTTCCGGCGACCAACACAAATCCTGTAGGAGCGAGGCTTGCCCGCGAAGGCGTCCGCAAACACACCACATCTTCAAATCCTGACTTCCACTTCCCCCAAATGCCCCCCATACGGCCCGAAACTCCGTTCGACCATATGCCGCCCCCCATCCGCCTGAACGATCAACGCCGTGCTCGCCCGTGTCCCGTAAGTCGGGCTCTTGATAAACACGCTCGACAACAACGTCTCGGTGGCCTGTCCCACGCCAGTGTTCGGCAGTTCGGCAAGCGGCGCGGTCTGCGGGTCGCTCAGCAAGGCTAACAGCGCCTGCGGCTGCGGATCGCCCAATACCTCGCTCAATGCTGCCTTGGCCTTGAGCACTTTTGGCCACGGCGTATCCAGTCCCGCGTTCGATAACCCATAAATGCCCGGTTGGAGCATGACCGCCTCCGTCTCCCGGGCATTGAAGTACCATAGCTCGTTGGCATTGCCAATCAACAGATTAAACCCGGCATATTCAGGCGAACGTCCGACAACGTCCTTTAAATAGTCGTCAATCGACATGTCCCCGCTGAGAAACTGCGCCACCAGTTCGCCTCGCGACTTGCGCGCCGGCGGCTGAAGGGGATCACGGATGTTGGTCAGCGCGGCGAAGCGCCCGTTGGCGCCGACACCGAGCCATGTGCCGCCAGCCTCAAGGTCGCGACCGGCGTACACGTGCGGGGCTTGCGGCCATTGCGCCAGGGGCAGGCTGGGCCGGGCATAGAATTCGTCGCGGTTGGCCGCCACGATCAGCGGTTGGGCATGACCCGGTCGCCAGGCAAAAACAATCAGGCACATAAGGTGGTCCTTGTGTGTTTTTTGCTCACTCTACGTAGACATCGCTCATCGATCCATCGCCATCCACAGTGGAGCCCGAGGCCATGCTTCCGTTACCATGCCGCTCCTGATTCGGGATGCTTGGGGATGCGGCCATGGAATTTCTGCTCTATCTGGCGCTGGGCGCCTGTGCGGGCGTGCTGGCCGGGCTGTTCGGGGTAGGCGGCGGGATCATCATTGTCCCGGTGCTGGTGTTCAGTTTCACCTTGCAGGGATTTGATGCGTCGATCCTGACGCATCTGGCAGTCGGCACCTCGCTGGCGACGATCATCTTTACGTCGGTCAATGCGGTTCGCGAGCACCATCGCCGCGGCGCCGTGCGTTGGCCGATTTTTGCCTGGATGACGCTAGGTATTCTGATCGGTGCCGGTTTCGGCGCGCTGACTGCCGAAGCGATTTCCGGACCGAATTTACAGAAGATCATTGGTGTATTTGCGCTGATCATCGCCGTTCAACTCGCCTTGGACTTCAAACCCAAGGCCAGCCGGACGGTGCCGGGCAAAGTCGGTCTGACCGTGGCCGGCAGTGTGATTGGCTGGGCCTCGGCGATTTTCGGGATTGGCGGCGGCTCGTTGACCGTGCCGTTCCTGACCTGGCGCAGCGTACCAATGCAGCAGGCGGTGGCCACTTCGTCGGCCTGTGGCCTGCCAATCGCCTTGGCCAGTGCATTAAGTTTCATGATTTTGGGGTGGCACGATCCACTGCTGCCGGCCCATAGTCTCGGTTTTGTTTATTTGCCGGCGCTGCTGGGGATTGCCCTGACCAGCATGGTATTCGCCCGCCTCGGTGCGCGACTGGCCCACAGGCTATCGCCGCGCTTGCTGAAAAGACTGTTTGCCGCTTTGCTGTTTTGCGTCGGCTTGAGCTTCTTGCTCTGACGCGTAGCGCAATCCTGGCTTAATCCTGGCGTGACAGCGTCGCCCGGGAATTTGAAGGTTTCAACTCTAACGAGGAGTCGCAATGCTGCCTTACCCGCAGATCGACCCGGTGGCCCTGGCCATCGGTCCGCTGAAAATCCACTGGTACGGCCTGATGTACCTGATCGGCATCGGCGGCGCGTGGTGGCTGGCATCACGCCGGCTGAACCGCTTCGACCCGACCTGGACCAAGGAGAAACTCTCCGACATGGTGTTCTGGATGTCGATGGGTGTCATCGTCGGTGGCCGCCTGGGTTATGTGCTGTTTTACGATCTGAACGCCTACCTGGCCAACCCGACCCTGATCTTCGAAGTGTGGAAGGGCGGCATGTCGTTCCACGGCGGGTTCATCGGCGTGATGTTGGCCGCGTTGTGGTTCGGTAAAAAGAACGACAAGTCGTTCTTCCAGCTGATGGACTTCGTCGCGCCGATGGTCCCGATCGGCCTGGGTGCCGGGCGCATCGGTAACTTCATCAACGCCGAGTTGTGGGGCAAGGCGACCGACGTGCCGTGGGCGATGGTCTTCCCGACTGATCCGGCGCAACTGGCGCGTCATCCGTCGCAGCTGTACCAGTTCGCGCTGGAAGGCGTGGCGCTGTTCGCGATCCTGTGGCTGTTCTCGCGCAAGCCGCGGCCGACCATGGCGGTGTCCGGGATGTTCGCGCTGTTCTATGGCATCTTCCGCTTCATCGTCGAATTCGTTCGCGTGCCGGACGCGCAACTGGGTTATCTGGCCTGGAACTGGCTGACCATGGGCCAGGTGCTGTGCGTACCGATGATTGTCGGCGGACTGTTCCTGATCTGGCTGGCTTATCGACGCGCTCCGGCGGCCCCCGCAGCTGCGGTATAAGAAGCAGGCGCTATAAATTCGAACCCCGGGGCGACAGTTCCGGGTTCAAGGACACAGGTAATTCATGAAGCAATATCTCGAACTGGTTGCCCACGTCATCAAGAACGGCACCAAACAGGCCAACCGCACCGGCGTGAACACCATCAGCTTTCCGGGCGCGATGCTGCGCTTCGATCTGCAGGAAGGTTTCCCGGCGATCACCACCCGCAAGATGGCCTTCAAATCCGCCATCGGCGAGATGTGCGGTTTTCTGCGCGGGGTGAACAACGCCGCCGAATTCCGGGCGCTGGGCTGCAAGGTCTGGGACCAGAACGCCAATGAAAACGCGCAGTGGCTGGCCAACCCGTTCCGTCAGGGCGAAGACGACCTCGGCGAAATCTACGGCGTGCAATGGCGCAAATGGCCGGCGTACAAGCAGATCCCGGTCAGCAATCAGGCCGCCATCGAGCAGACCCTGAGCCAGGGTTATCGTCAGATCGCCGAAGGCGAAGAAGACGGCCAGGCTTATGTGGTGCTGTACAAGGCGATCGACCAGATCCGCCAGTGCGTCGACACCATCATCAAGGACCCGGGCAGCCGTCGCATTCTGTTCCACGGCTGGAATGTCGCCCAGCTCGACGAAATGGCCTTGCCGCCGTGCCACTTGCTGTACCAGTTCCACCCGAATGTCGAGACCAGGGAAATCTCCCTGACCCTCTACATCCGCTCCAACGACCTAGGGTTGGGCACGCCGTTCAACCTCACCGAAGGCGCCGCGCTGCTGAGCCTGATCGGTCGCCTGACCGGTTACACACCGCGCTGGTTCACCTATTTCATCGGCGACGCCCACGTCTACGAAAACCATTTGGACATGCTCAACGAACAGCTCAAGCGCGAGCCGTTCGCCATGCCGAAGCTGAAGATATCCGACCGCGTGCCGGAATTCGCCAAGACCGGTGTTTATCAGCCGGAATGGCTGGAGTTGATCGAACCGAGCGATTTCTCACTGGAAGGCTATGAGCACCACGCGCCGATGACCGCGCCGATGGCGGTCTGACAATTTGCACGCAATACCCCTGTGGGAGCTAGCCTGCTAGCGATAGCGCCGGCACATCCAATAATGATGTGACTGAAAAACCGCTATCGCTAGCAGGCTAGCTCCCACATTGGGTTTTGTGGTGGGCTGAATGGCCGTGGCTGCGGCCCACGTGGGAATGCTCAACCTCCGTCGCCACAACCCCGCCGCTCACTTCCAGCCGCTGCAAAATCCCGCACTGATCGATATCCGGCCCTTCGCTGCAGCGTTGGCGCAGGTCGAGCAGTTGTGTCTGCAAGGCCAGCAAGCCGTCGATCCGAGCCTTCACATGGTGGATGTGTTCGTCGATCAACGCGTTGACGTTTTCGCATTGATCCTGCGGGCTGTCGCGCAGGGCCAGCAGGCTGCGGATTTCCTCGAGGGTCATGTCCAGGGTTCGGCAATTGCGGATGAAGGTCAGGCGCTCGGCGTGGGCCTGGGTGTAGACGCGGTAATTGCCGTCGCTGCGGGCCGGCTCCGGCAGCAGGTTTTCGCGCTCGTAGTAGCGGATGGTTTCCACTGCGCAGTCGGTGAGTTTCGCCAGTTCTCCGATTTTCATCGCGACAATCTCCAAAAGGATGCTTGACCCTATAGTGGCTACAGGGTCTTTACTTGGCAACAGGCACCTTCATGGACGCGACCAATGAGCGATTCTCTTCACACCCACAAACCCGAGGCCGGGCACGATCACAGCCCCAAGCTGCAGCCTGTGCACAAGCATGACCACGGAAGCCATGACCATGGCGGCCACGGGGATTCCTGCTGCTCCTCCAAAGCAGAAGCGCCGTCGCTGATCAAGTTGAGCGAAACGCCGACCGCCGGTGCGCGGCTGAGCAGTTTCCGTATCGAGGCCATGGACTGCCCGACCGAGCAGACGCTGATCCAGAACAAACTCGGGAAGCTTTCGGGTGTGCAGCAACTGGAATTCAACCTGATCAATCGGGTACTGGGCGTGACCCACGACCTGCCAGGTACCGCGCCGATCATCGATGCGATCAAGTCGCTCGGCATGCACGCCGAGCCGTTGGAGCCGGGCGTCGAAGCGCCAACCCCGGCGCCTGAGAAAAAAACCTGGTGGCCATTGGCATTGTCCGGCGTTGGCGCGCTGGCAGCTGAAGTTATCCATTTCACCAACGCGGCGCCGAATTGGGTGGTGGCGGTTATCGCGCTGATCTCGATCCTCAGCGGTGGCCTCAGCACTTACAAAAAGGGCTGGATCGCCCTGAAAAACCTCAACCTGAACATCAACGCGCTGATGAGCATCGCAGTGACCGGTGCGATTCTGATCGGCCAATGGCCGGAAGCGGCGATGGTGATGTTCCTGTTCACTGTGGCCGAGTTGATCGAAGCCAGGTCTCTGGACCGGGCGCGTAACGCCATCGGCGGGCTGATGCAGATGACCCCCGAGCAAGCCACGGTGCAGCAGGCCGATGGCAGTTGGGTCGCACAACCGGTTAAAAACATCGAACTGGGTGCGCGGGTGCGGGTGCGTCCGGGCGAGCGGATCGGTCTGGACGGCGAAGTGCTGTCCGGCAGCTCGACCATCGATCAGGCGCCGATCACCGGTGAAAGTCTCCCGGTGGAAAAAACCATCGGCGACAAAGTGTTCGCCGGCACCATCAACCAGTCCGGTTCGCTGGAATACACGGTAACCGCCGCGGCGAACCATTCGACCCTGGCGCGGATTATCCACGCTGTGGAACAGGCTCAGGGTGCACGCGCTCCGACCCAGCGTTTCGTCGACAGTTTCTCGAAAATCTACACCCCGGCGGTGTTCATCCTGGCCTTGGCCGTGGCGGTGATCCCACCGCTGTTTATGGATGCGCTGTGGTTCGACTGGATCTACCGGGCGCTGGTGTTATTGGTGGTCGCCTGCCCGTGCGCATTGGTGATTTCCACCCCGGTGACTATCGTCAGCGGCCTCGCGGCAGCAGCGCGCAAAGGGATTCTGGTCAAGGGCGGCGTTTATCTGGAACACGGCCACAAACTCGATTACCTGGCCCTCGACAAGACCGGCACCCTCACTCACGGCAAACCGGTGCAGACCGACTATTTGTCCCTCGACCCCATCGCGGATGAAATAGCTCCGGCCATTGCGGCGGCACTGGCCGGTCGTTCGGATCACCCGGTGTCGCTGGCCATCGCCAATGCGGCTGCGGATGCCGTTGTGGATAACCAACGCGCACCGCTGATTGTGGATAACTTCGAAGCCCTGGCGGGTCGTGGTGTGCGCGGCGAGATCAACGGTGAGCTCTACCACTTGGGCAACCACCGTCTGGTGGAAGAGTTGGGCCTGTGTTCGCCAGCGCTGGAAGAGAAACTGTTTGCTCTGGAGAAACAGGGCAAGTCGGTGGTGCTGTTGCTCGATAAATCCGGTCCGCTGGCATTGTTTGCCGTGGCAGACACCGTGAAAGCGTCCAGTCGCGAAGCGATCCAGCAGTTGCACGAGTTGGGCATCAAAACCCTGATGCTGACCGGCGACAACGTTCATACCGCTCAGGCCATCGCCGCCCAAGTGGGCATCGATCAGGCGCAGGGCGATCTGTTGCCGACCGATAAGCTGCAAGCCATTGAAAGGCTGTATGCCCAAGGTCATCGGGTCGGGATGGTCGGCGACGGCATCAACGACGCACCGGCACTGGCGCGGGCCGAGATCGGTTTCGCCATGGCGGCCGCCGGCACCGACACCGCCATCGAAACTGCTGATGTCGCCCTGATGGACGACGATCTGCGCAAGATTCCGGCTTTCATCCGCCTGTCGCGGCAGACTTCGAATATCCTCAAACAGAACATTGCCCTGGCATTGGTCATCAAGGCGATCTTTCTTGGGGTAACCTTCGCCGGGATCGCCACCATGTGGATGGCGGTGTTCGCTGACATGGGCGTGAGCCTGTTGGTGGTGTTCAACGGTTTGCGCCTGTTGCGCAAATAGACGACGAGGGAAGGGTGTGCTGAGTGCCGAGCTGAAGGCGTTTTACATGGTTGCCCGGTTGGGCAGCATTACCCTGGCGGCGAAAAAGCTCGGCCTGAGCCAACCGACGGTGACGACCCAGATTCGCCATCTGGAAAGCCAGTACTCGGTTGAGCTGTTCTACCGTGGTGGCCGCCGTCTCAGCGTCAGCGACGAAGGCGCGCGGTTGTTGCCGATGGTCAAGGCGCTGTTGCAGCAGGAAGCCGACATCGAGTTCTTCCTGCGTAACAGCGGTCAGGTCCAGGGCACGTTGCGCATCGCCGCTACCGCGCCGTATTACATCCTCGACCTGGTGAAGACCTTTCGCGAGCGCTTGCCGCAGGTGGAGGTGTCGGTGGAAATCGGCAACTCCCAACAGGTGCTCGAGGCGCTGGAGGATTACCGGGTCGATGTCGCGGCGTCCTCGCAGTTGCTGGACGATGCGCGGCTGATCCGCCGCGTGCTCGGCAGCGATCCACTGGTGCTGGCGGTGCATCGTAATCATCCGCTGGCGGTGCATGATCATGTGCCGCTCAGTGCGTTGGCGGGGCATACGTTGTTGATGCGCGAATCGGGCTCGACGACTCGGCGCTTGACCGAAGAGTTGCTGGCCGGCGCCGGGGTGAGTTTTGGACCGTTGCTGGAGATTGGCAGCCGGGAGTCGATCCGAGAGGCGGTGCTGCGCAACATTGGTATCAGCATCATTGCCCGGCAGGAAGTGCCTCACGATCCGCAATTGCGGGTGCTGACCATCGAGAATGCGCCGCAGATTCCCGAGTATTTGTACTGCCTCAAAGAACGAAAAGGTGCGCGGCTGCCGGCGGCGTTTCTCGGATTGGCGCAGGAAATGGCCCCGGCCTGAGGCGTGTGGCGATGCTTATGGCCTCTTCGCGGGCAAGCCTCGCTCCTACAGGTTGATCGCATGCCTACGCCGCCGCATCCAACCCAAATCCCCGAATACCACTATCGGCCGTTTTTGCCTCATTGCCATATGACGGACGCATTGCAAACCTAGGATGGCCCTCATCTGCTTGATGAGGCCTGTCCATGAACCACTCGAACGCAACTGCCCTGACCAACCCCGGCGCGCCGATGAAAGTGCGCGGCGTGCAGAAACGCTTCGGCGCGTTCACTGCGTTGGATAACGTCTCCCTCGACGTGGCGGCCGGTGAGCTGGTGTGCCTCTTGGGGCCCTCGGGCTGTGGCAAAACCACCTTGCTGCGCTGCATCGCCGGCCTTGAGAAACAAGACAGCGGCGAGTTGTACCTCGGCGATCGCGACGTTTCCCACCTGGCACCTCAAGCCCGGGACTACGGCATTCTCTTCCAGTCCTACGCACTGTTCCCCAATCTCAGCGTCGAGGCGAATATCGCCTACGGCCTCACCGGCAGCAGTCGGGATGAAGTGCACCAGCGTGTCGGTCAGATGCTGGAACTGGTCGGCCTGATCGGCAGTGAGAAAAAGTACCCCGGCCAATTGTCCGGCGGTCAGCAGCAGCGAGTCGCACTGGCTCGGGCCCTGGCGCCGGCCCCTTCATTGTTGCTGCTGGACGAACCGATGTCGGCGCTCGATGCCCGAGTCCGCGAGCATCTGTGCACCGAACTGCGCCAATTGCAGCGCAACCTCGGCGTCACCACTCTGATGGTTACCCACAATCAGGATGAAGCCATGCTGATGGCCGACCGCATCGCCGTGATGAACAACGGCAAGGTCGAGCAGTACGCCACGCCGCAGGAAATCTACGACCGCCCGGCCACACCGTTTGTGGCGGAGTTCGTCGGTCAGGGCAACTGGTTGCCGTTCCACCGCAGCAGCGACAGTCATGCCCAGGTCGGCGGGATGAACATGCGCCTGGCTGAAGGCAGCGCTAAAACTGCCTCGGGTCGTTTGTTCTGCCGCCCCGAGGCCATTAACGTCAACCCGCCGGTGCATGAAGAAAACCTGTTCCCGGCCAAGGTTCGCGAGATCACTTTTCTCGGCAACCGCTGCCGCATGAGCTTTGAACTCGATCAACTGCCGGGCCATGCGCTACTGGCGGAACTGGCGCCGGAAGCCATGCCGCGTCTTGGCGCGCAACAGATCATGGTCGCCTTGCCGCCGCGCAGCCTGCAGGTGTTTGCCTGATGAGCGCGAACGTCGCGCTGCCGATACCGCACAAGCAGGTCCGGCAGACCTCCCGTGCCGAAATCGGCGACCGGTTGTTTGTGGTCGGCGGCAAGGTCGTGCTGCTGGTATTGCTCGGCGTTGCGGTGTTGATGCCATTGCTGGCGATCTTCTGGCGCGGTTTCAGCTCTGAAGCCGAGCAGGGCGGTGGACTGATCGCCGCTCGCGAACTGCTGACCAGCGCCAATTTCCACTGGCTACTGGGCAACAGCCTGAAAGTATCTGTCAGCGTCGCGGCCATCGTCGTACCGATGGCTTATCTGTTTGCCTACGCACTGCAACGTACATTGATTCCCGGTAAAGGCATCTGGCGCGGCATGTCGCTGCTGCCGCTGATGGCGCCGTCGATGCTGCCGGGGATTGCGCTGGTGTATCTGTTCGGCAATCAGGGCATGTTGCGCGGCCTGCTCTCGGACAATATCTACGGCTTCTGGGGCATTGTTCTGGGCGAGGTCATCTACACCTTCCCACACGCCTTGATGATTTTGCTGTCAGCGTTGTCCCTGGCGGACGCGCGACTGTTCGATGCCGCCTCCAGCATGGGCGCCAGTCCGGCGAAAGCCTTTCGCAGCATCACCTGGCCGGCGACCCGTCAGGCGGTGTTCGCAGCGTTCTGCCTCGTCTTCACCCTGACCATCACCGACTTCGGCGTGCCCGTGGTGGTCGGGGGCGACTATCAAGTGCTGGCACTGGAAGCCTACAAAGCCGTGGTCGGCCAGCAACAATTCGGTCGCGGCGCGCTGATCGGCATGGTCCTGCTGCTGCCGGCGCTGTTCAGTTTCGGCGTCGACGCCTGGCTGCGTCGGCGTCATGGCGATTCCATGAGCGGCCGCGCGCAAGTCTTTCAACCGACGCCATCGAAGCTGCGCGACGGTTGTTATCTGGCCATTGTGTTGTTGATCTGCGCGGTATTGCTGCTGGTGTTCGGCATGGCAGTGTTCTCATCGCTGGTGAAGTTCTGGCCGTACAACCTGTCGCTGTCGCTCAACCATTACCAGTTCAACGACACGGCGGGCGGCGGTTGGCTGGCCTACGGCAACAGCGTGAAGATGGCGTTGTGTACGGCGTTGATCGGCAGTGTGCTGATCTTCACCGGTGCGTACCTGATGGAAAAAACCCGTGGGCAGCGCGGACTGAATCTGACACTGCGCATGCTCAGTTTCGTACCGATGGCGGTACCGGGTCTGGTGCTGGGCCTGGGTTACGTTTTCTTCTTCAACCTCACTGGCAACCCGCTGCATGTGCTCTACGGGACCATGACCCTGCTGGTGGTCTGCACCATTGCTCACTATTTGACCACTGCGCAAATGACCGCCACCACCGCGCTGCGCCAACTCGATGCCGAGTTCGAAGCCGCCGCGTTGTCGCTCAAGGCGCCGTTGTATCGGCACTACCTGCGGGTCACCGTGCCGATCTGCCTGCCGGCGCTGCTGGATATCGTGCGCTACCTGTTTGTCTCGGCCATGACCACCGTCTCGGCGGCGATCTTCCTCTACAGCCCCGACACCATCCTCGCGGCGGTGGCGGTGCTGAACATGGACGACGCCGGCAACGTCGGCGGCGCGGCGGCGATGTCGACCCTGATTCTGTTCACCTCGGCGGGCGTGTCCCTGCTGCTGGCCTGGGTCTCGCGCGGTTTGTTGCGCCGCTCCCAGGCTTGGCGGCAGACCGCGCCCGGTCACTGATTTGCCCCCCGCACCTCAACTCAAACAGGAAAAGATCATGTTCAAGCTCCTGGCCCTGGCCGCTGCTGTCCTCACCGCTTTCAGCCTGAACGCCTTCGCGGCGAAAACCGAGTTGACGGTGTACACCGCCCTCGAAGCCGAACAACTGAAGACCTACAAAGAGGCCTTCGAAAAGGCCAACCCGGACGTCGAGATCAAGTGGGTGCGCGATTCCACCGGCATCATCACCGCCAAACTTTTAGCCGAAAAAGCCCGCCCACAGGCTGACGCGGTCTGGGGGCTGGCGGCATCGAGCCTGGCGATCCTCGATCAGCAAGGGATGCTGCAAAGCTACGCACCGAAGGATCTGGGCAAGATCGGTGGTAACTACCGCGACGCGGCCAACCCGCCAGCCTGGGTCGGCATGGACGTGTGGGCGGCGACCATTTGCTTCAACACCGTCGAAGCCGAAAAGCAGGGCTTGAGCAAACCCGTGAGCTGGCAGGACCTGACCAAGCCTGAGTACAAAGGCAAGATCGTCATGCCCAACCCGGCCTCGTCCGGCACCGGTTTCCTCGACGTCAGCGCCTGGCTGCAAACCTTCGGTGAGAAGCAGGGCTGGCAGTACATGGACGACCTGCACCAGAACATTGGCCAGTACGTTCACTCCGGTTCCAAGCCGTGCAAACTCGCCGCCGCCGGTGAGTTCCCGATCGGCATTTCCTTTGAATACCCGGCCGTTCAGCTGAAACGCCAGGGTGCGCCGCTGGACATCATCCTGCCGAAAGAAGGCCTGGGCTGGGAGATCGAAGCGACTGCCGTGATCAAAGGCACACCGCACGAAGACGCGGCGAAGAAGCTGGCTGACTTCTCTGCAAGCCCGGCGGCGATGGAGCTTTATAAAGAGAACTTCGCGGTGCTCGCGCAACCGGGTATCGCCAAGCCGCAGACCGAACTGCCGGCGGATTATGAGCAGCGCTTGATCAAGAACGACTTTGACTGGGCCTCGAAGAATCGCGACCAGATCCTCACCGAATGGCGCAAGCGTTATGACGGCAAGTCCGAGAAAGTGGCTGCCAAGTAAGTTCTTTATTGGCTGACAGGGCCCCATCGCGAGCAGGCTCGCTCCCACATTGGATTTCCAGTGGATGGAAATTTGGGGTTGTCCCCAATCAACTGTGGGAGCGAGCCTGCTCGCGATAGCGGTCGTGAATTCAGGACAAAACCCCATGACCCAACACAGCAACATGCTAATCGTAGGCGCCGGCATTCTCGGCCTGTCCCACGCCTATGCCGCCGCCAGACGCGGTCTGAAAGTCACCGTTTTCGAACGCAGCGAAACGCCGCTCGGCGCTTCGCTGCGCAACTTCGGCCAGGCCCTGGTCACCGGCCAGCCACCCGGCCCAATGCTTGAATTGGCCAAGGCCAGCCGCGACATCTGGGGCCAATGGGCACAACTCGCCGGCCTGCAACTCAAGCGCAACGGCTCGTACCTGTTCGCCCGCACCGAAGCGGAAGAGCACCTGCTGGAAGCCTTCTGCGCCGGTCGCGCCATGCAGCACGGTTACCGCGTCGACCTGCTGCGCGGTGCGGCATTGCGTGATTTGTACGGCGGCCAGTTCAGCCATCACCGCGCTGCGTTGCACGGCATGGACGACCAGCAGTTGTATTCCCGCGAAGCGATTCCGGCGTTGATCGACTACCTGCGCCGCGAACTGGGCGTCGAGTTTCACTTCGCAACCCTGGTGCGTGACATCGAGCCCGGCCGCTTGCACAGCACCGCCGGATCCTTCAGCGCCGAGCAGATCATTGTCTGCTCCGGTCACGATTATCAAACGCTGCTGGCCGAGCCGATTGCCGAACTGAATCCGCAAATCTGCCGCCTGCAAATGCTCCGCGCCCGACCGCAGATAAACCTCAACCTGCAACACGCGCTGCTCACCGGCCTGAGTTGTGTGCATTACGGCGCCTTCGCCGATTTGCCGGAAGCCGCCGCGGTGCAGGCACAGATTCTGCGCGAGGCACCCCATCTGCATGAAAACGGCATTCACCTGCTGATCAGTCCGACGCCTTACGGTGAGTTGATCATCGGCGACTCTCATCATTACGGCAGCGATCCATCGCCGTTCAATGCCGAGCAGGTGGATGACTGGATGATTGAACTGGCCGAGCAGACGTTGGGCTGCAAGGTGCAAGTGGTCGAACGCTGGCAGGGCGTCTATGGTTCACGCGGACCGGGGCCGTTCTCCTTTCTGCGGCCGATGCCGGGTGTGAGCGTGGCGCTGATGCACACCGGTGTCGGCATGAGCGTCGGGCCGGCGCTGGCCGAACGTAACGTCACGACTTTATTGGGAGACAGTTGATGGACCGCCATGAGCAAGTGATCGCCGAGGTGTTCGGTCTGTACGAGCGTTTTGGCGACAACGATTACATCGGCGAACCGGTGTCGCAAATCGAGCACATGTCTCAGGCGGCGGGACTGGCGATGGCCGAGGGGTTCGATGATGAAGTGGTGCTGGCGGCGTTCTTCCATGACATCGGGCATCTCTGCGCCGAGGGTGCCGAGAACATGGGTGGCTTTGGTGTGGTCAGCCATGAGCGTTTGGGCGCTGAATATTTGCGTCGGGCCGGCTTCAGCGAACGCCTGGCGCGGCTGGTGGAATATCACGTTCAGGCCAAGCGTTATCTCACGCTCAAAGAGCCCGGGTACTACGAGCGCTTGAGCGAAGCCAGTCGGCGGACGCTTGAGTATCAGGGCGGGGTGATGACGGCTGCCGAAGCAGAGGCGTTCGAGCAGGATCCGTTGTGTACAGTCAGTTTGCGGATGCGTCAGTGGGATGAGTTGGCCAAGGAAATGTGGGTGCCGGTGATGGATCTGGGCACCTTGAAGGAAAAGGCGTTGCGGCTGCTGGCCGCGTAAGGCCTCGGAACCGAGTGGCTGCCATCGCGAGCAGGCTCGCTCCCACATTGGATCTGTGAGCGACGCAAATCCCCTGTGGGAGCGAGCCTGCTCGCGATGGGGGCAATCCAAACCACAATTACCCCGGTTTCTACAACTGCTGCGCCAACACCTCAACCTGCTCTTGGCGCTCCCCCTGACTCAACTTCGAATGAGGATTGAGCGACGACCACTGCGGATGCGCCCGCGCCTTGTTCAGTGCTTCGGGCAGTTTGCCTTCGCGCCAGGTTTTGTCTTGTGGCGTGGCGACCTGAATGCTGTCCATCGCCGCGTGGCCACGGGAATTCAGCGCTTGCAGCAATTGCCGCTGGCGCAAGGCCAACAGCCGTAGCACGCCGTCGTCGACGGTCAGTTCTCGCTGTCCTTTGATCTTGCCCAGCAGACGGCTGCCGTAACTGCGGGCAGTTTGCAGGGCGCCGCCGGCAATCGCGCCGGCCAGTGCCGCGGCGCCGAGGGTCAGACCGCCCACCAGCAGATCGACCCCGGCCCCGGCCGCCGCGCCAGCCGCGATACCGCCGCCGACCCGCACACCGAGCTGCTTCAGGGTTTCCGGGTTGAACAGATCATCGCCCCAGCGGCCATCGAGCAACGGTAAGTCACTGGCCGCCGCATCTTGCGGGCGGAAGGCATAGAGCTTGAGCAAGGCCTCGACACAGCGTTGTTCGCGCTGACGCACTGCTTTGCGCAGTTCGCTGATCGCTTGCTGTTCCTGCTCCACCTCGCTGACCACACTGCGGCGGCAGGCGGCGCAATCGATCAATAAATCGGCAATCAGCCGCGCTGCACTCTGCTGACGGGCCAGGCGTTGGGCCTGCTGGTCGGCGATCAAGCGCTCCAGTTGTTCGCGGGAATTTTCCAGCAGCAGCGCGAGGCTTTCATAGAGTCGACGCTCGCCATCTTCCGGCGGTGCAACGCTGTCGAAACGCACCAAGGCATGTAAGCCGAGACGCGCCAGGGCTTCGCGCCAATCGGGCTCGCGATGCTGGGCGCTGCTGACAAAATTCAGCACCGGCAGCAGTGGTTTGCCGCAACTGGCCAACACTTCCAGTTCGTCGCGGTACTTGGCCAGCACCGGCTCCCGGGCGTCGATCACATAGAGGCCGGCGTCCGAGGCGAGCAGTTGCCGCAGCACTTTGGCTTCCTGTTCGAAGCGCTGCCGGGCTTCGCTGCCCTCGAGGAATCGTGCCAGCCGTGCCGGGCCGTCGAGGCGTTCGCCGGGGCGTTCCAGGCGCTCGAGGTAGTCGAGCAGGGCGATGGCGTCTTCCAGGCCCGGCGTGTCGAACAGATCGAGCAACGGCTCGCCGTCTACCGACAATCGCGCGCCTTCGACGTGGCGGGTGGTGCTGGGACGATGGGACACTTCGCCGAAGCCGACATCTCGCGTCAGCGTTCGCAGCAACGAGGTCTTGCCGACATTGGTGTGGCCGACCACCGCGAGCTTCAATGGCTTATTCCAGGCATCAGTCATGACCCGTCTCCAGCCAGTTCAACGGAGCGCAATCGGCGAATGGCAGGTCCAGTTGTTGTAGCGCGACATGCCAGTCACCCAGGCGTTCGGCATCCAGCGCTTCGCCCGGCGGCGCTTGCAACAACCACACACGGGTGGCGGTAGCGCTGCGGGCCAGTTCGGCGATAAGCGCCAGGCTGCCACGGTCCGGCGAACGCCGTGGGTCACAGGCGATGGCCAGACGGGCCGGGGGAAAACGACTCAGCTGTTCGAGCAGTTTGTGCCGGGATTCACGGCTATCGAGGACGCCGGCGTTGTTGACGTTTTTCGGCAGCTGCGGCGGCCAGGGGCGTTGGTCGTCCAGTTCGATGGCCACTAACAGCGCGCCATCGCTTTGCAGGTCGCTGGCAGTTTTTTCAACCCGATGAAGTTGTTCTGGCGCGGCGTCGCTGATGCCCAGGCGTTCACTGGTAGGCATCAGCCGTTCGCGCAGTTGGGCGTAACCGGGCAGGTTCAAATCCAGATGCAGGGCTGCTTGACCGGTTTTCCAGCGCCACAGGCAGAACAATGCGAGCAATAGGCGCGGCAAAACACCGTACACCAGCAGCACCCCAACCAGCCACGCCGCCCAGGCCTGGCGGGCGCTTTCGATGTTCAGTGCGGCATCGCCGCTGGCGCGGATCATCTCCACGCTGGGCACACTGAAACCGAGCAAGGCCGGCAGGGCGCCGAGGGCTTGGGTCATGGCGACGAAGGTGTCGCCGCCGAGAATGGTGGTCTCCCAGACGAAGCCATAGCGCCGGGTCGCCATCAGCGTCAGCACCATCACCAAAGCGCTGAACATCGCCAGTAACCACAACCCGTTGACCAGCACGCCCAGCGCCCAACGATTGAGTTTCTGTCGTTGCAGCAACAGCAGCAGGGCCGGCGCCAGTTGCGCGGCGTTGGCATCGCGGGCGAGTTTTTCACTGAGCCACAGCCACAAGCGTCCGAGGGCGGCGCCCTGTTCACCGGCGAACACCAGGCCCAGGGCCCAACTCAGCAATAGAATCAGGTTTAGCCCGAGCAGACTGCCCAGCGCCCAGAACACATTGACCGGGGGCTGGCCGTCGCCCAGTGCGGCAAACGCCAGACCGGCGCCGCTGATCACGGCCAGAACGGCCAGCACGATCAGCGCCAGTCGCGCGCCTTGCAGCCAATGTTTGAGGGCGTGGGTCTGTCCGTCGCGCTCGGCCAGCCACCGGGCTCGGCGTTGAATGCGCGTCGGCAGGTCGCCGCCGGCGCTACGGGCGATTCGATTGGCTTCCAGATCGTCCAGCGGGCCTGCGTGTTCTTCACGCAGACGTATGGTTTCACTCAGCCAGAGGTTTTGCAGGGGCGTCAGTTCAGTCACGCGGCATCCCGTCGCTTAATTGAGCGGTGAGCATAACCGCTGTGACGCTTATCGGGGTAAGGGAGGCTCTGGTATCCTCGCCGGCATGACTAAATCACTCCCCCTCAGCCTGATCGCAGCCCTCGGTGAAAACCGTGTGATCGGCGTCGACAACAGCATGCCCTGGCACTTGCCGGGGGACTTCAAATACTTCAAGGCCACCACCCTCGGCAAACCGATCATCATGGGTCGCAAGACCTGGGATTCCCTCGGTCGTCCGCTGCCGGGCCGGTTGAACATCGTGGTCAGCCGTCAGGCGGATCTGCAGCTGGAAGGCGCGGAGGTTTATCCGTCGCTGGAGGCTGCCGTCGTTCGGGCGCAGCAATGGGCGCACGAGCAGGGCGTCGATGAGGTGATGTTGATTGGCGGCGCGCAGTTGTATGCGCAAGGGTTGGCACAGGCTGATCGGCTGTACCTGACGCGCGTGGCGCTGAGCCCGGAAGGGGATGCGTGGTTTCCGGAGTTTGATTTGAACCAGTGGAAGCTGGTGTCGAATGTTCCGAATCCAGCGGAAGGCGATAAGCCAGCGTACAACTTTGAGGTGTGGGAGAAGGCCTAAAAGCATCGCCAGCAGGCTGGCTCCCACAGTGGGTTTGAGGTGAAACACGGATTGTGTGAACACGCAAAATCCCTGTGGGAGCCAGCCTGCTGGCGATGAGGCCAGATCAGACGCTAAAAAATTTAAGCGTGAGCCAACTCCGCATGCTCATCCGCATCCAGCAGTTCTTTATCCGTCTGCTGCATGATCTGGCTGGTGATCGCCCCGGCGGTGATCGAACCACTCACGTTCAACGCCGTACGCCCCATATCAATCAGCGGCTCAACCGAAATCAGCAACGCCACCAGTGACACCGGCAAACCCATGGCCGGGAGCACGATCAACGCGGCGAAGGTCGCGCCGCCACCGACCCCGGCCACGCCAGCCGAACTCAGCGTCACAATCGCCACCAACGTCGCGATCCACAGTGGGTCCAACGGGTTAACGCCTACGGTCGGCGCGACCATCACCGCCAACATCGCCGGGTACAGACCGGCGCAGCCGTTCTGGCCAATGGTTGCGCCGAACGAGGCGGCGAAACTGGCAATGGACTGTGGAATACCCAAACGGCTGGTCTGGGCTTCGATGCTCAGCGGAATGGTGGCGGCGCTGGAGCGGCTGGTGAAGGCAAACGTCAGCACCGGCCAGATCTTGCGGAAGAAGCGTAGCGGGTTGATCCCTGCCGCCGACACCAGCACGCCGTGCACCACAAACATCAGCCCCAGGCCGATATAGGACACCACTACAAAACTGCCGAGCTTGATGATGTCTTGCAGGTTGGAGCCGGCGACCACTTTGGTCATCAGCGCCAATACGCCGTACGGGGTCAGCTTCATCACCAGGCGCACCAAGCGCATCACCCAGGCTTGCAGGGTGTCGATGGCGTTGATCACTTTCTGACCTTTTTCGATATCATCCTTGAGCAGCTGCAGTGCGGCGACCCCAAGGAATGCCGCGAAGATCACCACGCTGATGATCGATGTCGGTTTGGCGCGCGCCAGGTCGGCGAACGGGTTCTGCGGGATGAACGACAGCAGTAGCTGCGGCACATTCAGGTCGGCAACCTTGCCCGCGTAGTCGTTCTGGATGGTTTGCAGGCGAGCCATTTCCTGGGTGCCGGCGACCAGGCCTTCGGCGGTGAGGCCGAACAGGTTGGTCAGGCCGATGCCGATCAGCGCCGCGATGGCGGTGGTGAACAGCAGCGTGCCGATGGTCAGGAAGCTGATTTTGCCCAGCGACGAAGCGTTGTGCAGGCGCGCCACGGCACTGAGGATCGAGGCGAACACCAGCGGGATCACGATCATTTGCAGCAACTGCACGTAACCGTTGCCCACCAGATCGAACCAACTGATCGAGGCTTTCAGTACCGGGTTGCCGGCACCATAGATCGTGTGCAGAGCAACGCCAAACACCACGCCCAATACCAACGCGAGCAGGACTTTTTTCGCCAGACTCCACGTGGTGTGACGGGTTTGTGCCAGACCGAAGAGCAGGGCGAGGAACACCAGCAGATTGAGGATCAGCGGCAGATTCATAGAAGCTCCATAGACTTGTGCCAGCCACCTTCGTGTGTGACTGCGAACCGGCAAGCCTAACAGCTTGATATGTAATGATTTAATATCAAAAACAGTGGTTGACTGTCGTTTTTGGAATAAGCCGATGCCGCTGTGAGGAATGCAGTTGGCGGAATCAGGATGCAAGCGGTCGCGGGCAGGCGGGGACTGTCATACGGATTTGTTAGCGTCGATATCTTTGAATCAGGGAGAAACGCAGATGAAGCTCGCACCGAAATTTCTGGCTGCCGCACTGAGTTTGGGACTGGGCCTTGCCGGCCAGGTCTTCGCCACAGATTTGAAGCATTGGCCAGCCGATCAGGCCAAGGCGCTGGACGCGATGATCGCGGCCAATGCCAACAAAGGTAACTTTGCGGTGTTCGACATGGACAACACCAGTTACCGCTACGACCTTGAAGAATCGTTGCTTCCGTTCATGGAAAACAAGGGCCTGATCACCCGCGAGAGCCTTGATCCCTCCCTGAAACTGATGCCGTTCAAGGACACCGCCGACCACAAGGAAAGTCTGTTCAGCTACTACTATCGCCTCTGTGAAATTGACGACATGGTTTGCTATCCATGGGTCGCCCAAGTGTTTTCCGGCTTCACCCTTCAGGAACTCAAGGGCAACGTCGATGAGCTGATGGCGTCTGGCAAACCGGTGCCGAGCACCTATTACGATGGTGACGTGGTCAAGACCATCGACGTTAACCCGCCGAAAATCTTTACCGGTCAGAAAGAGCTCTACAACAAGCTGATGGAGAACGGCATCGAGGTCTATGTGATGACCGCCGCCTCTGAAGAACTGGTGCGCATGGTCGCCTCCGATCCGAAGTATGGCTACAACGTCAAACCGCAGAACGTGATCGGCGTGAGCCTGATGCTCAAGGACCGCAAGACCGGCGAGTTGACCACCGCACGCAAGCAGGTCACCGCGGGCAAGTATGACGAGAAGGCTAACCTGGGCCTCGAACTGACCCCGTACCTGTGGACCCCGGCAACCTGGATGGCCGGCAAGCAGGCGGCGATCCTGACCTACATCGATGAATGGAAGAAACCGGTCCTCGTGGGCGGCGATACCCCGACCAGCGACGGCTACATGTTGTTCCACAGCGTCGACGTGTCCAAGGGCGGCATCCATTTGTGGGTCAACCGCAAAGACAAGTACATGACCCAGATTAACGGCATGATGGCCAAAAATGCAGCAGCCCAGGCGAAAGAAGGGTTGGCGGTGACGGCAGACAAGAACTGGGTGATCGTCAAGCCGGAAGAGATTCAGTAGGACCGAGGATCTAAATGTGGGAGCGAGCCTGCTCGCGAAGGCGGTGTGTCATTCAGCATTGGTGTTGACTGACCCGGCGCTTTCGCGAGCAGGCTCGCTCCCACAGTTGATCTCCAGTGTTTGGGGGATTTTGGTCAAAAAAATGCCCCGCACTTGGCGGGGCATTTTTGATTTTGCGGCTGAAGCTTACAACCCGTCGAGCATCGCCTTGTTACGTACCGCACCCTTGTCGGCACTGGTGGCCAACAGGGCATAGGCTTTGAGCGCCGTGGTCACTTTACGTGGACGCACTTCCACCGGTTTCCAGCCTTTCCTGTCCTGCTCGACACGGCGCGCAGCCATTTCTTCATCGCTGATCAACAGGTTGATCGAGCGGTTCGGAATGTCGATCAATACCTTGTCGCCATCCTGCACCAGACCGATCGCGCCACCGGCAGCGGCTTCTGGTGAAGCGTGGCCGATGGACAGGCCCGAAGTGCCGCCAGAGAAGCGGCCGTCGGTGAGCAGGGCGCAGGCTTTGCCCAGGCCTTTGGATTTCAGGTAAGACGTCGGGTACAGCATTTCCTGCATGCCCGGGCCGCCTTTCGGGCCTTCGTAACGAATGATCACGATGTCGCCGGCCTTCACTTCATCGGCGAGGATGCCGCGCACGGCGCTGTCCTGGCTTTCGAAAATCTTCGCGTTGCCTTCGAAGACGTGGATCGACTCGTCGACGCCAGCGGTTTTCACCACGCAGCCGTCCAGAGCGATGTTGCCGTACAGAACGGCCAGGCCGCCTTCTTTCGAGTAAGCGTGTTCGACACTGCGGATGCAGCCGTTTTCACGGTCGTCATCCAGGGTTTCCCAACGGGTCGACTGGCTGAACGCGGTTTGCGTCGGGATGCCCGCCGGGCCGGCCTTGAAGAAGTGATGCACGGCTTCGTCGGTGGTCTGGGTGATGTCCCACTTGGCGATGCCTTCAGCCAAGGACTTGCTGTGTACGGTCGGCAGGTCGGTGTGCAACAGACCGCCACGGGCCAGGGAACCGAGGATGCTGAAGATCCCGCCGGCACGGTGCACGTCTTCCATGTGGTACTTCTGGATGTTCGGCGCGACCTTGCACAGTTGCGGTACGTGACGGGAGAGACGGTCGATGTCGCGCAGGTCGAAATCGATCTCGGCTTCCTGGGCCGCGGCCAGCAAGTGCAGGATGGTGTTGGTGGAACCGCCCATGGCGATGTCCAGGGTCATGGCGTTTTCGAACGCCTTGAAGTTGGCGATGTTGCGCGGCAACACCGACTCATCGTTCTCGCCGTAGTAACGCTTGCACAGCTCGACGATGGTGCGGCCGGCCTGCAGGAACAGCTGTTCGCGGTCGCTGTGGGTGGCCAGGGTCGAACCGTTGCCCGGCAATGCCAGGCCCAGGGCTTCAACCAGGCAGTTCATCGAGTTGGCGGTGAACATGCCGGAGCACGAGCCGCACGTCGGGCAGGCGCTACGCTCATACTCGGCAACCTTCTCGTCGGAGGCGCTGGAGTCGGCGGCGATCACCATGGCATCGACCAGGTCGAGACCGTGGCTGGCCAGTTTGGTCTTGCCGGCTTCCATCGGGCCGCCGGACACAAAGATCACCGGGATGTTCAGGCGCAGGGAGGCCATCAGCATGCCTGGGGTGATCTTGTCGCAGTTGGAGATGCAGACAATGGCGTCGGCGCAGTGGGCGTTGACCATGTATTCGACGGAGTCGGCGATGATCTCGCGGCTCGGCAGCGAATAGAGCATGCCGTCGTGGCCCATGGCGATGCCGTCATCCACGGCGATGGTGTTGAATTCTTTGGCGACGCCGCCGGCCCGTTCGATTTCGCGAGCGACCAGTTGCCCCAGATCCTTGAGGTGCACATGGCCCGGTACGAACTGGGTAAAGGAGTTGGCAATGGCGATGATCGGCTTCTTGAAGTCGTCATCTTTCATCCCCGTGGCGCGCCACAGTGCGCGAGCACCGGCCATGTTGCGGCCGTGGGTGGATGTTTTCGAGCGGTAATCAGGCATGAAGCACTCCGGGCGGCTAATCAGGTATCAAAAGGGAAGTGAGCTTCTATTGACGTCTGGAACACTCAGAAATGGCCGTGTGTCCGGAAGTTGCCGATAACTTTGCGGGATCGCCGCGCGCTTCAGCTTGAGCTCATAAACCCGCCGGGGGATGACTGGCGATGAATCTCGCGATTCTACACCGCTGGCGTCAGGAGGGAATGCCGGAAAGTGTTGAACCAGCGCTGACGGAGCGTGTGGGATGACGATCGGCAGGATTATTCGACGTTTGGGCTGGCTCTTGGGCTTTTTGCTCGGCTATTGATACGACTGTTGAGCGCCAGTGCCACGCTGCTCAAGATGATGAAGCTGTATCCAAGGGTGGATTGCAGGTTGGTCGGGCTCAAGCTGATGAGCGCACTGATCAACCCGCCGCAGATGAAAGTCACCGTGCTGCCTGCCGACGCCGAGGTTCCCGCATTTTCAGGGAACAGGCTCATGGCTTTGGAACTGGCGGCCGGCCGGGCGATGGTGGTGCCGGCGGTACAGATAAGCATCGGTACCAGGACGGTGATAGGGGACAGCGCAAAGTGGCTTGCGAGGAAAAGCATGATGAGGCCGGACAGCAGGATCAAGCTCAACCCGCTGATGATTTGATGACCGGGGCTGATGCGTTTACCCAAGAGAGTCGCCGCCATGCCGCCGACAATGTAGGCGCCACCGTATATCAACAGAATCAGTGAGAAGTCATAGGCCGATAGCTGGAGCTGATCCATGAAAATCAGCGGCGAAATGACGATGAACGAAAAATGACAGGCGAAAGCAAAGGCTGAGATCAACCAGTAGGGCAGGAAGTCGGCATCACGCAGGACCCGACCATAAGACTGGAGGATATTCGGTCGGGCTCCGGTTGCCGCCGGCCGGGTGTTTTCGAGGAACAGACAGGCGTTGAGCAATACCACGCCAGCCAGTGCGATAAACACCCAGAAGCTGCCCTGCCAGCCCAGCGTGGCTTGCAGGAACGTACCGGCCAATGGCGAGACCGAGATGAAAATGCCGCTGGCGGTGACCATCAGGATCCGCAATCGGGTACGTTCCTCACCCTCGAACAGATCCTGAACCAACGCTTGTGACAGCACGAAACACCCGCAGCCCAAGGCTTGAATGACACGGAACAGCAGGAAGTAGAGATAGTCCGTGGTCAATATGCAGCCCATTGCACCGAGCATCGAAACGGTTATTCCGGCGAGCAACAGTCCTTTGCGCCCGATCACATCCGACAGCGGCCCGATCAGCAGTTGAGAGGCCGCAATGCCGACGGCAAACAGACTGACCGACAGCGCGATATCGGCGCGCGTGTTGCGAAAGTGTTCAGCGAGCGCAGGGAACGAGGGAAGCAGGACATCCAGCGGGAATACGCCAAGCAGCACCATTGCCAACAACAGGCTGATCGCCCCCCGACGCTGTCTGACGGTTGCCGCAGAGTGTCCTTCATCCATCGATAAGTCCTGCCTTGATGAACAGTTGCCGGTTGTAAGGCAGATCGAAAAAACCGGCCTTTTTCAAAGCCTGAAGCGTCGCCCCGGCGCCGGATCGCGCACGCTGAAGGGCGGCTTGGGGGCTGGTCAGTTCACCGAGCACTTGCGTGACGGCGGTCTCGCCGATACCCGCGCTGTGCAGGCTTTCCCGCAGCCATCGCTCATCGGCCTCGAAGAAAATCCGGATGCTGTCCAGCAACAGCCTGGCGGCGAATATGCGTTGACGGCTGTTCAGCGTTAGCCACAGGTAATGGAACACTTCAGAGAAATAGCGGCTGTGAAGCGCCTCGTCCGAGAGATGATCCCTGAGCATGGCCTGGACGCTGGACACCAGGTCGTCACGGCAGATGTCGAGCAGTTCCCTGGCAATGATCGTCTCCGACACAAACCCGACGAGAAACCAGGCCAGCGCCCGGTGTTGCTCAGGTGCGCGGTCGAGCAGGGTGTTCAATCGCGTGATGCGCTGCGGCATGACCGGGCGCAGGTTGATCCCGTAGACCCCGGCAATCTGCTCGGCAAGGCTATTGGAGAACAGGGCGTGATAACCCTCGTCGGTATAAAGCTGAAGCGCAGCGGTCTTCATCCGTGGGGGAATGTTGACCTTCAATTCACCGTGGATGATGGTCTCCACGGAACGGTTGACGATGCGGTGTTCGAGCACGGTGGTGTAGTCGAGGAAGTACACCAGATGATTGGCCGACAGCCGATGGATGACGGTTGGACCTAGCGCTTTGATAGCCGGGTGATTCAGGTAATCCAGGAAACCTGGGGGAAACCAGTGACGTGTTTCCAGTTGCTGTTCCAGGTCTGGCGGTAATAGATAATCATGCTCGCTGGTTCGCACCGACGCGCGGGTATTCCAGTCGCCGAGGGTGAAACGCAGCGCCCAGGAAAGGGGGCGGTCTACCGGCGCAATGATGGGGGCGGTCATTGTTGCGGCTCCCGACTGCTCAGCAGATCCTTCAATTCCTTGCACATCACTTGTCCGTCGCTGTGGCCACAGCCAACAAAAAACAAGGGTTGTTCTGCGTTGTTCTCGAGCCCCAGCAATGTTTCGACCTGATCATCCGTCAGTGCTCCGGTCAGCCATGTGTTCAGCCCCAGTGCAGTGGCCACCAGTTGAAAGGTCTGGGAAATATGCCCCGCTTCCACGAAGGCCATTCGGTAGGCTCGTGAGTGTTCATATTTCCACCACAACTTGTCGAAGCGAGCGGTAATGAACAGACCCACCGGCAGGTTATTGATGAAGTGTTGGCCACACAGCAACTGCCCCAGGGGTGAGTCAGGTGCCGGGTTGATGAAACTCAGGGCATGGTCGGTGGGATGGTAGGCGTAGAGCCCGGGTTTCAGGCCGCTGACGTTTTGTACATGAAGAAAGCCTTCGCAGGCATTCAGCCCGCCACCGGACGGGCTGCTGCGTCGGGCACCGAGACCTTCGACAATGGTTTCGTCGACGTCATTTTCGCGCTCATGCAAGTAGCCCAGGGAGAGGTAAAGCAGTGTGCCGACAGCTTCCAGCGAAACCGCTTCATCCGTGAAGGTACGGCAGGTTTTTCGGCCGATCAGGACGTTGGCAAGGGAGCCCTCCGGCAGGCAGGAAGGTTTTGGCAGGGCGATCAGCTCGCGTGCCTGGTGTTCGGTGAGCCTGGCGTCCGGCGCGGGTGCCCCCAGTACTTCGGTGCAATGATCCAGATAGCGTCTCGACCATTCATGGATATTCTGAGGAACATGCTCGCAGGGAATGTTCTTGGTGCCGATATGGAATATTTTCGACAGTTCATCCCAGCCCCATACAATAGTGTCTTGTATTGAGGTGGTCAGTATTCCGGAGTTCAGAAGTTGAGTGTCTATTCTGTTGTTGTCGTTATACAGTTCGGGATTGTGGATGAGTTGTGTAAGCCGGGTTGAATATTCCAGGTTAAGTTCAAATTGTTTGTGGTTTTTGTAATCCCAGACTATTTGGCCGGGCGTACGGGGAAGTATGAACAGGTATGGATTTATCTGCATGATGGACGGTTCGCTCTGGACGTAGCTATAGAAAACGCTGGGTAGCCGGCACTCGCCAGCGTTTCATTTACTTAGCGGGTTTTTGGCGCAACCAGAAAAGCCAGGTTAGCGATTTTGTTTGTTTCCAGAGTAATTGCTTTCATGTTTTTTGACTCCTTGTCATTGATAGTGAGTGTCACTTCGCGGTGACAACTCAATCATAGGCTGTAATGAGCCCTTATCAAGGGGATATTAAGTAGGAATATTCTAGTAATTTTGTCGGAGCGATCTGGCGGTAGGCGCAAGTTTGTAAGTTATATTCTTTTAAATAAAAGATGCAGGGAAACGTCCTGCAAGTCAGTAGGACCGCAAGAGTAAGAAGCAGAGGCTGAAGAGTGGATGGTGTGGCGTTGAAACGGCTGACGGAGAGCCTGTCGGCTCCCCGTCAAACCAGCGTACTCAGCTGTTTGGCAGCAGACGGCAGGTGATGCTCTTGATGTAGCGAGTCTCGGCAATCGCTGGGTGTACCGGGTGATCCGGGCCCTGACCACCGCGCTCCAGCATCTGGATGTTGCGGTCCAGGTGACGGGCACTGGTCAGCAGAATGTTCTGCAGGTCGTCTTCCGGCAGGTGCATCGAGCACGAAGCGCTGACCAGGATGCCGTCCTTGCTGAGCAGGCGCATGGCTTGCTCGTTCAGGCGACGGTAGGCGCCTTCACCGTTTTTCATGTCTTTCTTGCGTTTGATGAAGGCAGGAGGGTCGGCCACGATGACGTCGAAACGCTCTTCGCTGGCCTTCAGTTCCTTCAGGGCTTCGAACACGTCGCCTTCGATGCAGGTCATTTTTTCGGCGACGCCGTTCAGTGCGGCATTGCGCTCGACGCCGTCGAGGGCGAAGGTCGAAGCATCGACGCAGAACACTTCACTGGCGCCGAAGGCAGCCGCTTGAACGCCCCAGCCGCCGATGTAGCTGTACAAGTCCAGTACGCGTTTGCCTTTGGCATAAGGTGCCAGGCGCGCGCGGTTCATGCGGTGATCGTAGAACCAGCCGGTTTTCTGCCCCTGGATGACTGGCGCTTCGAATTTCACGCCGTTCTCTTCCAGCGCGACCCATTCCGGCACCAGGCCGAATACGGTTTCGACGTAGCGGTTGAGGCCTTCGGCATCACGGGCAGCGGAGTCGTTCTTGAACAGAATGCCGCTTGGCTTGAGCACTTGGGTCAATGCCGCGATCACGTCATCTTTGTGAGCTTCCATGGTCGCCGAGGCGATCTGGACGACCAGGATGTCGCCGAAACGGTCGACCACCAGGCCTGGCAGCAGGTCGGAGTCGCCGTAGACCAGGCGATAGAAGGGCTTGTCGAACAGGCGATCGCGCAGGGACAGGGCAACGTTCAGGCGATGCACCAGCAGCGACTTGTCCAGCGGCAACTTGATGTCGCGCGACAGCAGACGGGCGCAGATCAGGTTGTTCGGGCTCATGGCAACGATGCCCAGCGGCTTGCCGCTGGCGGCTTCGAGGATCGCCTGGTCGCCGGCCTTGAAACCGTGCAAAGGCGTAGCGGCTACATCGATTTCGTTGCTGTAGACCCACAAGTGGCCGTTTCGCAGGCGACGGTCGGCGTTGGCTTTGAGGCGCAGGCTAGGCAGGGACATGACGTCGCTCCGGAAAAAAGAGCGGGAGTATAGCGTGTTGCGCAAGGGCTCGGCTTGGCGGATAGACCTGTGGCGAGGGGGTTTGCCCCCGTTCGGCTGCGAAGCAGTCGTAGATTCGCCAAACGCGGTATGTCTGTTGAGCCTTCCAGGGCCGCTTCGCGCCCCAACGGGGGTAAACCCCCTCGCCACAAGGGAGCGCACCTGTGAAATTTCGATGACATACCGGCGGGTGTGTCGGATCCATCTTCTTAAAGGTTAGAATCCCCGCCTGACCCGGAGTGTGTACTTATGTCCCAAGAGTTGACGACCGCACAGATTCAACAGTCCCTGCAAGGCATCAGCGTGCCGGCCCAGCCGCAGATCATGGTGGATCTGCAGATGGAGCAATACATGCCCGACCCGGACCTGGAGGTGATCGCGAAGCTGATCTCCCAGGACCCAGGCCTGTCCGGCGCCTTGCTGAAAATCGTCAACTCGCCGTACTACGGCTTGAGTAACAAGATCACCGCGATCCAGCGGGCAGTGAACCTGTTGGGCAGCCGTTCGATCATCAACCTGATCAACGCGCAGTCGATCAAGGGCGAACTGAACGACGAGGCGATCGTCACCCTCAACCGCTTCTGGGACACGGCGCAGGACGTGGCGATGACGTGCCTTACTTTGGCCAAGCGCGTCGGTGTCCAGGCCGGTGATGAAGCCTATGCGCTGGGCCTGTTCCACGATTGCGGCATCCCGTTGATGCTCAAGAAATTCCCCGACTACATGAAAGTGCTGGAACAGGCCTATGGCAATGCCAGCGCCGAATGCCGCGTGGTGGATACCGAGAACAAAAAATACAACACCAACCACGCCGTGGTCGGGTATTACACCGCCAAGTCCTGGCGCCTGCCGGAACATGTCACCCAGGCCATTGCCAACCATCACAACGCCCTGGCCATTTTCAGCGATGAATCGGCTCGCAATACGCCGCTGAAAAATCTGCTGGCGCTGCTGAAGATGGCCGAGCACATTTGCGCTTCCTTCCGGGTACTGGGCAACCAGTCCGAAGACCATGAATGGAACAGTGTCGGGCCCCTTGTGCTCGATTACATTGGTCTGTCGGAATACGATTTCGAAACCCAGAAACAAGAAATTCGCGACCTCGCCACTCGTTGAGTGTCGAACCTCGCCTGATTCGAGAGCCCCATGCCAGAACTGCCGGAAGTCGAAACCACCCGCCGCGGGATTGCCCCGCACCTGGAAGGCCAGCGCGTCAGCCGGGTGATCGTGCGTGAGCGCCGTCTGCGCTGGCCGATCCCCGAAGACCTGGATGTGCGGCTGTCCGGTCAGCGCATCGTGCTGGTGGAACGGCGCGCCAAGTACCTGCTGATCAACGCCGAAGTCGGCACGCTGATCAGTCATTTGGGGATGTCGGGGAATCTGCGGCTGGTGGAAGTCGGCATGCCGGCGGCCAAGCATGAGCATGTGGACATTGAACTGGAATCGGGCCTGGCCCTGCGCTACACCGACCCGCGACGGTTTGGCGCGATGCTCTGGAGCCTCGACCCGCTCAATCACGAACTACTGATTCGCCTCGGGCCGGAGCCGTTGACCGATCTGTTTGACGGCGAGCGGCTGTTTCAGCAATCGCGCGGGCGTTCCATGGCGGTCAAGCCGTTCATCATGGACAACGCGGTCGTGGTCGGCGTCGGCAATATCTACGCGACCGAAGCGTTGTTTGCCGCCGGCATCGACCCTCGGCGCGAAGCCAAGAGCATTTCCCGGGCACGCTATTTGAAGTTGGCGATCGAGATCAAGCGCATCCTTGCCCTCGCCATCGAGCGCGGAGGCACCACGTTGCGGGACTTTATCGGCGGCGACGGTCAACCGGGTTACTTCCAGCAGGAGTTGTTCGTGTACGGCCGTGGCGGTGAACACTGCAAGGTCTGTGGCACAGGGCTGCGGGAAGTCAAGCTTGGGCAGCGTGCCAGCGTCTTTTGTCCGCGCTGCCAGAGCTGATATCGGCTACGGTCTATAGTCAGTGTTCTCACTGCCTAGCCGAAGGACCGTGCCATGAATCTGTTTCGAACCCTTGTCGTTGCGTTGTTGCTGAGCGTCGGTGCGCCCGCGCTGGCGGCTGAGAACGGCAGCGGCGATCCTCGTTACACCATCCAGAACCCGCCGGCCTACGCCATGCTTGGCGATTTACTGATTGCCCGACCGTTATTGGTGGTGGCGACGGTAATCGGTGCCGGGGCGTTTGTGGTGTCGTTGCCGTTTACCGCGCTGGGCGGCGGTATTGGCGATGCGGGGCAGGCGTTGGTGGTCGATCCGGCGAAAGCCGCATTTGTGCGGTGCCTGGGGTGTATCGGGGAGGGGTTTGAGCAGCGGGAGTGAAGCTCTAAAAGCTTCGCGGGCAAGCCTCGCTCCTACAGAACTCCGTCATTCACGGATGTCGGTTACGACTCGAACCTGTAGGAGCGAGGCTTGCCCGCGAAGGCGCCCTGACAGGCGCCAAATGACTCAAGCCTTACCAGTAATCTTGCGATACTTCTCCATCAACTGTTCTTCAGTCTCCGGATGAGCCTCGTCCAGCGGGATGCAATCCACCGGGCAGACCTGCTGGCACTGCGGTTCGTCGTAGTGGCCGACACATTGTGTGCACAGGTTCGGGTCGATCACGTAGATCTCTTCGCCCTGGGAGATGGCGGCGTTCGGGCACTCGGGTTCGCAGACGTCGCAGTTGATGCAATCGTCGGTGATGATCAGGGACATGCTAACTCCAGCCGGGGCGGCAGGCCCGGGCGCAATAAATCAATGCGCACAATTGTGCCGCATTGGCGCCCGCAGTGCACGCGGGCGCGATCAAGTGCAGCGATCGAAGCTTGCGGTAGCCGTAAAAGATCGCAGCCTTCGGCAGCTCCTACTTTTTAAAGCGCAGGGTGAGGGCGTCGGCCACCGCCGGGTGGACGAACTTGGTGATATCGCCACCCAGGGCCGCGATTTCACGCACCAGCGTCGAAGAAATGAACGAATAACGCTCGGACGGGGTAAGAAACAGGCTTTCCACATCCGGCGCCAGTTGGCGGTTCATGTTGGCCAGCTGGAATTCGTATTCGAAGTCCGATACCGCGCGCAAACCACGCAGGAATACGTTGGCGTTCTTCTCTTTGGCAAAATGCGCGAGCAACGTCGAAAAACCGACGACTTCAACGTTCGGCAGATGTTTAGTGACCTCGCGGGCCAGCTCCACACGTTGTTCCAGGGGAAACAGCGGGTTTTTTTTCGGGCTGGCGGCGACGGCGATGATCACATGATCGAACAGGCGCGAGGCGCGTTCGACCAGATCGCCATGGCCCTTGGTAATAGGGTCGAAGGTACCTGGGTACAACACTCGGTTCATCGCGTCGTCCTGGCGGGAGTCCGTTGGGGAGTCGGATGGTATCGCAGCCTTCCCGGTCGGCCAAGTCGCCTGTTGGGTAAGAAAGCACTATAGACGATGGGAATATTCCGCGTTTTCATGGGTTTTTCAAACGTTCGGCCAATGAAGTCGCCAATTGCGCCGTCAGTCCGTAAACCGACAATTGTGGGTTTGCCCCAATGCTGGTGGGGAAAAGCGAGCCGTCGTGAATCGACAGATTGTTGAGTTGATGATGTCGGCCGAGGCTGTCGGTCACGGCGTTTTTCGGGGCTTCACCCATGGCACAACCGCCCATCACATGAGCACTGCCCAGGCGCGTGCGATACAACTCAAGGCTCAGGTCATCAATCAGCGTGCGTGCTTCGGCCAGGGTTTTCACGTAACGAGCGTCGGCGTGCATCGGCATCACGGCGTTGGCGCCACCGGCGAACTGGATCTCGGCCATGCTGTGGAAAGCCCGGCGCAACCCGTCCCACGCGTAGGGTGAAACCTGATAGTCGAGCACCGGAGTGCCGTCACCGCGCAATTCAACGCTGCCGCCGGGGCTGTCCGGGTGAAAACCATCCCGCAGCAATGCCAGCATGGCGTGGGTGTGCGGCAGGTTTTCCATATGCCGGGCGCTTTGCGTGCCAAAACCACCGAGTAACGTGCTGGCGAGCGCCGGATGCAGCGGCGGAACTTCAAGTTTGTAGGACATCTTGCCAGTGGTGCCATCCTGCCACTGGAAATGGTCGGAATAGATCGACTGCGGCGCGCCGTAGAACGGGTTGATCACCTCATCAAACAGCCCGGCGGACATGTTTACCAGGTGTAGGAAAGTCCGTTTGCCCAGCCGCTCGTGAGGATCCGGCGCCTCGGAGCGCAACAGCAGCGCCGGGCTGTTGATCCCGCCGCCGGCCAGCACGTAATGCCGCGCCTTGACCGTAATCGTGCGTCCGGTGGGCGCAACGCAACGCTCATCCATCGCCACGCATTGCAGCCCCGTAACCCTGCCGCCCTTGATCGACAGCTTTTCGGCGCGGGCCAGATAGAGCAGCTCGCCACCTTTTTCCAGGGTCGCCGGGATGGTCGTGACCAGCATTGATTGCTTGGCGTTGGTCGGGCAACCCATGCCGCAGTAGCCGATGTTCCAGCAGCCGCGCACGTTGCGCGGAATCACATGCCAGGCGTAGCCGAGTTTTTCGCAGCCTTTGCGGATGACGTCATTGTTGGCGTTGGGCGGCACCATCCAAGGGGCGACACCCAGGCGTTGTTCCATTTTCTCGAACCAGGGCGCCATCTCGGCCGGCGTATGGCCTGTGACGTCGTGCTCTTTGGCCCAGTGTTCCAGAGTCGGGTCCGGGGTGCGAAAGCTTGAGGTCCAGTTGATCAGCGTGGTGCCGCCCACCGCCCGTCCCTGGAGGATGGTGATCGCGCCGTCCTTGCTCATGCGCCCGATGCCTTCCTGATAGAGGCTGGTGTAGGCCTGGTCTTCGAGCATCTTGAAGTCGCTGCTGGTCTTGAGCGGACCTTCTTCGATCAGCAATACCTTGTAGCCGGCGGCGCTGAGGATTTCGGCGGTGGTCCCGCCGCCGGCACCGCTGCCGATGATCGCCACGTCCGCTTCGAGGGTCAGGTCCTCGATCAGGCGGGCGCCGTTGTAGGTTTTCCAGCCACGGGCCAGGCCTTCGCGGAACGGATCGGGTACGGGCATGTTTGGGGTTCTCTTATTATTTTGGGTTCTGTGGTGAGGCGGCTGACGTCTTCGCGGGCAAGCCTCGCTCCTACAGGGTTTGAGTCGTTCACAAAAGGGTGGTCCATCTCAAAACCTGTGGGAGCGTGGCTTGCCCGCGATAGGGTCGACTCGGTCTCAAACCGTAGGCGGCCCGGGATACCCGCAATGCGCCCACGACTCCGCCCGGCTGTACCACGCCATCATCACCATTTGCAGCAACGAGCTGTGGCCCATGCGCAGCAGGCTCAATGAGCTGTTTTCCCAACGGTCGAGAAAGTGCCGGATCTGTTCGCTGCTGGCGTTTTCCCAACTGCCCCAAATTCCCGTCAGTGGGCCGCGGGTAATGCTCATCCCCAACACGTCGAACAATTGCCGGGTCAGTTTGAGCATTTCCGGCGACAGGTGATTCAGGCCGTTATCCAGGCAGTGCAAGGTCTCGGCGACTGCGGCCGGCATTTTTTCGACGGTCACGGCGCCGTCGAGCATCACCGGAATCACTGCCCGCAGAAACAGCAGGTCGCCACTGCGCAGAATCGCGAAACCGCTGGCAGGGTTGCTCGACGAGCAGCCGCTGAGGCTCGCGCCTAATCCGGCCGTGGCCAGAAAAGCGCTGGCGCCGAGGCTGAATTTAAGCAGGCCGCGCCGTGACAGCGCGGGTGTGTCGGACAGGCTTGGGCTCATTATTGTTATTACCCGGCGGTGATGATTGTTAGCGGATAAACAGCTTCTGGATCAGTTTCTGAATGGCTTTACCGTACGGCGGATAGATCAGTTTTGCCGCATTGAAGCGCTGTTTGATCAGCACGCCTTTGGCCTTGCTGAAGGTCAGGAAGCCCTCGTGGCCGTGGTAGTGGCCCATGCCCGAGGCGCCGATGCCGCCGAACGGCATGTCGTCCTGAGCAACGTGCAGCAAGGTGTCATTGAGGCAAACACCGCCGGAATGGGTTTCGTGGAGGACGCGGTTTTGCTCGCGCTTGTCGTAGCCGAAGTAATACAGCGCCAGCGGGCGAGGGCGTTGGTTGATGTAGGCAAACGCTTCGTCGAGATCCTTGTATGGCACGATCGGCAGCAACGGGCCGAAGATTTCGTCCTGCATCACCGTCATGTCGTCGCTGACGTTGAGCAGCAGGCTATGACTCATGCGCCGGCCCTGGCCCTGATCGAACAGCGGAATCAGCAGCGCGCCCTTGCTGGTGGCGTCGCTGAGGTAGCCGTTGAGCCGTGCCAGCTGCCGGTCGTTGATGATGGCGGTGTAGTCCGGGTTGTCGGCCAGCGTCGGATAAAACCCGCGAACCGCCTGACGATAGGCTTCGACGAAAGAGCCGACGCGGTCTTCCGGCACTAGCACGTAGTCCGGGGCGACACAGGTTTGCCCGGCGTTGAGGGTCTTGCCGAAAGCGATGCGTTCGGCGGCGTCCTCGAGCGGCACATCGCGGGAAACGATGGCCGGGGACTTGCCACCCAGTTCGAGGGTCACCGGCGTCAGATTCTCGGCCGCCGCGCGCATCACGTGTTTGCCGATGCTGGTGGCGCCGGTGAACAACAAATGATCGAAACGCAGCCGCGAGAACGCCACACCGATATCGGCCTCACCCAGCACCACGCAGACCAGGTCCTGGGGGAAAACCCGGCCCAGCAATTCCTTGAGCAGCAAACCGGTGGCAGGGGTCGATTCGCTGAGTTTGAGCATCACCCGATTGCCTGCCGACAACGCGCCCACCAACGGCCCGATGGCCAGGTAAAGCGGGTAGTTCCACGGCACGATCACCCCGACCACGCCCAACGGCTGATAAACCACTTTGGCCGACGCTGGCTGAAAGGCGAGGCCGACTTTGCGTCGCGAGGCTTTCATCCAGCCTTTGAGGTGCCGGCTGGCGTAATGAATGCCGTGCAGGCTGGGCATCAGTTCGGCGAGCAGGGTTTCATCGGCGCTGCGGTGGCTGAAATCCTGGCTGATGGCGTCGATCAGGGCCTGGCGCTCATTGCTCAGCAAGTCCTTCAACGCCTTTAGCCATTGCTGGCGCTGAGCCGCGGGTGGCATCGGGTTGGCTGCATACGCCGTGCGTTGAGCATCGAACAGGGTTTGGAGTTCGTCCAGAGGCTGCTGCAGGTTCTTCAGGTAGGCAATGTCTGCAGGCATGGTCGGCTCCGGATTTATTGTAATGAGGGACCTTCTAGAGTCTATGCTCTAGAAAGTCAAATGGCACTCTGGCACAGCTTTGTTTTATCCATGCGCGGATAGGTCGTAAGATGCCCCTCATCGCACTCTGAATTAAAGCTCAAGCCATGGCCCCTCGGATCAAAACCAGCGAGCGCATCGTGCAGAACAGCCTGGAGCTGTTCAATCAACAGGGCGAGCGCAGTATCAGCACCAACCACATTGCTGCCCACATGGAGATTTCCCCGGGCAACCTGTACTACCACTTCCCCAACAAGCAGGCGATCATCGCCGTGTTGTTCAGTGAGTACGAAAACCTGGTGGACAGCTTCCTGCGCCCGCCCCAGGGGCGCGCCGCGACAGTCGAAGACAAGCGCTTCTACCTCAAGGAATTGCTCTCCGCCATGTGGCGCTACCGCTTCCTGCATCGCGACCTCGAGCATTTGCTCGACAGCGATCCCGAACTGGCCGCCCGTTACCGGCGCTTTTCCCAGCGCTGCCTGATCCAGGGCACGCACATCTACGCGGGTTTCGTCGAGGCCGGCATTCTGTGCATGGACAAGGTCCAGATCGAATCCCTGACCCTCAATGCCTGGATCATCCTCACATCGTGGGTGCGCTTTCTGTGCACCACGCGCGAAAACTCCAACCATTTGAGCGAACAGGCGATCAAACGGGGCGTGTATCAGGTGCTGGTGCTGGAGGCCGGGTTCGTCACGGATCAAGCTCACGATGCGGTGAATGCACTGTTCGAAGAGTTTTATGTGCCGCTGGCCCAGGCGCTGGAAGAAGTGGGATAGAGAAGTGGATTAAAGAGTGCAGTAGGATTGAAACCGACAAAATCACTGGAGCCCGTTATGCCCATTGCGCAACTGATCAGCCCGCAAGCGTTGGACTTGAAGAAGGAGACGCCGGGGCTGGTGATTCTGGATTGTCGTTTTGCCCTCGAAGACCCTGATTACGGTCAGCGCAGCTACGCCGAAGGGCATATTGCCGGATCGAGCTTTGCCGATCTGGAGCGTGATTTGAGTGGGACAGTGATCAAGGGGGTTACCGGGCGTCATCCATTGCCTGAACCCGCCGACTTGATCGAACGCTTTCAAGCCTGGGGCATCAACGCCGACAGCGAAGTGGTTTTGTACGATGACGGTCCCGGCGCCTACGCGGCACGGGCCTGGTGGTTGCTGGCGTGGCTGGGCAAGCGTGATGGCGTGTTCATTCTCGATGGCGGGCTGAAAGCCTGGCACGCCGCCGGATTGCCCCTGAGTCTTGATCCGCCGTCGGTTGCCCGTGGCACCTTCACCGGGACGCCGGATGCTTCGTTGGTGCTCAGCGCCCAACAGCTCCAGCAACGTCTCGGCCAGCCCGCGTTGACCTTGCTCGACGCCCGCGGCTTGCCGCGCTTCAAGGGCGAAGTGGAGCCGATCGATCCGATTGCCGGGCATATCCCCGGCGCACAATGTGCCGCGTTCACCGATAACCTGGGCAGCGACGGGCGGTTCTTGCCGGCCGAACAGCTCAAGCAGCGGTTTGCCGCGAAGCTCGGTGATCGTTCACCGACAGAGCTGGTCGCGTATTGCGGTTCCGGCGTGACCGCCTGCCACAACCTGTTCGCCCTGTGCCTGGCGGGTTATCCGTTGGGGTCGTTGTATGCCGGGTCGTGGAGCGAGTGGATCAACGATCCTGCGCGAGGCGTCGCCACCGGCGAATAATCCCCAATCCATTGTTGAGCGGGCTTTTGTGGCGAGGGGGCTCGCCCCCGTTCGGCTGCAAAGCAGTCGCAGATCGGGACGATACGGTCTAACTGAAAAGCCATATCCACTGGCTCCGGGAGCGCTCCGCACTCCAACGGGGGCAAGCCCCCTCGCCACAAAGGCTCGCTCCCACATGGTAAATAAGGTGCTCTTGAGATTTCACAGCTGCCGCGCGCTGCGATACGCCCCCGGTCCTACGCCGTAAACCTGTTTGAATTGCCGGCTCAGATGGCTCTGGTCGGCAAAACCCAGTTGCGTCGCGACTTCCAGCGGCAGGCAGCCGCGCTGTAACAACGCCCGTGCCCGAGCGATGCGCTGCTGCATCAACCAGGTGTGTGGCGGCATGCCGGTGGCTCTGCGGAACACCCGGGCGAAGTGGAAGGGCGACAGGTTCACCGTCGCCGCCAGTTCTTCCAGCGAGGGCGGCGCCGCCAAGCGTGATTGCAGCAGTTCCTTGGCCAGGGTCACCGCCCGGTGTTCCTTGCCAGGTTTGCTGGCGGTCGGGACGGCTGCATGGCGTTGCAACAGTGACAGCATCATTTCCCGCCAGGCCGTTTGCTGCTGCAGCGCCGTGGACGGACTCTCCAGCAAACAATGCAGTTGGCAGAACCCCTTCACCAGATCCGGATCGCGATACAACGTGGCGCCAAACGCCGGCAAGGTATCGGTCGGCAGTTCGAGCTCGTCCAGCAGTGAAAGAATCTGCCCGCTGTCGGGATAAAACGCCCGGTACAACCAACCGTCTTCGGTACCTTTGTGGCCGGTGTGCAGTTCATCCGGGTTGATCAGCACCAGCGTGCCGCTGCCCGCCAGATGCTCGGCGCCGCGATAGCGATAACGCTGGGCGCCGGCCATGATCATGCCGATCACATAGCCGTCATGCACATGAGGGGCGAAGCGGTGTTCGATGTAGCGTGCGGACAACAACTCGACCCCGGCCAACGGCGCCGTTTGCCAGAAGTGAATCGACTCGCCCTGATCCGAACCCATGGTTTACTTGCGCCCTGTGGTGGCGAGCCATTGGGGAATGCGCCTTTCCAGGTAGTAACCCGGTTGCCGGAACGAGCCCTCGACGAAGCCGACATGCCCACCCTTGGCCTGCAATTCGAATTGAGTGCTGGCGGACAATTCGTCGGCATGCGGCAGGCTATGAGGAAAGACAAACGGGTCATCGGCCGCCTGGATAATCAGGGTCGGTGTGCGAATCTCCCCAAGGAAATAACGACTCGAAGCGCGGCGATAGTAATCCGCGGCATCGGCGAAACCATTCAGCGGTGCGGTAACCCGGCCATCGAAATCCCAGAAGGTACGCATATTCTCCAGCGAGCCCAGAGCCGCCAATGCCGCCAAGCCATCCTGATGCCCTTCATGCTGGAACCTGCGCTGTTTGTTCTTGATGTAGGCGACCATCTCCCGCATGAAATGCGCTTGATAGAATTTGGAAAACCCCTGGCTGATACGGTCGGCGCAATGATCGAGCCGAAACGGCACCGACACCGCCACCGCGCCGAGTACGCCGCTGTTGTTGCCGGTTTCGCCCAGATGCTTGAGTAAAACGTTGCCACCCATGGAATAACCGACCGCATACAGCGGCGCGAGGGGGCGTTGGGAGCGCAGGTGTTTGATGGTTTCGGCCAGATCTTCACTGGCCCCGGAATGGTAACTGCGCGGCAACAGATTGGGTTCGCCGGAGCAGCCTCGCCAGTTCAACGCGACACTGGCCCAGCCCCGGGCGCCCAGCGCCTTCTGCATGCCGGCCACGTAAGGCGAATTCGACGATCCGGTCAGGCCGTGCAGCACCAACACCAGTGGCACATTCGCGCTGTGGGGGCCGTGCCAGTCCAGATCAAGGAAATCACCATCTTCGAGCCATAAGCGTTCGCGCTCGCGATCCAGGTGCGTGGTTTTGCGCCATAGCGGTCCCCACAAGGTTTGTAAGTGCGGATTGCCCAGGCCGTAGGCGGGGGTGAAGCGTTCTGGCAGATGGGACACGATTGCTCTCGATGCAGCGGTGCTTACCCGCAGCGTTAACTGACTGAGCTTCGCACCGTTTTTACAGGCCGGACTAGCCGGCGATCCCTGCCATACGTTGCCACAACGCGTAATACACTCGTCCGGATTTTTGCTCCCGATGCAGGCGCCAATTTTCTGGCAAACCCAATATCGACGGTGCCGTTTCGCTTTCAGTGTAGACCCACGCATCGTCACTCAGCCACTGACGCTCTTCGAGCAAAGTGCAAACGGCCGGCAATAGATTCTGATTAAACGGCGGGTCGAGAAACACCAGATCGAACGCCGTGGCCGCTTGGGTTTCGAGATAGCGCAAGGCGTCGGCAGTCTGTACCTGACCGGTCGTGCAGCGCAGGGTGCCCAGATGTTCCTTGATGCTCGCTACCGCAATGTTGCTGGCATCCAGTGCCTGGCCCATTGCTGCGCCACGGGACAAAGCTTCCAGAAACAGCGCACCGCTGCCGGCAAACGGATCAAGTACCTTGGCCCCGGCGACATAAGGCGCGAGCCAGTTGAACAGGGTTTCACGGACTCGGTCCGGCGTTGGACGCAAGCCTGGCGCATCGGGGAAGCTCAGCTTTCGGCTGCCCCATTCACCGCCGATGATGCGCAGTTGATTCACACCGTTGTGCACGTTGTGAACAGGTTTTTTAGGACGCGATGGATGGGCCATTAATGCTCCGGAACCCCGAGCGGTTGCTCGGCAGGTTTGTCAGTAGGGGCCGGCAACGGCTTTTGTGGCACGGTCGGGCCAGCGCTGACGATGACCAGTTTGTCCGTGCTCAGGTGTTTGTTCAATGCGGTTTTGACTTGCTCGACGGTCAGGCTCTGGGACTGTTGCATGAAGTCTTCCAGGTAGCTCAGCGGCAAGTTGTAGAAACCCATGGCGCCGAGCTGCCCGACGATATCGGCGTTGCTGGCGGTGGACAGCGGGAAGCTGCCGGCCAGTTCGCGCTTGGCATCGTCGAGTTCTTTCTCGGTGGGGCCGGTTTTAAGGTAGTCGGCGAGCACGTCCTGCACCAGTTTTAGCGTGCCTTCGCTCATTTCGGCGCGGGTTTGCAGGTTGATCATGAACGGGCCGCGAACCTGCATCGGGCTGAAACCCGAATATACGCCGTAGGCCAGGCCACGTTTCTCGCGCACTTCGCTCATCAATCGGGTGCCAAAGCCACCGCCGCCAAGGATCTGATTGCCCAGCGACAGCGCTGCGTAATCCGGATCGTCACGGTCGATGCCCAGTTGCGCGATCATCAGGTTGGTTTGCTTGGACGGAAACTCGATGTGGCCGATGCTGGACTTGGGGTCGGTCGGTTGTTCGATTTTCGCCAGGGCCGGCCCTTTGGGCAGGTCGGCGGACACTTGTGCGGCAACCGCTTCGGCCTCGGCGCGCGACAAGTCGCCCACCAGTGCAATCACCACGTTGCCAGCAGCGTAGGCTTTCTGATGGAAGGCCCGCAACTGCGCCAGGGTGATCGGTGGAATGCTTTTCGCCGTGCCATCGCTGGAATGCGCGTACGGGTGATCGCCATACAAGCGGTTCATCAGCTCCAGGCTGGCAAGTTTGCCGGGGTTCTGTTTCTGGTATTCGAAGCCGGCCAGCATCTGGTTCTTGATGCGGGCAAACGAGTCGGCGGGGAAGGTCGGTTTGCCGACGACTTCAGCGAACAGCTTCAAGGCAGGCTCGCGTTTGTCCGCGGCACTGAGGCTGCGCAGCGAGGCAATCGCCATGTCTTTATAGGCGCCGTTACCGAAGTCGGCCCCCAGGCCTTCGAAGCCCTGAGCGATAGCGCTGACATCTTTACCGGCCACACCTTCGTTGAGCATTGCGTTGGTCAACAGTGCCAGGCCGGATGCATCGCCGTCCTGGCTGCTGCCTGCGGCGAAGATCAGGCGCATATCGAACATCGGCAGCTCACGGGCTTCGACGAACAGCACCTTGGCGCCTTCGGCGGTGTTCCAGGTCTGCACGTTCAGTGAGCGATGGCTTGGGGCCTTGCCGTCGAGTTCCGCCAACGATTGCAGTTTCTGGCTCGCCTTGGCTTTGTCGAGGGCTTCGCTGGCACTGGTTTCGTCAGACTTGGACAAATAGAAGGCGGCAGCCCCGAGCAGTGCAATGACGACCAGACCGATCAGGGCCAGGCGCGGTTTTTTACGCTCACTCATGAGTCGTCTCCTCTGGCAGTACATGGGCGACGCTGAGACGTGCGCGGGTGAAATACAGCTTGGCGGCCTTCTGGATGTCTTGCGGGGTCACGTTTTCCAGTTCGGCGAGTTCGGTGTCCATCAGTTTCCAGGACAGCCCGACGGTTTCCAGTTGGCCGATGGCGGTGGCCTGGCTGGTGATCGAGTCACGCTCGTAGACCAGGCCGGCAATGACCTGCGCTCGCACGCGCTCCAGCTCTTCAGTGGACGGCGCGGTGGTTTTCAGCTGTTCGAGCAGTTTCCACAGGCCGGCTTCCGCCTGGGCCATGGTTTTTTTCTTCTGGGTGTTCGGCGTGGCCGACAAAGTGAACAGGCTGTCACCACGGGTGTAGGCGTCGTAGCTCGACGAACCGCCAGACACCAGCTCTTCGCCGCGTTCCAGTTGCGTCGGGATCCGGCCGCTGTAGCCGCCGTCGAGCAGTGCGGAGATCAGGCGCAGAGCGTTCACCGAGCGCTTGTCTTCGGCGGTAGCGATGCTCGGCACGTTGAAGGCCAGCATCAGGCTCGGCAATTGGGTCTGCACATGCAGGGTGATCTTCCGTTCGCCGGGCTCGGCCAGCTCCAGCGGGATTTTCGCGGGTGGCACGTCACGCTTGGCGATAGGGCCGAAGTAACGCTGGGCCAGGGTTTTGACTTCGTCCGGGGTCACGTCACCGACCACCACCAGGGTGGCGTTGTTCGGCACATACCAGGATTGATACCAGTGGCGCAGTTCTTCGACCTTCATGCGGTCGAGGTCCGCCATCCAGCCGATGGTCGGCGTGTGATAGCCGCTGGCGGGGTAGGCCATGGCCATGAAGCGTTCGTAAGCCTTGGACATCGGCTTGTCGTCGGTGCGCAGGCGACGTTCTTCCTTGATCACCTCGATCTCGCGGGTGAATTCGTCGGCTGGCAGGCGCAGATTGGCCATGCGGTCGGCTTCCAGTTCGAAGGCCACGCCCAGGCGATCACGGGCCAGCACTTGGTAATACGCGGTGAAGTCGTCGCTGGTGAAGGCGTTCTCTTCGGCACCGAGGTCGCGCAGGATCAGCGACGCTTCGCCGGGGCCGACTTTCTTGCTGCCCTTGAACATCATGTGTTCCAGCGCGTGGGACAGCCCGGTCTGGCCCGGGGTCTCATAGCTTGAGCCGACCTTGTACCAGACCTGGGAAACGACGACCGGCGCACGATGGTCTTCGCGCACAACGACCTTCAGGCCATTGTCGAGGGTGAATTCGTGGGTGGGTTGTGGATCGGCAGCCAGGGCTGAAAGTGGCAGACAAACTGTGCTGAACAGCAGGCCTGCAGCGCGGCGGGCTAGAGCATTCATTCGTTTTTAAACCTGTTGGGCTGCCCGCTTGGTCTTAGCGTCGGCGGGCGAGAGGGTGCTAGGATACTGATCCGTTTTACTGGCGGCCACGCCTATCAGGCCTTTGATCGGTCAGTAGGTTGTTTGGGTTTGCGGCTTGGGCTTTGAGTTTGTCGGCTAAACTCTGCGTTTTCGCCGACGATGCCGTTCCAGTCCTTCGTATTAATCAACCTTTGAGGTGCCGTTGGTACCTCGACAAAATGTTGCGCGTGAACAAGCTGGATGAATCGCAGTCTGTTCTGCATCGAATTATTTATTGCCGAGGCGCCCTTTGGCGCGTCGCTACCGTGAGATAGCCGTCCTCCATGTTTGGTTCCAACGACGACAAGAAGACCCCAGCTGCGGCTGGCGAGAAGAAAAGCCTGTTCGGATGGCTGCGCAAAAAGCCGCAGGAACCCGTTGTCGAACAGCCACAGCCACTTCCTGAGCCAACACCTGCGCCGGTCATGGAGCAAGAGCCTGCGCCGGTTGTCCTGCCGATCGCCGAGCCGGTGCTGCAACCCGCGGCCGAGCCTGCGCCTGAGCCTGAAACCGTAGTCGTGGCCCCGTTGCCGCTGACACCAGCCGCCGAGCCGTGGCTGACGTTGCCGGTGGCGGAAGAGCCGGTGGCGTTGGTCGAAGATGAGCAAGCGCCGCACATTACCCCACCGATTCCAGCCCCGACCGCGTTTGCTCCTGAGCCGGTTCGCGCACCAGTGGTTGAACCGGTCGTTGAACCTGTGTTTGTGGCCGAGCCTGTGCTGGTTGCTCCAGAGCCTGAAGTGCCGGCATTGGTTGCTCCGGTTGCTCAAGTGCCAGAGCGTGCACCTGCACCTGCACCTGCACCTGCACCTGCACCTGCACCTGCACCTGCACCTGCACCTGCACCTGCACCTGCACCGGTTATCGCTCCTGTCGCCACCACGCCCATTGCTCCCGTTGAAACACCGGTCGAGCCTGTGCGTACCGAGGAGACCAAAGCCGGCTTCTTCGCTCGTCTCAAACAAGGCTTGTCCAAGACCAGCGCCAGCATTGGCGAGGGCATGGCCAGCCTGTTCCTCGGCAAGAAAATCATTGATGACGAGTTGCTCGAAGACATCGAAACCCGTCTGCTGACCGCCGATGTCGGCGTCGAAGCGACCTCGGTGATCATTCAGCGCCTGACTCAGAAAGTCGCCCGCAAAGAGCTGGCCGATGCCGACGCGTTGTACAAATCCCTGCAAGCCGAGCTGGCAGCGATGCTCAAGCCCGTCGAGCAACCGCTGAAAATCACCTCGCAGAACAAGCCGTTCGTGATTCTGGTGGTGGGCGTCAACGGCGCCGGCAAGACCACCACCATCGGCAAACTGGCGAAGAAACTGCAGCTGGAAGGCAAGAAAGTCATGCTTGCCGCCGGTGACACCTTCCGCGCCGCCGCGGTGGAGCAATTGCAGGTCTGGGGTGAGCGCAACAAGATCCCGGTGATCGCCCAGCACACCGGCGCCGACTCGGCTTCGGTCATCTTCGATGCCGTGCAGGCCGCCAAGGCCCGTGGTATTGACGTGCTGATCGCCGACACCGCCGGTCGTTTGCACACCAAAGACAACCTGATGGAAGAACTGAAAAAGGTTCGCCGGGTGATCGGCAAGCTCGACGCCGATGCGCCGCACGAAGTGCTGTTGGTGCTCGACGCCGGTACCGGCCAGAACGCCATCAACCAGGCCAAGCAATTCAACCAGACCGTCGAATTGACCGGCCTGGCGCTGACCAAGCTCGACGGCACCGCCAAGGGCGGGGTGATTTTCGCCCTGGCCAAGCAGTTTGGCTTGCCGATTCGTTACATCGGTGTCGGCGAAGGCATCGACGATTTGCGTACTTTTGAAGCAGAACCCTTTGTCCAGGCATTGTTTGCCGAGCGGGAGCGTTCATGATTCGTTTCGAGCAGGTCGGTAAACGCTACCCGAATGGTCACGTCGGCTTGCATGAGCTGAGCTTTCGAGTCCGTCGGGGCGAATTCTTGTTTGTTACCGGCCATTCTGGCGCCGGTAAAAGCACCTTGTTGCGCCTGCTGCTGGCGATGGAGCGTCCGACCACCGGCAAATTGCTGCTGGCAGGGCAAGACCTGAGCACCATCAGCAATGCACAAATCCCCTTCCTGCGGCGGCAAATCGGCGTGGTGTTTCAGAACCACCAGCTGCTGTTCGATCGCACGGTGTTCAACAACGTCGCGTTGCCGCTGCAGATCCTTGGCCTGTCGAAGGCCGAAGTCGCCAAGCGCGTGGACTCGGCCCTGGAGCGCGTGGCGCTCTCGGACAAAACCGATCTCTACCCCGGCGACCTGTCCACCGGCCAGCAACAACGCGTCGGTATCGCTCGCGCCATCGTTCACCGTCCAGCCTTGCTGCTGGCGGACGAACCCACCGGTAACCTTGATCCGCGTCTGGCGGCAGAAATCATGGGTGTGTTCGAAGACATCAATCGTCTGGGCACCAGCGTGCTGATCGCCAGTCACGATCTGGCACTGATTGCCCGCATGCGTCATCGCATGCTCACCCTGCAGCGTGGCCGATTGATCGGCGACGGGGAGGCTGGCGTATGAGTGCAACACGTAGCCCCAAGGTTTCCGAGCGCGTGGCCCCGAAAGCCGCCGATCCGCAACCGCAGTCGCAGAAGAAAAAGCGCGACGATGACGATGGCCCGGATTTCCCTACGCTGTTCCGCGCCTGGATCGAAAGCCATCGCGCCAGTCTGCTGGACAGCTTGCGCCGCTTGGGCAAGCACCCGATTGGCAGCTTTTTCACCTGCATGGTGATGGCTGTAGCCCTGAGTTTGCCGATGGGCCTGTCACTTTTGCTAAGTAACGTCGAGCGTCTCGGCGGTTCCTGGCAGCGTGCGGCGCAGATTTCCCTGTACCTGCAACTCGATGCCAGCCCTGAACAGGGCGAGTCGTTGCGCGAACAGATCAAGGGCATACCGGGCGTGGCCGACGCCGAATACGTGGGTCGCGATCAGGCGCTGGAAGAGTTCCAGCAGCAGTCCGGGCTGGGCGAAGCGCTCAAGGAACTCCCGGAAAACCCGCTGCCGGGCGTGGTCCTGGTGACCCCGAACGAGGTCGACAAGCCCGCGCTTGAAGCATTGAGACAAAAACTTTCCGAATTACCGAAGGTACAACAGGCGCAACTTGATCTAGTCTGGGTCGAGCGTCTGGCAGCCATCCTCAAGCTGGGCGACCGATTTGTCTTCGGTCTGACCGTGCTTTTGGTTTCTGCATTACTTTTGGTGATAGGCAATACCATTCGTCTTCATATTGAAAACCGCCGCACAGAGATAGAAGTGATTAAACTCGTCGGCGGCACTGACAGCTATGTGCGCAGGCCCTTTCTGTATATGGGTGCGCTTTATGGCTTTGGTGCGGGGATTCTTTCCTGGGGTGTATTGGCGTTCGGCCTGAACTGGCTGAACGACGCGGTGGTTGGACTGGCCGGTTTGTACGGCAGTGATTTTGCGCTGGCCGGAGTGCCAGTTGCCGACGGTCTATCGCTCTTGCTTGGCGCGGTGCTGTTGGGGTATATCGGTGCATGGATTGCAGTCGCACGCCACCTGCGGGAGCTTGCGCCAAAGTAATATCATTTTGCTCGTATTGACCTTTCAGCGTTTATGGGAACTTGTTTTTTGGTTTCCGGTCAATTTTCGCAGTGCTGAACTGCACGAGTTATGTAAGTCGGAGGTTTTTTCGTATGACCAATTCTTTGCAGCCTGCATATGCTCTGGTCCCGGGTGCGAACCTGGAGGCCTATGTGCACACGGTGAACAGCATTCCATTGCTGACACCGGAGCAGGAGCGTGAACTGGCCGAGAGTCTCTATTATGAGCAGGATTTGGGGGCGGCTCGGCAGATGGTGCTCGCCCACCTGCGTTTTGTCGTACACATTGCCCGTAGCTATTCCGGCTACGGCCTGGCCCAGGCTGACCTGATCCAGGAAGGCAACGTCGGCCTGATGAAAGCGGTCAAGCGTTTCAACCCGGAAATGGGTGTACGCCTGGTGTCCTTTGCGGTGCACTGGATCAAGGCGGAAATCCACGAGTTCATCCTGCGCAACTGGCGGATCGTGAAAGTCGCGACCACCAAGGCCCAGCGCAAGCTGTTCTTCAACCTGCGCAGCCAGAAGAAACGTCTGGCCTGGCTGAACAACGAGGAAGTCCATCGCGTGGCGGAAAGCCTCGGCGTAGAGCCGCGGGAAGTGCGCGAGATGGAAAGTCGCCTGACCGGCCATGACATGGCTTTCGACCCGGCCGCGGAAGCGGACGACGACAGTGCATTCCAGTCGCCGGCCAACTATCTGGAAGACCACCGGTACGATCCGGCCCGTCAACTGGAAGACGCCGACTGGAGCGACAACTCCAACCACAACCTGCATGAAGCGCTTGAAGTGCTGGACGACCGCAGCCGCGACATCCTCTACCAGCGCTGGCTGGCAGAAGAAAAAGCCACGCTGCACGACCTGGCGCAGAAGTACAACGTGTCGGCCGAGCGTATTCGTCAGCTCGAGAAGAGCGCGATGAACAAGCTCAAGTTGTCGATCGCTGCGTAACCTGCGCGCCGGCAATAAAAAACGCCCCGATCATTGATCGGGGCGTTTTTGTTGGTGCCCGCTTACACCGACCCCTTGTAGGAGCGAGGCTTGCCCGCGAAGGCGGTGTGTCAGACACATCACTGCTGAATGACACACCGCCTTCGCGGGCAAGCCTCGCTCCTACAGGTTCTGCGTCGAGTTACTGAGACCAAGGTGCCCGGCGCGAATCGTTGAGCCCGAGCAGATAGCTATCCCCGCCCAATTGACTCATCTGCTGGCGAATCCACCCGGCCCGTCTTGCAACGTAAGAGGTTGGATGACTGGCGCTCCACACCCGCGGGTTCGGCAGTACCGCAGCCAGCAAACTTGCCTGCTGTCGGGATATCGAGCGAGCGCCCACACCAAAGTGATGCCGAGCCGCCGCTTCGGCGCCAAACACCCCTTCATCCCACTCGACGCTGTTGAGGTACACCTCAAGAATCCGCTGCTTGGGCCAGAACACCTCGATCAGCCCGGTAAACCAGACCTCCAGGCCTTTGCGCAGCCAGCTGCGGCCAGACCACAGAAACAGGTTCTTCGACACCTGCTGGCTCAGGGTGCTGGCGCCACGAATCGAGCCACCGCGTTCGTTATGCGCAAACGCCGCCTGAATCGCGCCGATATCAAAGCCCCAATGCTCGGGAAACTTCTGATCTTCGCCGGCAATCACTGCGACTTTCAGGTCGTCGGAGATTTCATCCCAGGGTTTCCAGGTGCGTTGCAGGTCAATGGGTTCGCCGTCGAACCAGGATTCGACCTTGCGCTCGACCATCAACGCGGTCCCCGGTGGCGGTATCACGCGAAAGATCAGCACCAGCAATACGCTGCCACCCGCGAACCAGAGCAGGGCCTTCGTGAAACGACGGAAAATTAACTGCAACATAGAGAGCTTGGCCGAACCCGTTGAGCCGGCCATTATACAGACCCTGTTGATCGAGTCTGACTGGAGTTCTTCATGTTGCGTGGCTTCCTGATGCTGGCTGCTTTTTTCGGCTTCACCGGTGTTGCCTTGGGCGCATTCGCCGCCCATGGCCTGAAAAGCCGCCTGAGCGCTGAGTACCTGGCGATTTTCCATACGGGCGTCACCTATCAACTGGTGCACACCCTGGCGTTGCTGGGTGTAGCGCTGCTGGCCACGCAGATTCCCGGTCGACTGATCACCTGGGCCGGCGCATCCTTTGCTATCGGCATTCTGTTGTTTTCCGGCAGCCTGTACCTGCTGACGGTGACAGGTATCAGCAAGCTCGGGATCGTTACGCCCTTCGGTGGCCTGGCGTTCCTGGTCGGCTGGGTTTGCCTGGGGCTTGCCGCCTGGCGGGCGTAGGAGCGAGGCTTGCCCGCGAAGGCGGTGTGTCATTCGGAAATGATGTCGACTGACACACCGCCTTCGCGGGCAAGTCGGATCGCCGCATCGCTCGCTCCTACGGGATCTGGTTTCAAGACGAATGGCTTGGGTCGGCCTGACTGATCGGGCTAGAATGCCAGCCCCTAAAAATGATGGCGGCATTCGGTATGCGCATTCAATTGAACGGCGAATCCCTTGAACTGCCCGACGGTGAAACCGTTGCGGCCCTGCTGACCCGTCTGGAACTGACCGGGCGCCGGGTGGCGGTCGAGCTCAATCTGGATATCGTCCCGCGCAGCCAGCACGCTGAAACCACGCTGAACGACGGCGATTCCGTTGAAGTGGTACACGCCATCGGCGGCGGCTAGTCGCCCGGCCCTGATGGGCACAGAATTCTGCAAGAACCTCACCCCTACAGAGGATTTCCCATGAGCATCGTTCGTAGCGACAAGCCTTTCGTCCTGGCCGGTCGTACTTACCAGTCGCGTTTGCTGGTAGGTACTGGCAAGTACCGCGACATGGAAGAAACCCGCCTGGCCATCGAAGCCTCGGGTGCCGAGATCGTCACCTTCGCCGTGCGCCGCACCAACCTCGGCCAGAACCCGGGCGAACCAAACCTGCTCGAAGTCCTGTCGCCGGATCGCTACACCTTCCTGCCTAACACCGCCGGCTGCTTCGACGCTACCGAGGCTGTGCGCACCTGCCGCCTGGCCCGTGAGCTGCTCGGCGGCCACAACCTGGTGAAGCTGGAAGTGCTGGCGGACCAGAAAACCCTGTTCCCCAACGTGATCGAAACCCTCAAGGCCGCCGAAGTGCTGGTCAAGGAAGGTTTCGACGTGATGGTTTACACCAGCGATGATCCGATCATTGCCCGTCAACTGGCGGAAATCGGTTGCATCGCGGTGATGCCGCTGGCCGGTTTGATCGGCACGGGCCTGGGGATCTGCAACCCGTACAACCTGCAGATCATCCTCGAAGAAGCCAAGATCCCGGTGTTGGTAGATGCCGGTGTCGGTACCGCCTCCGACGCCACCATTGCCATGGAACTGGGTTGCGAAGCGGTGCTGATGAATTCGGCCATCGCCCATGCCCAGCAGCCGATCATGATGGCTGAAGCCATGAAACACGCCATCGTTGCAGGTCGCTTGGCCTACCTCGCCGGCCGCATGCCGAAAAAACTCTATGCCAGCGCCTCCTCGCCGCTGGATGGTCTGATCAAGTAAGAGCCATTGATGACTGAATCAAACGACACGCCAATCCAGACGGAAGAAGGCGACGAGCGTCAACACCGCCGCATTAAGAGTTTCGTGATGCGCGCCGGGCGCATGACTGAAGGCCAGCAACGTGGTCTGGACCAAGGTACGCCGCTGTTCGTACTGCCTTTGGCCGATGCGCCGGTGGACTTCGATCAGGTGTTCGGTCGCTCAGCGCCGCGCTCGCTGGAAATCGGCTTCGGCATGGGTCATTCGCTGCTGGAAATGGCCGCGGCCTCGCCGGAGCAGGATTTCATTGGCGTTGAGGTTCACCGTCCGGGTGTCGGTGCGCTGCTCAATGGCGTGCTGACTCAGGGCCTGACCAACCTGCGCGTCTACGATTGCGATGCGATCGAAGTGCTCAACCGTTGCATCGCCGACAACAGCCTCGATCGCCTGATGCTGTTTTTCCCGGACCCTTGGCACAAGAGCCGTCACCACAAGCGTCGTATCGTTCAGGCATCGTTCGCTGAGCTGGTGCGTAGCAAGTTGAAGGTCGGCGGTGTGTTGCACATGGCCACCGACTGGGAACCGTACGCCGAGTACATGCTGGAAGTGATGAGCGTCGCGCCGGGTTACCGCAACCTCGCCGAAGACGGCAAATGCGTCCCGCGCCCGACCGAACGCCCGATCACCAAGTTTGAACGCCGCGGCGAACGCCTTGGGCATGGCGTGTGGGATCTGAAGTTCGAAAAACAGTCTTAAGTACAACGCTGTAAAAACTGTGGGAGCGAGCCTGCTCGCGATAGCGGTCTGACAGTCAACAAAGATGTTGAATGTTATGACGCCATCGCGAGCAGGCTCGCTCCCACAGTTGTTTTCGGTTGTAACTGAGATCAGCGGCGGTCTGCCACAACCCCGATCAACACCAGCACCACCAACAACACCGGCGCCAGGCTGTAGTTGTTGAACTGGCTCAGGCCTTTGATGATCCATGGCGTTGCATAGATCAGCGCCACGCCGCTGCCGACCATGCACAGCAGGGCCATCAGCGGGACGCGCAAGGCGCCGGCGATGCTGCCCAGGCGTTGGTCGACCCAACCTTTGATGTCGGCGCCAAACAGCACCAGCAAGCAGCCCACCAGTGCCAGAGAGATTTCCGACAGATTGCTACGGCTCCAGCGGGACACGGTGGCGAGCAGGTCGAGTACCAGATCCATTCGATTTCCTTATGTCAGAAATTTTTGCAGCAAGTCATTGAGAAAGAGTTGTCCGCGCATCGTGGCCGCCAGACGTGACGGTTCGACCTGCAACAAGCCACTTTGTTCGGCCTCGCGGCGAGCTTCGGCGAGGCTTTCCAGGGGCAGCCCGGTGCGCTCTGGGTACAACCGCGCTTCGACGCCCTCGGTCAGGCGCAAGGCGTTCATCAGGAACTCGAACGGCAGCTCTTCGTTGGTCAGGGCTTTCTCGCCGGCCTGGAAGCTTTTGGCCGGGTTGAGATAGTCCTTTGGCAGACGGGTCTTCCAGGTACGGACGATGCGCCCGTCCGGATGGCTGAGCTTGCCGTGAGCCCCGGCACCGATGCCGATGAAGTCGCCGAAACTCCAGTAATTGAGGTTATGCCGAGCCGGACGACCGGGCAGGGCATAGGCCGAGACTTCGTATTGTGCGTAACCGTGTTCGGCCAACAGCGCCTGACCGGCCTCTTGAATGTCCCACAGGGTGTCGTCTTCCGGCAGCGTTGGCGGCTGGTTCCAGAACACCGTGTTCGGTTCCAGCGTCAGCTGATACCAGGACAGGTGCGTCGGCTTCAGGGCAATGGCCTGGCGCAGGTCGTTCAGGGCGTCGTCCAGGGACTGATCGGGCAAACCATGCATCAGGTCCAGATTGAAGTTGTCGAAGCCGGCCTGACGGGCCATGCCGGCGGCACGCACGGCTTCATCACCGTTGTGAATCCGCCCCAGGGCCTTGAGTTTCTCTTCCTGAAAGCTCTGGATGCCGATCGACAGGCGATTGATGCCCAGCGCCCGGTAGGCACGGAATTTCTCCTGCTCGAAGGTTCCGGGGTTGGCTTCCAGGGTGATTTCGATGTCGCTGGCAAACGGAATTCGTTGCTCGACGCCCTTGAGCAGGCGACCCAGGGCCTCGGCACTGAACAGACTCGGCGTACCGCCACCGAAGAAGATCGAGCTCAGCTCGCGGCCATAGACTGCATGCAGGTCTTGATCGAGGTCGGCCAGCAAGGCATCCACATACTCTTCTTCCGGCAACACCGGGCTGGCGGTGTGGGAGTTGAAGTCGCAATAAGGGCATTTGCGTACACACCACGGGATGTGGATGTACAGCGCCAGGGGCGGCAGCACGGGCAGGGCCGCTCGAGGCGATTGGGCGGCGCCGCCGAAGATCAGCGGCGACGCGGAGGAGTCATGGATCATTTCAGGCCCAGACGCTGGCGCAGCAGATCCATTGCACGGGCGCGGTGACTGATCTGGTTCTTGTCGCTGGGCTTAAGCTCGGCGCTGGAGCATTCACGCTCCGGGACCCAGAACAGCGGGTCGTAGCCAAAACCGTGTTCGCCGCTGGCCTGGGTCAGGATGCGCCCATGCCACAGGCCTTCGCAGAGAATCGGCAACGGATCGTCGGCATGACGCACCAGCGCCAGCACACAGACGAATTGCGCGCCGCGCTCGGCTTGCGGCACGTCTTTCAAGACGTCGAGCAGTTTGGCGTTGTTCGCCGCATCGCCTTTACCGTCGGCGTAACGGGCCGAATAAATGCCCGGCGCACCGCCGAGGAAATCCACCGCCAGCCCCGAATCGTCGGCCAAGGCTGGCAGCCCGGAAATGCGCGAGGCATTGCGGGCCTTGAGAATGGCGTTCTCGACGAACGACAGGCCGGTTTCTTCAGGCTCGACGCTGCTGAACTCGCCGATCGAGCGCAAGTGCACTGATTCGCCGAGCATGGCCTGGAGTTCCTTGAGTTTGCCGGCGTTGTGGCTGGCCAGTACGAGTTGGGTGAAATTCATCATTGGCCGGGGAAAAGCTCTTGTTGGAAACTGATGGTGTTGGTTTTGTCGCCAGTCTGCACCTTGATGTCAAAGGTGCGGATTTCCTGCTGATCCACCGGGAACTGGGCGATGTAGTACACCGCGCCTGTTTCAGTGATCTGTTTGAACTTCAACGGGATGCTTTGGCTGGTCAGGTCTTTGACCGTGCCGCTGACGTTGGAGACCAGCGGTTTGCCGTCCTTGATCACCGAGACATTGATCACGCCCTGATTCTTGCTGCGGGTCAGCTCGGCCGCCTTGGCGATCTCCGGCGTCAGGAAAGTGGAGTTGAAGGTGTTGTAATGCACCGTCACGTCGCCAAAGGTTTCCTTGCGCTCGCCCTTGATGACATCGGCGGCCATGGCGGTGACGCTCAGGCAGGCAGTAAGTAAAAACAGCGCTAGACGACCCATGATCGTTCTCCTCGAAATGTCGTGATTCAGACCGCGACCTTGTGGTCCTGCAGCCCGGGGCTGCTGACTCGGTAAATACCGATTTCACCTAACAGATTAGGCCATAGCTTACTGGCCCACCCGTGCCGATGCTGTTGATCCACGGCAAGCCGATCAATGACCTTGGCTTCACGTTCGCGACACAGCGCTTCAAAGTCTTCGAAAGTGCAGAAGTGGATGTTCGGCGTGTTGTACCAGGTGTACGGCAGAAAATCCGAAACCGGCATCCGGCCCTTGCTCGCCAGGTACCAGCGGCAGCGCCAGTGACCGAAGTTGGGGAAGGTGATGATGCACTGGCGACCGACCCGCAGCATTTCGTCGAGGATCTTGTCCGGGTAGTGCACGGCTTGCAGGGCCTGGGTCATGACCACGATGTCGAAGCTGTTACTGGCGAAGTTGCCCAGACCCTTGTCCAGATCTTGCTCGATGACGTTGATGCCCTTGGCCACGCACTCGGCAATGTTGTCCGGGTCGTTTTCCAGGCCATAGCCGGTGACCTGTTTGTGGTCGCGCAGCCAGGTCAGCAACTCGCCGTCACCGCAACCGAGGTCGAGCACGCGGCTGCCGGCGGGGATCCATTCCTGGATGATTTCCAGATCGGCTCTCATGTCTTCCTCAAAGCGCTATACGGTTCATGTAATTGCTGAAGGCCTGCAAGTAACGCGGGATCGGAATCAGGAAGGCGTCGTGGCCTTGCGGAGCATCGATCTCCAGGTAGCAGACGTCTTTCCTGGCCGCCATCAGCGCGTCCACCAGTTCCCGCGAGCGGGCAGGGGAGAAGCGCCAATCGGTGGTGAAGGACATCACGCAGAACCTGGCCTGGGCATTGGCGAAGGTTTTCGCCAGGTCATCGTCGAAGTTTGCCGCCGGGTCGAAGTAGTCCAGTGCCTTGGTCATCAGCAGGTAGGTGTTGGCGTCGAAACGTCCGGAAAACTCTTCGCCCTGATAGCGCAGGTAGCTTTCGACCTGAAACTCGACGCTGTGGAAGTCGTAGTTGAGCTTTTCGCTCTTCAGGCCGCGACCGAATTTCTCGCCCATGGAGTCGTCGGACAGGTACGTGATGTGTCCGACCATCCGCGCCAGCATCAGCCCGCGTTTGGGGATCACGCCCGCTTCCTGGAACGAGCCGCCGTGGAACTCAGGGTCGGTGAGGATCGCCTGGCGTGCGACTTCGTTGAACGCGATGTTCTGCGCCGACAGCTTCGGGGCCGAGGCGATGGCCAGGCAGTGCCGCACGCGGTCCGGGTAAGTGATGGTCCACTGCAAGGCCTGCATGCCGCCGAGGCTGCCGCCGATTACCGCCGCCCATTGGCGGATGCCGAGCAGGTCGGCGAGGCGTGCCTGGCTGTGGACCCAGTCTTCCACGGTCAGTACCGGGAAATCGGCGCCGAATGGCTTACCGGTTTCCGGATTGACGCTGCTGGGGCCGGTGGAGCCGTTGCAACCGCCGAGGTTGTTGAGGCTGACCACGAAGAACTTGTTGGTGTCGATCGGCTTGCCGGGGCCGATGCAGCTGTCCCACCAACCGGGTTTGCGGTCGTCGGGGCTGTGGAAACCGGCGGCGTGATGGTGACCGGACAAGGCGTGGCAGATCAGCACGGCGTTGCTCGCCGTGGCGTTCAGCGCGCCGTAGGTTTCGTAGATCAGGTCATAAGCGGGCAGCGAGCGTCCGCAGGCCAAGGCCAGGGGTTCACTGAAGTGCGCCAGTTGCGGCGTCACCAGACCAACAGAATCGGGGGGGAAGGCAGCTGGCATCGACCCTGCTCTCATTGAAATGAGGCGTAAGTCTAAAGACCGCTGTGGCTAGCGGCAAGCAAAGGCCGGGCCTGATTTTTTCCTGTGAGACCGAGGCGTGACCATCGCGGGCAAGCCACGCTCCCACATTGGAATGCGTACCCCTGTGGGAGCGTGGCTTGCCCGCGATGAACGATGACACGGTTAGCCCGCCGGGCGAAGCAGATCCGGCAAATCCGGCAGCTTCTTCGGCGAACAGATCCGCACCCGCTTCTGCCGGTTCAGCTCCCCGCTGATCAAACTCACCTGACTCTTGGAAACCCCGAATGCCTTGGCCAGAAACGCCATCAAATACGCATTGGCCTTGCCTTCAACCGGCGGTGCGGTCAGGCGGATCTTCAGGCGATCGCCATGCAACCCGCAGAAATCATCGCTGCGGGCCGCAGGTTGCAGGTGACATTCCAGAATCAGGTCATCACCGTCCCAGCGAAAGTAGCTCATCAGCTCAGGCCGAGCAGCCCCATCGGCATGAGGGCGAAGTTCGCAAGGCGCGGGATCAGCCAGCTTTGCAGTAACTGGATCACGATGAACGCGAAGATCGGCGAGATATCGAGGCCGCCCAGGTTCGGAATGATCCGACGGAACGGGGCGAGTACCGGTTCAGTGATCTGAGCAACCAGCTCTGCACCCGGGTTATGGCTCCCCGGGGCGACCCAGGACAGAATCACGCTGATGATCATCGCCCAGAAAATAATATTCAAAAACAGCGAGAAGAGCGCGATCAGCGCCCACGGCACCAGGAACAGCCAGTCGACCATGAAGCCTTTGAGCAGCAGGATCACCCCAATCAGCAGCATCTGAATGATCAGCGCCAGTACCAGTGATGACATGTCCAGCCCGAACATGCTCGGGATGACCCGGCGCAGCGGCTTGAGCAGCGGTTGAGTGGCTTTCACGGCGAACTGGCAGAGCGGGTTGTAGAAGTTCGCCCGCACCAGTTGCAGGATGAAGCGCATGAGCACGATCAGCAGGTACAAGCTGCCCAGGGTTTTAATTATGAAAATGGCAGCGTCATTGAGTCCAAGCATCATTGATTCCTTTGTAAGAGCTGATTAGCGGCCAAGTTGCTCAGCCATCTCAGCCGAGCGGTGCGCAGCGGCGCCGAGGGCTTTTTCGACCAGCGCTTCGAAGCCGCCGGCCTGGAACGACTTGATTGCAGCTTCGGTGGTGCCCGCAGGCGACGTCACGCGACGACGCAATTCTGCTGCGTCGACATCGCTGGCAACCGCCATGTGCGCGGCGCCCAGCGCGGTTTGCACCGTCAGTTGGGCGGCGATGTCCGCAGGCAGGCCAAGCTTCACACCGGCAGCGGTCATGGCTTCGATCAGCAGGAAGAAGTACGCCGGGCCGGAGCCGGAAACGGCGGTGACCGCGTCCAGTTGCTGCTCTTCGTTCAGCCACAGGGCAATGCCGACGGCCGACAACAGCTCTTCAGCTTGCTGGCGCTGTTCAGCATTCACTTCGTTCGTGGCAAACAACCCGCTCACGCCCTGACGCAGCAGCGCCGGGGTGTTGGGCATGCAGCGCACGATAGGCTGGGCGCCAAGCCAGTTGTTCATGCTGGCGCAGGTGATGCCGGCCGCAATCGAAACCACCAGTTGATTCGGCGCAAGGCTTGGGCGCAGGGCTTCGCAAACGACTTTCATCGCCTGGGGTTTGACTGCCAGCACGATCACGTCCACGCCCTGGATGGCTTCGGCGTTGTCGGCGAACATTTCGATGCCGTGTTCGGCGCTTACGCGGGCACGGGTTTCTTCACCCGGATCACTGGCGCGGATCTGCGCGGCGTCCAGACCTTTGGCGCGCAGGCCGCCGATCAGGCTGGCGGCCATGTTGCCGGCTCCGATAAAGGCAATACGAGTCTTGCTCATGTCAGGTCCTTATAAAGAGAGGTGTCAGCCATTGTTTCAAGACTGGCCGTAGTCGCGGGCACCAAACAGGGCCGTACCGATACGGACCCAAGTGGCGCCCTGGGCGATGGCCGACTCAAGGTCGTGGCTCATGCCCATGGAAAGTGTGTCGAGCGGCAGGTTCAGGCTGGCTTGCAGGCTCTGCACGGCAGCAAAAGCGGCATCCTGGGCGGCGCGATCTTCAGTCGGCTCGGGAATCGCCATCAACCCGCGCAATTTCAGGCGCGGCAAAACACTAATGGCGTTGGCCAGTGCGGGCAGGTCGGCCGGGGTGCAGCCGGACTTGCTGGCTTCACCACTGACGTTGACCTGAATGCAGATGTTCAATGGAGGCAAATCGGCAGGGCGTTGTTCGGACAGGCGTTGTGCGATTTTCAAGCGATCCACGGAATGCACCCAGTCGAAATGCTCGGCGATAGCACGAGTCTTGTTCGATTGAATGGGGCCGATGAAGTGCCAGATCAAGGGCAGGTCGGCCAATTCGAGCTGTTTGCTCAGCGCTTCCTGCAAGTAGTTTTCGCCAAAATCGCGCAGGCCGGCGGCATACGCTTCACGCAGGGCTTCGGCGGGTTTGGTCTTGCTCACGGCCAGCAGCTGGATGCTGTTCTCATCGCGGTGGGCAGCTTTGGCTGCTGCCTGGATGCGTGAACTAACCTGAGCAATGTTGTCTGCTATCGTGGACATCAAGAGGCGCCAGCGGTCTGAAGGTTCGCGGCATTCTACTGGAATTGAGGAGCGCTATGGATATCACTGAACTGCTGGCTTTCAGCGCCAAACAGGGAGCGTCCGACCTGCACCTGTCCGCTGGCCTGCCGCCAATGATCCGTGTCGACGGCGATGTGCGACGCATCAACCTGCCGGCCCTGGACCATAAGGAAGTGCATGACCTGATCTACGACATCATGAACGACCTCCAGCGGGTGGACTTCGAGAAGCATCTTGAAACCGACTTTTCCTTCGAAGTGCCCGGCGTGGCGCGTTTTCGGGTCAATGCCTTCAACCAGAATCGTGGTGCGGGCGCGGTATTCCGGACCATCCCTTCCAAGGTCCTGAGCATGGATGACCTGGAGATGGGGGAAGTGTTTCGCAAGATTACCGAAGCGCCCCGGGGCCTGGTGCTGGTGACCGGCCCGACCGGTTCCGGCAAGTCCACCACGTTGGCGGCGATGATCGATTACCTGAACAACCATCGCCATCACCACATCCTCACCATCGAAGACCCGATCGAATTCGTCCATGAATCGCGCAAATGCCTGATCAATCAGCGCGAAGTCCATCGTGATACCCGCAGTTTCGCCACGGCGTTGCGCTCGGCCCTGCGCGAAGACCCGGACGTGATTCTGGTAGGGGAAATGCGTGATCTGGAGACTATTCGGCTGGCGTTGACTGCCGCCGAAACGGGTCACCTGGTATTCGGCACGCTGCACACCACGTCGGCGGCGAAAACCATCGACCGGGTGGTGGATGTGTTTCCGGGCGACGAGAAATCGATGGTGCGTTCAATGCTCTCCGAGTCATTGCTGGCGGTGGTGTCGCAGACATTGATCAAGAAAATCGGCGGCGGGCGAATTGCCGCCCACGAAATCATGCTCGGCACTTCGGCGATCCGTAACCTGATCCGCGAAGACAAGGTGGCGCAGATGTACTCGTCGATTCAGACCGGAGGGTCGCTGGGGATGCAGACGCTGGATATGTGCCTGAAGGAGTTGGTGGCCAAGGGCGTGATCAGTCGCGAGCATGCGCGGGAGAAGGCGCGCTCGCCAGATAATTTTTGAGGAGAGCAGCGCGGGACCTGTGGCGAGGGGGCTTGCCCCCGTTCGACTGCGAAGCAGTCGCAAGCTCGGGCAATGCGGTCTTTCTGATAAAACTTGGTAGCGGGTATTGGGGCCGCTTCGCAGCCCAACGGGGGCAAGCCCCCTCGCCACAATCAAATCAGCGCTGAACAACCCGCAATTCGTTCTGTTCTTTCGGCAGAACCCGCTTGGCAACCACGTAGTGGCTTTCCCAGTACGGTTTCTTCAGGGTGTCGATGGTCACCGACTTGCCACGGCGTGGTGCGTGGATGAAGCGGTCGTTGCCCAGGTATATGGCAACATGATTGACCCGACGGCTCTTGATGTTGAAGAAAATCAGGTCGCCTGGCTTCAGATCGTTGCGATCGACCTTCTCGCCATGACCGCTGGCCATGGCGTTGGATGTGCGTGGCAGGTCAAACGTGGCATCGTTGAACGCGTATTTCACCAGACCGCTGCAATCGAACCCTTTACTTGGGCTGCTGCCACCCCAACGATAAGGCGTACCGAGTACGTTTACCGCGCGGCTCAGCACGTTGCTGCTTTCCTTGGTCGCCATCGGCGGGACCAGCTTGCTGTTTACGCTGCTCAGTTGGCTGGAGCGTTTTACGGTCTGTTTGTTTTTGCTCGAAGGAGCAGAAACATGGGATTTTGGGGTGTAACCATTAACGTTAGGAAGACGTTGCTCACGATTGGTGGCGTGGGCGGCCAGGGGCAATAATAGGCAAATGGTTAGCCATGTCTTGAAAAATGGACGCATTAGGCAGGGCTCATATGGGTGAACGCGCAACTTTATAACAGCTTTTTTGGCCCTTCCGAGGCCGTTGGTCGATTCAGGCGGCGGGCCACGGAACTAAAAAAGCGGCAAAATTGACGCAGTTGTCGGACAAAAGTCAGGTATTACAAGGCTTTGGCAGGAATGAAGTTAGCATTTGCCGTATGTCGGCCGCCTGTAAAAAAGTCACAAAGAATTCAAGAATATTTCTCTATCGTGTGAGTCGAGGTCATCCATGAACACCTATCAACACCCCGTTTCAGAGCAAGACACACACAGCAAAGTGATTGGTTACCTGTTGTGGATTTTCGGTTTTACCGGGGCTCACCGCTTCTATTACGGCAAGCCGGTGACCGGGACAATCTGGTTTTTCACCTTCGGTTTGCTGGGTATCGGCTGGCTGATCGACGTGTTTCTGATTCCGGCCATGGATCGTGAAGCGGACCTGCGCTTTACCGCTGGCCCCATCGAATACAACGTTGCGTGGATTCTGCTGACGTTTCTGGGGGTGTTCGGTGTGCACCGGATGTATCAGGGGAAGTGGATCAGCGGGTTGCTGTACCTGGTGACGGGTGGGGTGTTCTTTCTGGGGGTGTTGTATGACTTCTGGACGTTGAATGACCAGGTGTCTATTCGCAACGCGCAGAACCGCTGATTAATTGTGGCGAGGGGGCTTGTCGGAACGCCGCACCGCCCCGTTCGGCTGCGTAGCAGTCGCAAATCAGCAATGGAGTTCTGTCTGAAGGAATCCGGTTGCCAATAATGGGGCCGCTTCGCAGCCCAACGGGGGCAAGCCCCCTCGCCACAGGTGTTAAGCCTGGTGGCTGATCCGCCCATCCACCAGGGTGTAACGCACCACGCCCGGCAGGCTGTGGCCAATGAACGGGCAGTTTTCGCCCTTCGACAGCCAGGTTTCACCGGCCACGGTCGAGGCCGCGGGGTCGAACAGCACGATATCTGCCGGCCCACCTACCGCCAGCTTGCCCGCCGGCAGACGCAATGCTTCGGCAGGGCCTGCGCCCAAGCGTGCGAGCAGCGTTGGCAGATCCAGCAAACCGTCTTCCACCAATGTCATCGCCAGCGGCAGCAGCAGTTCAACACTGCTGATGCCCGGCTCGGTGGCACCGAACGGTGCCAGTTTGGCATCGCGCTCATGGGGCTGGTGATGGCTGGAGATGGCCGAGACCACCCCCGACTTCACCGCTGCCCGCAGGCCGTCGCGGTCGGCGCGGGTGCGCAGTGGCGGCTGGACGTGATAGAGGCTGCTGAAGTCGATCAGCGCTTCGTCGGTGAGGATCAGCTGATACAACGCCACGTCCGCCGTGACCTTCAGGCCACGGGCCTGGGCTTGGGCGATCAGCGCCACGCCGCGGGCGCTGGTGAGCTGGCTGAAGTGCGCACGCACGCCGCTTTGCTCGACCAGCAGCAGATCGCGGGCCAGGGCTACGGTTTCAGCGGTTTCCGGAATGCCCGGCAAACCGAGGAAACTCGCAGTCGGGCCTTCGTGAGCCAAGCCACCTTCGGCCAGATCATGGTCCTGCGAGTTGAAAATCACCGTCAGGTCGAACGTCGCCGCGTATTCCAGCGCCCGGCACAGGGTGCGGGTGTTGCGGAAGCTCTCCAGACCGTTGCCGAAGGCCACGCAACCGGCATCGCGCAGCGCAACGAGTTCGGCCAGCTGTTCGCCATCCAGGCCTTTGCTCAGGGCGCCGATCGGGAAGACTTTGGTGTTGCCGGCTTCGCGGGCACGGTCGAGGATCAGTTCGGCCACGGCCGAGGTGTCCAACACCGGTTTGGTTTTCGGTGGGCAGCACAGGCTGGTCACGCCACCGGCAGCCGCTGCGCGGGTTTCGCTGGCGATCGAGCCTTTGCGGCTGTAGCCCGGCTCGCGCAGGGCAACGTTCAGGTCAACCAGGCCGGGGGCGGCCACCAGACCTTTGGCGTCGATGGTGTCTACTGCAACGAAACCCGCCGGAGCGGCGCCAAGGGCGACGATCTTGCAGGCTTCAACGTGGATATCAGTCACTTGATCCAGGCCGCTGGCCGGATCGATAACGCGTGCGCCGAGAATGCTGAGCTTCACTGGGCGTTCTCCTGCTCGAATTGGCGCTGGGCTGTTTGCCCGCTCATGGCCATGGACAGCACGGCCATACGAATCGCGATGCCGTAGGTTACCTGGTTGAGGATCACCGAGTGCGGGCCGTCGGCCACCGCTGACTCAATTTCCACCCCACGATTGATCGGCCCCGGGTGCATGACGATGCAATCCGGTTTGGCCCCGGCCAGGCGCGCGGTGGTCAGGCCGAACAGACGGTAGAACTCGCCTTCGCTCGGCAGCAGGCCGCCGGTCATGCGTTCACGCTGCAGGCGCAGCATGATCACCACGTCGACGTCTTTCAGGCCTTCGGTCATGTCGGTGTAGACCTTCACGCCGTATTGCTCGATGCCGATCGGCAGCAGGGTTTTCGGCGCGATCACGCGGATGTCCGGGCAGCCAAGGGTTTTCAGGGCCAGCATGTTCGAGCGCGCTACCCGCGAGTGCAGGATGTCGCCGACGATGGCCACCGAAAGGTTTTCGAAGCCGCCCTTGTGCCGACGGATAGTGAGCATGTCGAGCATGCCCTGGGTCGGGTGGGCGTGACGGCCGTCGCCACCGTTGATGATCGCCACTTGCGGGCAGACATGCTCGGCGATGAAGTGCGCCGCGCCGGAATCACCGTGACGCACGACGAACATGTCGGCGGCCATGGCTTCCAGGTTGCGCAGGGTGTCGAGCAGGGTTTCGCCCTTGCTCGCCGACGACGTCGACACGTTCAGGGTGATCACGTCGGCCGACAGCCGTTGGGCCGCCAGTTCGAAGGTGGTGCGGGTGCGGGTGGAGTTCTCGAAGAACACGTTGCACACGGTCTTGCCGCGCAGCAGCGGGACTTTCTTCACCGCCCGGGCGCCAACCTCGAGGAACGAGTCAGCGGTGTCGAGGATTTCCGTCAGCAGCTCGCGGCGCAAACCGTCGAGCGAGAGGAAGTGGCGCAGCTGGCCCTGATCATTGAGCTGCAGCGGGCGCTTGGTTTCTAGAGGCGTCATCGCGAGGGGGACTCTCAATAGGGCGAAATTAAAGGGCGAGGTCTTGAAGTTCGAGCTTGAGTTCCGGGCCGGACAGTTTCACTCGTTCGTGGGCCGCCAGCGACAGTGTCGCGCCAACCACGTTCGGGCGGATCGGCAGCTCACCGGCGTCCAGGTCCAGCAGGCATACCAGCGTCACACTGGCCGGACGGCCATAGTCGAAGAGTTCGTTCATCGCGGCGCGAATGGTCCGACCGCTCATCAGCACGTCATCGATCAGCACCAGGTGCTGGCCTTCGATCTCGAACGGCAGCGCCGATGGGCGTACTTGTGGGTGCAGGCCGTTCTGGCTGAAGTCGTCGCGGTAGAACGAAACGTCCAGGGTGCCCAGGGGCGAATCGCTGCCCAGTTCATCGAGCAATGCCTGAGCGACCCAGACGCCACCGGTCCGAATGCCGATATAGCGCGGTTCACTGATGCCACGGTTTTCCAGATAAGCCTTGAGACGGATCGCCATCTGGCTGATCAGTTCGGCGGGATTGGGCAGGCTCATGGTTTGCTCCTTCTTTGTCCCGAGCCGGATGCCGCTTGAGTGGTGGCTCGGGTTGTAGCTAAGGGAGACGCCGCAGCGACTCTTCAGAATTAGGTGCGGTCAGGATTCGAACAGCGCGCTGTTTTCGTCGAGCCAGCCTTGCAGCAGCAGGGCGGCGGCGATGGCATCGACCGGGTTGTCGCGGTAACTGCCTTTCTGGCCGCCCCGGACCAGGCGTTCGCCCTTGGCCTCGAAGGTGGTCAGGCGCTCGTCGTGAGTATAAAAGGGCAGGTTGTAGCGGCCGTTCAGGCGGCGGGCGAACTTCTCGGCCCGCAGGCACATGTCGCTCGGCGTGCCGTCCATGTTCAGCGGCAGGCCGACCACCACGGCGTCGGGTTTCCACTCTTTGATCAGGGCTTCGACCTGATTCCAGTCAGGAATGCCGTTTTGCGCCTTCAAGGTGCACAGCTCGCGGGCCTGACCGGTAATCACCTGACCGACCGCAACGCCGATCTGTTTGGTGCCGTAGTCGAAACCCAAAATCAACCGCAGGGCCATCAGGCGTGCCCCGCCTGGCTGGTGAGCAGGCTGAGATTGACGCCCAGGTGTTTGGCCGCCGCTTCAAGACGTAATTCGCTGCTGGTGTTGAACAGGATGTCGGCATCGAACGGGCAGGTCAGCCAGGCGTTGTCGGCCAGTTCGGCTTCCAATTGCCCGGCTTCCCAACCGGCGTAGCCGAGGGTGATCAGGCTTTTCGCGGGGCCGACGCCATCGGCGATGGCGAACAGCACGTCCTGGGAGGTCGACAGGGACAGCTCGCCTTCCAGATCAACGGTCGCCTGAAAAGATTTGCCCGATGGGTGCAGGACAAAACCGCGATCGGTTTGCACCGGGCCACCCATAAAGATCGGCACGTGCTGGCAGAGCACTGGCGGTTCGATATCGGGGCGCAATTGCTCGAGGATATCGGCCAGGTTCAGGTCCTGCGGGCGGTTGACCACCAGCCCCATGGCACCATTGGCCGTGTGCTCGACGATGTAGGTCAAGGTGTGCGCAAAGTTCGGGTCGGCCATGTGAGGCATGGCGATCAGGAAGTGATGCTTGAGGTAGCTGGGGCTGACGTTCTTCATGAGCGCTAGTGTGGCGTTGGAGGGGCGAACTGACAAGCCGAGGATGCCGCAATTTGGCAGTCGACACCGATCAAATGTGGGAGCGAGCCTGCTCGCGATGACGGCGGCACAGTCAAAATTAAAGTGTCAGACAGACCGCCATCGCGAGCAGGCTCGCTCCCACAAGGGATTTGCGATGGTCAGTTACTGGAGAGTCTGTCCCCACGCGCAAACTTCCACGTCCGAATAATTTCCAGTCGGTCGATATCTGACAGATCCCCGGTAAACGGTGCAAACGGTGCCGCGAGCCGCACGATGCGCTGCGCCGCCTGGTCCAGCAGCGGCTGGCCGGAAGACTCCAGCACCAGCACTTCATACAGCGAGCCGTCGCGGTTGATCGAGACCATCAGTCGCAAATTGCCGTAAATCTGTTTGCGTCGTGCCTCGTCGGGGTAGTTGAGGTTGCCGATGCGCTCGACCTTCTTGCGCCATTCATCCTTGTACCAGGCACCCTTGTCGCGCATGGTCGATGCGGCGCTCAAGCGGTGGATGCGCGGGCGCTTGGCGTACAGCTGTTGTTCGTTGGCCAGCTCGGCTTCCAGGCTGGCGATGTCGCTGGACAACTGCGAGCTGTCGAACGTCGGTGCCGCCACTTGGGGTTTGGCTTGGGGCTTGGGTTCTTCAGTCTTGGTTGCGGCTTTTTTCGGCTTCGGCGCGACGGTGGTCACAGACGCTTTGGGCGCGGCTTCCTGCACTTGAGGCTTGGCCGCCGGCGGTGGGGTGACTTGTTGCACCTTGTTGTCCTGGAATGGCGCGACCTCGGTGGTCTTGGGAATCGCCTTTTTATCCAGGGTGCCGCTGCCTTCCTGGTTTTCCTGGGCAAGAAAGTCTGCTTTCGCAGGCTTCTTTTCACTTTTGAACGTGGCGAGGGTGATTTCCAGGGTTTTGCTGATTTGCTGGGGTTCGACCATGGTGAACCCGACGCCCAACAACAAGGCCAAGTGAATCAACGCCGCCAGAAACAGGGTAAAACCGAGGCGATCGGCCGGGCGCACGCCGTGATGGGCGAGTTCAGCGGGCAGATCGGACGGGAGTGTCATAACAAGAAAACCAACATCGCGTTTTTTACAGGCCGGGGATGATAACGCAATGTTGGTTGTCTCTATCAACGAGCCTTGAGCTTCTGATCGATGGCATCCATCAGAAGGCCACCAATGTCGGTGCCGAACGCGTTGTCGATCTCGCGAATGCAGGTCGGGCTGGTGACGTTGATTTCGGTCAGATGTTCACCGATCACGTCGAGGCCGACGAACAGCAGGCCTTTCTCACGCAGGGTCGGGCCGACTTGCGCGGCGATCCAGCGATCTTTCTCGGTCAGCGGTCGGGCTTCGCCACGGCCACCGGCGGCGAGGTTGCCACGGGTTTCGCCTGCGGCCGGAATCCGGGCAAGGCAGTAATCTACCGGCTCGCCGTCGATCATCAGGATGCGTTTGTCGCCATCAACGATCGCCGGCAGGTAACCCTGGATCATGATCTGCTGCCGACCATGCAAGGTCAGGGTTTCGAGGATCACCGACAGGTTCGGGTGGCCAGCGGTGTGACGGAAGATCGACGAGCCGCCCATGCCGTCCAGCGGCTTGAGGATCACGTCACCGTGATGGTCGGCGAATTCACGCAACACGTCCGGGCGACGGCTGACGATGGTCGGCGGTGTGCACTGCGGGAACAGCGTGGCGAACAGCTTTTCGTTGCAGTCACGCAGGCTTTGCGGCTTGTTGACCACCAGTACGCCAGCATTTTCCGCTTGTTCCAGCAAATACGTGGAGTAGACGAACTCCATGTCGAACGGCGGATCCTTGCGCATCAGGATCACGTCCAGATCGCTTAGCAGCGCATCGCTTTCGGCACCCAGCTCAAACCATTTTTCCGGGTTGGCGAACACCTTCAGCGGACGCATCCGCGCGCGCGCTTCGCCTTCAGCCTGATACAAATCGCGCTGTTCCATATAGAACAGTTCCCAGCCACGCTTTTGCGCGGCCAGCAGCATGGCCAGCGAGCTATCCTTTTTATAGGAGATGCTGGCGATAGGATCCATGACAATCCCGACGCGAACGCTCATGGGGTTTTCCTCGAAATTGGGGTGGAAAGTGTTGTGAAAAAGTGGCGTCAGAGTGGCGCTGAGTGGGTTCCCGGTCAAGGAAAAACCACCGCCAGGGTCGCCCGATAGATTGGATGGGGAGACTGTGCTAAAAAGGCTGCCATGCCGTGTTGGCCCTTAAGTATCAAGGGTTTCGAGCCAACGGTGAGCGGCAAACGGACAAATTGATTCACAAAGGCGACGGTAGAGCCACTATGGAACAGCATTCCAGCGCCTTGAAGGTCATGGTGATCGATGATTCGAAAACGATTCGTCGCACCGCCGAAACGCTGTTGAAAAACGTGGGCTGTGAAGTCATCACCGCAATCGATGGTTTCGATGCCCTGGCCAAGATTGCCGACAATCACCCCGGCATCATCTTTGTCGACATCATGATGCCGCGTCTGGATGGTTATCAGACCTGCGCTTTAATCAAGAACAACAGTGCGTTCAAGTCCACGCCAGTGATTATGCTGTCGTCCAGGGACGGGTTGTTCGACAAGGCCAAAGGCCGGATCGTCGGTTCCGACCAGTTTTTGACCAAGCCTTTCAGCAAGGAAGAACTGCTGAACGCGATCCAGGCCCATGTACCGGGCTTCGCCGCCGTTTCGCCGCAGTAGGACACGCACAGTGACGCTCGGCCATGGGGCCCGGTGTCGACAAGAATGGGGAAGACCATGGCACGTATTCTGATCGTCGATGATTCGCCGACTGAAATGTACAAACTGACCGGCATGCTCGAAAAGCACGGTCATGAAGTGTTGAAAGCCGAAAACGGCGCCGACGGCGTGGCCCTGGCCCGTCAGGAAAAACCCGACGCGGTGCTGATGGACATCGTCATGCCCGGCCTCAACGGTTTCCAGGCGACCCGTCAGCTGACCAAAGACCCGGAAACCGGGCACATTCCGGTGATCATCATTACCACCAAGGATCAGGAAACCGACAAAGTCTGGGGCACGCGCCAGGGCGCCAAGGACTACCTGACCAAACCGGTCGACGAAGACACCCTGATCAAGACCCTGAACAACGTGCTGGCCGGTTGATCGTCCGGTCATGACCGAGTCGCTGACGGCTTTCGAACTGCTGCTGCAGATTGACCAACGCTGTCGTCTGCTGGCGGCGGACTTGCCGTCCCAACCGACCCGACAGGACAGCTGGAGCGGCATCGGCTTTCGCTTGGGCGAGCATTGGTACGTCGCGCCCATGGGCGAAGTCAGCGAAGTCCTGCACGAACCGCGCGTTACACAATTGCCGGGGGTCAAACCCTGGGTCAAGGGCGTGGCCAACCTGCGCGGGCGATTGCTGCCGATCATGGATTTGAGTGGCTTTATCGGTCATGAACTGTCGAATCTGCGTAAGCAGCGGCGGGTTTTGGTGGTGGAGCACAACGAGGTGTTTGCCGGGTTGCTGGTCGATGAAGTGTTCGGCTTGCAGCACTTTGCCCAGGACAGCCTGGAACCGGTAGATACCTTGAGCGGCCCGATTGCACCGTTCATCAAAGGCCGGTTTCAGCGTGAGCAGAGTTGGCAGGTGTTCAGCCCGTTTGCGTTGGCGCAATCACAGAGCTTCATGAACGTAGCTCGGGGCGACGCCGCAATCCTGTAGGAGCGAGGCTTGCCCGCGAAGAACGATAACGCGGTGTTCCTGCGGGACCGCAGCGCCTGCTTCGCGGGCAAGCCTCGCTCCTACAAGGGCATTGAGTGAATTGAGCAGGACAGGCGAGGACCGATGATAAAAGCTAAAACAGGCAAGCCAGAAGGGTCGCGCAGTCGGTCGCAGATCATCGTGCTGTTCATCGCGCTGATCGTCTTCATCATGCTGCTGTTCGCCAACTTCGCGTACCTCAACACCCAGGCGAATTACGACAAACAGTACATCGGCCACGCCGGTGAGCTGCGCGTGCTGTCCCAACGCATCGCCAAGAACGCCACCGAAGCCGCCGCCGGCAAGGCCGCGGCGTTCAAGTTGCTCAGCGATGCGCGCAACGACTTCGCCCAGCGTTGGGGCTATCTGAAGAAAGGCGATCCTTCCACCGGCCTGCCGCCGGCACCGTCCACCGTGCGCCCGGAAATGCGCGCTGTGCAGCTGGATTGGGAGCGTCTGCTGAAAAACACCGACGCCATCCTCTCCAGCGAGCAGACCGTGTTGTCTTTGCATCAAGTCGCCGCAACGCTGGCCGAAACCGTGCCGCAGTTGCAGGTCGAGTATGAGAAGGTCGTCGAAACCCTCCTGCAGCGTGGCGCCCCGGCCACCCAAGTGGCGATGGCCCAGCGTCAGTCGCTGCTGGCCGAGCGGATTCTTGGTGCGGTGAATACCGTGTTGTCCGGCGATGAAAATTCGCAGCAGGCGGCCGACGCTTTCGGTCGCGACGCGGCGCGTTTCGGCCTGGTGCTCAACGGCATGCTTCAGGGCAATGCGGCGCTGAAAATCAGCCAGGTCGAAGACCGTGATGCACGCGCCCGGTTGACCGAGATTTCCGAACTGTTCGAATTCGTATCGGGTTCGGTGGACGAAATCCTCGAAACCTCGCCGGAGCTGTTCAAGGTCCGCGAATCGGCCACCAACATCTTTACCCTGTCGCAAACCCTGCTCGATGAAGCCTCGCACCTGGCCAGCCGTTTCGAAAACCTCGCCGGCGGGCGCAACACCGATACCATCGGCGGCTATGTGCTGGGCTTGCTGGCGCTGATGTCGATCATCCTCATCGGCCTGGTGATGGTGCGTGAAACCAACCGTCAGCTGCGTGAAACCGCTGAGAAGAACGAGCGTAACCAGAACGCGATCATGCGTTTGCTGGACGAAATCGAAGACCTTGCCGACGGCGACCTGACCGTGACCGCCTCGGTGACCGAAGACTTCACCGGCACCATCGCCGACTCGATCAACTATTCCGTCGACCAACTGCGCGATCTGGTGGCGACCATCAACCTCACTGCCGGCCAGGTCGCCGCCGCCGTGCAGGAAACCCAGGCCACCGCCATGCACCTGGCCCAAGCCTCGGAGCATCAGGCGCAGCAGATTTCCGAAGCCTCCACGGCGATCAACGATATGGCTCAGTCCATCGATCAGGTCTCGGCCAACGCCGCCGAATCCTCAGCGGTGGCCGAACGCTCGGTGGAGATCGCTAACAAGGGCAACGAAGTGGTGCACAACACCATTCATGGCATGGACAATATTCGCGAGCAGATTCAGGACACCGCCAAGCGCATCAAGCGGCTGGGTGAGTCTTCTCAGGAAATTGGCGACATTGTCAGCCTGATCGATGACATTGCCGATCAGACCAACATCCTCGCCCTCAACGCGGCGATTCAGGCGTCCATGGCCGGTGACGCCGGGCGCGGTTTTGCGGTGGTGGCCGACGAAGTACAGCGTCTGGCCGAACGTTCATCCGCGGCGACCCGGCAGATCGAAACGCTGGTGCGGGCGATTCAGGCCGACACCAACGAAGCGGTGATTTCCATGGAACAGACCACCACCGAAGTGGTGCGCGGCGCGCGTCTGGCGCAGGATGCCGGGGTGGCCCTGGAAGAAATCGAAGGCGTATCGAAGACCCTCGCGGCATTGATCCAGAGTATTTCCAACGCCGCGCAGCAACAGACTTCGTCGGCCGGCCAGATTTCCCTGACGATGAACGTGATCCAGCAGATCACCACGCAGACCTCGTCCGGCTCCACCGCCACCGCCGAGAGCATTGGCAACCTGGCGAAAATGGCCAGCCAGCTGCGGCGTTCGGTGTCCGGTTTCACCTTGCCGGCCGCTAAAGCGCAGGCTGCGGACAAAGCTTGAACCGCCTCAGGGCGTATGCATTTGATTGGAGTAGTTATGGGTGATCGGCACGACTATGTGGCCCTCGAGTGGGTCAAAGGCGAGATTGCCGAAACGCTGAAACAGGCTCATCAGGCGATCGAAACCCTGATCGACGATCCACAGGCGACGCACGCCCTGAGTGAGTGTCTGGCCTGTGTCCATCAGGTTCACGGTAGCTTGCAGATGGTCGAGTTCTACGGCGCGGCCCTGCTCGCCGAAGAGATCGAGCAGTTGACCAGCGCCTTGCAGCAGAACCGCGTCAGCCATCGCGACGAGGCGATCCATCTGTTACTGCAAGCCCTGGGGCAATTGCCGACTTACCTCGACCGGGTGCAAGGCGCCCGTCGTGACTTACCGCTGGTGGTGTTGCCGCTGCTCAACGACCTGCGCAGCGCCCGTGGTGAAAGCCTGTTATCGGAAACCAGCCTGTTCAGCCCGCAGCTGCCGGAGCTGCTACCTCTGGGCCCAGAGGCCCTGGCGCTGCTGGAACCGTCCGACTTGCCGAACGTGCTGCGCAAATTGCGGCAGATGTTGCAGATGGCCCTGGTCGGCTTGTTGCGCGAGCAGGATGACGAAACCCACTTCGGTTATCTGGGCAGGGTTTTTACGCGCCTCGAAGCGCTGTGCGACAACGCGCCGCTGAGCCCGTTATGGCAAATCGCTTCGGCACTGGTCGAAGGCATGCGTAATGGCTCGATTGCCAACAGCCCGGCGTTGCGCAGTCTGTTCAAGGATGCCGATAAAGAGCTCAAGCGTCTGCTCGAACAAGGCATGTCCGCAATCAATCAACCGGCACCGCCGGAGCTGCTCAAGAGTTTGTTGTTCTATATTGCCAAGGCCGAACACCCCACCGGGCAGATGCTGACCATGAAAGATCGCTACTCACTTGACGATGCGCTACCCGACGGCGCGATGGTCGATGAAGAACGGGCAAGGCTGGCCGGCCCTGACCGCGACGCCATGCGTTCGGTATTGGCGGCGCTGTGCGAAGAGCTGGTGCGGGTCAAGGAGCGTCTGGACTTGTTCGTGCGCAGCGACCGTCAGCACACCTCGGACCTCGAAAGCCTGCTGGCGCCCCTGCGGCAAATCGCCGACACCTTGGCGGTGCTCGGTTTCGGCCAGCCGCGCAAGGTCATCATCGATCAACTGGCAGTGGTGCTGAGTCTCGCTCAGGGCCAGCGTGAACCCAACGACGCGACCCTCATGGACGTCGCCGGGGCCTTGCTTTACGTCGAAGCGACCCTGGCCGGCATGGTCGGTACCGTGGAGCCGGAAAGCCAGGAAGATAGCCGTCTGCCGACCACCGACCTGACGCAGATCCATCAGATCGTGATCAAGGAAGCGCGCATTTGCCTGCAACAGGCCAAGGACATGATCGTCGACTACATCGACGCCGACTGGGACCGCCAGCATTTGCAACCCTTGCCGGCGTTGCTGACCCAGGTGCGCGGTGCGTTGGCGATGATTCCGTTGGCCCGCGCGGCGAGCCTGGTCGAGACCTGCAACGGCTTCATCCGCGAACATCTGCTGGTGGACCCGGGCCAGCCCGGCTGGCAGCAACTGGACAGCCTGGCCGACGTCATCACCAGCATCGAGTATTACCTGGAGCGCCTCAGCGACGACCCCGAAGCACCGGGGGAACACCTGCTCGATGTCGCGGAAAAGGGCCTGGCCTCACTCGGCTTCTTCCCCAGCGAACAAAAGGTGCCGATGCTCAAGGATGTGCTCAGCCCCAGTGAAGCCCTGGTCATGCAGGACATGCAGGAATTGGACGACCCCGAAACCGTTCAGTCTCTGGCCGATGTGCTGGCTAGCCCGGTGTCGTCCGTCAACCCGCCAGCTCTGACCACGCCGGGCAGCCTGTTGCCGCCGCCCGCCGGTGAAGAACCGGTGGACGATGAACTGCGGGACGTCTTCCTCGAAGAGACTGACGAGGTGCTGGAAGTCCTCGAGGAGTATCTGCCGCGCTGGTCGGCCAGTCCCGACAGCACATCGGTCTTGAGTGAATTACGTCGCGCCTTCCACACCCTCAAAGGCAGTGGCCGGATGGTCCGTGCGCTGGTGCTGGGTGAGTTGGCCTGGGCGGTGGAAAACCTGCTCAATCGCGTGCTTGAACACAGCGTTGCACCTTCGCCTGCGGTGCAACAACTGGTGGGTGATGCGCTGAAGCTGTTGCCGGAACTGGTGGCCGAGTTCGCCGCCAATGCCCAGCGCCAACGCAACGATGTCGATCAATTGGCCGCCCGCGCCCATGCCCTCGCCAAGGGTAATAAGCCGGTGTCCGATGAGGACGTGCAGGATGTCGCGGCGCTCGATCCACTGTTGCTGGAGATCTTCCGCAACGAAGCCGAAACCCATTTGAGCAGCCTCAACCGCTTCCTCGACCAAGCCGCCGAGCACGTACCGCTTCAGGCCAGCGACGAGTTGCAGCGGGCATTGCACACCCTGAAGGGCAGCGCCTCGATGGCCGGCGTGCTGCCGATTGCCGAGCTGGCGGCGTCGCTGGATCAACTGGCCCGGGAGTACAAGGCGCACCGGATTGCCCTCGACCTGGACGAAGTTGAATTGCTGCTGGAAGCCGAAGGACTGTTCCGCCTTGGGCTGCGACAACTCAAGAGCGACCCGCTGGCTGAAATCCCCGACGCCCGCTCATTGATCGAGCGAACCCACGCAGTGCTGGCCGAGCGTCTGCAAAGCCTGTTGAGCGCGCCCAATACGAAGCTGCGCATCAAGCGCGATCCGCAACTGATCAACAACTTTCTTGCCCAGGGCATGGACATCCTGCTGGACGCCGAAAGCCTGTTGCAGCGCTGGCAGCAGCATCCCGGCGAGCGACAGGAACTCAGCGCGCTACTGGACGAACTGACCACCCTGGGCGAAGGCGCGCACCTGGCCGATCTGCATCCGGTGGATGAACTCTGCGAAGCATTGCTCGACCTCTATGGCGCTGTGGAAGAAAGCAGCCTGGCGGTCAGTGACAGGTTTTTCCACGAGGCACAAAGTGCCCATGAAGCGCTGATCAACATGCTCGACGAACTGGCCGCCGGCCAGGAAGTCACTGCGCAACCGCAGCGGGTGCAAGCCTTGCGCGACTTGCTCGATGAGAGTCTCGATCCATCCGCCATGGGCCTGATTCGCAGTGACGGCAGCCGTACCCTGAGCATCCGCGAACTGGGCAGTGCCACGACAGAGCTGGAACAGACCGCGACCCAGGTTGAGCTGGACGACGAAATCGTTTCGATCTTCCTTGAAGAGGCGGTGGATATCCTCGAGAGCGCTGGCCAGGCCTTGCAGCGCTGGCTGAGTGACCCGGACAACGCCGCGCCGCTGTTGTCCTTGCAGCGCGATTTGCACACCCTCAAGGGCGGTGCGCGGATGGCCGAGGTCGAACCGGTCGGTGATCTGGCCCATGAACTGGAAAGCCTTTACGAAGGCCTGGTGGACCGCCGTTACAGCCACAGCGAAGCGCTGGCGCAATTGCTGCAACAGAGCCATGACCGACTGGCCGCGTTCCTTGATCAGTTGCAGCACAACCGTCCATTGGGTGATCCGGGCGAGTTGATCGCGGCCATTCGTGAGTTTCGCCAGGGCAATGCCGGCAGCGCCGAGGTGATCGAACCAGCGGTCAGCCATGACTCGGCGGGCCATGATCCCGAGCTTCTGGAAATCTTCCTCGAGGAAGGTTTCGACATCATTGAAAACTCCGGCGCGGCACTGTTGCGCTGGCAGGCCGAGCCGTCGAATCGCCAGGAAATGGAAACCCTGCTGCGCGACTTGCACACCCTCAAGGGCGGCGCGCGAATGGTGGAGATTGCACCGATTGGCGACCTGGCCCATGAACTGGAATTTCTCTACGAAGGCTTGTCGGCGGGCGTGCTGCAACCCACCGCCGAGCTGTTCTCGCTGTTGCAACGCAGCCATGACCGACTGGCGCAGATGCTCGACGCCACCCGCGCCGGTCAGCCGTTGCCGCCGGCCGATCGGCTGATCGATGCGATCAAGAATTTCAGCCATCCGGCGGTGCCCGAGACATCGGCACCCGTGACGCTGCCCGTAGTGCCTAAAGCCGAGCCAACCGCGCTGCAACCGGAAGGCACCGACACGGTCAAGGTCTCGGCGGAATTGCTCGACGACCTGGTCAATCTGGCCGGGGAAACTTCAATCTTCCGTGGCCGCATCGAACAACAGGTCAACGACGCACGGGTGGCGCTGAGCGAGATGGAAACCACCATCGAGCGCATGCGCGACCAATTGCGCCGCCTCGATACCGAAACCCAGGGGCGGATTCTCAGCCGTCAGCAAGTCGAAGCCGAACGCCTGGGCTACGAAGAGTTCGACCCGCTGGAGATGGACCGTCACTCGCAGCTGCAACAGTTGTCACGAGCGCTGTTCGAGTCTGCCTCCGACCTGCTCGACCTCAAGGAAACCCTCGAGCGGCGCAATCACGACGCGGAAAACCTGCTGCAACAACAAGGCCGCATCAACACCGAATTGCAGGAAGGCCTGATGCGTACGCGCATGGTGCCGTTCGAGCGAATGCTGCCGCGTTTGAAGCGCATCGTTCGTCAGGTCTCCAGCGAACTGGGCAAGGACGTGGACTTCGTCGTCGGCAACGCCGAAGGCGAGATGGACCGCAACGTCCTCGAACGCATGGCCGCGCCACTGGAACACATGCTGCGCAACGCCGTCGACCATGGGCTGGAATCTGCCGAGGTGCGTATCGCGGCGGGTAAACCGGCCCAAGGCAAGATCACCCTCGACTTGTCCCGAGAGGGTGGCGACATCATTTTCGACATCCGCGATGACGGTGCCGGCGTGCCTTTGGACGCCGTGCGGCGCAAGGCGATCAAGCGCGGGTTGCTTGACCCGGACAGCGACATCAGCGACCGCGACGTGCTGCAATTCATCCTGCAACCGGGGTTCTCCACAGCCGAGAAAATCACTCAGATATCCGGGCGTGGCGTCGGCATGGATGTGGTTCACGAAGAAGTCCGGCAGCTCGGCGGCAGTATGACCATCGACTCTGTGCCGGGGCAGGGCGTGCATTTCCGGATTCGCCTGCCGTTCACCGTGTCGGTCAACCGTGCGCTGATGGTGCAGTGCGGGGAGGATCAATACGCGATCCCGCTGAACACCATCGACGGCATCGTGCGTGTATTGCCCAACGAACTCGAAGGGCATTACCGGCTCGATCCGCCGACCTACGAATACGCCGGGCAACGTTACGAGTTGTGCTATCTCGGTGAACTGCTGAAAACCAGTACCCGCCCGAAACTGCTGGGCCAGAGCCTGCCGTTGCCGGTGTTGCTGGTGCAATGCAACGAGCGGCATGTCGCGGTGCAGGTGGATGCCATGGCCGGCACCCGGGAAATCGTGGTCAAAAGCCTTGGCCCGCAGTTCGCCGCGGTGCAGGGTTTGTCCGGCGCGACGATTCTCGGTGATGGCCGGGTGGTACTGATTCTCGACTTGCTGGCGCCGATCCGCGCCATGCAAGCACAGGTGCCGAAGCGGCCTGTGACTCAAGACGTAGAGCCCGAGCCGCAACGGCCATTGCTGGTGCTGGTGGTCGACGATTCGGTCACCGTGCGCAAGGTCACCAGCCGTTTGCTGGAACGCCACGGCATGAACGTGCTGATCGCCAAGGACGGTGTCGACGCGATGTTGCTGCTCGAAGAACACATGCCCGACCTGATGCTGCTGGACATCGAAATGCCGCGCATGGACGGCTTCGAAGTGGCGACCCAGGTGCGCGCCGACGAGCGCTTGCGGCATCTGCCGATCATCATGATCACCTCCCGTACCGGCCAGAAACACCGCGACCGCGCCATGGCCATCGGCGTCAACGACTACCTCGGCAAGCCATACCAGGAATCGGTGCTGCTCGACAGCATCGCCCGGTGGAGCAAAACCCATGCATGAACACCGCTCCAGCAACCTCACTGGCCTGCTGCTGCCCCTGGCCGACCGCAACCTGATCCTGCCCAACGTCGCCGTCGCCGAACTCATCGATTACCAACCTGGCGCTTTCGATCTCGATACACCACCGTGGTACCTGGGACGGGTGACGTGGCGGGAACGACAGATTCCGTTGCTAAGTTTCGAATCGGCGTGTGGCAACAAAGTGGTGATCGGTGAGCGGGCGCGGATCGTCATCCTCAATGCCCTTGGCGGGCGGCCTGAGCTGAAGTTCATTGCGCTGCTGGTGCAGGGGATTCCGCGGTCTTACAAACTCGACAGTCAGTTGAGCTATGTGGATGTGCCGTTGTGTGCGCTGGAACAGGCGGCGGTGCAGGTGGGGGAGCAAGTGGCCAAGGTGCCGGATTTGTTGGCGCTGGAAGAATTGCTTGTGAGTGCTGGGTTGGTCTGACTGGCCCCTTCGCGGGCTAGCCTCGCTCCTACATTGGATCTGCGGCGTGCACAAAACCGTGTAGGAGCGAGGCTTGCCCGCGAAGGCGGCCTCCAACTTACCAAAGACCTGGCTGTTAAACCCCGGCCCGAGCCTTCATCTGCAACGACTCATGATGATCCAGCACTCGCTCCACCAACAACTGCACGCCATCGGCCAAACGGCTGAGCGCCAAGGCTACAGAGCGGCGTGAGCCTTCCACATCGTCCGCCAGATCGGCGGCAATGGCGCTGATGGACAGCAGGTCTTCGGAGGCATTGGCCAGAAGGGCTTCGGTGTCGATATCGGGGGAGACGGTGAAGAGCTGGGATTTACGGCGTTTGGCCGGTTTTTCGTGGGGTGACGGGAAGTAATGGGAGAGGGCGCGGTCGGCGGCTTCCTTCATTTTTTCTGCATCGAGGGATGCTTGGGAATCGGCGTCGGTTTCCGGGGGATTGGGAGTAGCTTTGAACATAGTGAAGCTCCATTTAATGAGTTTCAGCTGCTCCATCGGGTTCCAATCGAAGGGGTGGCAGCTGTACGCGGGCTGGAACCCGGGCAAACGGACAAAACCCGACAGACACTAAGGTCTCCCGCGCACAGCCGCCATAACGGAGTGCACACATTAAAGGTGCGCAAGCATACGTTATGAAAGGCGCTTTTGCCTCGTTAACACCACGGGGTTCCAATCCCGGTCGCTGAGTTTGCGGCGACCCCCAAACGATAAAGATCAACGCAAAACCGCACCAGTCGGCGGGTTCCGGCATTGCTGTAGGCAGTGACGCCAGACTGCGTAGCCTCTCACCGTTCCTGCGGACAAATTTTTAAACACAAAACCCCAAGCGGTCGGACCCTGTGGCGAGGGGGCTTGCCCCCGTTCGGCTGCGCAGCAGTCGTAAACCATTGTTCTCGGTGTACCTGATACACCTCGGTTGCAGGTTTTGGGGCTGCTTCGCAACCCAACGGGGGCAAGCCCCCTCGCCACAAAGGTTTCTGCGCCAGGTTGAAGATTCCCAAAAAGGGACCGATCGGTCCTATTTTGGGACTTATCGGTTGTTTGCTCTCTGCCATGAGCGACGAAATGCTTCGTCATCGAAAGCTGCGGGGATTGTTCTGGCCCCATCGCGAGCAGGCTCGCTCCCACAGGGATGACGCGTTCCAATGTGGGAGCGAGCCTGCTCGCGATGGCGTCGGCACGGCCAACCATTAACCTGACCGTAACAATCCAACACGCTGCTTGATTGATGCCCCCCACCCAACGCTCCTAAGGTGACTCCCACGACAGCGAACCCGTGGAGTGGTCATGACAACAACAATATCCCCCGACTCGCGATGGACGCGGCGGCGCAGCGAAAAGCAGCGGCGCCTCGAATTGGTGAAGGGGCTTGCCGACGGTGTGGTGTTGCCCACCGACAAGATCGTTGCGGCGCTGGAGGCATTGATCCTGCCCGGCGACCGTGTGGTGCTGGAGGGCAATAACCAGAAGCAGGCGGACTTCCTTTCCCGCTCCCTGGCCAAGGCCGATCCGGGCAAGCTGCATGACTTGCACATGATCATGCCCAGCGTCGGGCGTTCCGAGCACCTGGACCTGTTCGAGCGCGGCATTGCCCGCAAGCTCGACTTCTCTTTTGCCGGCACCCAAAGCCTGCGCATCAGTCAGTTGCTCGAAGACGGCCTGCTGGAAATCGGCGCGATCCACACCTACATCGAGCTCTATGCGCGGCTGGTGGTCGACTTGATCCCCAATGTCGTACTCTCGGCCGGTTTCATGGCCGACCGCGCCGGCAACATCTACACCGGCCCGAGCACCGAAGACACCCCCGCATTGATCGAACCGGCCGCCTTCAGCGACGGCATCGTCATCGTCCAGGTCAACCAATTGGTGGACGACGTCAGCGAACTGCCTCGCGTGGACATTCCCGCATCCTGGGTCGACTTCGTGGTGGTGGCGGACAAACCGTTCTACATCGAACCGCTGTTCACCCGCGACCCACGCCACATCAAGCCTGTGCATGTGTTGATGGCGATGATGGCGATCCGCGGCATCTACGAAAAACACAACGTTCAGTCGCTCAACCACGGCATCGGTTTCAACACCGCCGCCATCGAACTGATCCTGCCGACCTACGGCGAATCCCTCGGTTTGAAGGGCAAGATCTGCCGCAACTGGACGCTCAATCCTCACCCAACCCTGATCCCGGCCATCGAAAGCGGCTGGGTCGAAAGCGTGCATTGCTTTGGCACCGAACTGGGCATGGAAAACTACATCGCTGCCCGGCCTGATGTGTTTTTCACTGGCCGCGACGGCTCACTGCGCTCCAACCGGATGTTCTGCCAATTGGCAGGGCAATACGCGGTGGACCTGTTCATTGGTGCAACTCTGCAGGTCGACGGCGACGGTCATTCCTCCACCGTGACGCGCGGTCGCCTGGCCGGTTTCGGTGGTGCGCCGAACATGGGCCACGACCCGCGTGGTCGTCGCCATGGCACACCGGCCTGGCTCGACATGCGTCACGACGATGCGCCCGAAGCGCTGCTGGAGCGCGGTAAAAAACTTGTGGTGCAAATGGTCGAGACCTTCCAGGAGGGCGGCAAACCGACCTTCGTCGAAACCCTCGACGCGGTGGAAGTGGCGAAGAAAAGCGGCATGCCGCTGGCGCCGATCATGATCTATGGCGACGACGTCACCCACTTGCTGACCGAAGAAGGCATCGCCTATTTGTACAAGGCCCGTTCCCTTGAGGAACGTCAGGCGATGATCGCTGCCGTCGCTGGCGTGACCGCCATCGGCCTGCGCCACAACCCGAAAGACACCGCCCGCATGCGCCGCGAAGGCCTGATCGCCTTGCCCGAAGACCTCGGCATCCGCCGCACCGACGCCACCCGCGAGTTGCTCGCGGCCAAAAGCGTGGCCGATCTGGTGGAGTGGTCCGGTGGTCTCTACAACCCGCCCGCCAAGTTCAGGAGCTGGTAATGCACGCATTCAACCTGCAACCGAAACCTTTAACCCTGACTGAGCGGCTGGCGGATCTGGCGGTGGACGCGCTGATCGATGAAGCGGATCTGTCGCCGAAACCGGCGCTGGTGGATCGTCGCGGCAATGGCGCGCACACCGATTTACACCTGAGCCTGATGCACGCCTCGGCGCTGTCGTTGTGGCCGGCGTTCAAGGCAATGGCGGACGGGGCCAGCGAATTTGGCGAAGTCGGTTTACCCCTGCGCGAAGCCCTTGGGCGGATTGGTCGTGACGGTGAGCAAACGATGCTCGCCACCACCAACGGTGTGAATACTCATCGTGGGGCGATCTGGGCGTTGGGGCTGTTGGTCGCCGCCGCTGCGCTGGAACCTGAATCCAACACCGCCAGCGGCATCACGTTGCGCGCCGCACGCCTGGCCTTGCTCGACGACCGCTACGCCCCGCGCCCTCTAAGCCATGGCGCTCAAGTGGCCCAACGTTATGGCGCTCGCGGTGCCCGTGAAGAGGCGCAGCTTGGTTTTCCGGCGGTGATTCAACGCGCTTTGCCGCAACTCAAACGCAGCCGCGCCGCCGGCCATGGCGAACAGAACGCCCGGCTCGATGCCTTGCTGGCGATCATGACGACACTGGCCGACACCTGCGTGCTCTACCGCGCAGGCGAAACCGGCCTGCACACCATGCAACTCGGCGCGCAAGCGGTGCTCGATGCCGGCGGCAGTGCGAGCCTGGCCGGTCGCCGCCGTTTGCATGAGCTGGACCAACAATTAATCGCATTGAATGCCTCGCCCGGCGGCGCTGCGGACTTGCTCGCAGCCTGCCTGTTTATCGACCGCATCGAGTCGGGCGCCGGCGTCCTCCAGGGAGCGTTTTGATGGAAACCTTATCCTTTGAATTCCCCGCCGGGCAGCCGTCACGGGGCAGGGCGCTGGTGGGCTGCGTGGGCTCGGGCGATCTGGAAGTGCTGATCGAACCGGGGCTGGCCGGCAAGCTGACGATCCAGGTGCAGACCTCGGTCAACGGCAGCGAACAACGCTGGCAGCATCTGTTCGCGCGGATGTTCGACGGCCAGACACCGCTCGCGATGGCGATCGATATCCACGATTTCGGCGCCACTCCCGGCGTGGTGCGCTTGCGCCTGGAACAAGGCTTCGAGGAGATCAGCCATGACTGACAGCACAGCGCTTCTCAACAAACATAGCTTCGTCGAACTCGGCGCCCGGCAACGAGCGAAAGCCTTGCTCGACGCCGGGACCTTCCGCGAACTGCTCGACCCGTTTCAGCGCGTCATGTCGCCATGGCTGTCGCGCCAGGGCGTGGTGCCGCAAGCCGATGACGGCGTGGTGATCGCCAAGGGCAGCCTCGGCGGATTGCCGGTGGTGATCGCGGCCATCGAAGGCGCGTTTCAGGGCGGTAGCCTCGGTGAAGTCGGCGGGGCGAAGATTGCCGGTGCGCTGGAACTGGCCGCCGAGGACAACCGCAAAGGCATCCCCACGCGCGCCGTGTTGCTGCTGGAAACCGGTGGTGTACGTTTGCAGGAGGCCAATCTGGGGCTGGCGGCGATTGCCGATATTCATGCGGCGATTGTCGATTTGCGCCAGTACCAACCGGTAGTTGGCGTGGTCGCCGGCAGCGTCGGTTGTTTTGGCGGCATGTCGATTGCCGCCGGGTTGTGCAGCTATTTGCTGGTGACTCAGGAAGCGCGCCTTGGCCTCAACGGGCCGCAGGTGATCGAGCAGGAAGCCGGTCTTGAGGAATACGACTCCCGGGATCGCCCGTTTATCTGGAGCCTGACCGGTGGCGAGCAACGTTTCGCCAGTGGTCTGGTGGACCGCTATGTCGCCGACGACGTGGCGCAGATTCAGCAGCAGGTCAGCGAATTGCTCAAGCAGGTTTTGCCGGCGCAGCAACGCAGCCGCCAGGCCGAATGGTTTCTGCAACGGCTGGCGCGTCTGGACGCTGAACCACAAATCGAGCCGGCGACGGTTCGCGATCTGTATCAAGGAGAGCGCTCATGAGTTCGTATTCCCTGAGAGGCTTGAACTGGTTCAACGCCTTGAGTGCCGGCGCGAAATCGGTCGCGGGCTTGCCGGCATCGTTGAAAGTCGCTGATGGTGTGCTGGGTGACCAGCCCGTGCGATTTATTGCGGTGGTGGCCGATCCCGACAACCGTTTCGTCCGCGCCCGCAATGGCGAGGTCGGTTTACTGGAAGGCTGGGGCCTGGCCAAAGCGGTGGATGAAGTCATTACCGCGGATAACGACAAACCTCAAAAACGCGCCCTGATCGCCATCGTCGATGTGCCGAGCCAGGCTTACGGTCGACGCGAAGAAGCCCTCGGCATTCATCAGGCCCTGGCCGGCGCGGCAGACAGTTATGCCCGTGCCCGACTGGCCGGGCATGCGGTGATCGGCTTGCTGGTGGGCAAAGCAATGTCCGGGGCCTTTCTCGCTCATGGCTATCAGGCCAACCGGCTGATCGCGCTACGCGATCCGGGCGTGATGGTGCATGCGATGGGCAAGGCGTCGGCGGCGCGGGTCACATTACGCAGTGTCGAAGAACTTGAAGCCTTGGCCGCCAGCGTGCCGCCGATGGCCTATGACATCGACAGCTTTGCCAGCCTGGGGCTGCTTTGGGAAACACTGTCGGTGGATCAGATCGAGCAGCCGACGACGGCGGATCTGGCGCGGATGAACGAGTGTCTGGTTCAGGCGATTGAAGATGTCGAGGCAGGTCGTCGCGATTTGAGCGGCCGCTTGGGTGCGCCCAACCGTGGCGCGTCGAGCAAGGTTCGCCAACTGCTAAGAGAGCAGTGGTGAATACGTTTCTGGCCCACGACCTGCTGTGGGGGATGACCCCGGAGCAGTTGCCTGCGGATGCGCCTGCGTGGGTGATCGAGTCGATCAGCGCGGGTCAGCCGGTGGTGGTTCGGCGTGCGATGACTGCGCCGGATCAGATCGCGGTCGGCGTGCGAGGACGCTTGCGCGAGCAGCGTTATGCAACGTCGATGGCGATCACGGCGATTTCACGTCGGGTAAGTCCGGAAGAGCTTTGTCATGTCGAGACGGTTCGGGATCTACCGGCTTTGCGAGCGCTGGCGCAGCTGCGGCCGATGCTCGACACCTGCGGTTGGGTGTGGGGTGTCAGCGGCAGTGCCGGGTTTGAATTGGCCAGTGGTTTTGCGGCGTTGCATGAGCGCAGCGATCTGGACTTGATTCTGCGTACACCGCAACCGTTGGGCCGTACTCAAGCGCAGGAATTGGTGACGCTTCTCGGCACCGCTGAATGTCTGGTCGACATGCAGTTGCAGACGCCGAATGGCGCGGTGGCCCTGCGCGAATGGGCCGGCCCGTCGCATAGGGTGCTGCTCAAAAACGCTCAGGTCGCCTGCCTGGTCACCGATCCGTGGAACCCGCAGGAGCAAGCAGCGTGAGCAGTTTGCTGGTGTTCCCCGGCCAGGGCGCGCAGCAACCGGGCATGCTCCATCGTTTGCCTCGGGAAACGCTGATCGAGGCGAGCGAGGTGCTGGGTGAAGATGTTTTGTTGCTCGATTCTGCCGAGGCGTTGCAGTCGACGAGGGCGGTTCAGTTATGCCTGCTGATCGCCGGAGTCGCCGCTTCACGCCAGTTGTCATTGAGCGCGGATTACGTGGCCGGACTGTCCATCGGCGCCTATCCGGCGGCGGTGGTCGCCGGCGCCTTGAGCTTCAGCGATGCGCTGCATCTGGTCAGCCTGCGCGGTGAGCTGATGCAGCAGGCTTATCCTCAGGGCTATGGCATGACCGCGATCATCGGTCTGGATCTGGCGACGGTGGAAGGTTTGCTGGCGCAGGTTCACAGCGTCGACACACCGGTTTACCTGGCCAACATCAACGCCGATAACCAAGTGGTCATCGCTGGCAGCGATGGTGCGATGAAAGCGGTTGCCGAGTTGGCGAAGGGGCGTGGCGCCGGGCTGGCCAAACGCCTGGCGGTCAGCGTGCCGTCCCATTGCCCGTTGCTGGATACACGGGCAAGAGCCTTGGCCGAAGCCTTCGCCAAGGTGCAATTGAAAACGCCGATTCTGGGTTATCTGAGCGGCAGTCGCGCACGGCCCGTTATCAATTCCGAGGCGTTACGCGACGACCTGGCGTTCAACATGTGCCGCGTGGTGGACTGGCGCGGCACGGTACAAAGCGCCTACGAGCGTGGCGTACGTCTACAGATCGAACTGCCGCCCGGTGCGGTGTTGACCGGGCTGGCGCGCCGGGTGTTCGAGCAGGGCACCGTGATTGCCTTCGACGGTGCGCGGCTCGACACCTTGCAGGCGCTGTTGCGTGAGGAGGGAAGCCGCCAACCCTAGATCACCGACTCAGGCTGCGAACTACAAAAACAACAATTCCGACGATGCACTTTGAGGACTACAACAATGATTATTTACGGTGTGGCGCTGTTGGCGATCTGTACGCTGGCAGGGGTGATCATGGGTGACATGCTCGGCGCATTGCTGGGTGTGAAATCCAATGTCGGCGGGGTCGGGATCGCGATGATCCTGCTGATTTGCGCGCGGTTATGGATGCAAAAACGTGGCGGCATGACCAAGGATTGCGAGATGGGCGTCGGCTTCTGGGGCGCCATGTACATTCCGGTGGTGGTGGCGATGGCCGCGCAACAGAACGTCGTTACTGCCCTGCACGGCGGCCCGGTGGCGGTTCTGGCGGCGATTGGTTCGGTGGTGCTCTGTGGTTGCACCATTGCCCTGATCAGCCGGACCCACAAAGGTGAACCCTTGCCCGATGAACCAACGGATATAACGTCGGTTGGCGCACCGGCAGGAGGTCGCTGATATGTGGGATCTCATCGAGAAAGGTCTGGAACATAACGGTCTGATCACGGCATTCGCGTTCGTTGGCGTGATCATGTGGGTGTCGGTGGTGTTGTCCAAACGCCTGACCTTCGGACGAATTCACGGCTCGGCGATTGCCATCGTCATCGGCCTGGTGCTGGCCTGGGTCGGCGGCACCATGACCGGCGGGCAGAAAGGCCTGGCGGATTTGTCGCTGTTCTCCGGTATTGGTTTGATGGGCGGAGCGATGTTGCGGGACTTCGCCATTGTCGCCACGGCGTTTGAGGTGCAGGCCACCGAAGCGAAAAAGGCCGGGATGATTGGTGTTATCGCGCTGCTGCTGGGCACGATTCTGCCGTTCATTGTCGGGGCGAGCATGGCCTGGGTGTTCGGTTATCGCGATGCGATCAGCATGACCACCATTGGCGCGGGCGCGGTGACGTACATCGTCGGGCCAGTGACCGGGGCCGCGATTGGTGCCACGTCCGATGTGATGGCGTTGTCGATTGCCACCGGGCTGATCAAGGCGATTCTGGTGATGGTCGGCACACCGATGGCAGCGCGCTGGATGGGGCTGGATAACCCGCGTTCGGCCATGGTATTTGGCGGCCTGGCCGGGACGGTGAGTGGGGTGACCGCAGGGCTGGCGGCGACGGATCGGCGGCTGGTGCCGTATGGCGCGTTGACCGCGACGTTCCACACCGGGCTTGGGTGCTTGCTTGGGCCTTCGTTGCTGTACTTCATTGTTCGGGGGATTGTGGGGTAGGGTCGAGAGTTGCGTCGCCTGTGATGACGCCTTCGTGGGCAAGCCTCGCTCCTACAGGTTATGTGTCGTGCCGCAAATCTGCGGCACTCCGAAATCCTGTAGGAGCGAGGCTTGCCCGCGAAGGGCGCGACGCGGTCTCAGACTTGCCGATTGGCATACATCCGGCACTCTGCCAGCAGCGCCAGCAAATTCGGGTCACGCTCCTTGGCTTTCAGAAACACCACCCCGATGTGCTGCTGTAACCGATACTTTTCCTGCAATGGAATCAGCTTCACCCGGTTCTCATACACCGCCGCAATCCTTCCCGGCAGCAATGCATAACCGACCCCCGAGCTGACCATGCTCAGCAGGGTGAAGATGTCGTTGACCTGCATCGCCACCTTCGGCTCGAACCCCGCCTGCTTGAACACCCGAATACCGTCCTGGTGCGTGGCGAAGCCTTGGGTCAAGGTGATGAATGTCTCGTCGCGCACCTCGGCCAGATCGACTTCGGTCCGCTGGGCAAAGGGCGAATCCGCCGGCGTGGCGAGGAAGATGTCATCGGAAAACAGCGGAATCTGCTCGCAGTCCGGGTCATTCACGCTGTCATCCAACGACACCAGGATCGCGTCGACTTCCATGTTCTTGAGCTTGTATAGCAGGTCAATGTTCGAGCCCAGGATCAGGTCGATATTGAGTTCGCTGCGGCGAATCTTCAGGCCCATGATCAGCTGCGGCACGGTCTTCACCGTCAACGAATACAGTGACCCGAGCTTGAAACGCTCAGCCGAGAACCCGGCCGCTTCGCGGGTCAGGCGCACGCTTTCGAGCACGTCCTGAATCAGCTTCTGCGCCCGCTCTTCCAGCACATAAGCGCTTTCGAGTGGGGTCAGGTTACGGCCTTCGTGTTTGAATAGCGGGCAACGCAGGGCACTTTCCAGAGAGTGGATGGCGCGGTGCACGCTGACGTTGCTGGTTTGCAACTCGGCAGCGGCGCGGGCCAGGTTGCCGGTGCGCATGAAGGCCAGGAACACCTCGAGTTTTTTCAGGGTCAACTCTTCATCGATCAGCATGGGCCAGACTCTTATTCGAATCCTTCGATTGTGCCCAATTGGCTGACGTTTGGCTCGATGGCTTTTGTAGGAGCAGCCTCGTTTCACTCGACAGCTCCTACAGGGGCTTTGTGTTTATGAATTTTGAGGTGAGCAATACATGTATCACGGGGAAAGATTGAACGCCTGGACGCATTTGGTCGGGGCGGTGGCGGCGTTTGTCGGCGGCGTGTGGCTGCTGGTGATTGCCAGTATGGATGGCAGTCCGTGGAAGATCGTCAGCGTGGCGATTTACGCGTTCACCTTGCTGGTGCTCTACAGCGCCTCGACCGTGTATCACAGCGTGCGCGGGCGCAAGAAAGCGATCATGCAGAAGGTCGATCACTTTTCGATCTACCTGCTGATTGCCGGCAGTTACACGCCATTCTGCCTGGTGACCCTGCGCGGGCCGTGGGGCTGGACGCTGTTCGGGATTGTCTGGGGGCTGGCGCTGATCGGCATCTTGCAAGAGATCAAACCGCGCTCGGAAGCGCGGATTCTGTCGATCGTGATTTACGCGGTGATGGGCTGGATCGTGCTGGTGGCGGTCAAGCCATTACTGGCGGCGCTGGGGCCAGTCGGCTTTACCTGGCTGGCGTCGGGCGGGGTGTTGTACACCGTGGGGATTATCTTTTTTGCCCTCGACCATCGTCTGCGCCATGCCCATGGGGTCTGGCATTTGTTTGTGATTTCCGGGAGCGTTCTGCACTTTGTGGCGATTCTGTTTTACGTCTTGTAGATCGCACTGCAGCTATTTGCAAAACCTGTAGGAGCGAGGCTTGCCCGCGAAGAACGATGACGCGGTGTACCTGATATACCGCGGGGCCTTGTTCGCGGGCAAGCCTCGCTCCTACAAGGGACACAGGTGATCCAGTTGCGCCTGCGCCCGTCGGCTGAACACCTGCAACAAGTCGCTCAAGGTGTGCGGCGGCGGTTCGTCGGCGCGGGTCACTGCGTACAGGGTGATCGGCAGCGCCGGTGCCAGGGGGCGAATTGCCGTGGTGGCGGGGGACGCGCCGAGCGCGGTGAACGGGTCGATCACCGCCAACCCGGCACCGGATTCAACCATTGCTCGCGCCAGTGAGTAGGTCTGCACCGCGATGCGTACCTTTGGCGGCGGATTGACCGCTTCAAGGTAGCTGTCGAGCCTGGCGGCCAGCGGGTCGGCGCTGGACAAGCCAATCAGCGGCGCACCGGCCAGTTCGATCAACGGCAACGGTTTACCGTGAGTGTCGTCGGCCCAAAAGCCTTTCGGCGCCAGCGCCACCAGCATCCCACAGGCCAGGGCCTGCGCCTTCAGGCCTGGATGATCGGGCAGTTGCAGCGTCAGGGCGACATCCACTTCGCGCATCAACAGGTTTTGCATCAGCTCGCGGCTGTGGGCGCTGGACAGTTCGCAGGCGATTTGCGGGTAGCGTTGCGTCCATTCGTTGATCGCCGGCGGCAGCAGCGACAAGGCCAGCGCCGGGATCGCGCCGATCCGTACACTGTGGCCCGGCTCGCGGCGCAGGCTCTGGGCCAGGCGTCGCACGCCTTGCAGGCTTTCGGTGACCTTGTCGACCTCGCGCTCAAGCTCCAGGGCTTCGGGCGTCGGCTGCAATTTACCGCGCACCCGCAGGAATAACGCAAAGCCCAATTGCTGTTCGGCGTGTTGCAGCACTTTGCTCACCGCCGGCTGCGATACGTGCAGCAACTGGGCGGCGCCACTGACCGAACCGGTCTGGCGAATGGCCTGGAAAATTTCGATGTGTCGCAGTCGCATGGCAAGTCCATAACCTTTGTTTATGGCTCAGGCATCTTTATGCATTGTTCAACGTCTGTCACCTGGTCCTAAGCTGAGGGCACGTTTCAACAACGCTTAAGGACTGACATGGCTCAGCGGGTTTGCATCATCGGTGGCGGCGTCATCGGGCTGACAACGGCTTACGCACTGGTTCGCGACGGCATCGACGTGACGCTGATCGAGGCCCGGGATTCGTTTGCCAGCGAGACCAGTTTCGCCAACGGCGGCCAGTTGTCCTACCGCTACGTCGCGCCACTGGCCGATGCGGGCGTACCGTTGCAGGCGCTGGGCTGGATGTTGCGCGGTGACTCGCCCTTGAAGCTGCGCCCGCGTCTGGACCCGGCGCAATGGCGCTGGATGGTGTCCTTTCTGGCGGCCTGTCGGCGTTCGGTGAATCAGCGCAACGGCGCACATCTGCTGCGCCTGGCGCTGCTGAGCCAGGCCACGCTGCAAGGCTGGCGCGACGAAGACCGCCTCGACGGTTTCGACTGGCGGCGCAACGGCAAACTGGTGACGTTTCGTGAAGCTGCGAGTTTCGAGCATGCGCGACACGGGTTGGCTGATCCGCGACAGCAGCGGGTGTTGTCCCGGGCCGAGTGCGCACAGCTGGAGCCGGCGCTCGCCGAGGCACCGTTTGTAGGCGCGATCTATACGCCCGATGAAGAAGTCGCCGATTGCCATGCTTTCTGCCTGCAACTGGTGGCCCGGCTCAAGGCGTCGGGGCGTTGCGAGTTTTTGCCGGGTCGCACGGTCACCGGCATTCGCCACGGGGACAGCGCGGTGCAAGCCGTCGAAATGGGCGCGCAGGTATTGCCGGTTGAGCAATTGGTGATCGCTGCCGGGCATCGCAGCCCGGCGCTGGCGTTGCCGGGCATGAACCTGCCGCTGTACCCGCTCAAGGGCTACAGCCTGACCATGCCGATCCGCGCCGAACACCGCGCGCCAGAGCTGAGCATCACCGATTACAACCGCAAGATCGTTTACGCCCGCATTGGTGCACAACTGCGAGTGGCGGCGATGGTCGACATTGTCGGTTTCGACCCGGCACTCGATCCCAAGCGTCTGGCGCTGATCAAACGCCAGGCGCAGGAAACCTTGCCCAATGCCGGCGATTACGACGCCGCCATCGAATGGGCCGGCATGCGCCCGGCCACTCCCAGCGGCGTGCCGTTGATTGGCGCCACGGCGTACCGCAACCTCTGGCTCAACCTCGGCCATGGCGCCCTGGGTTTCACTTTGGCCTGCGGTAGCGCTCGGTTGCTGAGTGAGCTGATTGCCCGGCGCACACCCTCGATTGAAATGCAGGGCCTCGCCCCCCGCGTCGCCTGACTTGAAAAGGAAAAACCGATGAGCATCAAGCGTATCAACAGCAACAGCCGACTCTCTGGCGCGGTGACCTTTGGCGATCTGGTGTTTCTCTCGGGACAGGTTCCGGGTGACAGCACCGACGTCACCGGCCAAACCGCCGAAGTGCTGGCGAAGATCGATGCGTTGCTGGCCGAGGCTGGCAGCGACAAGGATCACTTGCTCAACGCGACCATTTACCTGAACGACATTGGCCGCGATTTCGCCGCCATGAACGAGGTCTGGTCGCAGTGGTTATCGCCGGACAAGGCGCCGACCCGCACCACCTTGCAGGCGCAACTGGCCCGTCCAGAGGTCCTGGTGGAAATCACCGTGATCGCCGCCCGCCGCTAATTCGATCTACCCACAACGGAGAATAACAATGCAAAAAATCACGTTGATCGGCTGCGCCCTCGGGCTACTGCTCGCCAGTCAGGTCCAGGCCAACGAAGCGCCTCTGACCGGCACGCTGAACAAGGTCGCCAATGCCAAGAGCATCACGCTGGGCTATCGCGATGCGTCGGTGCCGTTCTCTTACGTAGGTGACCACACGGGGCAGCCGATGGGCTATTCGGTGGACCTGGCGAGCAAGATTGTCGAGCGCATCAAGCAAAAGCTTGAACTGCCGGATCTGCAGGTGAAGTACAACCTGGTGACCTCGCAAACGCGTATTCCACTGGTGCAGAACGGCACCGTCGATCTTGAATGCGGCTCTACTGGCGTGACCGCCGAGCGCATGCAGCAAGTGGCGTTTTCCTATGGGTTCATCTACGTGAAGGGGCAATTGCTCACCGCGAAGGACAGCGGAATCAAGCGCTTCGCCGACCTGCGTGGCAAGAACGTCGTGACCACCGCCGGCACCACCAATGAGCGGTTTCTGAAGAGCTACAACGTCGATCACAAGATCGATATGTTTGTGATCAGCGCCAAGGACCACGGCGAAGCGTTCCAGATGCTGCAGTCAGGGCGGGCGGCGGCGTTCTATATGGATGATGCGCTGCTCTACGGTGAACGGGCCAAGGCTCGCGATCCGCATAAGTGGGTCGTGGTGGGCGAGGAGCAATCGCGGGAAATCTACAGCTGCATGGTGCGCAAGGGCGATCCGCAATTTCTCGAGTTGGTGAACTCGACGCTCGCCGATTTGTATAGCTCAGGGGAAATCAACGGCATCTACAACCGCTGGTTCCAGCAGCCGATTCCGCCTAAAGGTTTGAATCTTGAGTTTCCGATGACCAGCGAGTTGAAGGCGATCATTGCGAAGCCGGTGAGTGATCCGGTGCAGTAGTTCCTGAAAGATCAGATTCTGTTTTGTGTCTTGTAGATCGCGTCGCCGGCCTTCGCGAGCAAGCCCGCTCCCACACTTGATCTGTGTCGTTCAGAGATCAAATGTGGGAGCGGGCTTGCTCGCGAAGAGGCCCTAGAAGTCACCCCAAAGCTGTTGGGCCACCGCCAACGCCACCACCGGCGCGGTTTCGGTGCGCAACACGCGAGGCCCAAGCCGTGCGGCGTGGAAACCAGCCCCTTTGGCCTGCTCGACTTCAGCGTCGGACAACCCGCCTTCCGGGCCGATCAGAAACGCCAGTGTTGCCGGTTTCGCATGGCTCACCAGCGGCTCGGCCACCGGGTGCAGCACCAACTTCAATTCGGCCTCTGTCTGCTTCAACCAGTCAGCCAACAGCAGTGGCGGATGAATCACCGGTACCCGTGAACGCCCACACTGTTCGCAGGCGCTGATCGCCACCTGACGCCAGTGCATCAGGCGTTTGTCGGCGCGCTCGTCCTTGAGGCGGACTTCGCAGCGGTCGGTGAAGATCGGGGTGATTTCGCTGACGCCCAGTTCGGTGGCTTTCTGAATCGCCCAGTCCATCCGCTCGCCACGGGACAAGCCCTGGCCGAGATGGACCGCAAGCGACGACTCGACCTGCCCGGCGAAGCTTTCATCGATTTGCACCACGACGCGCTTCTTGCCGACTTCCGCCAGCGTGCCGCGAAACTCATGGCCCGAGCCGTCGAACAATTGCACCGCGTCACCCTCGGCCATGCGCAGCACGCGGCTGATGTAATGGGCCTGGGCCTCGGGAAGCTCGTGTTCGCCGGTGCTCAAGGGGGCGTCGATAAAGAAGCGGGACAGTCTCATCAATGGTCTCTGTAAAAAGTCGAATGTAGCTTGGCACTGATCTGCGGCAACGGCATTTGTGGCGAGGGGGCTTGCCCCCGTTCGGCTGCGCAGCAGTCGTAAATCTGGCTGATGCGTTTTAACTGACAAAATCCGGTAGCCGGTTTTAGGGCCGCTTCGCGACCCAACGGGGGCAAGCCCCCTCGCCACAGAAGCTCTTTCACACAGGAATTTGCATAAGGCTGTTAGCCCGGATCACGGTAGCCCGGATGAAAGTCCTTCGGCACCGCCACGCTGATGCTGTCACGGGTGGCGATGTCGATGCCTTCGCTGGCCACCTCGGCCAGAAAATCGATCTGCTCCGGGGTAATCACGTACGGCGGCAGGAAATACACCACGCTGCCCAACGGCCGCAGTAAAGCACCTCGCTCCAGCGCATGCTGGAACACCCTCAAACCACGACGTTCCTGCCACGGATAAGCTTCCTTGGTGGTCTTGTCCTTGACCATCTCGATGGCCAGCACCATACCGGTCTGGCGCACTTCGGCAACGTTCGGGTGATCGGCCAGGTGCGCGGTGGAGGAGGCCATGCGTTGAGCCAGAACCTTGTTGTTCTCGATGACGTTGTCTTCTTCGAAGATATCCAGCGTCGCCAATGCCGCCGCGCACGCCAGCGGATTGCCGGTGTAGCTGTGAGAGTGCAGGAAGGCGCGCAGGGTCGGGTAGTCGTCGTAGAAGGCGCTGTAGACCTCATCGGTGGTCAGCACCGCCGCCAACGGCAGGTAACCACCGGTCAAGGCCTTGGACAGGCAGAGGAAATCCGGACGGATGCCGGCCTGTTCGCAGGCGAACATCGTTCCGGTGCGGCCGAAACCGACGGCGATTTCATCGTGGATCAGGTGCACGCCATAACGATCACAGGCGTCGCGCAGCAACTTCAGGTACACCGGGTGATACATGCGCATGCCGCCGGCGCCCTGAATCAGCGGCTCCAGAATCACGGCGGCCACGGTGTCGTGGTTGTCGGCCAGGGTCTGCTCCATGGCGGCGAACATGTTGCGCGAGTGTTCTTCCCAGCTCATGCCCTCGGGGCGCAGGTAGCAATCGGGGCTCGGCACCTTGATGGTGTCCATCAGCAGGGCCTTGTAGGTTTCGGTGAACAGCGGCACGTCGCCCACCGCCATCGCCGCCATGGTCTCGCCGTGGTAACCGTTGGTGAGGGTGACGAAGCGCTTTTTGTTCGGCTGGCCGCGGTTGAGCCAGTAGTGAAAGCTCATTTTCAGTGCGACTTCGATGCACGACGAACCGTTATCGGCATAGAAGCACCGGGTCAGGCCTTCCGGCGTCATTTTCACCAGACGCTCCGACAGTTCAATCACCGGCTGATGGCTGAAACCGGCGAGGATCACGTGTTCCAGCTGATCGACCTGATCCTTGATGCGCTGGTTGATCCGCGGGTTGGCGTGGCCGAACACGTTGACCCACCAGGAGCTGACAGCGTCGAGGTAGCGTTTGCCTTCGAAGTCTTCCAGCCAGACGCCTTCGCCGCGCTTGATCGGGATCAGCGGCAGCTGTTCGTGGTCTTTCATCTGGGTGCAGGGATGCCACAACACCGCGAGATCGCGTTGCATCCACTGATTATTCAGGCCCATGTTCAGTCTCCTCGAGGCGGCTCGCTTGGTGCGCGGGCAAACAATCGCGCAAGCCTATGCAATGCGCGTCATCGGGACAACCCATTGTGTCGATTGAGCTACTTTGTATAAGGCGGTAGACGTCGCTGGCGGCGTTTTGATGGCTGACGTATTCTTCGCGGTTCTTTGAGTCGTCTGACTCGTAAAACCGCTATTTCCTCGTGTATTTCCGGAGTTCGCTGAATGTCTGCTGGTTGGCTGCGCGCCTGTGCGCTGGTGATGTTGGGGCTGTTCAGCGTTTCGGCGCTGGCCAAGGATAAAACGGCGATCGTGGTCGGCGGCGGGCTTTCGGGCCTCACCGCGGCGTACGAACTGCAGAACAAAGGCTGGCAGGTCACCCTGCTGGAAGCCAAGCCGACTTTGGGCGGTCGCTCCGGCATGGCCACCAGTGAGTGGATCGGCAACGACAAGACCCAACCGGTGCTGAACAAGTACGTCTCGACGTTCAAGCTGACCACCACGCCAGCCCCTGAATTCGTGCGGACTCCGGGCTACCTGATCGACGGTGAATATTTCACCGCCGCCGATCTGGCGACTAAACAGCCGGCCACCAGCGACGCGCTGAAACGCTACGAAAAGACTCTGGATGATCTGGCGCGTTCGATCGAAGACCCGCAGAACCCGGCCGCCAACAGCACACTGTTCGCCCTGGACCAGATCAACGTGTCCAACTGGCTCGATCGCTTGAATCTGCCAGCCACTGCGCGTCAGTTGGTGAATCAGCAGATTCGTACCCGCTATGACGAACCTTCGCGCCTGTCGCTGCTGTACTTCGCACAACAGAGCCGCGTTTACCGTGGCGTTGCCGACCGTGACCTGCGCGCCTCGCGTCTGCCTGGCGGCAGCCCGGTGCTGGCCCAGGCCTTCGTCAAACAACTGAAAACCATCAAGACCAGCTCGCCGGTTTCGTCCATTACTCAGGACAAGGACGGCGTGACCGTGAAGGTCGGCAGTGTTGGCTATCAGGCGGACTACGTCGTGCTGGCCGTGCCGTTGCGTGCACTGAACAAGATCCAGATGACCCCGGCGCTGGATGCCCAGCACATGGGCGCCATCAAAGGCACCAACTACGGCTGGCGTGACCAGATCATGCTGAAGTTCAAGACGCCGGTGTGGGAAAGCAAGGCGCGCATGTCCGGCGAGATCTACAGCAACACCGGCCTGGGCATGTTGTGGGTCGAGCCGGCCCTGAAAGGCGGCGCCAACGTGGTGATCAACCTGTCCGGCGACAATGCGCGCGTGATGCAGGCCTTCGGCGACAAGCAGATGGTCGATCAGGTACTGATTCGTCTGCACGCCTTTTATCCACAGGCACGCGGTTCGTTCACCGGTTATGAAATTCGTCGCTACAGCACCGACCCGTCGATGGGTGGCGCTTACCTGGCCTTCGGCCCGGGCCAGATCAGCAAGTACTGGCGCCTGTGGGAGCGTCCGCTGCAACGTGTAGCCTTTGCCGGCGAACACACCGACGCCTTGTACCCAGGCACTCTGGAAGGCGCATTGCGCACCGGTCAGCGTGCAGCCAGTCAGGTAGAAGACCTGGCGGCGGGCAAATCGTTTGAACCGGCGAAAGTTGTTCCGGCAACGACCGCAGCAGCGGCTGGTGCAGTGGCGGCGAAGAAAGGTAACTTCTTCACCAACCTGTTCGGCGGTTCTGACGACAAACCGGAACCGGCCAAGGCGCCAGCACCTGTGGCACCGGTTGCCCCGGCACCCGCCCCTGTACCTGCGCCGACTCCAGCGCCAGCACCGGTTGAGGCGCCGAAGCCTGCGGCACCGGTGAAAGCAGAGCCTGCCAAGAAAGCACCGGCCAAAGCGCCAGTGAAAAAGCCTGCTGCCAAAACCGAAGCCAAAAAAGCTCCGGTCAAGGCGACGGCGAAAAAAACCGAGCCGGCGAAGAAACCAGCGGTCAGTACCGCTGCCAAGACCCCGGCGACGACTGAAACCAAGACGCAGTAAGTCCTGGAATCAAAAAAAGCGCGGCAGTGATGCTGCGCTTTTTTTATGTCTTGCGTATGTCGCTGCTGATTTTGCTTTGACGCTAAGCTAGATCGACACTATGGACTTCGTCGCTTTGGTAGTCGCTGACATAGGCATGGTTATGTTGATCAAGAACCATGTCATACGGTTCGGAAGCACCAGGGATGGGCACCCGGCGAACGATTTCATACGTGGCGGTATTAATCTCCACGACTTCTTTTTTGACTTGATCAACGGCATAAGCGTTTTTTTCGCCGAACACTATTTTCCCTTCGCAAGTCACAAAATCGAAATGCCTGGTGGTCGATAACTTAGGGTCCAGTACGGTCAGTTTTTGAGCGTCCAGACACACGATATACACTTCTTTGTCGTCGGGACTGACGGTAACTGCTGACGGATACTTTTCGGTTTTGATGATATCGAGGACTTTGAAAGTCTTGCTGCTGATGATCGTTAGTGCGTCCTGATAAGGGCCATCAGGAGAGTTTGTGCTGGAAATATAAAGACGCGAATCGTCCTGGCTGATATCCACACTTATGGAGGGAGAGGGTAATCCTCTCACTCTGCTCACCGCATAAGTGCGGGTATCAATAATTGCCAGCCACTCTTTATTTTGTCGAACGGTGACGTAAACATGCTTGCCGTCTCGGCTCACGACGATTCCCCGAGGATATCTTCCTACTGTGACGTTACCCACCGCATAGGTTTCAGTATCAATAACCGAAACCGAACTTGACCCGTAGTTGGTCACATAAGCTCTTTTCCCTCCATGGGCAAGGACGATGTTCTGGGGGTAATGCTCGACGGCGATGGTGTGGATTACCTTTCTGTTCCGGGTGTTGATCACTGACACATTGCCTGAAATGTAATTGCAAACAAAAACCCGTGATCCATCGTTGTTGATGGCTATCCCTCGCGGTCCTGCCCCTACGGGTATCGAATTGGATAGGTTTCCCGTAGTCGCGGGGGATGAACTCGAATGGTGACTCATGGTAGAACTCCTGTTCAGACGCTCGGGCTAACGCCCGAGATCAGGTTCATCAATGACCTGTAATGGTGGCTACTGTCAGATATGACAGTTCTGACGAGTGGTAAAGGCTTTTTGGAAGCGAACATGGGACAGCGTCTGTAGGTTTTTTCTTCTGGTTAACACTCTCTTAATATCTCGACCCCAAGGTCTTGATCGTATTTTTCGATATTTCAGAGCGAAATTTTCCGCTTTAAATCGATAGATAACTCGATAGTCTTGGGCGCAGTTCTTACAGGATTTGGGCAATGCAGCTACGTAACTCTTCTTCCCGCTACGGTTGGGTCAGCATCTTCGTGCACTGGGGGGTGGCGCTCGCGGTCTTCGGCCTGTTCGCCTTAGGGCTGTGGATGGTCGGTCTCGACTACTACAGTTCCTGGCGCAAAGATGCGCCGGATCTGCACAAGAGTATTGGCCTGGTGTTGTTCGCAGTCATGTTGCTACGAGTGTTGTGGCGCTTCATCAGCCCACCTCCACCGCCCCTGCAAAGTTATAGCCGCATGACGCGTCTTGGCGCCGTGTTCGGCCATGCCTTCCTCTATCTCGGGCTGTTCGCTGTGATGATTGCCGGTTACCTGATTTCCACCGCAGACGGTGTCGGGATCCCGGTGTTTGGCCTGTTTGAAGTTCCTGCACTGGTTTCCGGACTACCGGACCAGGCAGACACCGCTGGTGTGATCCATTTGTACCTGGCCTGGGCGCTGGTAATTTTTTCCGGCCTCCATGCGTTGGCAGCATTGAAACACCACTTTATCGATCGTGATGCGACCCTGACGCGAATGTTGGGACGCAAAGCCTGATGTTCAACCTCGACTCCAAAGGAATAGAAAGCATGTTGAAAAAGACGCTCGCCGCTCTGGCAATCGGTTCTGCTCTGCTGTCGGCTAACGTGATGGCGGCCGATTACGTTGTCGACAAAGAAGGCCAGCACGCCTTCGTTGATTTCAAGATCAGCCACCTGGGTTACAGCTACATCACCGGTACCTTCAAGGACATCGACGGCAAGTTCAGCTTCGACGCCGCCAAGCCTGAAGACAGCAAGATCGAGTTCAATGTGCGCACCGCCAGCGTGTTCACTAACCACGCCGAACGCGACAAGCACATCTCCAGCGGTGACTTCCTGAACGTGGGCAAATTCGCCGACGCCAAGTTCGTTTCCACCAGCGTCAAATCCACCGGCAAAAACGCCGCTGGCAAAGACACTGCCGACGTAACCGGTAACCTGACCTTGCTGGGTGTGACCAAGCCAATCGTGGTCAAAGCCACCTTCCTGGGTGAAGGCAAGGATCCATGGGGCGGCTACCGTGCCGGCTTCGAAGGCACCACCAGCATCAAGCGATCTGATTTCGGCAAGCAGAAAGACCTGGGTCCACAGTCTGACGCGGTCGAGCTGTACATTACGTTTGAAGGTGTGAAAGCGAAGTGAATTTCGCTGCTTGAACAAAAACGCCCCTGATCTCGCGATCCGGGGCGTTTTTTATTTCTGATGGGTTAGGGCCGATCGGCACATAACCCTGTAGGAGCCAGGCTTGCCGGCGAAGGGGGCGACTCGGTTTTTGTGGTGTAGCGGATGACGTCTTCGCGGGCAAGCCTCGCTCCTACAAGTTTTTTCGTCAGCCAGAAAAAATGCCCCGGATCGTGAGATCCGGGGCATTTTTCATGGCTTTGAAAACTCAGCGATTGCGGGTCAGCAAGGCTGGTTTTTCGCCGCGCGGACGGCCTGGGAGTTGATCAAGTTGCTCAGGTGTCGGGAAGCGATCGCTTTTCGACTCCTTGTGAATGATCTTCGGTGCCGGGCCACGCGGGTTCTGCACGGCGGGTTCCGAACGAGGCTGCTCGTCACGGGCCGGTCGGCGGTTGCGGGACTCTTCACGACGGGCCTGGCCGTCACGTGGAGCACCGTTGCGTGGGCCGCTGCGCTTGGCCGGTGGGGTGCCGGTGGTTGCGCCGCTGCTGCTGCGCGGACCGTTTTGGCGACCTTGTGGCTGGCCGGTGCGCGGAGCACCTGCGCCTGCGCCTTGTGCCGGAGCGCCCGGACGGCGACCACGGCCCTGGGCAGGTTTGGCTTGAGGCACGTAGTCGACGCGGTTACCGAAGTTATCGACATCGTCGTCCAGGAACTCGTCCGGAGCACGGTCAGCGGCGGCGCGAGGTGCCGGACGCTGTTGCTCACGCGCCGGGGTGCCTTCGCGAGGCTTGTGTTCACGGGCAGGGCGATCGCCACGGCCAGTGGCAGCAGGTTTTTCCTTGCCGCCCTTGTCCTTGCCTTTGTCTTTACGACCGCCACCACCACCGCTGCCGTTCGGACCGTCGCCGCGCGGGCCACGTGGGTTGCGCGGGTTACGCACATCCGGACGCTCGCGAACTTCAGGTTTCTCGGCTTCCACAGCGCTGGAGTCGAAGCCCATCAGGTTGCCGTCGGCAATCTTCTGCTTGGTCATGCGCTCGATGCTTTTCAGCAGCTTTTCTTCATCCGGAGCAACCAGCGAGATCGCCTCGCCCGAACGACCGGCACGGCCAGTACGGCCGATACGGTGCACGTAATCTTCGTCGACGTTCGGCAGTTCGAAGTTGACCACGTGAGGCAACTGGTCGATGTCCAGGCCGCGAGCGGCGATGTCGGTGGCGACCAGGATGCGCACTTCACCAGCCTTGAAGTCGGCCAGGGCTTTGGTGCGGGCGTTCTGGCTCTTGTTACCGTGGATAGCAACGGCGGTGAGGCCGTGTTTGTCCAGGTACTCGGCCAGGCGGTTGGCGCCGTGCTTGGTGCGGGTGAACACCAGCACCTGTTCCCAGGCGCCGGCGGTGATCAGGTGCGCCAGCAACGAACGCTTGTGGCTGGCGGCCAGACGGAATACGCGTTGTTCGATCCGCTCGACCGTGGTGTTCGGCGGCGTGACTTCGATGCGTTCCGGGTTGTGCAGCAGCTTGCCGGCGAGGTCGGTGATGTCTTTGGAGAACGTCGCCGAGAACAGCAGGTTCTGGCGTTTGCTCGGCAGACGGGCAAGGACCTTTTTCACGTCATGGACAAAGCCCATGTCGAGCATGCGGTCGGCTTCGTCCAGCACGAGGATTTCCACGTGAGACAAATCGACGCTGCCTTGGCCGGCCAGGTCGAGCAGGCGACCGGGGCAGGCCACCAGCACGTCGACACCGCGGGACATGGCCTGAACCTGTGGGTTCATGCCGACGCCGCCGAAGATGCAGGCACTGACGAACTTCAGGTCACGGGCATAGACCTTGAAGCTCTCGTGCACCTGGGCCGCGAGTTCGCGGGTTGGGGTCAGGACCAGTACGCGCGGTTGGCGCGGGCCGTGACGCTGGGATTTGTCCGGGTGACCGTTGGGAAACAACCGTTCCAGAATCGGAAGGGCGAAGCCGCCGGTTTTACCAGTACCTGTCTGTGCCGCAACCATCAGGTCGCGACCTTGCAACACGGCGGGAATGGCCCGCTGTTGCACCGGAGTAGGCTCGGTATAGCCCGCTGCCTCGATGGCGCGGACTAAAGCCTCGGAGAGACCGAGGGAAGCAAAGGACATGAGTAATCCTGTTTTAGTTAGGGCTTGGCCCAATGGGAGTCTTGCCTGGCGCGAATCGCGTTTAAGAGGACGCAATCCCGTCCGGTCCTGCTGGGCCTCGAAGGCTCGTCTGGAGCGCTCGCGCGGGCTGAAAAGCTGCGCTGTAGCGTGATCGAGATGCCTTGAACAAGTCCGAGCGTCCGGGCGTGAGCCTGGCGGGAAGGCCGGAGTATAACAGAGCAATCACTGCGCGCCGCTTTCCTGCTGCTCAACGGTTTTTCCGCCGGTTGCGGTGGCGCTGGCAGAGCGTGCTTCGGAGGCCGGGCCGGCGCCATAGCGGGCGCTCAGTTCGGCGTAGGCCGGCTCGCGCTTGAAGCGTTTGAGCTCGGCACCGAAACGCTGCACCAACAAATCCATCCCGGCATTGCGGCGTACCGCCAGAAACTGGCTTTGCTGGCTGATAATGATCGGGTTCTCGGTGATCTTGTCGCGGATATTCAGTTGATCGAGCAAATGCTGGCCGACCCGGCGATCGGTGATCAGCAGGTCGATGCGGCCGCGCACCAGTTTGCCGAAGTTGGCTTCATGGGTGGGTGCCGGCTCTTGGGTGAACAGCGTCGATTCGCTGAAGTCCTTGCTGTACAGGTAGCCTGGCGAGGTGCCGATGGTCAGGCCTTTCAGATCGTCCAGGGTGCGAAATGGAAAGGGCCGTTCGTTGGCGTAGAACATCACGAACTCGACTTGCGAGAGCGGTTCGCTGGGGTAGAGCAGGGTCGCATCACGTTCATCGCTGTGGAAAATATCCAGCGCGCCATCCGCCTGGCCTTGCTCAAGCATCGACAGGCAGCGTTTCCATGGCAAGAACTGCCATTCCACGTCGATCCCGAGGCGTTTGAAGACGATGGCCGTGGTTTCGTAGTCCAAGCCCAGCGATTTGCCGTTTTCCTCGTACACGTAAGGTGCCCAGGGTTCGGTGACAATACGCAACTTCTCGCCCCGAGCGGTGAAGCTCAGGCAAGTGAACAGAAGCACGGTCAGTAACTGAGCGATCAGGGGCATGGATTGAGATTACGACGAGAAATCATAAAGAGCCAGAAACCGGATCCAGAAGCTCTATCTCAGGATATGACTGCACAATAAAGGGGCGCCGCAAAGCAAAAGATCGCAGCCTTCGGCAGCTTCCACAGGCGCGTAGAAGCTGCCGAAGGCTGCGATCTTTTGATCTTGCCTTTGCTTTTGCTTTGCTTTTAACGCGGCAACTTCAGGTTATTCCACACCGCCAGGCTCGGCTCAGCCTGGTTCAGCGTGTAGAAATGCAACCCTGGAGCGCCACCCTGCAGCAGGCGTTCGCACATCTCGGTGATGACTTGCTCACCAAAGCCTTGAATGCTCTGGGTGTCGTCGCCGTAGGCTTCCAGTTGCTTGCGGATCCAGCGCGGGATTTCCGCACCGCAAGCGTCGGAAAAGCGCGCCAGCTTGCTGTAGTTGGTGATCGGCATGATCCCCGGCACGATCGGGATGTTCACGCCCTTGGCCCGTACACGCTCGACGAAGTAGAAATAACTGTCGGCGTTGAAGAAGTACTGGGTGATCGCACTGTTGGCGCCGGCGTTAGCCTTGCGCACGAAGTTGTTGAGATCGTCTTCAAAATTGCGCGCTTGCGGATGCATTTCCGGGTAAGCGGCGACTTCGATGTGGAAATGATCGCCGGTTTCTTCACGAATGAATTCAACCAGGTCATTGGCGTGACGCATCTCGCCGCTGGCCATGCCCATGCCCGAGGGCAGGTCACCGCGAAGCGCAACGATACGCTTGATGCCGGCTGCCTTGTACTGGCTCAGCAGGCCGCGCAGGTCGTCCTTGCTGTCGCCCACGCAAGACAGATGCGGTGCGGCAGGGACTTTGACTTCGCTTTCAAGCTGCAACACGGTGTTGAGGGTGCGATCACGGGTCGAACCGCCAGCGCCATAGGTGCAGGAGAAGAAGTCAGGGTTGTAGGTCGCCAGATGACGGGCAGTGGCGATCAGTTTTTCATGCCCAGCATCGGTCTTCGTAGGGAAGAACTCGAAGCTGTAGCGACGGTCTTGGGACATGGTCATATCCTTGGAAGCGTATAAGCCTTGCAGGACGCTACGTTCTCTGTAGGAGCGAAGCTTGCTCGCGAAGCAGGCGCCGCGGCGTTTCAGAAACGCCGTGGTGAAGCGTTCGCGAGCAAGCTTCGCTCCTACAGAGCGCGCGTGGTTCCTGCATGAGTCCGCTCCCCTTGAGGATGCGGACAGCAGGACCAATCAGTAGCGGTAAGCGTGCGGCTTGAACGGGCCTTCGACGGTCACGCCGATGTAGTCAGCCTGAGTCTTGGTCAGTTGAGTGACCACGCCACCGAAACCGCGGACCATTTCCAGGGCCACTTCTTCGTCGAGTTTCTTCGGCAGTACTTCAACGGTCAGACGCTCGGCTTTCTGGGCTGGCGACAGGTCGGCGTACTTCTGGCCGAACAGGAAGATCTGTGCCAGAACCTGGTTGGCGAACGAACCGTCCATGATGCGGCTTGGGTGGCCAGTGGCGTTGCCCAGGTTAACCAGACGGCCTTCGGCCAGCAGGATCAGGTAGTCGTCGTTCTGAGCGTCGAAAGCGCCCGGGCCGGTGCGGTGAACCTTGTGAACCTGTGGCTTCACTTCTTCCCATGCCCAGTTCTTGCGCATGAAAGCGGTGTCGATTTCGTTGTCGAAGTGACCGATGTTGCAGACCACAGCGCGCTTCTTCAGGGCCTTGAGCATGTTTGCGTCGCAAACATTGACGTTGCCGGTGGTGGTCACGATCAGGTCGATCTTGCCCAGCAGCGCTTTATCGATGCTTGCTTCGGTACCGTTGTTGATACCGTCGATGAACGGCGAAACCAGTTCGAAACCGTCCATGCAGGCTTGCATGGCGCAGATCGGGTCGACTTCGGATACTTTAACGATCATGCCTTCCTGACGCAGGGACTGGGCCGAGCCCTTGCCCACGTCACCGTAACCGATGACCAGCGCTTGCTTGCCGGACAGCAGGTGGTCGGTACCGCGCTTGATCGCGTCGTTCAGGCTGTGACGGCAGCCGTACTTGTTGTCGTTCTTGCTCTTGGTCACCGAGTCGTTGACGTTGATGGCCGGGATTTTCAGCTCGCCCTTGGCCAGCATGTCCAGCAGACGATGAACGCCGGTGGTGGTTTCTTCGGTGACGCCGTGGACGCGGTCCAGGATCGCCGGGTATTTCTTGTGCAGCAGCTCGGTCAGGTCGCCGCCGTCATCGAGGATCATGTTGGCATCCCAAGGCGCGCCATCTTTCAGGATGGTTTGCTCCAGGCACCACTCGTACTCTTCTTCAGTCTCGCCTTTCCAGGCGAAAACCGGGATGCCGGCAGCAGCGATAGCGGCAGCGGCCTGGTCTTGAGTCGAGAAAATGTTGCAGGACGACCAACGCACTTCGGCACCCAGGGCAACCAGGGTTTCGATCAGCACGGCAGTCTGAATGGTCATGTGGATGCAGCCGAGGATCTTCGCGCCTTTGAGCGGCTGCTCGGCGGAGTATTTGCGGCGCAGCCCCATCAGGGCTGGCATTTCGGATTCAGCGATGATGGTTTCGCGACGGCCCCAGGCAGCCAGGGACATGTCGGCGACTTTGTAATCGTTAAAATCTACAGGCGTGATAACAGCGCTCATGATGAGCCTCCATTCGTAATGTATGCGAATGGGCGCCGTTGTGCGTTTAGTGATCGGCCGATCATGGCCAGTCAACGCCCCATCCGAGCCTGACAGGTTGAACCTGCTGCAGCGCCCCTCGGACAGGTGGCGGGAAAACGGTAGCAAGTGAACATTACCGTTTTGAAACGGGGGCGATTATAGCGGGCTATGCTGATCTTCCAAAGCCTTTCTGCAAGGTCAATGTCCGAACGGTAATCGAGACCATAGTCGATGCTTGATAGAGCTCTAATCCGGGCTCTGCCATGATGGCCGGCATCAATCGGCAAGACGGTCAGGAGTGAGCATGAATTTCCACACCCGCAAATGGGTAAAACCCGAAGACCTCAACCCCAACGGCACGCTGTTCGGCGGTAGCCTGTTGCGCTGGATCGACGAAGAAGCGGCGATCTACGCCATCGTCCAGCTGGGCAATCAGCGCGTTGTCACCAAATACATTTCCGAAATCAACTTCGTCAGCGCCTCGCGCCAGGGCGACATCATCGAGCTGGGCATCACCGCCACCGAGTTCGGTCGCACCTCGATCACGCTGACCTGCGAAGTGCGCAACAAGATCACCCGCAAGAGCATCCTGACGGTGGAGAAGATGGTTTTCGTGAACCTGGGCGAAGACGGCCTGCCTTCGCCGCACGGCCGGACCGAGATCAGGTACGTCAAAGACCAGTTCAAGGATGATGAAATCGGCGGGTGAAATTGGCGGTGCGGCCTTCGCGAGCAAGCCCGCTCCCACATCTGATCCTCAGTGAGCACAGACTTTGTGCGCGACAGAGATCCAGTGTGGGAGCGGGCTTGCTCGCGAAAGCGGTCTATCGGTCAGAGATGATTTAACGGATCACTGAACAGCTCCGAACCCCGCGTGTCGTAATTAAACGACACGCCACTGGTTCAGGAGCTTTATGGACACGCCCAAAGACGGCAAGACCCCGGACCTCTCGGCGCAAGAACAGCGCGAGGTCGACAAGAGCCAGCCACCGCGCGCGGCGGTGCTGCACGAAATCATTCGCACCCAAGGTAATCAGGAACTCGAGCGTAGCGTTGCGGCGCTGTGGTGGTCGGCCCTGGCTGCCGGCCTGACCATGGGCTTGTCGCTGATGGGCATGGGGTTGCTCAACTCGCGTCTGCCGGACGGCGAAGGCTTCAAGGTGATCGCCAGTTTTGGGTACTGCGCAGGTTTTCTCGCGGTGATTCTCGCCCGTCAGCAACTCTTCACCGAAAACACCCTGACTGCCGTACTGCCGATCATGAGCAAGCCTACGCTGGGTAATTTCGGTCGGTTGTTTCGGCTGTGGTCGGTGGTTCTGGTGGGCAACCTTTGCGGCACTCTGCTGGTGGCGTACGTGATGCTGCACCTGCCGATTTTCGACACCAAGACCGATCTGGCCTTCCTCGATATCGGGCGCAAGGTCATGGAGAACGATGCCGGTAAAATGTTCGCCAAAGGCATCATCTCTGGCTGGATGATCGCCACCATGGTCTGGATGATCCCGTCCATGGAAAGCGCCAAGATGTGGATCATTATCCTCATCACCTATTTCATGGCGCTGGGAGATTTCACTCACATCGTGGTCGGATCGGTCGAGGTTTCGTACCTGGTGTTCGCCGGCGAGTTGCCGTGGAAGGATTTCTGGCTGGTGTTTGCAGGTCCCACGCTGGTGGGGAACATCATCGGTGGCAGTTTTATCTTCGCGCTGATCAGTCACGCGCAGATTCGCAGTGAAAGCGGACCACCGAAGACATCTGCGGAACGGGACCAGGAAACCGAACCGCAGAAGATCAAAAAATGAAGGGTAAACGTACCTGATGCCAGTCAGTTCAAGACGCAAAACCTGTGGGAGCGGGCTTGCTCGCGAAGGCGGTGTGTCAGGCGACATCAATCTTGACTGTGCCGCCGCCTTCGCGAGCAAGCCCGCTCCCACATGGATTGCGCTTAGCCGGACACATTGACCGTGACAGCACTGCGACGCTGCAGGTAGATGAAAAACAACGCCGTCAGCACCGTCAACCCGCTGACCAGTGCGCCGGTCCACGGCAAGTCCGCCAGGTCCGCGCCACTGGCCACCACCAGCCCGCCAATCCATGCCCCGGCTGCGTTGCCGAGATTGAATGCACTTTGATTCAACGTCGATCCGAGGTTCGGTGCTTCATGGGCCTGATCGATGATCAGCAATTGCAGGATCGGGCACAGCGCAAACGCGAAGATGCCCCACAACACCAGCGTGATCGCCGCCGGGATCACCGAGTGGCTGGTCTGACTGAAAGCGGCCAGCACGACGACCACCGCCAGCGCCATGCCCACCAGAGAAGGCAGCAAACGACTGTCCGCCAATCGGCCGCCAAGCATGCTACCCGCCGTCAGGCCGACCCCGAACAACAGCAACATGATCGTCACGCCATGCGGGCTGACACCGGTGATGTCTTGCAGGATCGGTGCGATATAGGTGAACACGCTGAACAGACTGGTGGACGCCAGCACGCTCATGCCCAGCGCCAGCAGCACGTTGACCTTGCCCAACACTTTGAACTCGCTGGCCAGGTTGGCCTTGTCCATAGGGATTTCCTTGGGCAGCCAAACCCACTGTGCGATGGCCGCGATCACACCAATCACCGAGACCGCCCAAAACGTCGAGCGCCAGCCGGCGTATTGTCCCAGCGCGGTGCCTAATGGAACGCCTAGCACGTTGGCCAGCGTCAGGCCGGTGAACATCATGGCAATCGCCTGGGCTCGTTTGTTCGGTGCCACCAGACCGGCGGCGACCACCGAGCC
>NZ_AKJK01000042.1 GCF_000282375.1 Pseudomonas sp. GM50
AAGCCTCGCTCCTACAGGGGTTCTTGTAGGAGCGAGGCTTGCCCGCGAAGGAATTCTCAAGATCGTTACACGTCTACTTTTTGGACGCGATCATCTCCAGGAACGCTGGCATCGCCGCGTCCTTGTCTTTTGCGATCCGCTGCACATGCGGGTTCTGCCCCAGACGCTCCAGCAGCGCCTTGGCCGCCGGCATCCCGGCCAACAGATCGATATCGAACAGCTTCTGCGCCACGGCACAAGCCATCGGCACGCTGTACAGACAATACAAATCCGCAATGCTGAGACTGTCGCCCGCCACGTAAGGGGCGAACTTGCCATGCCTGCCCAGCGAGGCGAACCCCAGCAGCAGCTCGGTCTTGGTCTTGTCCTTGATCGCCTCCGGCACAGACATGCCGAAAAACGCTTCGGGGTAGCAGGCGCGCGCCGGCAGTTCGATGTACAACTCGATTTCCTTGGCCAATGCCAGCGCCTGCGCTCGCTCGAAGGGGTCGCTCGACAGCAGCGGCGTGCCTTTCTGGCTCTGCTCGATGTACTCGAGAATCACGCTGGTTTCATTGATGAAACCTTGTTCGACGCCCAGCACCGGAACCTTTCCACGCGGGCTGATAGCTAGCGTCTCCGGGGTAGTGCCTGGGTAAAACGGCACTTCTTCAAACGGCAGTCCCTTCTCCAGCAACGCCAGCTTGACCATGTTTTAGTAGTTGCTGACGCAAAATCCATAAAGCTTGAGCATTACATAGCCTCCAGGCCGTGCAGGGGGTTGGCAGCGCCAGTTATAGAACGCCCGGGCACTTCTTGCCAGCAGCATCACAGCGCTGAATGCAGGTAAACTGGCCGCCTTAACTTGAGGAGCCTGCCATGAGCGAGCCAACTGATATCGAGATCGACGAAGAAGAGTTCGCCGAAAATACCCTGATCGAAGCCATCGAAAACCAGATCGAAAGCGATAACCCGCCAGCGGCCAAGGCGACCTTCAACAAGCTGACCCTGGTGGGTTACGAGCGTGAGGAAATCCTCAACCTGATGGCCCACGTGCTGGCGGTGGAAATCGACGCGATCCTCGAAGAAGACCGCGCGTTCAACACCGAATGGTACGAAACCGCGCTGCGCGCGCTGCCAGAGTTGCCGCCGGAAAAGAAATAAGCCCAGCCCGTTTCGGGCGCGTGACTGTGGCGAGGGGGTTTACCCCCGTTGGGTCGCGAAGCGGCCCCAAAAGCTTTGCGACTGCTTCGCAGCCGAACGGGGGCAAGCCCCCTCGCCACAAAAGCCCGCCCCCAACATAGATTGTCACCAATCAGCACCGCCTTGCCCCAGACGCTGACTAAACTGGAAACCACCCCAAGGCGAAAAAACCCTGTTACGAGCACTGGACATGCTGCGCGAGTGGGATCACCTTAGGAGCGCTATCGTCCAATTCCTAGAAAGTCTGGAGTCCTTATGTCGCTTACCCCTGAGTTGGTTGCCGAACTGGAAATCCTCGCCCTCTTCAACCTGGACAGTTCCCAGGAAGGTTTGAAAATTCATCAGACCGCTGCCCCGAAAGCCATTGCCGCTGCCCAAAGACTGTTCGACAAAGAATTGATCACCCAGCCCGATGGCGGTTATCTGACCAGCCTGGGGCGTGACGCTGCACAAAATGTGCAAACCGTTCTAACCATTCTGTCCGTGCGCGAAACAGCCTGAGCCTCTCCGCATCGCCCACGGAAACCTCTGTCACGGGATTTCCGCGGGCACACTTTGGTGCCCGCTGTCGCCGCGCGATAGAAACCTGACGCCAGAAATACAAAATCAGCTTAAAAGTCCCGGGGCCGAGGCGCTAAACTGCCCCTCAACCTGAGCCCTCCCACGTCCGAGCCCCGCGAGCCGGATTGAGCTGACATGACCCGCACCCATGAAATCCGCCCCGATCTGGACGAGGGAATCGACCGCAAGGTTCTCAGCCAGCTGCGCGCCCGTTTCCTGAAGCTCAACGAAGGCCGCATGGCCCGTGCCATGGAAGGGTTGTCGACCCGCCAGCAAACGGTGCTGACCCTGCTGCCGCTGTTTTTCCATGTCAATCATCCTCTGTTGCCGGGTTACGTTTCGGGTAGCACCCCGGCCGGGCTATCGAATTTCGAACCGGATGCCAACACCCTCGCTGAAGCCCAGCGCCTGACCCGCTCGTTTTCCTACAGGCCGCGCCACGGCAGCAATCCTCCGCGACCGATTCACGGCCTGTTCCTGATGGGCAGCCTCGGTACCTTGGCCCAGGCCGATCAGAGCGATATGGACGTCTGGGTCTGTCACGGGCCGGACTTGAGCGAAAGCGAGCTCACAGAGTTGCGCAAGAAATGCCAGTTGCTTGAGATATGGGCCGCCAGCCAGGGTGCCGAGGCACATTTCTTCCTGATCGACCCTGCTCGCTTCGTGCTCGGCGAGCGCGATACCCAACTGAGTTCGGAAGACTGCGGCACCACCCAGCACTACCTGCTGCTGGACGAGTTCTACCGCACCGCAATCTGGCTGGCCGGCCGTACACCCATCTGGTGGCTGGTGCCGGTTTATGAAGAGTCGGCGTACGACCGTTATACCCACACGCTGTTATCCAAGCGCTTCATCCGTGCCGACGAGACTCTGGACCTGGGGCATCTGTCGTATATCCCGCCCGGGGAGTTCATCGGTGCCGGGCTCTGGCAATTGTTCAAGGGCATCGAGTCACCGTACAAATCAGTGCTCAAACTGCTGCTGACCGAGGTCTATGCCAGCGAACACCCCAAGGTCCAGTGCCTGAGCCTGCGCTTCAAGCAGGCGGTGTTTGCCAATCTACTGGATCTCGACGAACTGGATCCATACGTCGTGGTTTACCGGCGCATCGAGGAATACCTCACGGCCCGGGGCGAACCGGAACGCCTGGAGCTGGTACGCCGCGCGCTGTACCTGAAGGTCAACCGCAAGCTCACCGGCAGCAGCGGTCGCACCCAGAGCTGGCAGCGTTCGTTGCTCGAACGCCTGGCCAACGAATGGCAGTGGGATCAGCGTCAGCTCGCGTTGCTCGACAGCCGCAGCCAGTGGAAAGTCCGCCAGGTCAGCGCCGAACGCCGAGCCCTGGTTGGCGAGCTGAATTACAGCTACCGCTTCCTGACGCAGTTTGCCCGCAACGAACAGACCGTCAGCCTGATCAACAAGCGCGACCTCAATGTGCTGGGCCGGCGGTTGTACGCAGCCTTCGAGCGCAAGGCCGACAAGGTCGAATTCATCAACCCGGGCATCGCGCCCGATCTGGCCGAAGACACCTTGACGCTGGTGCAGGCGCCCAACAAGAAAGAACCGGGGCAAACCCAATGGGGGTTGTACAACGGCAGCCTGACCGCCCACGAGTGGGAGAATTTCGCGCCGATCAAGCGCAGCCGTCAGTTACTGGAACTGCTCACCTGGTGCCACCGCAACGGCGTGATCGACAGCAGCACCCGCCTGGCCCTGCACCCCGGCACCAGCGACTTGAGCGAGTTCGAGCTGTTCAACCTGCTTGGCAGCCTGCAACAAAGCATCGCCCTGCCCCTGACCACTGTCGCCGAAGAGCCTTTGCTGCGCGCCAGTGTGCCGAGCGAAGTGTTGATTCTGGTGAACGTCGGCATCGACCCGCTCAAGCACCATCGCGACCTGAACATCCTGATGACCACCGAGCGCACCGACTCGCTGAGCTACGCCGGCGTACGGGAAAACCTGGTGCTGACCCTGGATCAGGTCACGCTCAATAGCTGGAACGAGGTGCTGGTCAGCCGCTTTGACGGCCCCCACGCCCTGCTCGACTGCCTGCGCGATTACCTCAACAACCTGCCGGACGGGCCTCAACAGCCCAAGCTGCGGGTGCGTTGCTTCTGTCACAACCGCGCACAATTCATTGCCCGACGGGTCGAAGAAATCCTCGACACCGCGCAGAACCTGCTGCTGAGCAAACTCAATCATCGTTACCTGATTCAGGTCCAGCAGCACTACCACGTGTTGGAGCTGGTGCCAGGCCAGGTCAATCACGTCGCCCTCGCCACCCTGCCGGCGCTGTTCGACTATCTCGGCGAAGAACTGGCGAGCTACAGCCCGTTTCATCTGGACCCGATGGCATTGGAAGACCACGACCTGGCGCTGATCCTGCCCATGGGGCAACCCGACTGCGTTCAGGTGTTCTACCGGATCAACGAACACCAGGCCGATGTGTATGTGCTGGATGAATTCAATGCCTTGTGGCAGCAACGTTTGCCTTATCACGACGAACAAAGCCTGCTGGTGCCGCTGCAACGCTTCCTGCAATCGATCCAGTACCGGCGTGATGCCTTGCTGCCGATGGACGCCGCCCAGCCGCTGAGCCTGGAGACTTTGTATTACCAGTTGTTGCCTTCAGGTTCCGCGCGGGCGCGTCGGGTCGAAGCCCGGCCAGCACCACAAACGCCGGTCAACAAACCGTTCTATGACGTGCAGGCCATCGTCGGCAAAGCCGCACCAGGGCAGGTGCAGGTCACTCTGTATTGCAATCAGCGGGAATTTTCAGAGCTGGAACATGGCGATGAACTGTTCAGCGTAGTCGCCCGGGAAATCGTCGAGCAGCGCCGCGAGACTGAACGCTATCGCTGCTACATCACCGACCTGGACCTGTCGGGCCTGCTCGGTGATGGTCAGGGTTCAAGCCATCTGTATCTGCGCTACAAGGCCGACCTGGAGCGCGCACTGAACGAGGCGCTCGAGCAGGTCTGAGGCGTGGTCAAACGTTGTAATCGCCGCCATTGGCAGGTTGCGACTCGACTTCCAGCAGGGTCAGTTTGAGGGTCTTGCCACCCGGAGCCGGCCAGTCGATGTGCTGGCCGACTTTCAGCCCCAGCAAAGCACTGCCCACCGGCGCCAGAATGGAAATCCGGCCTTCGTCGGCGTTGGCATCCTTGGGGTAAACCAGGGTCAGGTGATAGTCCTTGCCGCTGCTTTCTTCACGGCAATGCACACGGGAATTCATGGTCACGACATCGGCGGGCACTTCCTCGTGACCGACCAGGGTATCGGCGCGATCCAGTTCGGTTTGCAACGCGATAACGCCCGGCAGCGTGTCATCCAGGCTGTCGATCAGGCGCTCCAGACGTTGTACGTCCAGACGGGTAAGGGTGATGGAAGGTGCGGTCATGATCAGGGCAGACTCCTTTCTTCTGCACGAAAAAAGCAAAACCCCGCCAGAAAAAGGCGGGGTTTTCACGAGCCTCGATGGGTTGAGGCGTATCTGGACACTATCACAGCTCAATAAATATACAAGTGAGGCCCAACACCGCCCATTCCGGCTTATCGGGAAACCCTGTGGCGAGGGGGCTTGCCCCCGCTCGGCTGCGCAGCAGTCGTGAGCTTTTTGGGGCCGCTTCGCGACCCAACGGGGGCAAGCCCCCTCGCCACAGGTCAGCATCGTTACCCAATAGAGTGATCAGACCGCAGATTTTCGCTGAACAGCCTGCGCACAAATCACTCGCCGCCGCTCATCGTCGGCTGAACGCCATTCGCGAATGTCTTCGACATGGCGAAAACACCCCAGGCAGACCTTCTGCTCATCCAGCCGACACACACCGCTGCACGGCGAAGGCACTGCCGGGCTGACATTGCTGTAAAGCGGTTTGGGCGGACGAACGGGGGCGGGCTGGGTCACGATCTCACAGACCTTCGAAATCGAGTTCGACGTCGGCTTGCTGCTTGACGATGCGTTCGAGCATTTCGCCCAGTTGCTCGTCGCTCTTGTCGCACATCCAGCGTTTGCTCTCTTCGTCATAATCAAAATGGAAGCCACCCGACACAGCCGCCAGCCACAGCTGACGCAGCGGCTCCTGACGACTGAAGATCAATTGGCTGCCGCTCTCGAACTTGACGGTGAGCACACCGGCCGAGCTCTCCAGATCGATATCCAGGCCACTCTCGTCGAAAATATCCTCCAGCGTCTGCTGGGTTGCATCGACCAGGTCGTGGAAACGGGCTTCGGTCAAACTCATTGCGGGAACCTCAAAAAGTGTCTACTCACGCTCAAGCGCCGCAAGATACGGGCGAGCCCCGGTGATTGCAAAGGATAACGATCAAGGGCCCTGTCGGTAAATCCAACATCGATCCCTGTGGGAGCGAGCCTGCTCGCGAAGCGACGGCACCTGCAACATCTCAGGTGACTGACACACCGCCATCGCGAGCAGGCTCGCTCCCACAAGGAGTACAGCGTTCCGGCGCTGACAAGATAAGCCCCGCCGGACGGGAGCCCCGTCGCATAGGCAAGCTGCCGGGTGGCCGGTATACTCCGGCGCAATTAACGCATTTTCAAGGATTTCGCCATGAAGCGCCTGATCTCTTCCCTTGCTGCGCTCGCTTCGCTCGTCGCTTTTGTCAGCTTATTATCGGCCTGTGGTCAAAAAGGCCCGCTGTACCTGCCCGATGAAAATCAAGACCCTGCAGAGCAAGCCAAATCGTCGCAGCAGACTCCGTCGAAAGCACACAAGCACGACGTCTACCAATAAGGGAACGCCATGGAAGCTTTTAACTACCGTGACGGTGAGCTGTTCGCGGAAGGTGTTGCCCTGTCCGCCATCGCCGAGCGCTTTGGTACACCGACCTACGTCTACTCCCGTGCCCACATCGAAGCCCAGTACCTGGCTTACGCCGATGCGCTGGCCGGCATGCCGCACCTGGTCTGCTTTGCGGTCAAGGCCAACTCCAACCTGGGTGTACTGAATGTCCTGGCGCGTTTGGGCGCCGGTTTCGACATCGTTTCCCGGGGCGAACTGGAACGCGTACTGGCCGCTGGCGGCAGCGCTGACAAGATTGTGTTCTCCGGTGTCGGCAAGACCCGTGACGACATGCGTCGCGCCCTGGAAGTCGGCGTGCACTGCTTCAACGTCGAGTCCACCGATGAGCTGGAACGCCTGCAAGTGGTCGCCGCCGAGCTGGGCGTTCGCGCGCCGATCTCGTTGCGCGTCAACCCGGACGTCGATGCCGGCACTCACCCGTACATCTCCACCGGCCTTAAAGAGAACAAGTTCGGCATCGCCATCGCCGACGCCGAAGACGTGTACATCCGCGCCGCACAACTGCCTAACTTGGAAGTGGTCGGCGTCGATTGCCACATCGGCTCACAACTGACCACTCTGCCACCGTTCATCGATGCCCTCGACCGCCTGCTGGGCCTGGTCGACCGCCTCGGCGATTGCGGCATTTACCTGCGCCACATCGATCTCGGTGGTGGTTTGGGCGTGCGTTATCGCGATGAAGAGCCGCCATTGGCTGCCGACTACATCAAAGCCGTGCGCGAGCGTCTCGACGGTCGTGACCTGGCGCTGGTGTTCGAGCCGGGCCGTTTCATCGTCGCCAACGCCGGCGTGCTGCTGACCCAGGTCGAGTACCTCAAGCACACCGAACACAAAGATTTCGCCATCGTCGACGCGGCCATGAACGACCTGATCCGCCCAGCGCTGTATCAAGCCTGGATGGACGTCACTGCCGTGCGCCCGCGCAACAGCGCCGCTCGCGCCTACGACATCGTCGGCCCGATCTGCGAAACCGGCGACTTCCTGGCCAAGGATCGTCAGCTGGCTTTGGAAGAAGGCGATCTGTTGGCCGTGCATTCGGCCGGTGCCTATGGGTTTGTCATGAGTTCCAACTACAACACCCGCGGCCGTGCCGCTGAAGTGTTGGTGGACGGTGATCAGGCATTTGAAGTGCGTCGCCGTGAGACGGTAGCCGAGTTGTTTGCTGGCGAAAGCCTGCTGCCGGAGTAAAACCATGCTGCTGCGTTTTACCAAGATGCACGGCCTGGGCAATGACTTCATGGTTCTCGACCTGGTCAGCCAGCACGCGCACATCCTGCCAAAACACGCAAAGCTTTGGGGCGATCGGCACACGGGGATCGGTTTCGACCAGTTGCTGATCGTTGAGGCGCCCAGCAACCCGGATGTGGATTTCCGCTATCGGATATTCAACGCCGACGGCTCCGAAGTGGAACAGTGCGGCAACGGTGCGCGCTGTTTCGCCCGCTTCGTGCTCGACAAGCGCCTGACCGCCAAGCGGCTGATTCGCGTCGAGACCAAAAGCGGCATCATCGAACTGGACATCCGCAACGATGGCCAGATCAGCGTCAACATGGGCGCCCCGCGCCTGGTGCCGGCCGAGATTCCGTTCGAAGCCCCGAGCCAGGCCCTGAGCTATCAAGTCGACGTCGACGGCACCACGGTCGAACTGGCCGCGGTGTCCATGGGCAACCCCCATGCCGTGTTGCGGGTCAGCGACATCAACAACGCACCGGTGCATGAACTGGGGCCGAAAATCGAACATCACCCACGCTTCCCGGCGCGGGTCAATGTCGGTTTTCTCCAGGTTATCGACCGGAGCCGCGCGCAGTTGCGCGTCTGGGAACGCGGGGCCGGGGAAACCCAGGCATGCGGAACCGGCGCCTGTGCTGCCGCAGTGGCCGCGATCAGCCAGGGGTGGATGGATTCGCCGCTATTGATCGACCTGCCCGGCGGGCGTCTGTCCATTGAATGGGCAGGCCCAGGCCAGCCGGTCATGATGACCGGCCCGGCAGTGCGCGTATACGAAGGACAAGTGCGTCTTTGAGTGAGCGAAATCCATGACCGACAAACCCCAGGTTCCCGCCCTACAGCCCGACGAATCCCCTTCCGAAAGCCTTGAGGCGGCGGCGATTGCCGCGTACCTGGAGGCTCATCCGGATTTCTTCATCGAGCACGAAGAACTGCTCCCGGCGCTGCGCATTCCGCACCAGCGCGGCGACACCATTTCGCTGGTCGAACGCCAGATGACGATTCTGCGCGACCGCAATATCGAGTTGCGTCATCGCCTCTCGCACTTGATGGACGTGGCCCGGGACAACGATCGACTCTTCGACAAGACACGCCGCCTGATTCTCGCGCTGATGGACGCCACCAGCCTGGAAGATGTGGTGATCAGCGTTGAAGACAGTCTGCGCCAAGACTTCCAGGTGCCCTTCGTCAGCCTGATCCTGCTGGGCGACAACCCGATGCCGGTGGGCCGTTGGGTGACGCATGCCGACGCGCAAACGGCCATCGGCGGCTTGCTCTCGGAAGACAAAAGCGTCAGCGGCAGCCTGCGTGAGCATGAACTGGACTTCCTGTTCGGCGAAGAACAGCGCAAGCAGATCGGCTCCACCGCCGTCGTCGCCATCAGTCACCAAGGCATCCACGGTGTCCTGGCCATCGCCAGCCGCGATCCGCAGCACTACAAGAGCTCGGTGGGCACGCTGTTTTTGAGTTACATCGCCGAAGTCATGGGCCGCGTGCTGCCACGGGTCAACAGCTCCCTGCGCTCGGTACGCTGACCATGGAACGACAACTGGACGCTTACTGCGAACACCTGCGCAGTGAGCGGCAGGTGTCGCCTCACACGCTGTACGCCTACCGCCGCGACCTCGACAAAGTGCTGGGCTGGTGCATCAAACAGAACATCGACAGCTGGGCAGCGCTGGACATCCAGCGCCTGCGCAGCCTGATCGCTCGCCTCCATGCCCAAGGTCAATCGTCCCGCAGCCTGGCGCGCCTGCTCTCGGCGGTGCGCGGGCTCTATCACTATCTGAATCGCGAAGGCTTGTGCGATCACGACCCCGCCAATGGCCTCGCACCGCCCAAGGGCGAACGCCGCCTGCCGAAAACCCTCGACACTGACCGCGCGCTGCAACTGCTTGAGGGTGCGGTAGAGGATGATTTTCTGGCGCGTCGGGATCAGGCGATTCTGGAACTGTTCTATTCCTCCGGCTTGCGCCTTTCCGAACTGACCGGGCTCAATCTTGATCAGCTGGATCTGGCTGACGGCATGGTCCAGGTGCTCGGCAAGGGCAGCAAGACTCGACTGTTGCCAGTGGGCAAAAAGGCTCGCGAAGCACTGGAACTGTGGCTGCCATTGCGGGCAATGACCAACCCGGCGGACGACGCAGTGTTTGTCAGCCAGCAAGGTCGGCGCCTCGGTCCACGGGCGATTCAGGTACGGGTCAAGGCTGCCGGCGAGCGCGAACTGGGGCAGAATCTGCACCCGCACATGTTGCGACACTCCTTCGCCAGCCATTTGCTGGAGTCCTCTCAGGACTTGCGGGCGGTGCAGGAACTGCTTGGCCACTCGGACATCAAGACCACCCAGATTTACACCCACCTGGACTTCCAGCACCTGGCGACGGTCTACGACAGCGCCCATCCACGGGCCAAACGCATTAAAGGCGATGATTCATGACCATCCAATTGATCACCTTCGACCTCGACGACACCCTGTGGGACACCGCCCCGGTGATCGCCAGCGCCGAAGTCGTTTTGCGGGAATGGCTGACTGAGCATGCACCGAACCTGGGCGCGGTACCGGTGGAACACCTGTGGTCGATTCGCGAGCGAGTGCTGAGCCACGAACCGAGCCTCAAGCACCGCATCAGTGCCTTGCGTCGGCGGGTGCTGTTCCATGCGCTGGAAGAAGCCGGTTATGGACATACCGAAGCATCCGACCTGGCCTATCAGGGTTTCGAAGTGTTTCTGCATGCACGACATCAGATCGAAGTGTTCCCTGAAGTCGAGCCGACGCTGGAGACGCTGGCCAAGCATTACGCTTTAGGCGTGGTGACCAACGGCAATGCCGATGTGCGTCGATTGGGGCTGGCGGATTACTTCAAGTTTGCCCTGTGCGCCGAAGACATCGGCATCGCCAAACCCGATGCGCGACTGTTTCATGAAGCGCTGCAGCGTGGCGGCGCGACCGCCGAAACAGCGGTGCATATTGGCGACCATCCGGGTGACGACATTGCCGGCGCTCAGCAGGCGGGGTTGCGGGCAATCTGGTTTAACCCGGCGGGCAAGGTGTGGGAAGCACAGACGGCACCGGATGCCGAGATTCGTAGTTTGACCGAGTTGCCGGGGTTGTTGGCGCGCTGGAATACCCAACACTGACCTGAGTACACACATACCTGAGTACACACATACCCCTGTACACACATACCCCTGTGGGACATACCCCTGTGGGAGCGAGCCTGCTCGCGATAGCGGTGTGTCAGCCAACATCAATATTGAATGTGACGGCTTCATCGCGAGCAGGCTCGCTCCCACATTGGATCGCGCCCTGCCCAAGACTTTTGCTCCGCCCATGAAAAAGCCCGCAGCGACGGCGGGCTTTTTCAGCAAGCAAGAAGCAGGCGCTTAGATAGGCCGGCTGCCGTACTTGTTATCAGGCTTCTTGGGAGGATCGGCGACCACATTGGCCTCCACTTCCTGCACCTTGCCGCCCCGTGCCAGAAACTCTTCCATGGCCTTGGCCAGGGCATCGCGTTCCTTGTTCTTGGCTTCGACGCTCGGCAGCTCATCGACCGATACCGCAGCCTTGACCTTGCCTTTGGCAGTCGGAACGGGCGCATCACCGCCGTCATCTTCAGCGACGTCTTCCGCCGCCGCTTCAAGACCTTCTTCGGTTTCGTCTTCGTCGCCTACTTCGAGGTCGTCGTTTTCCAGATCATCGTCGCTCATGTTCTACCTCATGACTTGCGAAAAGCAGATTAGTTATAGCCCAGCTTTGCCGTCTGTCGACGGCTGCCGGAAAAAAATCAACCACCGCTGGTAACCAGCGGTTTTATGCCCCTTCACCGTGCACGGTGGCGAGGACTTTACGGGCACCGACGTGATCACGGTGCTCGCCCAGATAAACACCTTGCCAGGTCCCCAACGCCAGTCGGCCTGCCGAGATCGGCAAACTGAGCTGACAGCCAAGTACGCTGGCCTTGAAGTGCGCCGGGAGGTCGTCTAGGCCTTCGTCGTTATGCTCATAGCCGTCTGTTCCTTGTGGGATCAGACGATTGAAAAATCGTTCGAAGTCGCGACGTACCGCCGGATCGGCGTTCTCGTTGATGGTCAACGACGCCGAGGTATGCTGTAGCCACAAATGCAACAGACCGACCCGACACGCCTTGAGTTCAGGCAAGCCGGCGAGTAATTCGTCCGTTACCAGATGAAAGCCCCGGGGCCGTGCCCGCAGGGTAATCAGAGTCTGTTGCCACATACAGTTCTCCGCACGTTCGGGGCGCATTCTAGCGCGCTCTGAAAAAAAACAAAGGCCCTAATATTCCTTCAATCGTGTAAGCCATTGGCCGTAGAAAATCGCCCGTCGTAAACGCGACTGAACGTGTGAGAAAAAACCTTTCAGCCCTTCCTCCACTGACAAATTCCAGACAAAAAAATGCCCGGCAAGCCGGGCAAATTTTTCATGCGCGTGCTTACAAGTTGTAGCCGCGTTCGTTGTGAAGCGCCAGATCGATGCCGACTGCTTCTTCTTCCTCGGTGATACGCAGCCCCATGACAGCGTCCAGGACCTTGAGGATGATAAAGGTGACGATCGCGGTGTAGATCACCGTGAAGCCCACGCCTTTGCATTGAATCCAGACTTGAGCAGCGATGTCGGTAACGGTGCCGAAACCGCCCAGCGATGGTGCCGCGAACACGCCAGTCAGGATTGCGCCGAGGATACCGCCGATACCATGCACGCCGAAGGCATCCAGGGAATCGTCATAACCGAGTTTGCGTTTCAGGGTGGTGGCGCAGAAGAAGCACACCACGCCCGCCGCCAGACCGATCACCAGAGCGCCCATCGGGCCCACGGTGCCTGCCGCCGGAGTGATTGCAACCAGACCGGCCACCACACCCGAAGCGATACCCAGTGCGCTTGGTTTGCCGTGGGTGATCCACTCGGCAAACATCCAGCCCAGCGCCGCAGCAGCGGTGGCGATCTGGGTGACCAGCATCGCCATGCCGGCAGTGCCGTTGGCGGCGGCAGCGGAACCGGCGTTGAAGCCGAACCAGCCGAACCACAGCATCGCAGCGCCCATCAGGGTGTAGCCGAGGTTGTGCGGAGCCATCGGGGTGGTCGGGAAACCTTTACGCTTGCCCAACACCAGGCAGGCAATCAGACCGGCCACACCGGCGTTGATGTGCACCACGGTGCCGCCGGCGAAGTCGAGAACGCCCCAGTCCCACATCAGGCCGCCGTTACCGGACCAGACCATGTGCGCGATCGGTGCATAAACCAGGGTGAACCAGATGCCCATGAAGATCAGCATGGCGGAGAACTTCATCCGCTCGGCGAACGCACCGACGATCAACGCCGGGGTGATGATGGCGAAAGTCATCTGGAAGGTGATGAAGACCGCCTCGGGGAACAGCGCCGCAGGACCGGTCAGGCTCGAAGGCGTGACACCGGCGAGGAACGCCTTGCCCATGCCGCCAAAGAACGAGTTGAAGTTGACGACGCCCTGCTCCATGCCGGTGGTGTCGAACGCAATGCTGTAGCCATAAATGACCCACAGAATGCTGATCAGACCGGTAATGGCGAAACACTGCATCATCACGGAAAGAATGTTTTTCGAACGAACCATGCCGCCGTAGAACAGCGCGAGGCCGGGAATGGTCATGAACAGCACAAGGGCTGTCGAGGTCATCATCCAGGCGGTATCGCCGGAATTGAGGACTGGGGCCGCCACTTCGTCTGCCGCCATGGCCAGGCCGGGCATTACGAGGGACAACAGGGCTCCTAGCCCTGCGAATTTACGCAGAGTCATATTGTTTTCTCCTGGGGCGTTGGGTTTGTGGCGGCTTAGATTGCGTCGGTATCGGTTTCGCCGGTACGGATGCGAATCGCCTGTTCCAGATTGACCACGAAGATCTTGCCGTCACCGATCTTGCCGGTGTTGGCGGCCTTGGTTATCGCCTCGATAACCCGGTCCAGATCCTTGTCGTCAATGGCGACATCGATCTTCACCTTGGGCAGAAAATCGACCACGTACTCCGCGCCGCGATACAGCTCGGTGTGACCCTTCTGCCGACCGAAGCCTTTGACTTCAGTAACAGTAATGCCCTGCACGCCGATCTCGGACAGCGACTCGCGCACGTCGTCCAGTTTGAACGGCTTGATGATGGCAGTGACTAGCTTCATGAAAACTCTCTCCCGAATTGGTGGACTTGCCCCAGGAAAACAAACCCGACTCAAGTCTAAGCGCAGTGCCTGGCTTTGTAACGCATCGTTCGGCCTTACCTGCCCGTCCGACGCCAGCTAACCACTCCGCACGAAACTTCCCCCGTTCCGCTTGGCGCACTGCATTCGTCACAGCGACTGCATCAGTGCATGGGTCATCAGCGACTAAGCAGAAAGCTTGCCATCTATCCAAAACCCATTGATTTCAATGCCTTGGCCGCTGCCGTAAAGCCTATCGCCCGATTGACGCAACCGTTACGCACAACAACAGTGCGCGGCTGCCCACTCGACTGCGCGAAAAGCGTGCATCGCTGCTGCCGAGATTGACTATAGACACTGCGTGATACACTGCCCGCCATTGTTGACAGGACATTTCCCATGCTCGCGCCCAAAGACTTCCTCGACGCCCTGAGCGGCACCGCCTCCCGCCTCTTCAGCGGCGACACCCCACTGCCAAAAAGCGAAATCGAAAGCCAGTTCAAGGCTTTGTTGCAGAGCGGCTTCAGCAAGCTGGATCTGGTGAGCCGGGAAGAGTTTGATAGCCAGATGGTCGTACTGGCACGCACCCGCGCACGGTTGGAAAGCCTTGAGGCGAAAGTGGCGGAGCTGGAAGCGAAGCTCAATCCACCGACCGAGTAACCCCACCAATCCCCTTTGACAATGGGGTCCATGTGGGAGCGAGCCTGCTCGCGATAGAGTCACCACGGTGTTCCAGCAGCCCCTCGCTGGAACGACCACCCCTGTAGGAGCTGCCGAAGGCTGCGATCTTTTGGATCTTTAAGCCCCGCAAACATCCCGGCAACGTCCTACAAGAAAACCACCGCCGTCCGATTGCGCCGCAAAGCCCCGGTTCCTAAGCTCACCTTCTGCTGAATGTTCAGCACTGGGTTTGGCGACCTGGAACCAAGCTATGCACCGCAACCTTGTTCGATATGAGGTATTTCTTCCTCGATCCGAATTATGGCGGCTGTGTGTGGGAGACCTTAGGGTCTGCCGGTATTCGCTTGGCCGGTTCGCCAACCCGCACACAGCTGCCACCCTTATTGTTTGGCGACGATAAACGGCAGTTATTTATCAAGCGAAACTTGGGTACTGCACCATGGACGAAAACTATCTAACCCCCCACGTCTTCACCCGCCACAAACTCCACCTCCACGCCCTCCTCCTGGAAAACCAAGCCTGGTTCAGCGCACGTGACCTCGGCCGATTGCTCCGCCTCTTCCTCGACGAACGAGCGCTACGCAAACTCGATCCCGACCAACACCAGAATCTGCAGATGCTCATCCACGGCACCGTTGAAGACGCACTGCTAATCAGCGAATCCGGCGTCTACGCGTTACTGATCTACCACTACTGCCCCGAATACCGAGGCCTGCGCGAATGGCTGACCCACGACGTGGTGCCAGCCCTCAGAGACGCCCAACAACCCTCCTCAACCGAACGCCCGATCCTGAGCCTGCTGAATTGGCCGGAAATGTCATTGAGTTTGCTGCACTGGAATAACCAGCCGTGGATTCGGTTGCAGGATGTTCCGCAGCTGCTGCCGAATGAGGAACGACCGCGAAGTCCGGTCAATGCGCCGTGGTGGAAGCGTGCTTCGCGGGTGCTGCAGTCTTTTTAAGCTCCCGAAGCTCAACCACGCTCGATTTCGGCCCTGCGCTGATCGTAGGTCGATTGCAGGTTTAGCCAGAACTCGGGCGTCGTTTTCAGGTAGAGCGAGAGCTTCTTTGCGAGCTCAGGACTGATACCACCCTCCTGCATCACAAGGGCTCTCACGTCACCCGCGCCTTCATTCAACAAGCTAGCTAACCCAGCCGCCGTAATGCCCAGAGGCACTAGAAACTCCTTTTCAAGGATTTCGCCAGGATGAATCGGCCGAATTCCAGAATTGCTCATTTCCCCTCCTGAGGGCTCGATCAGCTGTGATCATAAGCAGCCACCTCGATCCGACAAGTGCGTTCGTGAGTTTTCACCGAAGTCCTTCATTTATCCAAGACCGGTCCTACAAAAAACTAGCTGCCGCGGCTGATTACGCCTAAATACCGGCCGCGACATAACCTTTGTAGCAGCTGCCGAAGGCTGCGTTCGGCTGCGCAGCAGCCGCGAAATCAGATCACGCGGTGCATCAGGCAGACCGCACAACTTGAATTTACGACTGCTGCGCAGTCGAACGCAGCCTTCGGCAGCTGCTACGGATTGCGTTGCGGCGTAACTGACTGGAATCAGCTCGCCCCCCAGCAACATCCTGCGAAAGTTTGGTTACTCCGCCGCCACGCTAAATCATCTGCCCACGACTACCCTTCAAAAAACCGCAGGAAGCGGTCCTCGTCAGCTCAAGGAACGACCATGTCCCTCTCCATCGTCCACAGCCGCGCCCAGGTCGGCGTAGAAGCACCCGCCGTCACCGTAGAAGTGCACCTGGCCAACGGTTTGCCGTCGCTGACCATGGTCGGGCTGCCCGAGGCGGCGGTGAAGGAAAGCAAAGACCGGGTGCGCAGCGCGATCATCAATTCCGGCCTGCAATTTCCGGCACGGCGTATCACCTTGAATCTCGCTCCCGCCGATCTGCCAAAGGACGGCGGGCGATTCGATCTGGCGATTGCCCTGGGGATTCTCTCGGCCAGTGTGCAAGTGCCAACATTGACGCTGGATGACGTGGAGTGCCTGGGAGAGCTGGCGCTGTCGGGGGCGGTGCGGGCGGTTCGGGGTGTGTTACCCGCTGCGCTGGCGGCACGCAAGGCCGGGCGCACGCTGGTAGTCCCGCGAGCGAATGCCGAGGAGGCCTGCCTGGCTTCGGGGTTGAAGGTGATTGCGGTGGATCATTTGCTGGAAGCGGTCGCGCATTTCAATGGCCACACGCCCATCGCCCCCTACGCTTCCAACGGTTTGCTCTACGCCAGCAAACCCTATCCAGACTTGAACGAAGTTCAGGGGCAACTTGCGGCCAAGCGAGCCTTGCTGATTGCGGCGGCGGGTGCTCATAACCTGTTGTTCAGCGGTCCGCCGGGGACGGGGAAAACGTTGTTGGCGAGTCGTCTGCCGGGATTGTTACCGCCACTGGCCGAGAGTGAAGCGCTGGAAGTTGCGGCGATTCAATCGGTCGCCAGTTGTGTGCCGCTGAGTCATTGGCCACAGCGTCCCTTCCGACAACCACACCACTCCGCTTCAGGCCCCGCATTGGTGGGCGGTGGCTCGAAACCGCAACCTGGCGAAATCACCCTCGCCCACCATGGCGTGCTGTTCCTCGATGAGCTCCCGGAATTTGATCGCAAGGTATTGGAGGTATTGAGAGAGCCGCTGGAATCCGGCCACATCGTGATTTCCCGCGCCAAGGATCGAGTGAGGTTTCCGGCCCGCTTTCAATTAGTGGCCGCAATGAACCCGTGCCCCTGTGGATATCTTGGCGAGCCCAGTGGTAAATGCAGTTGTACACCGGACATGGTCCAGCGTTACCGCAACAAACTGTCGGGCCCACTGCTGGACCGCATCGATCTGCACCTGACGGTTGCTCGCGAAGCCACGGCGCTGAATCCTGCCTTAAAACCCGGTGACGACACTGCCACCGCCGCCGAGTTGGTTGCCGATGCACGAGAACGGCAACAAAAGCGCCAGGGCTGTGCCAATGCATTCCTCGATTTACCGGGCCTGCGCAGACACTGCAAGTTATCCACAGTCGACGAAACCTGGCTGGAAACAGCGTGTGAACGGCTGACCTTGTCCCTTCGAGCGGCCCATCGACTGCTCAAGGTTGCTCGCACCTTGGCGGACCTTGAGCAAGTCGATGGCATCAGCCGTGAACACTTGGCCGAAGCGCTGCAATATCGGCCGACAACACTCTAGCCGGCGTCACCCCTTGGTGAGATCAACCAACGGCGTCTGCCGCACCTCAGTCTCCCGCCCACCCTGAATCTCGCTCACCCGCTTCAACGCCTTATCCACAGCCGCCTTATCCGCCAACAAGCTGTAGCTGATCCCGAACTGCTTCTGTTCCTTCGGCCCAATCGTTGGCACCAGGTTCAGTGGCCGCTGATACCGGCGGTTGTAGGAAAAACTCGTCCCCGGCTCCAGCCCCGTGACATAGCCCTGCCCTTGGGTATCGGTGTTTTTCCACAGGGAGAACACCGGCAGTGTTTGAGTATTGAAGCCGACCGAGACACCCAGGCTGCCGGCCTTGTTATGCAGCACGGTCAGCGTATCGCCCTTGGCATCGGCATACGGCACCACGTTGTAAACCGTTTCGTCGTAGTCCTTGGTCGGTGCACGGTAGGTTTGCCAGTCCGGCAGATCGCCTTTGGCCTTGTCGTTGAACGGCGATACCTGTTTCACCGGCGCGGCGAAGCGGGCGCCCTGTTCCAGGAATGGGGTACTGAAATTGCTGTGATACAGCGCCTGGTATTCCTTCGGATAGTCGCCATTGTTGGTCAGGGTGTCGTTGAGGGCGAACGCTACGCTGCCGGGTTCGGTGACCAGTTCGGTCGCGACGGAGAAATCGACTTTCTTGAACGCCTGTTCTTTCAGCTCACCGCGCAGGGTGATGGCGTACGGCGGTTTTTCATCGATGTGCAGGGTGACTTTGTTCGCGGGGATGTTGGCGGCGCGACCGTGCAGGGTCAGCAGTTCGCCGTTGTCGATGCCGGGATGGCCGACCCATTCGTAGCCGCAGCGGGTGACCAGTTCGTTGAAACCTTCCAGCCAGCCCAGGCCTCCGCGGCCGTTGAGCTCGATGAAGGATGGATTGACCACTTCCTTGACCGGCGAATCCCAGCCCATGCGCACATCGCCGACCGAGGCCTGCAGGACGTTCATGCCGCGAGTCGGCACCACCGAGAGTTTCATTGTGCCGTTATCGATGTCGACGATGCTGACACCCTCCTGTCGACCGCCATGCAAAGTGCGTAGGGTCACACTGAAGGGTTTGTCGGTTTTTACACCAAGTTGCTGGCTGGTGATCTGCCAGTTCTGGGCGGCTTTGTCGGTGTCGAGCAAAACATAGTCCCAGGCCATGGCTTGGGAAGCAGCGGACAGTGCGCTGAGGGCAACGATAAGTTTGAGCGGGGTCATGGCAGCAGCCTTTCTTGGAGTTGTGCCATTTTTATAGACTTGAAGAAACGTTTCAGCAAGCATAAAAATCGAGACACTGGTGCTAAATGCCAAGGAAGACGACTAGAGAGGAATTGATCCGCAGATTTGGAACAAATCGGAATTGAGTCGATCCCTTCGCGAGCAAGCCCGCTCCCACATTAGATTTGCGGTGAACACAATATGTGTGAACACCCGAGACCAAATGTGTGCGGGCTTGCTCGCGAAGGCGATTTCAGAGGCGACTCAACGAAACCGGTCAACCTCATGCCGCAAGTCCGCCGCGAGCTTCTCCAGCTCTTTGGCAGTCACAGCCAGGTTGGACACTACTTCGCGCTGCTCACTGTTCGCCAAAGCGATGCTTTGCAGATTGCTGCTGAGCAAGGTCGCGGTGCTGCTTTGTTCCTGGGTCGCGGTGGTGATGGCGGCGAATTGCTGACCAGCCGAGCGGCTTTGCTCATCGATCCGTGCCAGGGCCGAAGCGACGTTGGCGTTGCGCGACAGGCCTTCCTGCATCAATACGTTGCCCTGCTCCATGGTGCTGATGGCGTTGCCGGTTTCCTGCTGGATGCTTTGAATCATCCCGGAAATTTCGTCAGTGGCCTGGCGGGTGCGTGAGGCCAGGTTGCGCACCTCATCGGCCACCACCGCAAACCCACGGCCCTGCTCACCGGCGCGGGCGGCTTCAATGGCGGCGTTCAGCGCCAGCAAATTGGTTTGCTCGGCGATCGCGGTAATCACCCCGACAATGCCGCCGATTTCCTGGGAGCGCTGCCCCAAGGTATTGATCACCGTCGCGGTGCTGTTCAGTGCACCGGCGATTTGCTCCAGGGACGAGGACGCTTCGTCCATCGACGTACGACCGATCTGGGTTTGCTGTGCGTTTTCCTGCGCCAGACGCTGGGTGTTGCCCATGTTGTCGGCGATGTTCAGCGAGGTGGCGCTGAATTCTTCTACGGCGCCGGCCATGCTGGTGATTTCGCCGGACTGCTGCTCCATCCCTTCATAGGCGCCACCGGACAAACCGGATAACGCCTGGGCACGGCTGTTGACCTCTCCCGACGCTCGGCGGATGTGCTCGACCATGGTCGACAGGGCTTGGCTCATCTGGTTGAAGGCGCGGGCAAGTTGGCCGATTTCGTCATTGCTCGACACGTTCAGGCGAACACTCAAATCACCGGCACCCAAGGCTTCGGCTTGACGCACCAGATCACCCAGTGGCGCCAGTTTGCTGCGCAGCAACCAGACCGCCGCACCGACCGCCAGCAACATCGCCAGCAAACTGCCGATTGCCAATTGAATGCCGACGTTCCAGGTCACCGCGCGGATTTCGGTTTTCGGCATGCTCGCCACCACCGACCACGGCCCGCCTTCGAACGGCACGGCAACACTGTAAAAATCTTGCGACTTGTCGTTCCAGAAGTCGCCTTTGCCCGGTGTCTTGGCCAGACCGACGATGCTCGGGACCGCCTGATCCAGCGCTTGTACACCGGCAATCGGCACCAGCCATTTGTTCTGCTCATCCAGCAGTGCCAAGGAGCCGGTCTGGCCGATACGGAAGCGTTTGAGGTTGGCGAACTGTGCGTTCTGCGCGTCGGTGTAATCGAATCCTACATACAACACGGCAATGACCTTACCGCTGCTGTCACGTACGGGGGTGTACTGCGACATGTAGAAGCGTTCAAAAAGCAAGGCTCGACCCAGGTAGCTCTGCCCCGCCATCAAACGGGCGTAAGCCGGGTTTGCGTGGTCGAGCAGAGTGCCAATGGCACGGTTGCCGTCTTGTTTGGTGACATTGGTGCTGACCCGAATGAATTCTTCGCCGCTGCGCACGAACACGGTCGCGACGCCTGCAGTCATCTGCTTGAACTCGTCAACTATCTTGAAGTTGTTGTTCAGCACTTCACTCCCCAAACGCAGCCCAGGAGTCTGCGTGCCCGCCACGGCTACCGGTTCGTCCGGATGCACGCTCAGGCCAGTACTGAATCGCTGCTCGAACAGGCCGGCCAGGCGCTGGGTGCTTTCACGCAAGGTGCCGTGAAAGGTGCTCAGCTGATCGGCAAGCAAGCGGGCCTCACTGGCCAGATGCTCTTCGCGGGTGGCGAGGTTGGCGGTGTCCAGCGAGCGCAGGGCGAACACGGTACTGCCGCTGATGACAATCGCCAGAATCACGGCAAGCGCAAGACCCAGCTGTGAGGCAATCCGAGCACGAGGTTGAGACATGACAGCTCCTGACCCAGTGGCCGGATCATTCTGATCCCATCGCACACTCGGCAAAATTTCTGATTGTGGGGAAAACATGGAGCCTGCACGAAGGTCCCATCAGCAGATTTTCGGCGGCAAAGCGGAATACTTGAGTAATTAACGGGGATATGGCTCAAGGCCGCCATTGCGGCGGCTCCATCGATTCAGCCCAAGCGTTCGACATCCGGTAATTCCATGGCCCGGACTTCGCCTTGCAGGAAATCACTGAGGCGGCGCAAACGTTCGCCGCCGGGGCGGGTTTTCGGCCAGACCAGGTAATAATTCTCACCACTGGCGACTGCCGTCGGCCACGGCAAACTCAGACGTCCCTGCGCGACATCCTCCGCCACCATCAGCAAATCGCCCATGGACACGCCGTAACCTCGGGCAGCGGCGATCATGCCCAACTCCAGCGTGTCGAACACCTGCCCCCCCTTGAGCGAGACTTGATCGGTCAGGCCCATGCGCTCCAGCCAGTTGCGCCAGTCACGGCGGTCCGGCGTCGGGTGCAGCAACTCGGTACTGGCCAGGCGCGCAACGTCCCACGGCTGATCCTTCAGAAGATTCGGCGCGCCCACCGGAATCAGCTCTTCGGGGAACAGGAAAGTCGCCTCCCAGTCCGGTGGAAAATGCCCGTTGCTGAGGATGACAGCGCAGTCGAAGGGCTCATGGTTGAAGTCCACCGTATCGATGTCCATCCAGGCGCTGGTCAATTGCACCTCGTTTCCCGGGCGCAAGTGTCGAAAACGGCTGAGCCGTGCCAACAGCCAGCGCATGGTCAGAGTCGATGGGGCCTTCATGCGCAGGATGTCGTCCTCTGCACGCAAGGTATTGCAGGCCCGCTCGAGGGCGGTGAAGCCTTCACGAATGCCGGGCAGGATCAGCCGCGCCGATTCGGTCAGTTGCAGGTTGCGCCCACTGCGATGAAACAGCCGACAGGCGAAATGCTCTTCGAGCGTACGAATGTGCCGACTGACCGCACTTTGCGTGATCGACAGTTCTTCGGCCGCGCGAGTAAACGAGCTATGCCGCGCCGCCGCTTCGAATGCTCGAAGGGCGTACAAGGGAGGAAGACGACGGGACATCAGGAAGGCTCCTATAGCGCGATGGAACCAACTTATCAGAAACTCCCCAGCATGAGTTTTAATCATGCCACCCATCCTTTTTATCCCTTTGTGCAAACCCCGCAGAGCGCCGAGAATCGACGCTTCCTGTTATCTCTGACAATCGAGCGTGATGACCATGCAGCATCCAGCGCGTATTGAACTCTGGGCCATCCTGCGGCTGGCGGGGCCGTTGATTGCCTCGCAGTTGGCGCACATGTTGATGGTCCTCACCGACACGTTGATGATGGCGCGCCTGAGCCCCGAAGCGCTGGCCGGCGGCGGTCTGGGCGCGGCGACGTATTCGTTCGTGTCGATCTTCTGCATCGGCGTAATCGCCGCCGTCGGCACCCTGGTGGCGATCCGTCAGGGTGCGGGCGACATCATCGGCGCGGCGCGGCTGACCCAGGCCGGGTTGTGGCTGGCCTGGTTGATGGCGCTGGTGGCGGGTTTGCTGCTATGGAACCTCAAACCGGTATTGCTGCTGTTCGGCCAGACCGAAACCAACGTCCGGGCTGCCGGCCAGTTTCTGTTGATTCTGCCATTCGCCCTGCCCGGCTACCTGAGCTTCATGGCGTTGCGCGGTTTCACTAGCGCCATCGGCCGGGCGACACCGGTAATGGTCATCAGCCTCGCCGGCACTGTGGCCAATTTCCTGCTCAACTATGCGTTGATCACCGGCATGTTCGACCTACCAAAAATGGGCCTGGTGGGCATCGGCCTGGTCACGGCGATCGTTGCCAACCTCATGGCGCTGGCGCTCGCGCTGCATATTCGTCGGCATCCGGCTTACGACGCGTATCCATTACGCCAGGGGCTGTCGCGGCCCAACCGTCAGTACTTGAAGGAGTTATGGCGCCTGGGCCTGCCGATAGGCGGCACCTATGCGGTGGAAGTCGGCCTGTTTGCCTTCGCCGCGCTGTGCATGGGCACCATGGGCAGTACGCAACTGGCGGCGCACCAGATCGCCCTGCAAATCGTCTCGGTGGCGTTCATGGTTCCGGCGGGGCTTTCCTACGCGATCACCATGCGCATCGGCCAGCATTACGGCGCCGGGCAATTGCTCGATGCGCGGCTGGCCGGACGGGTCGGGATCGCCTTCGGCGCCGCGTCGATGCTGGGGTTTGCCATGGTTTTCTGGCTGCTGCCGCATCAGTTGATCGGCTTGTTTCTGGACCACAACGATCCGGCGTTCCGCGAAGTCATCAACCTGGCCGTGAGCCTGTTGGCGGTGGCGGCGTGGTTCGAGCTGTTCGATGGCACACAAACCATCGCCATGGGCTGCATCCGCGGGCTCAAGGATGCCAAGACCACGTTCCTGGTGGGTTTGGGTTGCTATTGGCTGATCGGCGCACCGGCCGCGTGGTGGATGGCCTTCCATTTGAACTGGGGGCCAACGGGGGTCTGGTGGGGCCTGGCGCTGGGGCTGGCGTGTGCGGCGGTGAGCCTGACGCTGGCGTTTGAGTGGAAGATGAAGCGGATGATTCGGCGCGAGCCAGCGTCAGAGCAGAATTTCCAGGTCGCGCAGCCAGATTGAGATCCCTGTAGGAGCGAGGCTTGCCCGCGAATGGCATCACGCGGTGTATCAGAGACACCGCGTGATGCCATTCGCGGGCAAGCCTCGCTCCTACGGTACGTCGTTAAGCGAGCACAACCTGCTGACTGGAACCCAAGGTCAAATACTCAACCAGTTCCGCCAACGGCAACGGCTTGCTGATCAGATACCCCTGCACCTGATCGCAACCGAAGCCGCGCAACAAATCCAGTTGCTCTGGTGTTTCCACGCCTTCGGCGACCACTTCGAGGTTGAGGTTGTGTGCCAGGTTGATCATCGCGTGCACCAGTTTGCGATTTTCTTCGCGCTCTTCCATGCCGCCGACAAAGCTCTTGTCGACCTTCAACAAGGCAATCGGCAGGCTGTTGAGGTGCACGAACGAAGAGAACCCGGTGCCGAAATCGTCCAGTGAGAAGCGCACGCCCAAACGCCCCAGGGCGTCCATGGTCTGCTTGACCAGATCGCTGCGACGCATCACCGCGGTTTCGGTCAGTTCGAATTCCAGCCATTGCGCCTCGACGCCACGCTCGGCAATCAGCCGGCTCAGGGTCGACAGTAATTGGCTGTCCTGAAACTGCCGGAACGACAGGTTGATCGCCATGTGCAGCGCTGGCAGACCTCGTTCGCGCAACGCCTGCATGTCCCGCAAGGCCCGGGAAATCACCCAGTAACCCAGCGGCACAATCAAACCACTTTGCTCGGCCAGCGGCACGAATTCGCTGGGGGGCAGCAAGCCGCGTTCGCCATGACGCCAGCGCACCAACGCTTCGAGGCCGACGATCTGGCCATCCTCAAGGTTCAGGCGAGGCTGGTAATGCAACTCCAGCTCATCGCGGCGCAAGGCCCGGCGCAGCTCGCTTTCGAGGTCGGCGATGCTGCGGGCATTGCGATTGATCCGTTCGTTGAAAATGTGAAAGGTGCAGCCCTGAGTGCTCTTGGCTTGCTGCATGGCGATGTGCGCGTGCCACATCAATGGGTCGGCGCCGGCCTGCGCTCGTGCATGAGCGATGCCGAGGCTGGAACCGATCAACAGGCTCTCGCCATCGACCCAATAGGGTTCGGAAAGAGCTTCGGTAATGCGTTCGGCCATCCATTCGGCGCGCTGAGGGGCGCGGCGAGTATCGATCAACAGCGCGAATTCATCGCTGCCCAGCCGCGCCAGTTGATCGCTGGCCTCCAGTTGGCTTTTCAGCCGCGAGACCACTTGCAGGATCAACCGATCGCCAGCCTGATGGCCGAGGGCGTCGTTGGCGTGTCGAAAGTTGTCGAGGTCGAGGTGACCGAGGGCCAGGCCGCGACCTTCGTTGTCGGCCAGGCGCGCCGCCAGCAAGGTCTGGAAACCCTGACGGTTGGCGATACCGGTCAACGGATCCTGCTCGGCCAGGCGCTGCAAAGTGTTTTCCAGCACGCCGCGTTCACGCACATGACGCAGGCAACGGCGCAACATGCCGGGATCCAGCAGATTGCGCACCAGCCAGTCGCTCACACCGTCGGGCGGCGCCAGCGGCTCGTGTTCGAGCAGCAACACCGTCGGCAGGTTGCAACGGCCGGGTGCCGGCTGCAGAGCAGGAATCGTCAATAACACCGCGCTGCGGTTGTCATCGAACAGGTTGCTGACCGACTCCCAGCTCGGCGCGCTGAGCAGCACAGCCGAACTCCCCATCGGAGCCAGACACTCGCGCAACAACGCTGCCCACACCGGCTCTTCGGCCAGTAGCAGCAAACGCAAGGGTTCGACAGGCGTAGACAAGCTAGCTCCCTAGACTCTGCAAAGATGTAGGCGGCGGGCATTATGCCGCGCAGATAACCAATGACAAAATGACATCGGTTATCAAACACGGCTTTTGCGTCTTGAATACGAACATTAGACGCAAATTCACTGCGCATCCTGCGTGAAAGTAGCAAAACCGGCAAATAGAGATAGCGTGTTAAGTCACAAGTCGGAGAGAGCAGCACAATTCGCTGAGCCTGTTAAAATGCCGGCCCATTTCGCTAATGACTCCCTGATTTCGTATGTCCCGACTCAATCCCCGGCAGCAAGAAGCCGTGAGCTACGTCGGCGGCCCTCTTTTGGTGCTCGCCGGCGCAGGCTCCGGCAAGACCAGCGTGATCACCCGCAAAATTGCGCATTTGATCCAGAGCTGTGGCATCCGCGCCCAATACATTGTCGCCATGACCTTTACCAACAAGGCCGCGCGCGAGATGAAGGAGCGGGTCGGTACCCTGCTCAAGGGCGGTGAAGGCCGCGGCCTGACGGTCTGCACCTTTCACAACCTGGGCCTGAACATCATCCGCAAGGAACACGTGCGGCTGGGCTATAAACCGGGCTTCTCGATCTTCGACGAGACCGACGTCAAAGCCCTGATGACCGACATCATGCAGAAGGAATACTCGGGCGACGACGGTGTCGACGAGATCAAGAACATGATCGGCTCGTGGAAAAACGACCTGATCCTGCCGCCCGAAGCCCTGGAAAACGCACGCAATCCCAAGGAACAGACCGCCGCCATCGTCTACACCCACTACCAGCGCACGCTCAAGGCGTTCAACGCGGTGGACTTCGACGACCTGATCCTGCTGCCGGTAAAACTGTTCCAGGAACACGACGATATCCTGGAAAAATGGCAGAACAAGGTCCGCTACCTGCTGGTGGACGAATACCAGGACACCAACGCCAGCCAGTATTTGCTGGTGAAACTGCTGATCGGCAAGCGTAACCAATTCACCGTGGTGGGCGATGACGACCAGTCGATCTACGCCTGGCGCGGCGCCCGGCCGGAAAACCTGATGCTGCTCAAGGATGATTATCCATCCCTGAAAGTGGTGATGCTCGAGCAGAACTACCGCTCCACCAGCCGCATCCTGCGCTGCGCCAACGTGCTGATCTCGAACAACCCGCACGAGTTCGAAAAGCAGCTGTGGAGCGAGATGGGCCACGGCGACGAAATCCGCGTGATCCGTTGCCGCAACGAAGACGCCGAAGCCGAGCGCGTGGCCGTGGAACTGCTGACCCTGCACCTGCGCACGGATCGGCCATACAGCGATTTTGCGATCCTGTATCGCGGCAACTACCAGGCCAAGCTGATCGAGCTGAAGCTGCAGCACCACCAGATTCCATATCGCCTGTCCGGCGGCAACAGCTTTTTCGGACGTCAGGAAGTAAAAGACCTGATGGCCTACTTCCGGCTGATCGTGAACCCGGACGACGACAACGCCTTCCTGCGGGTGATCAACGTCCCACGCCGGGAGATCGGTTCGACCACGCTGGAGAAGCTGGGCAACTACGCCACCGAGCGAAAAATCTCGATGTACGCCGCCACCGACGAGATCGGTTTGGGCGAGCATCTGGACACGCGCTTCACCGATCGCCTGTCGCGCTTCAAGCGTTTCATGGACAAGGTCCGCGAGCAGTGCGCCGGCGAAGACCCGATCTCCGCCCTGCGCAGCATGGTCATGGACATCGACTACGAGAACTGGCTGCGCACCAACAGCTCCAGCGACAAGGCCGCCGATTACCGCATGGGTAACGTCTGGTTCCTGATCGAGGCGCTGAAGAACACGCTGGAGAAAGACGAAGAAGGCGAGATGACCGTCGAAGACGCCATCGGCAAACTCGTCCTGCGCGACATGCTGGAGCGTCAGCAGGAAGAGGAAGACGGCGCCGAAGGTGTGCAGATGATGACCTTGCACGCCTCCAAGGGTCTGGAATTCCCCTACGTGTTCATCATGGGCATGGAAGAGGAAATTCTCCCGCACCGCTCCAGCATCGAAGCCGACACCATTGAAGAGGAACGTCGCCTGGCCTACGTCGGGATTACCCGAGCGCGTCAGACGTTGGCGTTCACCTTCGCCGCCAAGCGTAAGCAATACGGCGAGATCATCGACTGCGCGCCCAGCCGCTTCCTCGATGAACTGCCGCCGGACGACCTGGCATGGGAAGGCAATGACGACACTCCCGTTGAAGTCAAAGCCGTCCGCGGTAATACCGCATTGGCGGATATACGCGCGATGTTAAAGCGCTAGAATTGGCTACTTTTTAACCGAACACTTTTTACACGCCAGGCGCACATGGCGTCAGTAGAGGAAAGCTTCATGGAAGCACTGCACAAGAAAATTCGCGAAGAAGGCATCGTGCTTTCCGACCAGGTCCTGAAAGTCGACGCCTTTCTGAACCACCAGATCGACCCGGCCCTGATGAAGCTGATCGGCGACGAATTCGCCACGCTGTTCAAGGATTCAGGCATCACCAAGATCGTCACCATCGAAGCCTCGGGCATCGCGCCGGCGATCATGACCGGTCTGAACCTCGGCGTGCCGGTGATTTTTGCGCGCAAACATCAGTCCCTGACCCTGACCGAAAACCTGCTGTCGGCGACCGTTTACTCGTTCACCAAGCAGACCGAAAGCACCGTGGCGATCTCCCCGCGCCACCTGACCAGCAGCGACCGCGTGCTGATCATCGACGACTTTTTGGCCAACGGTAAGGCGTCGCAAGCGCTGATCTCGATCATCAAACAGGCCGGCGCGACGGTTGCCGGCTTGGGTATCGTGATCGAGAAGTCGTTCCAGGGCGGCCGTGCGGAACTGGATGCGCAGGGTTATCGCGTTGAATCGTTGGCGCGGGTGCAGTCCCTGGCCGGCGGTGTCGTGACCTTTATCGAGTAATCCGCAACACCGCATTTCCCCTGTGGGAGCCAGCCTGCTGGCGATGGCCGTCTGTCAGTCATGAAGGTTTTGACTGACACGACGCCATCGCCAGCAGGCTGGCTCCCACAGTGGTTTTGTGTTGGCTGTTACTGCGCGGTGGCTTTGAGGCCGGTCAGCAGTAACCGCTGAAACAAATCCTCTTTCAAACCCTCCGGTTTCGTCAGCTGCATCCGCTCCAGGTGCAGCGGGAATTCCGACGGCTGCGGCGCATCCAGCGCAGCTTTACCCAACTCCAGAATCTCCGTCAGTTTGAACTTGCTCTTCAACCAGTTCAGCGCCCGCAATAAATCCCGTTCCTCAGCAGTGAAATCGCAGCCCAACGGATACTCCGGAAACAGATTCGAATGCCGAGCCTGAATGGCCTGCAAACGCTGTGGGCTGTTGTCGGCGAAACGCGGATCGAGGCGAAAATGCTTCGGCAGTTTGCCAACGCTCTGCGCCTGCTCGATCAGCCCTGGCTGAAAGCGTGAGTCGCTGATATTCAGCAACGCCTCGATCACCGCCGCATCGGTCTTGCCGCGCAAATCGGCGATGCCGTATTCGGTGACGACGATGTCCCGCAGATGCCGTGGGATCGTGCAGTGACCGTATTGCCAGACGATATTCGAACTGACTTCACCGCCCGACTCGCGCCAACTGCGTAGCAGCAGAATCGAACGCGCGCCTTCCAGCGCATGGCCCTGGACAACAAAGTTGTATTGCCCGCCGACACCGCTCAGCACCCGCCCGTCTTCGAGTTGATCGGCCACGCCGGCGCCGAGCAGGGTCATGGTGAAGACCGTGTTGATGAAGCGCGCATCGAGGCGCTGCAAGCGTTTGAGCTCTTCCTGACCGTAGAGCTCGTTGATGTAGCTGATGCGGGTCATGTTGAATTCGAGCCGCTTACTCTGCGGCAACTCGCGCAAGCGCTCGTAGAAACTGCGCGGCCCGAGGAAAAACCCGCCATGCACCGAGATGCCGTCAGTCTGCGTAGCTTCGTCCAGGGTGCCGGCATTCGCCTGCTGCTGGGTTGATACATCGGGGTAGACCTTACGCCGCACGATCCCGGCGTCGGCCAACACCAGCAAGCCGTTGACGAACATTTCGCTGCAACCGTAAAGGCCCTTGGCGAACGGTTCGGTGCCTCCTTCACGCTCAATCAATTGCGCCCACTGGCTGAGATTCAGCTCCGCCAGCAACGCCTTGTAACCGTCACTGTCAGCCTGCCGCGCCAGCAACGCTGCCGTCAGGGCATCGCCCATGGCGCCGATGCCAATCTGCAAGGTGCCGCCGTCGCGCACCAGCGTGCTGGCGTGCAGCCCGATGAAATGATCCTGGAAACCCACTGGCATATTCGGTGTGGAAAACAGCGTGGTGCTGTCCTTCGCGTCGATCAGCAGGTCGAAGGTGTCGATGCCGATTTCCGCATCGCCGGGCATGTACGGCAAATCGTTGTGCACCTGGCCCACCATCAGGATCGTTTCCCCCGCCGCCCGGCGTTTGGTGATCATCGGAAGCAGGTCGAGGGTGATGTCCGGGTTGCAGCTCAGGCTCAGGCGATCGGGATGTTCGCTGTGGCTGGCGACCAGTTGTGCGACCAGGTTCAAGCCGGCGGCATTGATGTCCCGGGCGGCGTGGCTGTAATTGCTACTGACGTAATCCTGCTGGGCCGGTGCGCAATCAAGCAGGCTGCCCGGCTGCATGAAAAACTGATTGATGTGAATGTTGGCCGGCAGGCTGTCGCGACGCAGATCGGCGAGGAAATCCAGCTCCGGGTAGTCGCCGAACACCCGCTCGATGAAGGGTTCGAGGAAGCGCTTTTGCAAGCCATCGCCCAATGGCGGGCGTCCGAGGCACAGGGCGGTGTAAATCGTCAGCTGCCGCTCGGGCAGTTGCGCGATCCGTTGATACAGCGCATTGACGAAGTGATTGGGCTTGCCCAGCCCAAGCGGCAATCCCATGTGGATATGCGCCGGCAACCGCGCGAGAACGTCATCGACCGCCTGCTCGATAGAACACAACTGCACCATCTGATCCTCCCGCCCGCTCCATGAATTGGGGTTGGACCGAGCTTGCCGGGTCTTTGCTGCAAAGCATAGCCTCAGGGGTAAATCGCAGGCACAAAAAAGCCGCTCGCAAGCGGCTTTTCGCTGAAAATGAAGGCTTATTTCAGGCCAGACATCTTCTGGATGGCGCCCTTGAGCTCAGCATCGGCGCAATCGGCGCAGGTGCCTTTTGGCGGCATCGCATTGATGCCGGAGATTGCTTTGGCGAGCAGGCCGTCAACACCACCTTCTTTCTTGGCGCGTTCGCCCCAGGCTGCAGCATCACCGATTTTCGGCGCGCCCAACAGGCCGGTACCGTGGCAAGCGTTGCAATGTTTCGCAATCACTTCGTCAGGGGTCTTGGCACCACCACCGCCACCAGCAGATGCTGCGACTTCCATCCCCTTGCACTCTTTGCCCTGCACACAAACCTGGCCAACTGGCTCAAGACGTTTAGCAATATCGTCGTTGGTCGCTGCTTGTGCGCTGACTGCCCAAAGGGCCAATACGGTTGCTGGTACGGCCAGCATTTTCATAATTAGATTCACGCGTTCACCCTCAATGGTGGCTAGTCACGCCCACGGCCACGGTTCGCAGGCGGGCGCAAGTATAGCGGTAAGCCCGCCACACTGAAACAACCCCAAAGTCGAAGGGGTCTTGTCGTGGGATGGGAATACAGCATGGGCGTCTCCACAATCCGGGCAGGACGCCTCTTCTCTTAGAAATTCGCCGGGGTAGCTGCGCTGATTAGTCGCGCCGGAGCATCGAACGGATTACGGAAACGGTGCGGCTTGGTACTTTCAAAGTAGTAGCTGTCGCCGGCTTCGAGCACAAATGTTTCGAGCCCGACCACCAGTTCCAGCCGCCCTTCCACCAGAATCCCGGTTTCCTCGCCCTCATGGGTGAGCATCTCGTCACCGGTATCGGCGCCTGGCGGGTAGATTTCGTTGAGAAACGCGATAGCCCGGCTCGGGTGAGCCCGACCGACCAGTTTCATGGTCACTGCCCCATCGGAAATATCGATCAGTTCGTGGGCTTTGTAGACGATCTGAGTCGGTTTTTCCTGCAGGATTTCTTCGGAAAAGAACTCGACCATGGACATGGGAATCCCGCCCAACACCTTCCTCAGCGAACTGATCGAGGGGCTGACGCTGTTTTTCTCGATCATCGAAATGGTGCTGTTGGTTACACCCGCGCGTTTGGCGAGCTCACGCTGGGAAAGACCTTTGAGCTTACGGATCGATTGCAGTCGTTCACCGACGTCCAATGCTGGAGCCTCCAGGGATTCAGGTTGCAGGAATATTGAGCGTTATCATGGCGACAGCGTTCAGTATTTACAACACTTGGGCCTGAATCCTGTTTGGCGAAGCGACTTTCGGTCGGGAACGTTTTTCGTCAGGCCCCGGAATAGAGCAGCGGCACCCGACGCAGGTTGCAGAAGATCTGGTAAGGAATCGTGCCCGCGGCCATCGCGACGTCACTGGCGAGGATATTTTTGCCCCACAACTCGACGGGCGAACCAAGGCCGGCTTGCGGCACGTCGGTCAGGTCGACACAGAGCATGTCCATCGACACCCGCCCCAGTAACTGACTGCGCTGCCCGGCCACCAGCACCGGCGTGCCGCTCGGCGCCTGGCGCGGATAACCGTCGGCATACCCCATCGCCACCACGCCCACGCGCATCGGCTTGGAGGTAACAAATTTCGCGCCGTAACCAATCGGCTCGCCGGCCGGCAGTTCGCGCACGCAAATCACTTTCGATTCCAGAGTCATCACCGGCTGCAGGCGGGACGCCACGGCATTGGCCTCTTCGAACGGCGTCGCGCCGTAAAGCATGATGCCCGGGCGCACCCAATCGCTGGGAATCTGCGGCCAACCGAGCACCGCCGGCGAATTACGCAGACTGATTTCAGCCGACAATCCCTGACGCGCCGCCTCGAACACCGCAACCTGCTCGGCGCTGGCCTGGCAGTGCAGCTCATCGGCACGAGCGAAGTGACTCATCAGCACGATCTTCGCCACTTTGCCGCTGGCCAGCAGCCGTTGATAGGCCGCCTGGTAATCCGCCGGATGCAGGCCAACCCGATGCATGCCCGAGTCAAGCTTGAGCCAGACGGTGATCGGTTTGCTCAGCGCGGCTTTTTCGATGGCTTCGAGCTGCCACAACGAATGCACCACGCACCAGAAGTCATGCTCGACGATCAGCGACAGCTCATCGGCTTCGAAAAAACCTTCCAGCAGCAAAACTGGCGCACGAATGCCGGCGGCACGCAGCTCCAACGCTTCTTCGATGCAGGCCACGGCAAACCCGTCCGCCTCGGCTTCCAGCGCTTGGGCGCAGCGTACCGCGCCATGACCATAGGCATCGGCCTTGATCACCGCGAGGGCCTTGGCCCCCGTGACTTCACGGGCGATCCGGTAGTTGTGGCGCAGGGCTTGAAGGTCGATCAGGGCACGGGCTGGACGCATGGCGGCAGACTTCTAGTCGGTCATTGAAAAAAACCGGCGCTGGCTGACAGCGTGAACCGCCAACAGCACCGGGAGAGGGATCTTTCTGGCTTGGCTTTACGGTACAGCGTTATGGCAGCGCGGCAACAACCGACAGCTCGACCAGGATTTGCGGTTCACACAGCTTCGATTCAACGGTAGCTCGGGCCGGTGCAACGCCTTTTGGCAGCCACTGGTCCCACACCGAATTCATGCCTTTGAAGTGCGCGTCGATGTCTTTCAGGTAAATCGTCACCGACAGCAGGCGGTTCTTGTCGGTGCCGGCCAGATCCAGCAAACGCTCGATGTTGGCGAGGGTTTCACGGGTCTGCTGTTCAATCCCGGCGCTCATGTCATCGCCGACCTGCCCTGCCAGATAAACAGTGCTGTTGTGGACGACGATCTGGCTCATGCGTTCATTGGTGAGCTGGCGCTGGATTGACATGTTTTGCGGACTCCTTGAGTTTGTTGCCATAACGGGAAATATCGAGGCCTTCGGCGCTGATCTGCGGCGTTCTCTTCGCCATCAGGTCAGCCAGCAAACGACCGGAACCACAAGCCATGGTCCAGCCGAGCGTGCCGTGGCCGGTATTCAGAAACAGGTTTTTGAACGGTGTGGCACCGACAATCGGCGTGCCATCCGGAGTGGTCGGACGCAGGCCGGTCCAGAAACTCGCCTGCGCCAGATCGCCGCCCTGAGGATAAAGGTCGTTGACGATCATCTCCAGGGTTTCGCGCCGACGCGGGTTCAACGACAGGTCAAAACCGGCGATTTCCGCCATGCCGCCGACGCGGATGCGGTTGTCGAAACGGGTGATCGCGACCTTATAGGTCTCGTCGAGAATGGTCGACGTCGGGGCCATCGCCGGGTTGATGATCGGCACGGTCAGCGAGTAACCCTTGAGTGGATACACTGGCGCCCGGATGCCCAGCGGCTTGAGCAATTGCGGCGAATAGCTGCCGAGCGCCAGCACGTAGCGATCGGCAGTTTCCAGCTTGCCGTCGATCCACACGCCGTTGATGCGATCACCGGCGAAGTCGAGGCGCTGAATGTCCTGGCCAAAACGGAATTCCACACCCAGCTTCGTGGCCATTTCGGCCAGGCGGGTGGTGAAGATCTGGCAGTCGCCGGTCTGGTCGTTCGGCAGGCGCAAGGCACCGGCGAGAATGTCGGTGACACTGGCCAGGGCCGGTTCGACCCGGGCAATGCCGGCACGGTCGAGCAGTTCGAACGGCACGCCGGACTCTTTCAGCACGGCGATGTCTTTGGCGGCGCCATCAAGCTGCGCCTGGGTGCGGAACAGCTGGGTAGTGCCGAGGCTGCGGCCTTCGTAGGCAATGCCGGTTTCGGCGCGCAATTCGTCGAGGCAGTCGCGGCTGTACTCGGACAGACGCACCATGCGCTCCTTGTTCACCGCGTAACGGCTGGCGGTGCAGTTGCGCAGCATCTGCGCCATCCACAGGTACTGGTCGATGTCGGCGGTGGCCTTGATCGCCAATGGCGCGTGACGCTGCAACAGCCACTTGATGGCTTTGAGCGGTACGCCCGGCGCGGCCCACGGCGAGGCATAACCCGGCGAAACCTGCCCGGCGTTGGCGAAACTGGTTTCCATGGCCGCCGCTGGCTGACGGTCAACCACCGTCACCTCAAAGCCGGCCCGTGCCAGATAATAGGCACTGGCGGTACCGATGACGCCGCTACCCAAGACCAGAACGCGCATTTTCATATCCCTCATCGCGGCTTACCGCTGACGTTTATTGTGCAGACCGAAGATGTGGGCAGTTTAAAAAAGATTAGCCAGTGCTTTTCACTATATAAGTGCCTATATTTGGCGACAATTCTCGGCAAAAACCCTTTTCACGGAGGCGCATCCCCTATGCGGACCAACACTCAGACCAAACGTGAGCTGGACAAGATCGACCGCAACATCCTGCGGATCCTGCAAGCGGACGGGCGCATTTCCTTCACCGAACTGGGGGAAAAGGTCGGTCTCTCCACCACGCCCTGCACCGAACGGGTGCGAAGACTGGAGCGCGAAGGGATCATCATGGGCTACAACGCCCGCCTGAATCCGCAGCACCTCAAGGGTAGCCTGCTGGTGTTCGTCGAGATCAGCCTCGACTACAAATCCGGCGATACTTTCGAAGAGTTCCGACGCGCGGTGCTGAAACTGCCCCACGTACTGGAATGCCATTTGGTGTCAGGGGACTTCGATTATCTGGTGAAAGCACGGATTTCCGAGATGGCCTCGTACCGCAAACTGCTGGGCGACATCCTGCTCAAGTTGCCGCATGTGCGCGAATCCAAAAGCTATATCGTGATGGAAGAAGTGAAAGAGAGCTTGAACCTGCCGATTCCGGATTGAGGCTGCAGCCATAAGGGAAGGGTTGTCTGAGCGACCGCTATCGCGAGCAGGCTCGCTCCCACAGGTACAGCGGTGTCCTTGTGGGAGCGAGCCTGCTCGCGATTGAAGCGACTCGGTCCAACTGAAGTAACGCCATTTCTACACCAACACCTGCCGGGTGCTGGCCATGTACTCATGAATCTGCTTCTCGACCCGCGGATGAATCAGCTCCACCGGTCGCCGCCCGTTGGGGCATGGCAACGTCTTGGTGGTGCCGAACAGCCGACAGATCAGCGGTCGTTCGTCATACACCGTGCAGCCATTGGGGCCCAGATGGACGCAATTGAGTTCATCCATCGCCGCATCCTGCTCGGCCCGGGTCTTGCGCGGCAGGCGGGACATTTCTTCGGGCGAGGTGGTCACCGGCCCACAGCAGTCATGGCAGCCGGGCACGCACTCGAAAGAGGGTATCTGCTGGCGCAGCGTGCGAATCTTCTGACTGTTGCAACTCATCGAAGCGGTGACCGAATGTGGAATAGACCGGGATTCTGACGCAAAAGCCCCGATCCAGACAGCGCCAACCGACCGGTGTTGCCCGCGTCCGAAGCGGCGGCTTATGCTCCGTCAACTTTTTCAAACACACGCATCAGGATGACGGATATGAACGCCCCCGTTCAGCAACCTGCCTCGAGCCATCAACACGCGGCCTCTTATTACGCCGCCAGCAGCCTGCCGCAGCCCGATTTGCCGGTGCTCACAGGTGAGCTGGTTGCGGACGTGTGCGTGGTGGGCGGCGGGTTCTCCGGGCTGAACACCGCGCTCGAGCTGGCCGAACGGGGTTTTAGCGTGGTGCTGCTGGAAGCGCACAAGATCGGTTGGGGCGCCAGTGGACGCAATGGTGGGCAATTGATTCGCGGCGTCGGCCATGGTCTCGATCAATTCGCCAACGTGATCGGTGCAGACGGTGTGCGTCAGATGAAATTGATGGGCCTGGAAGCAGTGGAAATCGTCCGACAGCGGATCGAGCGTTTTCAGATCCCTTGCGACCTGACCTGGGGCTACTGCGACCTCGCCAACAAGGCTCAAGACCTGGAAGGCTTCGCCGAAGACGCGATCGAGCTGCATAGCCTCGGTTACCGTTACGAAACCCGTCTGCTGCAAGCCAATGATATGCACAGCGTGGTGGGTTCCGACCGCTATGTCGGCGGTCTGATCGACATGGGCTCCGGGCATCTGCACCCCTTGAACCTGGCACTCGGTGAAGCGGCAGCCGCCCGACAATTGGGCGTGAAGCTGTTCGAACGATCGGCGGTGACCCGCATCGATTACGGCCCCGAGGTCAAGGTCCACACCGCCCAGGGCACGGTTCGCGCGAAGACGCTGGTGCTGGGTTGCAACGCCTACCTCAACGATCTCAACCCGCAACTCGGTGGCAAGGTGCTGCCCGCCGGCAGTTACATCATCGCCACCGAACCCTTGAGTGAAGAACAGGCTCACGCTTTGTTACCGCAAAACATGGCGGTCTGCGATCAACGGGTGGCGCTGGATTACTACCGACTCTCGGCCGACCAACGTTTGCTGTTCGGCGGTGCCTGCCATTATTCAGGGCGCGACCCGAAAGACATCGCCGCGTACATGCGACCGAAGATGCTGGCGGTGTTCCCACAACTGGCCGGGGTGAAAATCGACTATCAATGGGGTGGGATGATTGGCATCGGCGCCAATCGCCTGCCGCAGATCGGTCGGCTCAAGGAGCAGCCGAATGTGTATTACGCCCAGGCTTATTCCGGCCATGGGGTGAACGCCACGCATCTGGCGGGCAAGTTGTTGGCTGAGGCCATCAGTGGTCAGCAGAGTGGAGGGTTCGATATGTTTGCCAAGGTGCCGCATATCACCTTCCCGGGTGGCAAGCATTTGCGTTCGCCGTTGTTGGCGTTGGGAATGTTGTGGCATCGTTTTAAAGAGTTGGTCTGAAAGATTTTCGGCGTCTGTACCGAAGCCATCGCGAGCAGGCTCGCTCCCACAAGGGATCATCTGTGAACACGCTTCTTGTGAACAACAGAGATCGAATTGTGGGAGCGAGCCTGCTCGCGATTGGGCCGAGAAGGCACCGCAGACCTCACAGATGCCAGAACGGTTTAAGCCCCTCCTCCTGCGCCTGCTCCTGACTCAATCCGACATCCCTGAGCTGTTCCGGCGTCAATTCCAGCAACACCTTGCGCGTGTGCAGACGATGCCAGAACAGGCCCCAGCGACCCAGGCAGGACGGTGCGTTGCGCATGACCGCCTCGCGTGCTCCGTTTTTTTGCCCTGCCGCCAGTTCCTGACTGCGTAACGTCAGCCGCACATCGCTCAAGCCGTTCATTTTCGTCGCTCCTGTTTACTTGGGTAGCCAGAGCTTTCATGATGCGCGGACGGCGGAAAGCATTACAGATTCAACAAGGATGTATTAATTCCATACAGATTTTCCGTTTCAGCCTCTGAATCACATATTTTCGCCCGATCTGTACTGGTTAACCGAATCACTCTCACCGAGACTGCGCCATGACCCTTTACGTCAACCTCGCCGAGTTGCTCGGCACGCGTATCGAACAGGGCTTCTATCGCCCCGGCGACCGGTTACCCTCGGTGCGGGCGCTGAGTGTCGAACACGGGGTCAGCCTGAGCACGGTGCAGCAGGCCTATCGAGTACTGGAAGACGTTGGCTTGGCGATGCCCAAACCCAAGTCCGGCTACTTCGTGCCCGTAAGTCGCGAACTGCCGGAGCTGCCAGTGGTTGGCCGGCCGGCCCAGCGACCGGTGGATATCTCGCAGTGGGATCAAGTGCTGGAACTGATCCGCGCCGTGCCGCGCAAGGACGTCGTGCAACTGGGACGCGGCATGCCGGACATCACCACGCCGACCATGAAACCGCTGCTGCGCAGCCTGGCGCGAATCAGTCGTCGCCAGGACATGCCCGGTCTGTATTACGACAACATCTACGGCACCCTTGAATTGCGCGAACAGATCGCTCGCCTGATGCTCGATTCCGGCTGCCAGTTGAGCGCCAACGATCTGGTGATCACTACCGGTTGCCATGAAGCGCTGTCCACCAGCATCCGCGCCATTTGCGAGCCAGGAGACATCGTCGCCGTGGACTCGCCGAGCTTTCACGGCGCCATGCAGACGCTCAAAGGCCTGGGCATGAAAGCCCTGGAAATCCCTACTGATCCGCTCACCGGCATCAGCCTCGAAGCTTTGGAACTGGCATTGGAGCAATGGCCGATCAAAGCCATACAGTTGACCCCCAACTGCAACAACCCGCTGGGCTACATCATGCCGGAGGCGCGCAAACGTGCGTTGTTGACGCTCGCACAGCGTTTCGACGTGGCGATTATCGAGGACGATGTGTATGGCGAACTGGCCTACACCTACCCGCGCCCGCGCACGATCAAATCCTTCGATGAAGACGGCCGCGTCCTGCTCTGCAGTTCTTTTTCCAAGACCCTGGCACCAGGCCTGCGCATTGGTTGGGTCGCACCGGGCCGCTATCTGGAACGGCTACTGCACATGAAGTACATCAGCACCGGCTCCACCGCTCCGCAACCGCAGATCGCGATTGCCGAATTTCTCAAGGCCGGGCACTTCGAACCACATTTGCGGCGGATGCGTACACAATACCAGCGCAATCGCGACGCGATGATCGACTGGGTGACCCGCTATTTCCCCGCCGGTACCCGGGCCAGCCGTCCGCAAGGCAGCTTCATGCTGTGGGTCGAACTGCCGGAGGGCTTCGACACCCTGAAACTCAATCGTGCGCTGCATGATCAAGGCGTACAGATTGCTGTCGGCAGTATCTTTTCCGCCTCGGGCAAATACCGCAATTGCCTGCGGATGAACTACGCTGCCAAAACAACCCCGCAGATCGAAGAAGCAGTGCGCAAGGTCGGTGCGACAGCCATCAAACTGCTGGCGGAAACTGACTGACCTTTCTTCGGGATCCGGCGTCCATATAACTAACAACGGCCGCCACCGGAACATTCCCCGTGAGAACCAGACAGCCCCTGCTTGCTCTTCTGTTACTCGCCTCGTTCCTGGGTGGCTGCGCAACGCTCAATGCCCCTCGCGAACCCAGTCAGGCCCTGCCGGCGGCGGGCTCGGCGTTCGGCCGTTCGATCCAGGCACAGGCAGCGCCCCATCAGGGCCAATCGGGCTTTCGCTTGCTCTCCGATAGCGCCGAGGCCTTCACCGCACGCGCCGAGCTGATTCGCAACGCCCAAAGCAGCCTCGATCTGCAGTACTACATCGTCCATGACGGCATCAGTACACGAATACTGGTGAGCGAACTGCTCAAGGCCGCCGACCGCGGCGTGCGGGTGCGGATTCTGCTCGACGACACCACCAGCGATGGTCTGGACCGGATCATCGCGACCCTTGCCGCACATCCGAAGATACAGATCCGCGTGTTCAATCCGCTGCACCTGGGCCGCAGCACCGTGGTTACGCGAACCATGGGCCGGCTCTTCAACCTGTCGCAACAACATCGGCGCATGCACAACAAACTGTGGGTGGCGGACAACAGCGCGGCAATCGTTGGCGGGCGCAACCTGGGGGACGAGTATTTCGATGCCGAGCCCAAAATGAATTTCACCGACATCGATATGCTCAGTGTCGGCCCGGTTGCAGAGCAGCTGGGGCATAGCTTCGACCAATACTGGAACAGTGCCCTGAGCAAGCCGATCGAGCAGTTTCTCTCGACCAAGCCGACAGCCAGGGATCTGAAAAACACCCGGACCCGACTGGACGAGTCCCTGGAGGAAACGCGCAAACAGAACCACGCGCTTTATCAGCAGTTAATGGCCTACACCACTCACCCGCGCCTGAATGTCTGGCGCCGGGAGCTGATCTGGGCCTGGAACCAGGCATTGTGGGACGCACCGAGCAAGGTGCTGTCCGATGGCGAACCTGACCCGCACTTGCTGCTGACCACCCAGTTGGCACCCGAGCTCAATGGGGTCAGCAAAGAGCTGATCATGGTCTCGGCCTACCTCGTACCCGGCCAACCGGGGCTGGTTTACCTGACCGGTCGCGCCGATGCCGGCGTATCGGTCAGTGTGCTGACCAACTCACTGGAAGCCACCGACGTACCGGCCACGCACGGTGGTTACGCGCCTTATCGAAAAGCCTTGCTGGAGCATGGGGTGCAATTGTTCGAATTACGTCGCCAGCCCGGCGATAACGGTGATAGCGGCAGCGGACCGCGTCTGTTTCACAGCGGGACCTACCGTAGTTCCGACTCCAGCCTGCACAGCAAGGCGATGATTTTCGACCAACAGAAAGCCTTCATCGGCTCGTTCAATTTCGACCCGCGGTCGGTACTGTGGAACACCGAAGTCGGGGTATTGGTGGACAACCCGCAGCTCGCCGGACGAGTGCGTGAACTGGCACTGGAGGGCATGGCGCCACCCCTCAGTTATCAGGCCCGGCTGGAAAAGGGTCAGATCGTCTGGGTCACCGAAGATGACGGCAAGCCGCACACATTGACCAAAGAACCGGGGGGTTGGTGGCGGCGTTTCAATTCATGGCTCAGCAGCATGGTCGGCCTGGAGCGGATGCTGTAGACCGACTTTGTGCAGCGCTCAGGCTGGTTCGGCAACCGTACCAAACGCCCCTTGCCGCGACACCAGAATCACCAGCCCCAACGCGCCCACCGCCATCAGCAATGGCAAGGCATGCCCGCTGATCCACTGGCTCCCGGCACCGGCTGCCAAGGGTCCGATCAGGCAACCAATGCCCCACAGTTGCGCGATATGGGCATTGGCGCGCACCAGCGCATCGTCGCGATAACGCTCGCCGATCAGGATCAGCGACAAGGTGAACAACCCGCCGGCGCTGGCGCCAAACAACACCCACAGCGGCCAGATCAGTAGCGTGTCGATCAGTAATGGAATCGCCAGGCTCGACAGCAACAAGAGCATCGCACAGCCAGTAAATAACGTACGCCGCGACAAGCGATCGGCCAACGCGCCAATCGGCAATTGCAGCAAGGCATCACCCACCACCACGGTGCTGACCATCGCCAAGGCGATTTCCGTGGTGAAGCCCTGACGCAGGCAATAGACCGGCAGCAAGGTCAGGATCATCGCTTCGAACGCCGCGAACAGCGACACCGCCCAGGCAATCGCTGGCAAGCCGCGGCAGAAGATCAACAAGTCACCGAGGGTTACGCTGCAGGCTTCGCTGGTGGGTGCGCCGCCGCGGCCCATCAGCAAGAACGGTGACGTCATCAGCAAACCGACACCAACCCAGAAGCCATAATCGTGCTCGGTGCCCAACGCACCCAACAATAACGGCCCGGCCAGCTGACTCAATGCGTAACTGCTGCCATATAGCGCCACCAGCCGACCGCGCCATTGCTCGACCACCAGTTGGTTGATCCAGCTTTCACCGAGGATGAAGACGAGGGTCAGGATCACCCCGATCATCAACCGCAGCACCAGCCAGATCGGATAGCTCGGCCACAGCGCAAGCAAGCCGATGGATACCGCCCCGGCCCACAGGCACAGGCGCATCAGATTCGCCGTGCCAAGACGGGCCGCGAGATGGCTGGAGATTTTCGCCCCCAGCAGTACGCCAATGGCCGGCATCGCCGCCATCACGCCGATCGCGAACGAGCCGTAACCCCAACCTTCCAGACGCAACGACACCAACGGCATGCTGACACCCAGCGCCAGGCCGACACTCAAGACAGATGCCAAGACGGCGAAATAAGTCGCCCAACGCATGCTCCACACTCCTGTGGATATTTTATGTACAGCACAAAACACTGTGGGAGCGGGCTTTTGTGGCGAGGGGGCTTGCCCCCGTTCGGCTGCGAAGCAGGCGCAAGACCATTGCATGCGGTGTACTTTATACACCGCAGACGCAGGTTTTGGGGCCGCTCCGCGACCCAACGGGGGCAAGCCCCCTCGCCACAAAAGCCCGCTCCCACAGGGGATCTGTGTCGTTCAGGAGCCCGATTTACATTCGGGCTCCTTTACTGACTTACAACTTGATCCAGGTCGCCTTCAGCTCGGTGTACTTGTCGAACGCGTGCAGCGATTTGTCGCGACCGTTGCCGGACTGTTTGAAGCCACCGAACGGCGCGGTCATGTCGCCGCCGTCGTACTGATTGACCCACACGCTACCGGCACGCAAAGCCTTGGCGGTCAGGTGAGCCTTGGAGATGTCGGCGGTCCAGACTGCAGCGGCCAGACCGTAAGGCGTGTCGTTGGCGATCGCAATGGCTTCTTCAGCGTTGTCGAAGGTGATGACCGACAACACCGGACCGAAGATTTCTTCCTGGGCAATTTTCATCGCGTTGCTCACGCCATCGAAAATCGTTGGCTCGACGTAAGTGCCACCGGTTTCCTGAAGAATGCGCTTGCCGCCCGCCACCAGTTTGGCGCCATCGGTGTGACCGGACTCAATGTAGGACAGCACAGTGTTCATCTGCTGGGTATCCACCAGCGCACCGACATTGGTTGCCGGGTCCAGCGGGTTGCCCGGCTTCCAGGTTTTCAGGGCCTCGATCACCAGCGGCAGGAATTTGTCCTTGATCGAACGCTCGACCAGCAGGCGCGAACCGGCGGTGCAGACTTCGCCCTGGTTGAAGGCGATGGCACCGGCAGCGGCTTCGGCGGCGGCTTGCAGGTCCGGCGCATCGGCGAACACGATGTTCGGGCTCTTGCCGCCAGCTTCGAGCCAGACGCGCTTCATGTTCGATTCGCCGGAGTAGATCAGCAGTTGCTTGGCGATCTTGGTCGAACCGGTGAACACCAGGGTGTCGACGTCGTTGTGCAGGGCCAGGGCCTTGCCAACGGTGTGACCGTAGCCCGGCAGCACGTTCAGCACACCTTTCGGAATACCGGCTTCAACCGCCAGCGCCGCAATGCGAATGGCCGTCAGCGGCGATTTTTCGGAAGGCTTGAGGATCACCGAGTTACCAGTGGACAACGCCGGGCCGAGCTTCCAGCAGGCCATCATCAACGGGAAGTTCCACGGTACGATCGCACCGACCACACCGACCGGCTCACGAGTCACCAACCCCAGTTGATCATGCGGGGTGGCGGCGACTTCATCGTAGATTTTGTCGATGGCTTCACCGCTCCAGCTCAGGGCTTGCGCCGCGCCTGGAACGTCAATGTACAGGGAGTCGCTGATCGGCTTGCCCATGTCCAGGGTTTCGAGCAGGGCCAACTCCTCGGCGTGCTGTTTCAGCAGGCCGGCGAAACGGATCATGGTGGCTTTGCGTTTGGTTGGCGCCAGGCGCGACCAGGCGCCGGAATTGAAAGTGGCGCGGGCGTTGTCCACGGCACGCTGGGCGTCGGCGGTATCACAGCTGGCAATCTTGCCCAGCAGACGGCCATCGACGGGGCTGATGCACTCGAAGGTCTCACCGGAGACGGCATCGGTGTATTCGCCATTGATGTAGGCGCGGCCTTCGATCTTCAGATCGCGAGCCCGTTGTTCCCAGTCGGCACGAGTCAGGGTGGTCATTCGAGTGTCCTCCTCTTATTGAATACGAGTGCCCCGCGTTCTATGCGGGTGCTGTCAGGAATTCTGCCCGGCCAGCCTGCTTTTCGGCTCAAGGCAACCGTTACCCTAAACCAGCGGCCAGTGAAGTTTCAATATATTTGACATAAGGCCGGCAAACGGCCTTGCGATGTTCATTTTAATAAACATAGACTTTCAATTTTCCAGCGCAATCACGGGGGAATACCAGCATGAACATTCAGGATATCGTCGATTTCAGCCAGGCCAACACCCAGCCCGATCGCTATCGGCCAGACCCGGCAAAAATCCTCAAGGGCGACCCCGAGCAAGCGGTGTACAACCATTACAACAGCCCGTGCGGCCAGATGAGTGCAGGTGTTTGGGAGGGCGAAGTCGGCCAGTGGCGAGTGAACTACACCGAGCACGAATACTGCGAAATCCTTCAGGGAGTTTCAGTGCTGCGCGACGACGATGGCAATGCCAAGACCTTGCGTACAGGTGATCGCTTCGTGATCCCGGCAGGTTTTCGCGGTACTTGGGAAGTGCTGGAGCCTTGCCGCAAGATTTATGTGGTGTTTGAACAGAAGGCCTGAAGATTTGTGTTGCTTGGGCCGGCCTCATCGCGGGCTTGCTCGCGAAGGGGCCGGTCCAGGCAATACAAAATAGACAGGCACAAAAAAGGCCCGTATCTCGCGATACGGGCCTTTTTCGTAAGAGGGAAAAATCAATTACTTGATTTTGCCTTCTTTGTAGATCACGTGCTTGCGAACAACCGGATCAAATTTCTTGATCTCGATTTTGTCCGGAGTAGTGCGCTTGTTCTTGTCGGTAGTGTAGAAGTGACCAGTACCGGCGCTCGAAATCAAACGAATCAATTCACGCATGATTAGCTCCCTTAGATCTTGCCAGCTTTGCGGATTTCGGCCAGCACGACAGTAATGCCACGCTTGTCGATGATACGCATGCCTTTGGCAGATACGCGCAGACGCACGAAACGTTTCTCTTCTTCAACCCAGAAGCGGTGATGCTGCAGGTTCGGCAGGAAACGACGACGGGTTTTGTTGTTTGCGTGGGAAATGTTATTCCCAGTCACCGGACCCTTACCGGTAACTTGACATACTCTCGACATGCCTCAGCCCTCTAAAACCACATGCCCAACCCGGCATGGGTTGGCCGCTTAATCTCTCAGTCATTTGGCGCCAGGCGCCGCGTTTCTTTAGAGGTCTTACCGGCTACACCTACAGTGAAGGAACCGGGCCCCTAGAAAAGAGCGCTGCTTTATACCAGAAAGACTGGAGAGCAACAACATTCCGTGTGCGCGGACTTGATAAATTCCCCATTTTTCGGCCACCGGGCGCCTTGGATAAAGGCTGTCGTCGATTAAGACCGCTCGTCGCAGAGAATCGGCCAACCGACCGATTCCGGGTTTTCCTCGGTCCGCATCACCGAAACCAGCGCACATAGTCACCTTAAAATGAAAAAGGGGATAGTCATTTGCAAAAGAGCCCACTAGGGTAAGACTTTTCCAGACTGCACTTGCAGATGGGCCTTCGATCTGTAAAGGAATCCGACCATGCGCCTCGCTGCCCTACCGCTGCTGCTCGCCCCGCTTCTACTGAGCCCACAGGCTATGGCTGCCGCCCTGAGCGTCTGCACCGAAGCCAGCCCGGAAGGGTTCGATGTGGTGCAATACAACTCGCTGACCACCACCAACGCCTCGGCCGACGTGCTGATGGACCGCCTGGTGGACTTCGACACGGCCAGCGGCAAAGTGGTCGCCAGCCTGGCGGACAGCTGGGAAGTCACCCCCGACGGCCTGACCTACGTCTTCAAATTGCACCCGCAGGTGAAATTTCACCGTACCGAATACTTCAACCCGACGCGTGACCTGACCGCCGAAGACGTGAAGTTCAGCTTTGACCGCATGCTTGACCCGGCGAACCCGTGGCACAAAGTCGCCCAGAGCGGTTTCCCGCACGCCCAGTCGATGCAGTTACCGGCGCTGATCAAGAAGATCGACGCATTGGACCCGCTGACCATCCGCTTCACCCTCGATCACCCGGACTCGACTTTCCTGCCCACCCTGAGCATGGGTTTCGCCTCGATCTATTCGGCCGAATACGCCGACCAACTCATGAAGGCCGGCACTCCGGAAAAGCTCAACAGCCAGCCGATCGGCAGCGGCCCATTTGTCTTCACGCGCTTCCAGAAAGATGCCTCGATTCGCTACAAGGCCAACAGTGAGTACTTCCGCGGCAAGCCATCGGTAGACCCGTTGATCTTCGCCATCACCCCGGACGCCAACGTGCGCTTGCAGAAATTGCGCCGCAACGAGTGCCAGATCGCCCTGTCGCCCAAACCGCTGGACGTACAGGCTGCGAAGCAGGAACCGACCCTGAAGGTGGAAAAGACTGACGCCTTCATGACCGCATTCGTCGGCATTAACAGCCAGCATCCGCCGCTGGACAAACCTGAAGTGCGTCAGGCAATCAACCTGGCGTTCGACAAGGCCAACTACCTCAAAGCCGTGTTTGAAGACACCGCCGAAGCTGCCAATGGCCCTTACCCGCCGAACACTTGGAGCTACGCCAAAGGCTTGCCGGGCTATCCGCACGACGTGGCAAAGGCCAAGGCATTGATGGCCAAGGCCGGACTCAAGGACGGTTTCCAGACCACCATCTGGACCCGCCCTTCCGGCAGTTTACTGAACCCGAACCCGAGCCTCGGTGCGCAATTGCTGCAGTCCGACCTCGCGGAAATCGGCATTCAAGCCGAAATTCGCGTGATCGAATGGGGCGAGCTGATTCGCCGCGCCAAGGCCGGCGAGCACGACCTGTTGTTCATGGGCTGGGCCGGCGACAACGGTGACCCGGACAACTTCCTCACGCCGCAGTTTTCCTGCGCGGGAGTCAAATCCGGCACCAACTTCGCCCGCTACTGCAACCAGGATCTGGACAAGCTGATCAGCGCCGGCAAGACCACTGGCGAGCAAGGTGTACGCACCAAGCTCTACGAACAGGCCCAGGCGCAGATCCAGCAACAGGCGTTGTGGCTGCCGCTGGCGCATCCGACTGCGTTTGCGTTGACGCGCAAGGATGTTCAGGGCTATCAGGTCAGTCCGTTCGGCCGACAGGACTACTCGAAGGTCAACCTGAAGTAATCCGACCCGCCACAAAACCCTGTGGGAGCGGGCTTGTGGCGAGGGGGCTTGCCCCCGTTGGGTTGCGAAGCAGCCCCAAAATCTCTGATGCACCAAAGATTTTGTGAGTGCTTCGCACTCAAACGGGGGCAAGCCCCCTCGCCACAGACCCACTCCCACAGGGGTTCTTGGTCCTCTACATCCACCCATACTCGGCCATGGACAGCGGATCGCCGTCACCGACGATGAAATGGTCGAGCACCCGCACATCGATCAAGTCCAACGCCTCTTGCAGACGCTTGGTCAGCATTCGGTCGGCCTGACTGGGGTCGGAGTTACCCGACGGATGGTTGTGGCACAGAATCAGCGCTGCGGCGTTATGGGCCAGAGCGCGTTTTACCACCTGCCGTGGATAGACGCTGGTGTTGTCGATGGAGCCGCGAAACAGCGCTTCGAACGCCAATACCCGGTGTTTGGAGTCCAGAAACAGGCAGCCAAACACCTCGTGGGGCTCATGGCGGAGCATCGACTTCAGATAATCACGAACAGCTTGCGGATTTTCCAGCGCCGACTTGTGGCGCGAGCGTTCGGCCAAATGCCGTCGGCCCATTTCCTGCGCCGCCTGCAACTGAGCGAATTTCGCGGGCCCGAGCCCTAACTGTTTGCTGAATGTTTGTTGATCCGCCTCAAGCAGCGAACGCAGGCTGCCAAACTGATTCAACAGGTGTCGCGCCAGATCCACCGCGCTTTTGCCGGATACGCCGGTACGTAAAAAAATCGCCAGCAGTTCAGCGTCCGAAAGACTCCCCGAGCCTAACTCCAGTAACCTCTCCCGCGGTCGCTCGGCCACCGGCCAATCGCGAATACTCATAACACCTCCATGTCTGTGGGCGCCGCTGTTCCATAGCGGTCGCTGTGATATCGTAGCCCATCTTTTTTGCTGGCGAATTCATCCCTGGGGAGGGGGTATCGCCAAGCAGTCATTAACGAAATGAAAGGCAGACCTATGCAGCGGCTGTATCGGAAACGCATCGTTCTGGGCGTCGGCGGCGGCATTGCTGCCTACAAGAGCGCCGAGCTGGTTCGCCGCCTGATCGATCAGGGCGCCGAAGTGCGCGTGGTCATGACCCGTGGCGGCAGCGAATTCATTACCCCGTTGACCATGCAGGCCTTGTCCGGGCATCCGGTCCATCTCGATTTACTGGACCCGGCGGCCGAAGCCGCCATGGGCCACATCGAGCTGGCCAAATGGGCCGACCTGGTGCTGATCGCTCCCGCCACCGCGGACCTGATCGCCCGTCTGGCCCAAGGCATTGCCGACGACCTGCTGACCACGCTGGTGCTGGCCACCGACGCGGTGGTCGCGGTTGCCCCGGCGATGAACCAGGCCATGTGGCGCGACCCGGCGACCCAGGCCAACCTGCAAACCCTCGAAAGCCGTGACCTCAAGGTCTTCGGCCCAGCCTCCGGCAGCCAGGCCTGTGGCGACGTCGGCATGGGCCGCATGCTCGAAGCCACCGACCTCGCCCAGTGCGCGGCAGACTGCTTCCAGCGCCAGGCGCTGACTGGCAAACACGTGCTGATCACCGCCGGCCCGACCCAGGAAAACATCGACCCGGTGCGCTACATCACCAACCACAGCTCCGGAAAAATGGGCTTTGCCCTGGCCGAAGCCGCGGTGGAAGCCGGCGCCCGCGTGACGTTGATCACCGGTCCGGTGCACCTGCCGACCCCGGATCGCGTCACGCGCATCGACGTGGTCAGTGCCCGCGACATGCTCGCTGCCTGCGAAGCGGCGATCCCTTGCGACCTGTTCATCGCCTCTGCTGCGGTCGCGGACTACCGCCCGGAAGTCGTCGCCCCACAGAAACTCAAGAAAGACCCTACGAACGGCGACGGCTTGTTGCTACAGATGGTGCGTAATCCAGACATCCTGGCCACCATCGCCACCCGTCCAGATCGTCCGTTCAGTGTCGGCTTCGCCGCCGAAACCGAACATCTGCTCGATTACGCTGCCCGCAAGTTGAAAGACAAGAACCTCGATCTGATCGTCGCCAATGACGTCGCGAACCCGAGTATTGGCTTCAACAGCGAAGAAAACGCCTGCAGCGTGATCGACCGTGAGCTGCACGCCACACTCTTCGCCCAGACCAGCAAGAGCAAAATCGCTCGCCAGCTGATCACTTTTATCGCCGAACGTCTGAACCAGGTTTAATTTACATGCACGCTTTGCAAGCCAAGATCCTCGACCCCCGCATCGGTACCGAATTCCCGCTACCGCAGTACGCCACGCCGGGCTCCGCCGGCCTCGACCTGCGCGCCATGTTGGAAAAAGACACCGTCATCAAGCCGGGCGAAACCCTGCTGATCCCTACCGGCCTGTCGGTGTACATCGGCGATCCGGGCCTGGCGGCTTTGATTCTGCCGCGCTCGGGCCTGGGCCATAAGCACGGCATCGTGCTGGGCAACTTGGTCGGCCTGATCGACTCCGATTACCAAGGCCCACTGATGGTGTCGTGCTGGAACCGTGGCCAGACCGATTTCAACATGGTGGTAGGCGAACGCCTGGCCCAATTGGTGCTGGTACCGGTGGTTCAAGCCCACTTCGAAATGGTTGAAGAGTTCGTCGAAACCCAGCGCGGCACTGGCGGTTTTGGACATTCCGGCAGCCACTGATCCGAAAAATGGCAACCCTGTGGCGAGGGGGCTTGCCCCCGTTGGGCAGCGAAGCGGCCCCAAACTCTGTGAGTCATTACCGATTTTTGTGAGTGCTACGCACTCAAGCGGGAGCTAGCTCTCTCACCACAAATTGCACAGTCGTCATCTGGAAGGTTTACCACTGAAAATCAAGGCATTGAACGACCAATTGCTCGCCGATGCTGATGGCATGGCCTTTTCACACCACGAACTCTCAGTGGAAAACGCCGTCATACCCTTCAGTTTGAGCCTGCCAACGAGTTTTTCGCTGGCGGGTCCAGCCACTTTCGAGATGGAGCATTCCTACAGATGAGCACCCCAGCCCAAGTCGCACCCAAGTTCCCCGACAGCATCTTCCGCGCCTACGACATTCGCGGCACCGTCCCGGAATTCTTGAACGCTGAAACCGCTTATTGGCTTGGTCGCGCCATCGGCTCCCAGAGCCTGGCTCAGAATGAACCCAATGTGTCTGTCGGCCGCGACGGACGCCTGTCCGGTCCGGAACTGGTCGAACAACTGATCCAGGGCCTGGCCGACAGCGGTTGCCACGTCAGCGACGTCGGCCTGGTGCCGACACCTGCGCTGTACTACGCCGCCAACGTACTGGCCGGCAAATCCGGCGTGATGCTCACCGGCAGCCACAACCCGTCGAACTACAATGGCTTCAAGATTGTCATTGCCGGCGACACGCTGGCCAACGAACAGATCCAGGCCCTGCACGAACGCCTCAAGACCAACAACCTGAGCAGCGGCAAGGGCAGCATCACCAAGGTCGAGATCCTCGACCGCTACAACACTGAAATCGTCCAGGACATCAAACTGGCCCGCCGCCTGAAAGTAGTGGTCGATTGCGGCAACGGCGCGGCCGGCGTAATCGCCCCGCAGCTGATCGAAGCCCTGAACTGCGAAGTCATCCCGCTGTTCTGCGAAGTCGATGGCAACTTCCCGAATCACCACCCGGACCCGGGCAAGCCTGAAAACCTGGTCGACCTGATCGCCAAGGTCAAGGAAACCAACGCCGACCTGGGCCTGGCTTTCGACGGCGACGGCGACCGTGTGGGCGTTGTCACCAACACCGGCAGCATCGTCTTCCCTGATCGTCTGTTGATGCTGTTCGCCCGCGACGTCGTGGCGCGCAACCCGAACGCGGAAATCATCTTCGACGTCAAATGCACCCGTCGCCTGATCCCGCTGATCAAGGAATATGGCGGTCGGCCGCTGATGTGGAAGACTGGTCATTCGTTGATCAAAAAGAAAATGAAACAATCCGGCGCCCTGTTGGCCGGCGAAATGAGCGGGCATATCTTTTTCAAGGAACGCTGGTTCGGTTTCGACGATGGCATTTACGCCGCCGCACGGCTGCTGGAGATCCTCAGCAAGGAAAAATCCACCGCGGAAGAGTTGTTTGCAACCTTCCCGAACGATATTTCTACGCCAGAGATCAATATCCATGTGACCGAAGAGAGCAAATTCAGCATCATTGATGCATTGCACGATGCGCAATGGGGTGAAGGCGCCGACCTGACCACCATTGACGGCGTGCGAGTCGACTATGCCAAAGGCTGGGGCCTGGTTCGCGCCTCCAACACCACACCGGTGCTGGTGCTGCGCTTCGAGGCCGATGACGAGGCTGAATTGCAGCGCATCAAGGACGTTTTCCACGTCCAGTTAAAGCGTGTTGCACCTGATCTCCAACTACCGTTCTGATTCACCCGGAGCCCTGAATGACCCTCGAACGCGAAGCCGCCGCCAACACCGCCAAGGTCCTGTCCGAAGCGCTGCCTTACATTCGCCGCTATGTCGGCAAGACGCTGGTGATCAAATACGGCGGCAACGCGATGGAAAGCGAGGAGCTGAAAACCGGCTTCGCCCGCGACATCGTGCTGATGAAAGCCGTCGGCATCAATCCGGTGGTGGTTCACGGTGGCGGTCCGCAAATCGGCGACCTGCTCAAGCGTCTGTCGATCGAGAGCCACTTCATCGATGGCATGCGCGTGACTGACGCGCAGACCATGGACGTGGTGGAAATGGTCCTCGGCGGCCAGGTCAACAAGGACATCGTCAACCTGATCAACCGCCATGGCGGCAGCGCCATCGGCCTGACCGGTAAAGACGCCGAGCTGATTCGCGCGAAAAAGCTCACCGTTACCCGTCAGACGCCGGAAATGACCCAGCCGGAAATCATCGATATTGGCCAGGTGGGTGAAGTGGTCGGGATCAACACCGACCTGCTGAACCTGCTGGTCAAAGGCGATTTCATCCCGGTAATCGCGCCAATCGGCGTCGGCGCCAACGGCGAGTCGTACAACATCAACGCCGATCTGGTGGCCGGTAAAGTGGCCGAAGCGCTGAAGGCTGAAAAGCTGATGCTGCTGACCAACATCGCCGGCCTGATGGACAAGTCGGGCACGGTTCTGACCGGCCTGACGACTCAACAGGTCGACGACCTGATCGCCGACGGCACTATCTACGGCGGCATGCTGCCGAAGATTCGTTGCGCGCTGGAAGCGGTACAAGGCGGTGTGGGCAGCTCGCTGATCATCGATGGTCGAGTGCCGAACGCGATTCTGCTGGAAATCTTCACCGACACCGGTGTGGGCACTTTGATCAGCAATCGCAAGCGTCACTGATTCAAACTTAAAAAGATCGCAGCCTTCGGCAGCTTCTACGACAGTGGGTTTTCGGATGTACGAAAACCCTGTAGGAGCTGACGAAGTCTGCGATCTTTTTTATGCGCGCAGGAAATACCTGACCTGACTAAGCGAAACGTCTGACATCGTGAAGTAAGCAATCTGCATAGGATCCTCCCTGAGCCCACAGGAGATCTACCCATGCAAAAAGACTATGCCCCATACGGTAGCGATGTTTCACCTGGCACCTATGCCTGCGTCGATTGCGGTCATGAGTACTCCAATCAGGCCAAGACCTCGATGCCGCCTTGCCCGCAACTCCGGAAAACACCACACACCCGTCATGGCTGGAAAATTCTTACCGGCCAGGGCGATGCCGTTGCTGATCCGTACCCGGAGAAAACCGATAAACCCGCCGGGATCAAAAAGGCCGAGACGCTCAGCAGCACCAGCAAAGAATAATCCTGGAGGACTGAGCCATGCAGATCTCATTCACGATCGACGCCCAGGCCTTCGACCTGGAACAAAAGGAACCGGTCAAAAAGACCCTGAGGATTTCCGACCATGAAATCGCTCATGCCCTACAGCGAATAGCCAAGGCGAGTCTGACCGAATACCTGAAAATGCTGGTCGAAGGCGGCATGCCGAGCCGAGCTGACGAGGCGAAACAGGATCGTTTGCTGTATCTGATTCAAAGCTATTTCGGGCAAACCCTGCCAACCGAATCGCAGATATCGACGATCTTCCAACTCACCCAAAGCCAGAGCAAAACCCTGCTGAAGAACACCGTCTCGCGGTTTCGCAATCAACTCGACGAAATCCTGCAGAACAGCATGCGGGCCGTGATCGAATCCGCAGAGCACGCGCAAACGGTTTATCTGGTGGTGATCAGCTCTGACGTCATCCGTGATGAACTGAACATGCTGATCACCCAGAACCAGCCGACCTTCAAACCCATCACCAAGCGCAAAGGCAGCGCCGGGCAGTTCGAGATCAGCGAAGACTCTCACGCCCTGCTGTGCCAGACGCTCGGTCTGAATGCCGTTCAGTGACATCGTCGCGGTCAGCGGCTTGCTGCTGACCCTGACCACTTTCATGTTCAATCTGGCATGGCCCAGGCTGCATGAAGCGTTGGAGCTGGACGAAAAACAACCAGGCCCGCTGGCCAGAAAACGCAGCCAAGGGAAAGTGGTGAGCGTTTTGTTGGGCCGCGCCGTGCCGCTGACTTGCGCCTTCATGGCGCTGTTTTACGTCAATCTGCCGGCCGCCGTGCGGATCATGCGCGGAAGCACGCTGGATCTGTGGGATTTCGACGTAGATCGCACGCTGTACGTGATGGTCGTTGTAGCGCTGCTGGTGTTTGCGCTGTTCAACTTGGGATTGACGCTGAAACTAATAGGAAAATGGCGAAGACTGCTCTGACGGCACAAACAAAAACCTGTAGGAGCGAGGCTTGCCCGCGAAGAGGTCGTCACATCCAACATGAATGTTGGCTGTTAAATCGCTTTCGCGGGCAAGCCTCGCTCCTACAGGGGATGGCGTCAGACGCCGAATTGGGCGCGGTAGGCTTCGACGGCAGGCAAATGCTGCTTGAGCTGCGGATCATCCGCCAGGAACTCGAGCACCTGGTTCAGCGAAACAATGCTGATCACCGGGATGCCGAAGTCACGTTCCACTTCCTGGATGGCCGACAATTCGCCGTTGCCACGCTCCTGACGGTTCAGGGCGATCAATACGCCCGCGGCCTTGGCGCCATCCTGGGAAGCGATGATCTGCATCACCTCGCGAATCGCCGTGCCTGCGGTGATGACGTCGTCGATGATCAGCACGTCGCCGGTCAATGGCGCGCCGACCAGGCTGCCGCCTTCGCCATGGGCCTTGGCTTCCTTGCGGTTGAAGCACCATGGCAGATCACGGCCATGATGTTCGGCCAGCGCCACGGCGGTAGTCGCCGCCAACGGGATGCCTTTGTAGGCCGGGCCGAACAGCACATCGAACGAAATACCACTCTCGACGATGGCTGCCGCGTAGAAACGCCCCAGCTGCGCCAGGGCAGAACCCGAGTTGAACAGGCCGGCATTGAAGAAGTAAGGACTGGTGCGCCCGGACTTCAGGGTGAACTCACCGAAGCGCAAAACGCCACGATCAATGGCAAAACGAATGAAGTCGCGCTGATACGCTTGCATGAAAAAAACCCCAAATACCACGGATTTAGCTAATTAGGTAGACGCCGTGTATCATACCCGCACGCGATTTTTGGGGCCACTTATGCGGATCATCAGTGTGAACGTCAATGGGATTCAGGCTGCAGTCGAGCGTGGTTTGCTCAGTTGGCTGCAAGCACAGAATGCCGACGTCATCTGCCTGCAGGACACCCGCGCCTCCGCCTTTGAACTGGACGATCCAGCCTTCCAACTGGATGGCTACTTCCTTTATGCCTGCGAAGCTGAAGTTCCCGCCCAAGGTGGCGTGGCTTTGTACTCGCGGTTGCAACCGAAGGCAGTCATCAGCGGTCTCGGCTTCGAGACGGCCGACCGCTACGGGCGTTACCTGCAAGCCGATTACGACAAGGTCAGCATCGCGACCTTGCTGCTCCCTTCGGGGCAGAACGGCGATGAAGACTTGAACCAGAAGTTCAAGCTAATGGACGACTTCGCCCGTTATCTGGATAAACAGCGACGCAAACGTCGCGAGTACATTTACTGTGGCTCGCTGTACGTGGCGCAACAGAAGCTGGATATCAAGAACTGGCGCGACAGCCAGCAATCCCCGGGCTTCCTGGCACCTGAGCGTGCCTGGATGGACGAGATTGTCGGCAACATGGGTTATGTCGATGCCCTGCGCGAAGTCAGCCGTGAAGGCGACCAGTACAGCTGGTGGCCGGACAACGAACAGGCCGAGATGCTCAACCTGGGCTGGCGTTTCGACTACCAGTTGCTGACCCCGGGCCTGCGCCGCTTCGTACGTAGCGCACGCCTGCCACGTCAGCCACGGTTCTCGCAGCACGCACCGCTGATCGTGGACTACGACTGGACGCTGACTATCTAGGTTTTCGCTGACACGAAAACCTGCTGACCGGTTGACGAAAATGCCCGTATCGAAAGATACGGGCATTTTTCTTTTGCGTTATACCTTCAAACTGCGGCGAAAAACGGCAGTGCCAGATACAACTTGATCACGATGACATTAATGATGTCGATGAAGAAAGCACCCACCATTGGCACCACTAGAAACGCTATCTGCGAAGGTCCGTAACGCTGTGTCACCGCTTGCATGTTAGCGATGGCAGTTGGCGTTGCTCCTAGTCCGAAACCGCAGTGCCCCGCCGCCAGAACTGCCGCATCGTAGTTGCTGCCCATCATTCTGAATGTCACGAAAATCGCAAACAGCGCCATGACCAACGCTTGCGCAGCCAGGATGATAAAGATCGGCAAAGCCAGTGCTGCCAGATCCCACAGTTTGAGCGACATCAGAGCGATCGCCAGAAACAGCGACAAGCTGACATTCCCCAACACCGAAACTTCACGCTCAAACACCTGATACAAGCCCAGCGCTGAAAGCCCGTTCCGTAAAATCACACCCACGAACAAGACGCAAACGAACGTCGGCAGCTCAAGTGCAGTTCCTTGGAGCAGACCATTCAGGAGAGAACCAACCAGCAAGCTGACCGCGATCAGAGCGAGCGTCTCGATAAACGAAAATGGCGTGATCGAGCGCTCTTTGTTCGGTTGCTCAAAGCCCTTTGGCAGCTGTGGCTTTTCTTGCTTAAGGCCAGGCACCTGGACACGTTTGATGAGCAGGCGAGCGACCGGACCACCAATCAAGCCGCCCAGCACCAGCCCAAACGTTGCAGAGGCTATCGCGAGCTCAGAGGCAGAAGCCAGACCGTACTTCTCACTGAACACCGTTCCCCACGCAGCGCCTGTACCATGACCACCCGCCAAGGTAATCGAGCCTGTCAGCAGGCCCATCAAGGGATCGAGCCCCAAGGTTTTTGCAAGCGCGATGCCCATGGCATTCTGGACCACCAAAAGCGTAACGACCGCCAGTAGGAAGATCCCCACTACGCGCCCGCCTTTCTTCAGGCTGGCGAAGTCTGCGCTCAAGCCGATAGTGGCAAAAAAAGCCAACATCAAGGGAGTTTGCAGTGAGGTGTTAAATCGGACGTCAATATCAAGTCCCCGCAAAGCCAGGAGAAGCAGAGCCACCACCAGGCCGCCTGCTACAGGCTCAGGGATATTGTAGTTGCGTAAAAAACCGATTCGGGTGACTAGTCCGCGCCCCAATAACAGTACTAAAGAGGCGGCCACAAGTGTTCCATAAAAATCGAGCTGAACCATTGGATTATTCTTTTATATATTCAGGGGCGAACTTTTTACCTGGACACGCCTCTTGAACAGGCTGATCTTCTCAACACTGATTTGCTTTAAATTCAAGGACCTTCAATGGTCTGAATATATCGAAATATTTCTGAAAGAATATTACTTGGGACAACCTTATCAACCGCGAAGTCTCATTGCCAAGCAGATAGGCGAGGCAGTTGTGACTAGAAGTGTAAGATAGCTAACCAAACTTTTAGCGGGACTTGGCATTTATCTAAAATGACAACCGCCACACACGACTTGAGACATTTATTTAATTGCAAAAAAACAATGCCCCGACAAGTCAGGGCATTTGTTTTAAAACTGCAATGTGGGGGCGAGCCTGCTCGCGAAAGCGATCTTTCAGTCACATCGATGTTGAATATGAAGGCCTCTTCGCGAGCAGCCTCGCTCCACAAGGGAGATTCTCATTGATCGCTATTTGATCAACCGCCAGGTGAACGGGTAACGGTAAGGGAACCCTTCATTGGCCTTCACGCCGGCAATAATCGTCAACACCAGCGCACCGATCGCGACCAGACCAAACAGGAAGAACCCGATGATCACCACCATCAGCAGGAAGCAGATGGCGGAAGCAATGGCGACAGTGATCTGAAAGTTCAATGCTTCCTTGCCTTGCGCGTCGATGAACGGGTCTGACTCGCGCTTCATCTGCCAGAGAATCAACGGCCCGATCAGCGTGCCGAACGGCAGCCAGATCCCCAGCAAGGCGGACAGGTGACAAAACATCGCCCACTGACGAACCTCTCGGGTCGGTGTGGGTAGCGGCAGTTGCTCGTCACTCATGGTGTCCTCCTTGCGTGGAGCAGTTCCGATCAGTCGGCCAGTGCAGCCTTCTGCAATTCGAAAATCTCGATCATGCCTTTCTTCGCCAGTGCCAGCATCGCGTTCAGCTCTTCCGGCTGGAACGGCGCGCCTTCGGCAGTGCCCTGAACTTCGATGAAACCGCCAGTGCTGGTCATCACTACGTTGAGGTCAGTCTCGGCAGCCGAATCTTCCAGGTAGTCGAGGTCAAGCACAGGCTCGCCCTGGTACATGCCCACCGAAACGGCAGCGATCATTTGCTTGAGCGGGTCGCCACCTTTCAGGCCGCCGCGCTTCTTGATCACTTTCAAGGCGTCGATCAGTGCAACCATGGCACCGGTGATGGACGCGGTGCGGGTGCCGCCGTCAGCCTGGATCACGTCGCAGTCGACGTACAGGGTGACGTCGCCCAGCTTGGTCATGTCCAGCGCAGCGCGCAGGGAACGGCCGATCAAACGCTGGATTTCCAGCGTACGGCCGCCTTGCTTGCCGCGGCTCGCTTCACGCTGGTTACGTTCGCCAGTGGCGCGTGGCAGCATGCCGTATTCGGCGGTCAACCAACCCTGGCCCTGGCCTTTCAGGAAACGCGGCACGCCATTCTCGACGCTGACGGTGCAGATGACTTTGGTATCACCGAACTCGACCAGTACAGAACCCTCGGCGTGTTTGGTGTAGTTGCGGGTAATGCGGATCGAGCGGAGCTGATCGGCAGCGCGACCACTTGGACGTTTCATAGGGATTACCTGTACGGGGGACGGAAAACTGCCGAGCATTATAGAGCCGTGGGCCGCCAGTGGGCACTTCTAAAAAAATCGCCCGACGATTGAAGCCCCTGAATAGAGCTTAGCCGACGGCCTGCAGCTCTTTGTCACAGCGTGTGTTTGGGCGCATCCGCCCCACTGCGCTACAATCCTGCGCCTTTGCTGCCTGTCGGCTTTAATTCACAGATAGCGGGTCCGCGAACCATGGGTTACGCGCCGACCTGCATTGCGAGGTACCTCCATGGTGCACAGCATGACCGCCTTCGCCCGCGTAGAGAAAGCCGGCGTCCAGGGCACCCTGAGCTGGGAATTGCGCTCGGTCAACAGCCGCTACCTGGAACCCCACCTGCGTCTGCCGGAATCTTTCCGCGACCTCGAAGGCGCGGTCCGCGAAGCCCTGCGCCAGGAACTGTCCCGGGGCAAGCTCGAATGCACCCTGCGCTTTACCGAAGAAAGCACCGGCAAACCGCTGCAAGTGGACCGTGAACGCGCTGCTCAACTGGTCGCTGCCGCCGAGACGGTCGCCAGCCTGATCAAGAACCCGGCCGCACTGAACCCGCTGGAAGTCCTGGCCTGGCCCGGCGTACTGGTGGCTGATGCCGCCGACCCGCAAGCGCTGAATGCCGAAGCCCTGGCGCTGTTCCATCAGGGCCTGAAGGAACTCAAGGCCGGTCGCGAGCGCGAAGGCACTGAGCTGGCGCGATTGATCAACGAGCGCCTGACCTCCATTGAAGGGGATGTGGTGATCCTGCGTGAGCTGGTCCCGCAGATGCTCGCCACCCAACGCCAGAAAGTCCTCGACCGCTTCACCGACATGAAGGCCGACCTCGACCCGCAGCGACTGGAGCAGGAAATGGTCATGCTCGCGCAAAAGAGCGACGTCGCCGAAGAACTGGATCGCCTGAGCACTCACATCATCGAAGTTCGCCGGGTGCTCAAGTCCGGCGGCGCTGCCGGTCGGCGCCTGGACTTCCTGATGCAGGAACTCAACCGCGAAGCCAACACACTGGGCTCCAAAGCCTTCGATCCGCGCAGCACCCAAGCGGCGGTCAACCTCAAAGTGTTGATCGAGCAGATGCGCGAACAAGTGCAGAATATTGAGTAAGGCAAACCCGACATGACCCACAGCACCGGCACCCTGTACATCATTTCCGCCCCTTCGGGCGCGGGCAAGAGCAGCCTGGTCAAGGCCCTGACCGACGCTGATCAGGAGATCCGTGTTTCGGTCTCCCACACCACCCGCGCCATGCGCCCCGGTGAAGTGAACGGCGTGAACTATCACTTCGTCGAACGCAGCGAGTTCGTGAAGATGATCGAGCACGGGGATTTCCTCGAGCGCGCCGAAGTGTTCGGCAATCTCTATGGCACCTCGCAAAGCCACCTGCAGCAGACCCTGGACGAAGGCCACGACCTGATTCTGGAAATCGACTGGCAGGGTGCAGAACAAGTGCGCAAGTTGATGCCCCAGGCCCGCTCGATCTTCATTCTGCCGCCGTCCCTGGAAGCCTTGCGTCAGCGCCTGAACAATCGCGGCCAGGACAGCAACGAGGTCATCGAAGGCCGGATGCGTGAAGCCGTCAGCGAAATGAGCCACTACGTCGACTACGACTACCTGATCATCAACGACGATTTCGCCCACGCGCTGCGCGATTTGCAGGCGATTTTCCGCGCCAATCAGCTGCATCAGAAGCGTCAGCAGCAGCGTAACGGAAAACTTTTGGCTGAATTGCTCGGCTAAACAGCACTTCCCAAAACCGCTGCAAGGGCTTTACATTGGCACTTATAGCGCGTTGAAGAGTCTGGTCAAAAAATCAGCGCTTCCCTAATCGCTGGTGATTTTTTAAACTGTTGAGTCCGCTCGCCCACCCGGGCAGCGCGCATATTGCATTCGCTCCGAGGAATACCATGGCCCGCGTAACCGTTGAAGACTGCCTGAACCACGTGGAAAACCGTTTTGAACTGGTCATGCTGTCCACCAAGCGTGCCCGTCAACTGGCCACCGGCGGCAAAGAGCCCCTGGTTCAGTGGGAAAACGACAAGCCTACTGTTGTAGCGCTGCGTGAAATCGCCGAAGGCCTGATGAGCTACGAGTTCATCGCCAACGCAGAAATCGTCGAAGACGAACCGCTGTTCGCAGCGTTCGAGGACGAGTCCAACGAGGCAGTATAAGTCCATGCCTGGTCGACGTAGCACGGCGCGGGGTCACAACGAACGGCAGGAATTATCATGCCGAGCATAGACGCCCTCGCCGATCGCTTATCGACCTACCTCGGCAAGGACCAGGTCAATCTGGTCCGCCGAGCGTACTTCTACGCCGAACAAGCCCACGATGGCCAACGCCGCCGTAGCGGCGAGGCGTACGTCACGCACCCACTCGCGGTTGCGAATATTCTTGCCGACATGCATATGGACCATCAGAGCCTGATGGCAGCCATGCTGCATGACGTGATCGAAGACACCGGTATTGCCAAGGAAGCGCTGCAAGCGCAGTTCGGCGAAACCGTGGCCGAACTGGTCGACGGGGTCAGCAAACTGACCCAGATGAACTTCGAGACCAAAGCCGAAGCCCAGGCCGAAAACTTCCAGAAAATGGCCATGGCCATGGCGCGCGATATTCGCGTGATCCTGGTCAAGCTGGCCGACCGCCTGCACAACATGCGCACCCTGGAAGTGCTGTCCGGCGAAAAACGCCGGCGGATCGCCAAGGAAACCCTGGAAATCTATGCGCCCATCGCCAACCGCCTGGGCATGCACGCCATTCGCATAGAATTCGAAGACCTCGGCTTCAAGGCCATGCACCCGATGCGTTCCGCGCGGATCAACCAGGCGGTCAAACGCGCCCGGGGCAACCGCAAGGAAATCGTCAACAAGATCGAAGAGTCCCTCAGCCACTGCCTGGCCATCGACGGCATCCAGGGCGAGGTCAGCGGTCGCCAGAAACACCTCTACGGCATCTACAAGAAAATGCGCGGCAAGCGTCGGGCCTTCAACGAGATCATGGACGTCTACGCGTTCCGGATCATCGTCGACAAGGTCGATACCTGCTACCGCGTGCTAGGCGCTGTACATAATTTGTACAAACCGTTGCCGGGTCGCTTCAAGGATTACATCGCGATCCCCAAGGCCAACGGCTACCAGTCGCTGCACACCACGCTGTTCGGCATGCACGGTGTACCGATCGAGATTCAGATCCGCACCCGTGAAATGGAAGAGATGGCCAACAACGGCATCGCCGCCCATTGGCTGTACAAATCCAGCGGCGACGAGCAGCCCAAAGGCACTCACGCCCGCGCTCGCCAGTGGGTCAAAGGCGTGCTGGAAATGCAGCAACGGGCCGGCAACTCGCTGGAATTCATCGAAAGCGTGAAGATCGACCTGTTCCCGGACGAGGTCTACGTGTTCACGCCCAAAGGCCGGATCATGGAGCTGCCCAAAGGCTCCACGGCGGTCGACTTCGCTTACGCGGTGCACACCGACGTCGGCAACAGCTGCATTGCCTGCCGGATCAATCGTCGTCTCGCACCGCTGTCCGAACCGCTGCAAAGCGGCTCCACGGTCGAGATCGTCAGCGCCCCGGGCGCGCGGCCGAACCCTGCATGGCTCAACTTCGTGGTCACCGGCAAGGCGCGCACACACATCCGTCATGCGCTGAAACTGCAACGCCGTTCCGAGTCCATCAGTCTCGGCGAACGCCTGCTGAACAAAGTACTCAACGGTTTCGACAGCTCCCTGGAAAAAATCCCGGCCGAGCGCGTGCAGTTGATGCTCCACGAATACCGCCTCGAACTGATCGAAGACCTGCTCGAAGACATCGGCCTGGGCAATCGCATGGCTTACGTGGTCGCCCGCCGCCTGCTTGGCGAAGGCGAGCAGCTGCCAAGCCCGGAAGGTCCGCTGGCGATTCGCGGCACCGAAGGTCTGGTGCTCAGTTACGCCAAGTGCTGCACGCCGATCCCGGGGGACCCTATTGTCGGTCACCTGTCCGCGGGCAAAGGCATGGTGGTGCACCTGGACAACTGCCGCAACATCAGCGAAATCCGCCACAACCCGGAAAAATGCATCCAGCTCTCGTGGGCCAAGGATGTCACCGGAGAATTCAATGTCGAACTGCGCGTCGAACTGGAACACCAGCGCGGCCTGATCGCCCTGCTGGCCAGCAGCGTCAATGCGGCCGACGGCAATATCGAAAAAATCAGCATGGACGAACGCGACGGTCGTATCAGCGTGGTCCAACTGGTGGTCAGCGTGCACGACCGCGTGCACCTGGCCCGCGTGATCAAGAAACTGCGTGCCTTGACCGGGGTGATTCGCATCACCCGCATGCGCGCGTAGCCCACCCTTCACAAGGAGTCATACATGACCAAGACCGTTATCAACAGCGACAAGGCCCCGGCCGCCATCGGTACTTATTCCCAGGCGATCAAGGCTGGCAACACCGTTTACATGTCGGGTCAGATTCCTCTGGACCCAAAAACCATGGAACTGGTCGAAGGCTTCGAAGCCCAGACCGTCCAGGTGTTCGAGAACCTCAAAGCCGTGGCTGAAGCAGCCGGTGGTTCGTTCAAGGACATCGTCAAACTGAACATCTTCCTCACCGACCTGAGCCACTTCGCCAAGGTCAACGAGATCATGGGCAAGTACTTCGACCAACCTTACCCAGCCCGCGCCGCCATCGGCGTAGCAGCCCTGCCAAAGGGTTCGCAGGTTGAAATGGATGCCATTCTGGTCATCGAGTAATGTGTCCGGCGCAGCCTTCCAAAGGCTGCGTCGATCTTGCTTTGAAAGGATTCCACCATGCGCCAAGCGCTAGCTCTCTCGCTGGTCGCCCTTCTCTTGGGCGGTTGTGCCAGCGACCCTGCCGACCGTGATATCAGCGGCACCTGGATCAATCAGTCGGCGATCGATGCTGCATCCAAAGGCGCCCCCCTGCGGGAAGCGCTCCAGGCCTATGGCCCGAACCTGGAATGGGACGTCAACACCAGAGCCGGTCAGGCCCGCTACACCAATGGTTTTGAAAATGTCGAAGGCAAGCTGCTGGGCGAAGAGTCCGGCGCCTGGAAAGTCGACTTTTATGGCAGCTCCGCCAGCGAGCTGAAGCGTGATGGCAAGCAACTGCACCAAGTCGCCAGCGAAAACGAACCAGAACAGCTTTTCGACCGCGCCCAGATCCCAGTCCCGGACGGGGCACCGATCGGTGCCAGCTTTGAGCGTGCGCTGTACTCAGCCTACATGGGCGGCAGCTGGAAAATCATCAACGGCCCAGGCGAAGGTGGCACCGTGCAGTTTCAGGCCGATGGCCAAGTCTCCGGCCTGCCCGGCGCCGACCGTTACGCCCTGTGCCTGACCGGCGATTGCGCATCGATGAGCATCGGTAACGACAACATCTGGCTGCAACTCAATGGCCAGGGCAATACCTGGATCTTCGCCCGCAAAGGCAAGGAACTGGAGCTCTTTCAGGCCGTGAACACCGCCTTGGCGGACGAGATGCCGCAGTTTGCCCCCGGCGAGCGCAAATGGTTGCTCAAGAAGCAGTAACCCGGCCCTGAGGCCAACGCAGAACCCATGTGGGAGCGAGCCTGCTCGCGATGAGGCCATAACATTCAACATCATCGTTGATTGTTAAACCGCCATCGCGAGCAGGCTCGCTCCCACATTTGGTTTGTGGTGACTGGAATCAGCAGCGACCTTCGAGAATCGCCGCATACCCTTCACGAAAACTCGGATACTTCGGCTCCCAGCCCAACGCCTTCGCCCGGGCATTGCTGCAACGCTTGCTGCCGGCACGACGCACACTGGCGTCTTCGGCCCATTCGGTCACGCCCAGATACTCCCGCAACCAGCCCACCACCTCGGCCAACGGCGCGGGCGCATCGTCGACGCCGATGTAGCAATCATCCAGCGCCACCCCGCGCCGATCCGCCTCAAGCAGAAACGCCAGCAACCCCGCCGCGTCGTCGACATGAATGCGGTTGGCGTACAACGGTGGATCGATCGCCACGCGATAGCCGCGACGAACCTGAGTCAACAGCCACTCTCGACCCGGACCATAAATACCGGTCAGGCGCACGAGACTGGCCGGGATGCCGCTATCGAGCGCCACCTGCTCGGCTTCGAGCATCAAACGACCCGAATAGCCGCCCGCCACAGTCGGCGATGTTTCGTCGACCCACTCGCCATCCTGCTGGCCGTAAACGCTGCTGCTGGAAACGAACAGCAGTCGATTGGGTACTTGCCCATAGTCGTTCAGCCATTCCAGCACGTGCAGCAAACCCTGCACATAAGCGGCGCGGTAACCCGCCTCATCGTGATCGGTAGCCGCCGCGCAATACACCAGGTAATCCACCGCACCGATTGGCCAGGTCGCCGGGCAGTCTTTATTGAACAAGTCGCCGGCAACGCCGATCACGCCCTGTGGCAGGCGTGAGACATCACGTCGCAAGCCGTGAACCTCCCACCCACAAGCCAGCAATTGCGTGGCCAGACGACTGCCGACATCACCGCAGCCGGCGATCAAAACAGAAGGCGCGGACATCAGAAAACTCCTATCGGAAAGCTACAGACTAGCGTCGGCAAAGGACACGCGGCTAGCAATGAAGGAAAAAAAGATACTCTATTACTTTTGTTAACAAGAATTACTTGCAATAATGCCTGCCACTTTTGTTCTCGGCCTCACGAGGCCTGGAAGAACATTTACCGTTTTTTCCTTTCAGGTCCGGCCAGCATGACACCCAATCAATTCCCCGCTTCGCCAACCAAACGACCTCGCGCCTGGAGCGCGGTGGCCGCCCTGCTGCTCAGCCTGATGCTGGCGCCGACCGCCGCCTTCGCCGATGCACAAGCGCCGGCCACCCAGCCTGCTGCCGCTCAAACACCCGCAGCGCCTGCCGTGACACCTGCCGCGACCGATGCGGTCCAGGCCATAGACGCCGCTGACGTGCCGGAAGTCCTCGAAGCCGACAACACGTTGGGCATGGCCCATGACTTGTCGCCGTGGGGCATGTACCAGAACGCCGACATCATCGTGAAGATCGTGATGATCGGCCTGGCCATCGCCTCAATCATCACCTGGACCATCTGGATCGCCAAGGGCTTCGAGCTGATGGGCGCCAAGCGTCGTCTGCGCACTGAAATCGTCCACCTGAAAAAAGCCGCCACCCTTAAAGAAGCCAGCGCAACGGCAGCCAAGGAAGGCACCCTCGCCAACCTGCTGGTCCACGACGCGCTGGAAGAAATGCGCCTGTCGGCCAACAGCCGCGAGAAAGAAGGCATCAAGGAGCGCGTGAGCTTCCGCCTGGAGCGCCTCGTCGCTGCGTGCGGTCGCAACATGAGCAGCGGCACCGGCGTACTCGCCACCATCGGTTCCACCGCGCCGTTCGTCGGCCTGTTCGGCACCGTGTGGGGCATCATGAACAGCTTCATCGGCATCGCCAAAACCCAAACCACCAACCTCGCCGTCGTGGCTCCCGGCATCGCCGAAGCCCTGCTGGCGACCGCGCTGGGCCTGGTTGCAGCGATTCCTGCGGTGGTCATCTACAACGTCTTCGCCCGCTCCATCGCCGGTTACAAGGCGCAAGTGTCCGACGCCTCGGCAGAAGTCCTGCTGCTGGTCAGCCGTGATCTCGACCACCTGCCGACCGAGCAGCGCAGCTCGCAACCGCACATGGTGAAAGTGGGGTAATCGGCCATGGGCCTGCATTTGAAAGAAGGCGCAGACGACGATCTGGCCGAGAACCACGAAATCAACGTCACGCCGTTCATCGACGTGATGCTGGTGCTGTTGATCATCTTCATGGTGGCGGCCCCGCTGGCCACCGTGGACATCAAGGTCGACTTGCCTGCTTCCACCGCCAAACCGGCGCCGCGACCAGAGAAACCGGTGTTCCTCAGCGTGAAAGCTGACCAGCGCCTGTTCCTCGGCGAAGACGAAGTGAAAGCCGAGACCCTGGGCGTCACACTCGACGCCAAGACCCATGGCAAGAAAGACACGACGATCTTCTTCCAGGCCGATAAAGGCGTGGACTACGGCGACCTGATGAGCGTGATGGACGCCCTGCGTGCCGCCGGCTACCTGAAGGTCGGCCTGGTCGGACTCGAGACGGCAGCCAAAAAATGATCAACACGCGCCAAAAGCTGACGCGTTACAGCGGGAGCCTGGCCGTGGTGCTGGGCGTCCATGCGCTGGCCATTGCGCTGGCGCTGAACTGGACCTCGCGCCCGCCGATCGAGCTGCCGCCGCAAGCGATGATGGTCGAGCTGGCGCCGGTTCCGGCCCCGCCACCGCCCGCACCGCCGAAGGTGATCACGCCGCCACAGCCACCAGCCCCGGTGGAAGAACTGCCGCTGCCCAAACTCGCTGAAGCGCCGAAGGCCGAAATTGCCGTGCCCAAGCCGGTAAAACCCAAGCCGAAGCCTCAACCGCCCAAGCCTGTGGAGAAAAAGCCGGAACCGCCGAAGGAAAAGCCTTCCGAGGAAAAACCGAGCGACGCGCAACCGACCCAGGCACCGACGGAGAAATCCGCTCAGCCGGCACCCGGTCCATCACCGGCGCAGCAAGCGGCGAAGGCCAGTTGGCAAGGCACCCTGCTCGCGCACTTGGCCAAGTACAAAAAGTACCCGGCCAGTGCACAGCAGCGGGGCAAGGAAGGCTTGAACCGTCTGCGCTTCGTGGTGGATGCCGAAGGGAACGTGTTGTCGTTCGAACTGGTGGGCCGCTCCGGCAACGCCGATCTGGACCGGGCCACCCTGGAAATGATCCGCCGCGCCCAACCGCTGCCCAAGCCACCGGCCGACATGCTGAACAACGGCTCCATCGAAATCGTTGCACCGTTTGTTTACTCGCTGGAACGCCGCCGTTAAGACACCGCCGAACCAATGTGGGAGCGAGCCTGCTCGCGATGAGGCCATAGCATTCAACATCCTCATTGACTGTTAAACCGCCATCGCGAGCAGGCTCGCTCCCACAGGGTTATGTAACAACCTATAGAAGGCACCGAAAGGTGCCTTTTGCATATCTGGCAACGGCAAACCTGCATTGCCCGGTGTCACTCAACACACTCAGTCTGATAACGTGCGTCTATCGATTGCAGCCGGTATGCTTGGCCCGCAACTTCATGGACGCTTGCTATGACTCTGACAGAATTACGCTACATCGTTACCCTCGCCCAAGAGCAGCACTTCGGCCATGCCGCCGAGCGTTGCCACGTCAGCCAGCCGACCCTGTCGGTGGGCGTGAAAAAGCTTGAAGACGAACTCGGTGTGCTGATTTTCGAGCGCAGCAAGAGCGCCGTGCGCCTGACCCCGGTCGGCGAAGGCATTGTCGCCCAGGCACAGAAAGTCCTGGAACAGGCCCAAGGCATCCGCGAACTGGCCCAGGCCGGCAAGAATCAGCTGACCGCCCCACTGAAAGTCGGCGCGATCTACACCGTCGGCCCGTACCTGTTTCCGCACCTGATTCCACAACTGCACCGGGTCGCCCCGCAGATGCCGTTGTACATCGAAGAAAACTTCACCCACGTGCTGCGCGACAAACTGCGCAACGGCGAGCTCGACGCGATCATCATCGCCCTGCCGTTCAACGAAGCCGACGTGCTGACCTTGCAGCTCTACGACGAGCCGTTCTACGTCTTGATGCCAGCCCAGCACCCGTGGACCCAAAAAGAATCCATCGACGCCGCCCTGCTCAACGACAAGAGCCTGCTGCTGCTCGGCGAAGGCCACTGCTTCCGCGATCAAGTGCTGGAAGCCTGCCCGACCCTGGCCAAAGGCAACGACGGCGCCAAGCACACCACGGTGGAATCCAGCTCGCTGGAAACCATTCGCCACATGGTCGCGTCGGGCCTGGGTATTTCGATCCTGCCGCTCTCGGCGGTGGACAGCCACCATTACGCCCCCGGCGTGATCGAAGTACGCCCGCTGAGCGCGCCAGTGCCGTTCCGCACCGTGGCCATCGCCTGGCGCGCGAGCTTCCCGCGACCGAAGGCGATTGAAATCCTCGCCGACTCCATCCGCCTGTGCTCGGTGGCCAAGCCGCCAGCGCCGGTGGTGGCCGGTTAAGCTGCTGCCATGACCGAGTTGTCGCAGGTGTCGGTGACGGCACTCAAGGGTGTCGGCGAAGCCATGGCCGAGAAACTGGCCAAGGTCGGCCTGGAGAATCTCCAGGACGTGCTGTTCCATTTGCCGCTGCGCTATCAGGACCGCACCCGCGTGGTCCCGATCGGCCATTTGCGACCGGGTCAGGACGCCGTGATCGAAGGCACCGTCAGCGGCGCCGACGTGGTCATGGGCCGACGCCGCAGCCTGGTTGTCCGTCTGCAGGACGGCACCGGCGGGCTCAGCTTGCGCTTCTACCATTTCAGCAACGCCCAGAAAGAAGGCCTCAAGCGTGGCACACGCATTCGCTGCTACGGCGAAGCGCGGCCCGGAGCCTCGGGGCTGGAGATCTACCACCCGGAATACCGCGCCATCACCGGCGACGAGCCACCGCCGGTGGACGAAACCCTGACCCCGGTTTACCCGCTCACCGAAGGCCTGACCCAGCAGCGCTTGCGCCAGTTGTGCATGCAAACCCTGACCCTGCTCGGCCCCAGCAGCCTGCCCGACTGGCTGCCGACCGAACTGGCCCGGGACTATCAACTGGCGCCGTTGGCCGATGCGATCCGCTACCTGCATCACCCGCCTGCCGATGCCGATGTCGACGAGCTCGCCCTCGGTCATCACTGGGCCCAACACCGTCTGGCCTTCGAAGAACTGCTGACCCATCAACTGTCCCAACAACGCCTGCGCGAGAGCATGCGTGCCCTGCGCGCGCCGGCCATGCCGAAAGCCACGAAGCTGCCAGAACAGTATTTGGCCAACCTCGGCTTCACCCCGACGGGTGCCCAACAACGGGTCGGCAAAGAAATCGCCTACGACCTCAGCCAGCACGAGCCGATGTTGCGGCTGATCCAGGGCGACGTCGGCGCGGGCAAAACCGTGGTCGCCGCCCTCGCCGCGCTTCAGGCGCTGGAAGCCGGTTACCAAGTCGCATTGATGGCGCCCACCGAAATCCTCGCTGAGCAGCACTTCATCACCTTCAAGCGCTGGCTCGAACCGCTGGGCATCGAAGTCGCGTGGCTGGCCGGCAAGCTCAAGGGCAAAAACCGCGTGGCGGCGCTGGAGCAGATCGCTGGCGGCGCGCAGATGGTGGTCGGCACCCACGCGCTGTTCCAGGACGAAGTGCAATTCAAGAACCTGGCGCTGGCGATCATCGACGAACAGCACCGCTTCGGCGTGCAGCAGCGCCTGGCATTGCGGCAGAAAGGCGTCGGCGGGCGGATGTGTCCGCACCAGTTGATCATGACCGCCACGCCGATCCCCCGCACGCTGGCCATGAGCGCCTACGCCGACCTCGACACCTCGATCCTCGACGAGCTGCCACCCGGCCGTACCCCGGTGAACACGGTGTTGGTCACCGACACCCGGCGCGTCGAAGTCATCGAACGGGTGCGCGGCGCCTGTGCCGAAGGGCGTCAGGCCTATTGGGTGTGCACGCTGATCGAAGAGTCTGAAGAGCTGACCTGCCAGGCCGCCGAAACCACTTTTGAAGACCTCACCGCCGCCCTCGGCGAGTTGAAAGTCGGCTTGATCCACGGTCGCATGAAGCCTGCCGAGAAGGCCGCGGTGATGGCCGAATTCAAGGCCGGCAACCTGCAACTGCTGGTCGCCACCACCGTGATCGAAGTCGGCGTGGACGTGCCCAACGCCAGCCTGATGATCATCGAAAACCCCGAACGCCTCGGGCTCGCGCAACTACACCAATTGCGCGGCCGTGTCGGCCGAGGCAGCGCCGTCAGCCATTGCGTGCTGCTTTACCATCCACCGCTGTCGCAGATCGGCCGTCAGCGGCTGGGCATCATGCGCGAAACCAACGACGGTTTTGTCATCGCCGAAAAAGACCTCGAACTGCGCGGCCCCGGCGAAATGCTCGGCACCCGCCAGACCGGCCTGCTGCAATTCAAAGTCGCGGACCTGATGCGCGACGCCGACTTGCTGCCCGCCGTACGCGACGCCGCCCAGGCCTTGCTCGAACGCTGGCCGGATCACGTCAGCCCGTTGCTCGACCGCTGGCTACGCCATGGGCAGCAATACGGCCAAGTGTGAGCACTGTCGCAGTTTCCGGACCCTGCCTTTAAACAAGCTGGTTATACTCCTGCAATTGTTTGCAAACGGATACAGACCATGACAGAAGCTGCCCTCGCCCCCGAAACCCCGCACGCTCCGTCTGTTATTCGGCTGCTGCTCGGCAAGCTGGACATCGCCTATGAAGAAGTCCTCGACCATCACGGCCTGAACGCCGCGCGTAAAGTGCAGGCGGTTCTGCTGGATGATGCCGTCGGTGCGCTCATGGTGCTGTTCCCCCAGAGCCAATTGCTGGACCTCAACCGCCTCGCCGAACTCACTGGCCGCCGGTTGACTGCCGTATCCACCGAACGCCTGGTAAAAATGCTCGGCAAACACAGCCTGAGCCTGCTGCCCGGCCTGCCGGCACTCACCAGCTCGCCGTGTCTGTATGAAGAAAGCCTGCTGCGCGAACCGATGTTGCTGATCAACTCGGGCGAGCCGGGCGTGCTGCTGGAAATCTCCAGCGATGCTTTCAAAACCATGCTCACCAAGGCCAGCGCCGGCAATTTCGGCGAAGCCGTGAACCGCATCCGTCCAAACCTCGATCGCCCCGACGATGACCGCGAGGAAATCACCCAGGCCGTGCAAGCGTTCACCGCGCGACGCATTCAGCAACGCCTGGAAGCGACCATCGAGATTCCGCCGCTGGCCGAAACCGCGCAGAAAATCATCAAACTGCGCGTCGACCCCAACGCCACCATCGACGACATCACCGGCGTCGTCGAAACCGACCCGGCCCTGGCCGCACAAGTCGTCAGCTGGGCAGCGTCGCCGTACTACGCCTCGCCGGGCAAGATTCGTTCAGTGGAAGACGCCATCGTCCGGGTGCTGGGTTTCGACCTGGTGATCAACCTGGCATTGGGCCTGGCCTTGGGCAAAACCCTGAGCCTGCCCAAAGACCACCCGCAACACACCACGCCGTACTGGCAGCAATCGATCTACACCGCCGCCGTCATCGAAGGCCTGACCCGCGCCATGCCCCGCGCCCAGCGCCCGGAAGCCGGCCTGACCTACCTCGCCGGCCTGCTGCACAACTTCGGTTACCTGCTGCTGGCCCACGTGTTCCCACCGCACTTCTCGCTGATCTGCCGCCACCTGGAAGTCAACCCGCACCTGTGCCACAGCTACGTGGAACAACACCTGCTGGGCATCAGCCGCGAACAGATCGGCTCATGGCTGATGCGCTACTGGGACATGCCCGAAGAACTGGCCACCGCCCTGCGCTTCCAGCACGACCCAAGCTACGACGGCGACTACGCCGAATACCCGAACCTCGTCTGCCTGGCCGTGCGCCTGCTGCGCGGTCGCGGGATTGGTTCGGGACCGGATGAAGATATTCCGGATGCGCTGCTGGAACGCGTCGGCCTGACCCGCGACAAAGCCAACGACGTCGTCAGCAAAGTGCTTGAGGCTGAAGTGCTGCTGCGTGAACTGGCTTCGCAATTCAGTCAGGCTTAAAAGCATCGCGGGCAAGCATCGCTCCCACAGATCACCAAAGCCCTGTAGGAGCGAGGCTTGCCCGCGAAGAATTCAACTCGGTCCACCTGAATCACCACCCCCCACTGTGGCGAGAGAGCTTGCTCCCGCTCAACTGAGCCAGCAACGACAGGAAGCAAGCGCCCTGCTATGATTTGACGGCAAATAGAGGGCTTTCCTATGACCCAAACAGCCAGTGTTGCAAGCCAAGTCCGTAAGCTTGCGAAAGAAAACAAGGTCACTGCTGGACGTGACGGCATAAGTCGTATGGCCGTGAGCATTACCCATTTGGCTGGCGATGTCGTCGAGTTGGATGGTATCGAACAGTTGCTCGTCAATCTCAAGAGAAAAGGCATTCTGAGCAAGTCTGAAATCCTGGTGCTCCAAGGGCGCTATCTTCAAGAAAGGCGTGCACAGAAACGTAGCGCATGACTTTTGATCCGTTCGGCGATTTCGACACTGCTGGATATCTTCAAAACTCACTGCAACTGAAAGATCCCACTGAAGTAAAAGAGTCAGAGCATCTTTCGTTCGAATTGAGTATCGAAGATGCGCTTGCCTATTTGGCAAAGAAGAAGCCAATCGATTACAAGACAGTCCTCAAAGTTCACGAGATCCTGTTCTCCGGCTTCTATCACTGGGCAGGAAATGACCGGAACGAGCTTGTCCCTCATCTGGCAGTCTTCAAGGGCTCCCTTGACGATCCTCGCAGTACCGTCTTCGAGCGCCCAGACTCCATCAAAATGTCTGTCGACTATGCGCTTAAACTAGCAGCTGACAAGAAACGCTTCAGAGCCCATCCCGGCGGGGTAATGGGCCAGCTGGCTTTCGCACACCCCTTCCTGGACGGCAATGGGCGCACGATTCTATTAGTCTTCATGGAACTCTGTTATCGAGCCGAGTTCGCCATCGCCTGGTCAAGGACAAACAAAGACGACTACCTGCGGGCACTCAGCGACGAGATCCGAGAGCCTCGCGAGAGGCATCTCGATAACTACCTCACCCCGTTCGTAGTCGATATATCCAGTCGTGACGAGTGGCCAGAGACCATCAGTGGTATCAGAGGCCTGGATGGCCTGGACAAGGAAGACATCACATACGCGAACCTGGACAACCCGCAAGTCCAGCAGATCTACAAGACATACCGGGCCCAGCCACTCGACACCCGCGGGCCTCCTGAGTCGGATGGCTGAAGAGGCTGGCTTGCTCTCGAAAAATCCCGGCGAGCTACCCGAAAGACCTATGCCTTTGGCTTGGCCTTCTTCGGCTTCAAATACTTGGTCAACCCCTGAAACCAGATCACCAACGCCGGGTTGCCCTTGATCTGAATCGACTTGTCCTGAATCCCGGTCATAAACGCCAACTGCTTGTTCTTCGCCTGCATCGTGGCAAAGCCATACGCTGCGTCCTTGAACGCGATCGCAAACGCCGGCTCGGCATACACGCCCGACTTGCTGGTAATGCGCTGATCCTTCACAAAGAAATGCCGCGCCACTTTCCCGTCCAGGGTCTGTAGCTGAAACACCAATGCCTTGTCACCCAACTGCTGCTGAAACGCAGGATTAGTCCGACTGGCCTTACCCATCAACAAACCCAGCATCCACAGAAGAAAACGAAATTTCATGCGCACAGCCTCAAAAGAAAAATGAACGGCCGGCGCAGTGTAGCGGCTTCAAGCCAGAACGCCACCGTCGGGTTGCGTTAGAAGAAGATGAACCGCTTTTCCCGCATGATGACCGCCAAGTCACGCTTTCCCCGCCTCCACCTTGATCGTTCCCACGCTCCCGCGTGGGAATGCATCCCGTGACGCTGCGCGTCACACCCAACACCCGCCCTACACCTGAAGAAACACATTCCTGTAGGAGCTGCCGAAGGCTACGATCTTTTGATCTTGATGCCCTCAATCTTATCGGACATTTCCTTCAAAACGCCGGGCTGTCCATGAACTAGGCAGCTTGGTCCCTCATCGATAACCTCTGTCCGTCACCGCAAAATCGGTGACTCGGACGTGCAAGTCCAGAATCGGCACACAATCGGTTATGGCTATTCATCGAGCGTTTTCTTATGCTCGCGAATCGTTATGGCGGCTGTGTATGGGAGACCTTCGGGTTTGCCGGTTTGCCGATTCCGGTCTTGCACACCTATACACAGCTGCCACCTCATTCGAAGCGCAAGCGAAACGGTGTTAGCTCCTAATATCGGTACTATTTCAATGATCAAGCCAACACCGAATCCTCCTGAAAACCCAGCCACATCCCCCTACGAATCCTTCGATTCCAGAAAACTCCACGAAGCCGCCGAACGCGCCCTCGACCACCATTTCGCCCCAGCCGTCGAACCCCGCCCCAAACGCCGTGGCGGCCTCTTCACCCTCTCCCCCGGCACCGACGCCGAAGCCCTCATGGCCAACGCCTCGGAAGACCTCCTGTCCATCAGCGCCATCGCCGCAGACCTGGCAGACGACCTAGACGGCTCACGCCGCTCGGTCGCATTAGCCCTGAGCAGAATGGCGGATGGCGTGCGGTTGATGGTGGAAGGGACGCAGGATCACATTGAGTTGCGGGAGTATCGAACGCAGGGTTAGTAACCCCAAAGCAGTTGAAGGGCGCTTTGCGCGCCCTTCATCACTTGGTCGTACTAATAGCAGTTGCTGGCCGCTATTGGTTCAGTCACTTCCGACTGAAGTCGTTTAACAGCATTGAGACCCGACTCGTAACCTTTGTTGGCAGCAAGCTGATAACAGGCCAAGGCTCGGGGAATATCCTTTTTACCGAGATCGCCACTTTCCCAATAAGAGCCCAACGAAACGAACGCATTCGTTGACCCCATGGAAACGGCACGAATCAGCTCTTTTTCAACGTCAATTGGTCGCTGACATGGCCCTTCCCCTGCCGTTTCATTGCCAAAACAATAGAAGCCTGCCAGGGACTCAGCCCCGCTCGGTGAATTAACGGCCGCCGCTTTGAACAGAGCCTCGACTTTGCCGTATTCCAACTGCGGCGCCATACCCGACAGACTCAGCCCAGCTGCTGCCAGACTCGACTCAGGATCGCCTGAAGCGGCAGCGCACAGGTAATTTTCCAAGGCTGCCTCAAAAAGCTCTCCCGTCAGCCGGTATTGCTCAAGACCACCCAAGCCAACAAATCCCAGTGCGCGCTGTGAGCAGAAATTCTCCGCACGACTCATCGACCGCGTACTTGCTACAGAAAGCTCTTTTTCAGGAATCGACCAATCCTCAACCCCAACAAGCGTCCAGCAGGCCTTCCTTGAAAAATTGAAGATCTTGATATTGCTGTTGCCGGCACGTTTATCCACAACGTTAACGTGGCGGTCATCCACCTTCTCGACTTCTATCCCTTCCACCTTCCCATCAGGCATCGCGACCATTAAGGGAAACGCCATGTCGCGCCCTACCTCGGCAGTGACGTAAGGCACAATCCGCCCTATATCGGACGTTCCCTTTAACACCAATAGCTTCACAGCCTGCGCCGTTAGCCGCTTTTGCGATTCGGCATTAACGGAAAATGCCGGCAGAAACTGGGCGAACTCTTGCGAAGGACACGAGCCGCGCCCAATTGCCGAGCTACTCCCGCTATCGGACGCGATATTGTCCAGAAAAACTGACCGTTCACGGCTCATGCTGGCGATGCAATTGTTCACCGCTGTCACATGTGCCGACGAGCCCGGTTCCACCTCCAACGCATCAATCTGACAATCGGTATCACGCAGTTTAATCCAGGCGCGCTGAGCCTCTTGAACCTTTGCCTTGTGTTCCGCAGCTAGAACTGGGTCGGTCTGATAGCCGCCTTCAAGCCGCACCATCAATTCTTGGTAACTGGTATTCAACTGCGCATCCGCAGCAGCCTTGGCACTCACAGAACATCTTTCACCCTGGGCGTTCGTAGCGACATCAACACATGCATCTTGAGCAAGTGCATCAGCCCCTAAAGGAGGCAAACCACAAACCAGCACGCCAAATAGCACTAGAACAAAATACTTATTCATGAAAAAACCCAACAACAAACTTTAGAAGACATTCTTTTAAACTGTCACTACTAATCCGGCGCGATAGCCATTTTCAGAGTATACCCATCTAGAAAAACGACTGCTTCGCGACCGTTAATATCGATAGGCGTAGGATTCTGGATCATATCTTTATCACTGGCTGCCGCAATTTTTGTCAGAGTCTTATCGGCAACATTGGCACGCCAGATAGTTTCATCACCATTCTTGAAATAAAATACCGGCCGTGACTTGCTCCAAATCGGATTATAAATATTCCAACCGACCTCCGGTTGACCAACTGGAGCAACCGTTTCATATCCCGGAGTGTGTGAATAATACGCTTGCAGTTTTCCATATTCACCACCCCAACCGAAAGTCAAACCACTAACAGCATTTTCATCAGCATTTGGCCACTGTTGAAATAACAAACTACTCTCCGCCGGCGGCAGCTTGGAACCGAGTTTATACACCATCCCTCGTAACTGGTTTTTCGAGATCTGCTGTCGATAGTAAAAAGACCCATCTAAAATTCCCGAAAACCTCTTTCCTTCGTCGTTCGCACCCAATCTCAGCGCACCGTCAAAGCCAATATCTTTTGCAATCGCGTGTACTATTGGCCTGTCGTTGTGATCAACATACTCATACAAATTACCCCGGTACGCAATCATTGCTGCATCAAAATGCCCTTCAAATACGATGACATGCAGCATGCCTGAGATTGTTTCAGCGGAAATTATAAAACGCTCAAGAACGCCTTTTTCATTGGGAAGCCATGCTAATTCAATTACCTTCCATGAACGATCGAACTGCGTATACGCTTTATCGCCCGCCAGCAACTTAATGTCTTTTTGGGTCGGCCTAGGCGTTACTGAGATCGGAGTCAGAAAGCGAATCTGCCGGACATAAGCGTCCTCTAAACATTCCGTTGACTCACAAGAGTTACGTTCTGATTCAAGCCAATCACTTTCAATAACTTGAAAAGCCCGGCGATTCTTTAACGGCTTGAAGACCTCACTCAACTTTTCATCCATTACGGACAAAGAAGGAGAGCTACAAATTTGTCGTTCTACTTCCGTCGAAGCTTTGCCGCAGTCGAAACTCGCTGAAAGCGCGATTGAGCTAAACAGCAACAGAGCCAACAACAAAAACTTAGAGAGCGAATATATATTTCTCATTGAATCAGCCATCAAATAAATTTCTCAACCAACAGGACAGATCTATTTAAGCTCCCCTCCAAGATCAAAGCCGTGGAGCGCAACAAATAAATCCGCCCCCTTTGCTCTGACTTAATGAACGTTAATATTCTTTTTAATATAGGATTTTATTGATGCCGCATCCTTATAGGCAAAGTGTTCCTCCTCTCCCTCCTGATAACCATCAATACCGCTCAGATGCTTATCGAACCGAATTAGCCTATTAGTCACCAACTGATTTTTCGAACCCTTCTCATAACTATAAACCTGATAAAGGGTTCCATAGGTACCAATACCCCTACTGGTAAGCTCCCAAGAAACCAAAACCAATACATTTTTCTTCCCTTGCACAGGGTAAAAGAACAGCGACTCAATTTTAGGATCTGAGCCAGCGACATCGTACTTATCAACTAGACTTTTAGCCTTGGCTTTATCAGTCTCTGCTGTCTCTAGGATTAGCGAGATAGGAAACTCTGCATCTCCCGTATCTAAAAATGATAACTCGCCATTATCTACAACGTTTGTTTTAAATGGACCTTGAATTACCTTGCCTTGCAAAAACCTCGCATCATCTTGAGCAAAGCTTATACCCGCCAAAGTAAAAAAGAAGAAAAACGCAGTAAGCCGGAGCATTGTGAGCACTCTCTTAATCAAAGATTCATTAGCGTTGCGAGAGACTGGAATCGGTTATTCCTATCCGTATATCCATTTTGGCCACCGTTCACCATCTGCGTTACGTTAACAACACTACCTGTCTTAGCAATATCACAAAGCTTCGTCCCTTCCTGACCAGTTTTCGTGAACCAGAATACGAAAGCAGACTCCACACCGTATTCGATCGAAGAAACCAGTAGATCAGGGTTAGCCACGAAGTCCTGTATATCTGTTGGATTTTTCTGATTATGAACATTCGTAAACCTTAGATATTCCGACTTCCCTGTTACTTGAAGCATTCCTCGGCCTCGATATGTATACCCCTCTTTGCTGGCCTCATCGCCATTACCCATTCTATTAGCATAAACATAACTACCGAGGTTTTCCGCGTTCATCGCATAATAACTTTCTTCCGACCATAGCTTGCTACGCAACACGCCAAATTCACAGCTATCACTTTGCTCATTATACCCATTAACATTATTTTGCCGCCTGCACCCGTAAGTCTTTTTCATTTGTCGCGCACTATACCTCAACCCTTCCTCAATAATTCTAAAACCACTTTCATGGCCAACTTGAGAAAGAAAGTGCGCGATCGCTTTTGGCTCTTCCAACTTGTATGCCAGCGCGTATTTATTTAGATAGGGCAAAATATTTCTATGATGTTCCTCGGCCCCGTCCGGGTTCGCGGCTCTCAACATCTCCAAAGTAATCAAATCACGCCGAGCAGTAAAATTAGAAATCAAGCCAATGGGATGTATGTGCTGAATATTAATATCTTCAGTTATCCCATGCTTTTGTATCAGCTTATCCCACCAGCTTAAATTTTCTATCCGAACTTTCTCTTCGACCCATTCTTTATGCGGATCTGATTCGTTATGACCCATCAATTCATCAAGAGCATCCCATTTGTCTTTCTTGTATTGCCACTCGCTTTCGTAACGAGTAACCATCTGAGATATCGGCTGAGAAAACCAAGGTTTCCCCAATGCTTCTTTTATCTCAAGGGGAGTGAGTTTTTTATCAGCATTTTTGTCCAATATTTTATAAAGCTGTTGCTTCGCTGAACCTTCATTAGCATTGCTAACGTTCGGCAGATAAGTCGCTCGCTCTTCATCACTGAGACTTTCCTGTGCATGAAGGAAAGCGGCCAAGTGATCCATATTGCTGACGGTTTCATCGATAAAACTAAAGCCTTCCCATTCAAAAGGCGAGTGGCGTGACAAAGTAGTGTCCGGCTCAGCAAACCAACCGCTGATTTCATTCCCGCCGGCATCACCAAGCAACCCGTCCAAACGCCACCAAAGCGTGTAAGTGGTAGCTCCCCCCATGACGACAGGCACCTTAATTCTTTTCTCCGCAGGTAACGCTTCAAGTACTGCGACAGGCACCAAAAAATCGTATCCAACTATCTTGTGAGGATCTGTCACTTTAGGTGGGTTTGTCGCGCTCATTCCTTGCATATGGGTGACCAAAACGCTGCCTTTTGGAATCTTAAGCATTGTTTTTTCGGCTGCTGGCAAACCTGTAACCTTCTCCTTGCTCAGAGCGGTGAATGCCTTGACGTCTTCGCAGCTAAATACTTCCAAGTGCAGAAAATTTTTGGGAGCGGAATCAGAATGGTTCTGATACTGCCCTACGTGACCAATCAGGCTCCCTGCCTTTACCGAGAATGGGCGGGTCAGAACATGGACAGTGCCTTTCTCGGCAGGCTCACTCTTCGTCTCAAGCAATCCTTCCCAGACATAACCAAGCACGTCGGCCGCGGCCAACGGAGGGACAGCATTCCCCCCAACTATCTCTAGCAGTTTCTGATATTTGCCACTCGTTCCGTCATTACCGATTTTTACCTTAGTTCCAATCGGCAAAATTGCTGTTGTAGCGCTTGATCGGCTGGCGGAAGCATGAACTGCCAGCCCTTTTTGAGGTGGGTTCATCGGGTCTTTTGCAGCACTACCAATGACATAACTATTAGGTGTTGCACCCGCCGTCAACTGTCTTTTGAACACCCAACCGGTACCTGGAGTAACACCGGTATTGGCAGGCGTAACACTCACCACTTTGAGCCATCCGTTTTCCTCCTCGCCTGTTTCGACAACCGTGCCGCGAGGCAATACGGCTAACACCGTGGCATAACCAGGTTTTCCACGCGGCTCCAGTCGAACTCTTAGACCCAGAATTTCATCTTTAGCCGTCGATTTCACCTTCCAAGTACCGCCACTCCAGAAAGGCGGCCTGCCTAATGCCGGAGTTTTTTCGTAGGTATCCCAATGCAGCAAATGCATATAAAGACTGAAAAAAGTCAGGCTAGGTCCGGGAGCCACTGTCGCTGGTTGCGCCCCAGGAGTGGGTGCGGGGGCAGGAGGCACGGGAACTTCCAGACGGTGCTTAACCAACACGAACCCCGTTGAGTAAACTGAATGCGTCGAGCCAAAATCTGATGCGGGGTATTTCTCGTCAATGCGATAGGCCACTACCTCACCGTCGGCAATACATCTGACCTCCGTCAGATCTTTCACCAAGCCCGAGTCTTCGTCGAAATGAACCCCGCCATGCCAGAGGCCATTGGCCCCTAATGGGTAGTAGCCGTCTTTCGCCTTGGCCAACGCCCTATAAAATTGCTGTGGATCCGTCGCTTCTGCTGTCCCTACTTTCAGGGGATACGACCATTTCTCTACTTTGCTTGTTGTTTCAGTCATTACCAATTACCTAAATCCTGATCCCTGGTGGCTTGGATTGCCGTCTATGTCGATTAACCAGAAAAATTGAGCATTCGTTTGGGTTTACGTTTGACCTGTTCCTCAGGCGCATTCCCCAACGCCTGATCCATCAAACTCCCCGCCTTATCCTTATCCGCAGCCCCCGGCAACACCGGCGGCTTGATGCCAATCCCAGTCCCCGAGCCCGCCGAACCACCCGCATTAATCTTCACCACCGGCCCAACAACCGTCACACCACCCGCATCGAGCTTGATAAAACTCCCCCCGGCCTTAACCGTGAGCTCCATCCCGGCCTCGATAACAATCTTGTCCCCAGCCTTGAGGTGAATCTCCTTCCCGGCACTGGTCAGCTGCGCAGTCCCCAACTTCACATGCTGGCTCTGCCCAACCGTCAGGTGATCATCCACCCGCACTTCACTCTTGCGATCCGCAATCGTGGTGCGATGCTCCTCAGCCTTCAGCTCGGTGTAGGTGTTCTTCACCACCGTATCGTGGCGTTCATTCCCCACCCGAATCTTCTGGTCGTGCTCGATGTTTTCATCCCAATCCCGCTGGGCATGAATAAATATCTGCTCGGCGCCCTTCTTGTCCTCAATCCTTAGTTCATTGAACCCGCCGCCGCCCGGTGAGCTGAGGGTTTTGAACACGGTGCGGGTTTTGTTGGCCGGCAGATCGTAGGGAACCTGGTTTTCCTTGTGGTACAGGCACCCAGTCACCAACGGTTGATCGGGATCGCCTTCGAGGAAGGTGACGAGGACTTCCATGCCGATACGCGGGATGGCGATGGCGCCGTAGCGGTCGCCGGCCCAGCTGGAGGAGACGCGCATCCAGCAGCTGGTTTTGTCATCAGCCAACCCTTCGCGGTCCCAGTGGAATTGCACTTTGATGCGGCCGTATTGGTCGCAGTGGATTTCTTCGCCTTTGGGGCCGGTGACCATGGCGGTCTGGCTGCCGAGGACGCGGGGTTTCGGGTGTTGTAGCGCGGGGCGGTAGAACACGGCCCACGGGGTGGCGAGGAAGCGGTTGCGGTAGCCCTGGTGGAAGTCGTCTTTGTTATCGGTGGTGTCGCTGGTCACGGATTCTTCGAGCACTTGCGGCTGTTTGCCTTCGTGGACGATTTCGGTGAGCAGCCAGAGGTCGTTCCACTCGGTGCGCGGGTGGTCGGAGATTTCCAGGAAGTGGCCGCTGGCGAGGGTGGTCTGGTCGCCGTGGCCTTCGGCTTGCTGGTAGTCGGCGCGGTGGCGTTCGAGGGCGCGCTGGCTGAGGAATTTGCCGCGTGCGCGGTCGAGGAAGCGGCCGGGGTAGTCGTAGTCTTCGAGGTCCGGTTCAGTGCTTTTGCCGTCGGGTTTATAGCCGGCTTCAAGTCGCAGGTTGGGCTTTTCGAAGTCGTAGTCGCGGCGGGTGACGCGGCCGGTGCGGGTTTCCAGGCGCAGTTTGAAGCCTTTGATCACCGGTTCCTCGGCGACCATGCCGCTGCCTTGTACATAGGCGGTGGGCTGGCCGAGTTTCGGGAACACGGTCTGGTTGTCGCCGAACACCAGCAGGTGGGCTTTTTCGCTGTGCTGGAAGTGGTAGTGAATACCTTCCTCTTCGCACAGGCGCTGGACGAAGTGCAGGTCGGTTTCGTCGTATTGCACGCAGTAATCGCGGTCCGGGCACGGGGTGTTCAGCTGGAAGCGGTAGGCGTTGCCTTTGATGCCGTGTTCTTCGAGGATCAGCGCGATGATTTTCGGCGCCGACATCTGCTGGTAGATGCGCTGGTTAGTGCGGTGATGCAGGTATTGCAGCTGCGGCACCAGGGAGACTTTGTAGCGGGTCAAGCGCTTGCCGGCATCGCCTTGGGCGACGCGGTAGATCTGGCCGTGGATGCCACTGCCTTTCGGGTCGAATGCGAGGAACGCCTGCTTGTGCAGGAGCTTTTCCAGGTCCAGGTCCGGGTTTTCGCTGACCAGTTCGAGGTCGAAGCGATACGGCTGGCTGATGCCTTCAGTGCCGGTGAACGACAGCACTTGCAGGTCGCCGGCATAGTCTTCAACGGTCAGGCTGAAGTGCGTTTCGTTAGCTGGGTTGAACATAAAGTGCTCCCTGTTCGAATGTCATCCGTTACGCCCGAAGTCGCAGACGTTGTAGCCAGGACGAAGTGGCGCCCATGGCGTCACGCAATTGGGCGGCGGTGATGGTGCGCTTGGCCGCATCGAAAGCCAGCGCCGTTCGCAGGGCTGGCCAGCAGTGTTTCGGTAGATGCTTGGGTGCTTGCAGTTCGCGTTCGAGGTGGCCGTCGCGGGCCTCGGTCGAGGGCAAGCGGCGGAACGGGTGTTTGCCGCCCGCCAGTTCGTAGATCACGCAGGCCACGCCGTACACGTCCGCGCTGGCCGACAACGGTTGGCCTTCGAGCAGTTCGGGGGCGGCGTAGCCGGGGGTCCAGGCGTTGAAGCGGTTGCGGCTCAGGTGCGGCAGGCCGGGCAAGATGCCCTCTTGTGCCTGGCCGAGGCCGAAGTCGAACAGGCGCACGCCCTCTTCGCTGAGCATTACGTTGCTCGGCTTCATGTCGCCGTGCAGCACGCCGCGAGCGTGGGCGTAGGCCAGCGCGTCGAGCAGCGGCAGCGCGATGTCGCGCAGTTCTTTCCATGGCAGGCCCAGAGGCCGCTCGCAGAGTAATTTGTCCAGGGTCAGCCCACGCATGAGTTCCATGGTGATGAAGGCGCGCTGGCAGTCGGTGTCCACTTCAAAGGTGTGCGGTCGCAGCACGTTGTTGTGGCGCAGTCGTCGGGTCAGCGCGAACTCGCTGTAGAGCAAGGCGCTGGCGTCCGGCGATTCGGCAAATTCTTCGCTGAGTATTTTCAGCGCGATGTAAGGATCGGGATCGCCGAACTGTTCGCTCAGCAAGTCCCGTGCACGGTAAACCGCGCCCATGCCACCGGCACCGAGCAGGCGCTCGATGCGGTAACGTCCCGCCAGCACGTCCGGCAGTTCGCCGATGCTGGCCCGGGTCGGCGCCAGCGCAGGCTCGGCCTGATGCGGCTTTCCGTTTAGAGGCGTGGCGAAGGCGAAGTAAGTCAGGTTATTGGCTTCTTCCTCGGTCACCAGCAGGTCGTCGATCAGTGGCATGAGTTCAGTCATTGGCGGATCACCACGGCGGTCAGATTGTCCCGGGCCGAGCCACGCAGAGCGCCGTCGAACAGACGTTCCAGCGCAACGTGCGGCGCGGTCAGGCTCAGGGCGTTGCCCAGGGCATCGCTAGTCAGCCCTTGATACAAACCGTCGCTGCACAGCAAAAACGCATCGCCGGGATAGACCTCGAGTTCGAGCACGTCCAGGGTCAGCTGTTCGGCAGCCCCGACCGCACGGGTCAAGGCATGAGCGGCAGGGTGAGCCTGGGCTTGCTCGACGCTCATGTTCTGCTCGTCGATCAGTTGCTGTTGCAGCGAATGGTCCTTGGACAGCTGATACAAACGCTGGCCACGCCACAGGTAGCAGCGGCTGTCGCCGGCCCAGATGCAGGCCGCGCGATTGCCTTCCACCAGTAGCGCCACCACGGTGCTGCCCATGATGCTGTCATGGCGTCCGGCGGTGACGGTCAACTCCTGACCCAATCGGCGGTTGAGCCAGTGCAGGCACTGGCGAATACCTTTGAGTCGTTCGTCGAAGTCGTCCTGTACCGGCAATTCCGCCAGGCTGGCGACGATCAACTGGCTGGCGATGTCGCCGCCCTGATGACCGCCCATGCCGTCCGCGACCACCCACAGCCCCTGCTGTGGGCAGTCGAGAAAAGCATCTTCGTTGCGCGCCCGAACCTTGCCCGGATCGGTACGCGCAGCGCTGCGCCAGGGACTGGCAACCAGCATCAGAGCTGCACCGGCATACGGAAAGTACGCAGCACGCCCATGTCGAACGGGTTCGGCGTGCGCTGGCTCGTCAGCAAGTAGTTGGCGCGCAGGCCACCCACGTCAGCCTTGAGCACCAGCACGTCGCGACCGGTCAGGTACTCGGTTTGCATCAGGTCGAACAGACGGAACAACGACCATGGGCCGGAGTTCTTCTCGATGCCGATCGGGCGACCGGCCATTTTGTCGAGGACCAGACTGGTGCGACCGTCTTCAGCGTCGGTCGGCCATTTGAAGGACACCGGCACGATAGGGCCGTGACGGTATTCAATGGTCTTGTCGCCAAACTTGAACTCGGAACGGCTGACGGCCGGGTCGAGGGTGTACGGCTCCAGTTTGAACTGCACTTGCGGCTCGGCCGGGTTACTGGCGAAGAAGCTCTGGCGGATCACTTGTGCCGCGGCCATCTGGTCGAGGTAGACCTTGGAGATCGGCATGCTGTGACCGTCAATGCTGCGCAGGCGGTAGTTGCCTGGATCGCCACTCACGAACGGACGCATGTAGTTGTCGAAGAAGCGGTCGGCGATGCCCTGGGCCTTGAAGAACTCTCGGAAGTCGCTGATCGCAACGTCGCTGGTGCTGTGGGCGCTGAACGGGTAACGCTTGTTGATCGCCTTGCCGTAGAAGCTGTACAGCTCGCTCTGATAACGCTGGTTCAGGTACTGGTAGGAATCGTTGAGCACCAGACGCCAGGTGTCTTCGGCCAGCACGTTGAACCACACGCTGACAGGGCGCGGCAAACGGTTCGACGCATTGCGCAAGTTGCTCAGCGCATCACGCTGGCCGCTCATGCGGGTCTTGGCCATTTCGAACGCAGCCTGCTCCGGCGCGCTGGCACGGGCCAGGCTCGACAGTTGCAGTTGCAGGTCGTTGAGTGCTGTCAGTGCCGGGGTCAGGTCAGCGGCCGGGCCGTTGTTGTCGTCCAGCAAGCGGTGCAGCGGTTCGAAGCGACGTTGCAGGGATTTTTTCGCGGTGTCCGGCAGGTTTTTGGTCGCGGCCATGTCAGACGCCGCATCCGCTGCGGCCGACGCCAGTTTGCCCAACTTGCCGAGCTTGCCCTTCTGCTCTCCCAGTTTTGCAGCGGCATCCGCGGCCTCATCAACCGGCTCAGCTTCCGCCGGGAACCGGGTGTTCTCGCGCACTTCCACCAGCAGTTGCAGCACTGGGGAGTTGGCGGACGTCAGGCCTGCCAGTTGCTCGGCGCCTTCACCGGCGTCGTTGATCGGTGGCAATGCCACCTGACCGACCGCTTCGCTCCAGAAATTGGCGTAGTCGCGGAAGTACAGTTGCTCCAGTTCGACCATCAGGCGACGCAAGTCCATGCCGCTGATGCCCGAGCCTTCGCCCAGTACCCAGTTGTCACGCAGGATATCGGTGACCAGCGCCGCCCCCTGGACCGAGAAGTACTGCTGATAGCCTTGCTGGGTGTAGAACCCCGGAATCACGTAATCGGTGCCGACAAACAACGAACCCTGCGGGCCGATGTGTTGGCTCAGGCGGTATTCCGGCAGGTTGCGAGCCTGCTCGCGCAGCATCCGGTAAACCACGTTGGCCAGCGACTCGCTGCGCAGCACCTGACGCGCCTGCGCCACCAGTTGCTCGTTCAGCGGGTAGATAAACGGCTGCTTGAGCAAACGCTCGAAATGGGTGTTCAAGCCATTCTGCACCGCGGTGTTGCCGGCGTAGCGCAAGGACCAGTCAGTGGCGACCCAATCCTTGAGCCAGGCAGCATCGCGGCGATCCTTCATGTTCAGCATCAGGTACGCACGCAGGCTGTTGAGCAGGCGTTCGCGGTCCTTCATGTTGGCGCGGATCTGCCCTTCCAGCAGGGTCGCAACCCGTGGCAGCAGTTGCGCTTCAAGCTCACGCTCGTAGGCGCTCTTGACTACCGGATTGACGTCTTCACCTTGGTACAGGCCACCGCGCTCGTGGTACGACACGTCACCCTTTTTCGGGAAGACCTGAGTCGCCGCGTAGCTGGTGTCGAGGGTCTTGAGCACCGCCATCGAATCATCGCGTGCAGTCAGGGCCGAGCGTTGCTGATTCCAGTTTTGTGCCAAAGAACGCAGGTTTTCCAGACGCTCGTAGTTGGCCGAGAACCCGCCAGCCCAGAGCATGCCGAACAGCGCCAGTGCCGCCAGTGCACCCACGTACAACGCACGTTGGCCCCAATGGATGCGGCTGCGTTCGCGCTTGTCCAGACCGGCCAGATCGGCCTCGGGGAAAATTACTCGGCTGAGCAAATGGTGAATGAACCGCGAACGGCCACTGCGCAGGGTCGGCAGCACGCCGGCGTTCATCCCCAGGTTCGCGCCGATGCCGGCGGTGGTCTGGTCCATTTCCTGGGTCAGGTGCGGCGCGCTGGTCAGGTAGAAACCGCGCAACTGGCTGACACGCTGGTAGCGGTTGCCGGTGAACGCCATGTCGACAAACAGGCACAGACGCTCGCCGATCTGCCCCAGTTGATGCGGGAAGTCGAGGATACGGCCACGGCGCTGGGTGTCGCGTTCCTGGTGCATGCGCATGATCACCTGGCTGTTCAGGCGACGCAGCAGCTCTTCGAACTCGGCGCGCAGCACAGCCACGTCAGTGCCGCTCTGCTCTTTGCGGAAGCTGGTGCCGAGTACCTGATCGCTTTCTTCGCGGGTCAGCTGATCGAAGAACTCGTCGAAACCGAGCAGGCGATCGGCCTTGCTCAGCACCAGATAAATCGGCACGTCGACGTGCAGTTTCTGATGCACGTCTTGCAGACGCGCACGCACCTGGCGAGCCAGCGTGTCGAGGTCTTGCTCGCTGCCGCCCAGCAGTGTTTCCACCGGGATGGTCACCAACACACCGTTCAATGGGCGGTTGCGGCGACGCTTGCGCAGCAGGTCGAGCAAGGTGCTCCAGGCGCTGCCATCGACTTCCGCATCCGGCTGGGTCAGGTAACGCCCGGCGGTGTCGATCAGCACGCCGTGGTCGGCGAAGTACCAGTCGCAATGCCGAGTGCCGAGGGTGTCACGGGTGAGTTTGCGGTCGATCTTGTTGATCGGAAACTCAAGCCCCGAGAAGTCCAGCAGACTGGTCTTGCCGCTGCCCTGCGGGCCGATCAGCAAGTACCACGGCAAATCGCTGCGCCAGCGTTCGCTGCGACCGCGATAGAGGCTCGAGGTCTTCAGGGTTTTCAACGCATCCTTGAAGCGCACGCGAAGCTCTTTCTGCTCGTCGTCGATCAGCTCTTCACGGCGGATACGGTCCTGGCCGTCTTCGGTTTCTTCCACAGCCTTTTTGCGCACACCGGCGCGCCAGCTGACGAAGACCATGGTCAGGCCCCAGACCAGAAACAGCACACTGATGGTCAGCAGGCGGGAGGTCGAACCTTCCCAGAACTTGTAGTCATTGACCGCCAGCAGCGGCCCGACGAACCACACCAGCAGCGCGACGAACAGCACCAGCAGCAGGGTCCAGACCCAGGTCTGGCGCAGGAATGCGCCGACTTTCTTGAAAAACTTTTTCATCACACGTCCCTGTTTACGGCTTCGACTGCGGCTGAACCGCGGCCGGATCCAGCTGCTGGTAAGGTTGCAGAACGGTTTCGCGTTGCTCGCCCAGTACCCAGGCGAAACCCGAATACATCACCACCAGGCAGACCACAGTGAACAGCACCACCATCCACGCCGGCACGATGCGCACCAGGCTGCGACGCTGATCGTTCAAGCCTTCCCAATGCGGCGACAGCTCACGCGGCACGTCGCCGCGCAGTTGCCGAATCTGCCGATACAAAGCATCGCGGATGCCTTCGAGCTCGAGCATGCCGCGAGCCTGTACCCGGTACTTGCCTTCGAAACCGAGGGACAGGCACAAGTACATCAGCTCCAGCATTGGCAGGTGCTTGACCGGGTTTTTCGACAGGCGATCCAGCAGCTGGAAGAACTTCTCGCCACCGAAGGTTTCGTTGTGGAAGCTGCTGAGCAGGCTCATCTGCGACCACTCGCTTTCGTTGCCCCACGGCGTGGTGACGACGGCTTCGTCGACCACGGTGCAGAGCACGTAACGGGCGGCCATCACCTGGCTGCTTTCAGCGCCGTTGTGCAGCGCACGCACTTCAAACAGCTTCAGCCCGGCAGTCAGTCGCTCGTTGAGCGCGTACAGGTCTTCACGGGTGTCGCTGTGCTTGAGTCGCACCACTTCCGACAGCAACTCGGACGCCGCGGCCACCAGCGAGTTGAGGCTGATGTTGAACGCTTCGGCCGGGCGCAGACGCGCGGCGTAGATCATCCGTTCTTCCAGCTGTTCGAAACGCGGCGGCGCAGCGAAGTCAGTCAGCGGACTCGACGCCGGGCCGTGGCCCTGGCGGTCGAGCAGGACGGTTTTGTCGTCCTGGTTGTATTCCATGTCCTTGATCATGTCGGTCAGTTCCTGATGGCCCAGAATTTCAGTTCAAGCTCGGCGAATTCGCCGGACACGTGGAACGCGAAGCCGCCGGAGCGCTCGAGTTGCGCCAGGTCTTCGGAACTGAGTTCGAGGATGAAATAGGTTTTGTTGGAGTGGAACGCGATCTGCCGTGGGGCCACCGGCAACGGTTTGACCTTGATGCCAGGCAGGTGCAGGTTGACCAGTTGACGGATGCGCTCCACGGGGCCGACCTTGAGGTGCGCCGGCAAGCGATGACGCAGTTCTTCGGAGTCGCAGTTGGCACTGGCCGCGAGCACGAACGAGGCCGAGCCCAGCAGTTTGTGGTCGTGCAAGGGCGACACGATGATCCCGTACTGACGCGCTTGCAGCACCAGCTCGATGGCGTGCTGTTCGAGCACCATCGACAGCACCTGACGAATCGCTTCCATCAGTTTGCGGAAGCTCGCGCCTTGGTCGCTGTGCTGGTAACGGCTGTCCAGACGCGGGCGCTTGCTCTCGCTGGAAAACGTCGCCAGATCACCGAGCATGGTCAGCAGCGTGCGGTACAACTCTTCCGGGTGAACCTGTTCCAGGCCGAGGTAATGGCGCAGCAGCATTTCGGTGCGGTTGATCAGTTGCAGCATCATGAAGTCGCCGATTTCCGCGCCACCGACCTTGCCGTTGGAGCTGATCCGCTCGGCAATCGTGTCGCCCCGGTGGCCAAGCATGCTGATCACTTCTTTGAGGCACGACAGCAAGTAGCTGGAGGAGTGCGCCTGAATGTAGGTCGGCACGAAGTCGGGGTCGAGGCTGATCACGCCGTCGGGCGTGGTGTCGAGCACTTCGCAGATTTTCAGCTTCACGTAGGCCTGGTCGCTCTGCTGCTCGCCGAGCAACAGTTTGAAGTCCGGACGACCGCAGCTGACCTGGCTGGCGGAGTCGTCGCCGGCATTGGAGTCGGCGACTTCCGCGTCGTACGCGGTGTAGCGCGCCAGCACGTCGGACTGCTCCGGGCGGCGAGACTCGATGTGGTTACCGGTGACCAGCGGCAGCGCCAGGTAGATCGGCGTGTTGCCAGTGTTCGGCGGCACGTCCAGCGCCAACGGCTCGGTGTTGCCGCCGAGTTCGAACAGGCTGCCGTCCGGCAGAATCCCCGAGGCCTGGCTGATCACCAGTTTGCCCATGTTGAGGAACTGCAAGTCGATTTCCAGGTTCAGGAAGCCCCAGATGTAGCTGCCCAACAACTGGGTACGGGTCTTCATCTGGTGGTCGTAGTAACGATCGTTGTGCTGGAAGTGCTGCGGACGCAGCAGCATGCCTTCCTGCCAAATGACTTTATGGGCATTCATGATCAGTCATCCGCCTTGGCGAGCGTTTCATGGGTATTGCGGATGCCGGCCTGATCGAGGGTCAGGTCAGCCACGGTGACTTCCAGCGGAGTGATTTGCACGGTGTAGCGCCACTTGGTTTCCGGCAGGTCGCGGTAGGCCGCGAGCACGCCGACGTAACGGCTGCCCTCCTCCACGCTGAGTTTGAGCTCGACGGTTTCACCCGGACGCAGCTCGAGTTCTTCGCTGGCCACCAGGTCCGGGACCAGGGATTCCTTGGCGCGTTCGTACAGGCTGAAGAAGTCGGCGTTCTCGAACGTCACCGGGTGCTTGAGCTCGAACAGACGCACGACAATCGGCGACGGACGCCCGTTGAGGTCCGGGTTCAGCTGATCGCTGCCGGTGAGCTTCAGGTTGACTTTGGTCACTTTGGAATACGGCGACAACGACGAGCATCCGGCCAACAGCACAAGGGCAATTAGCGCCGTCAGCGTCTTGAAAAAAGCGGTCGAGCAGCGAGACATGCGCATCATCCTTGGTGGTCGGTGTGAAGGGTAGAAATCAGGCGGATCTGTTCTTCGTAGGCCTGGGCAAAGTCGCGGGCCAGCAGGCGCTCGCTCCAGTCATCGTCCAGACGCAGAGCCTGGTGATAACGCCCGTAGGCTCTCCAGCGACTACCGGAGGTGGCGAGCAACGGCTTGTTGTCGCGCTCGAAACGCAGGGTCAGCTGTTGCGGCGAGAAGTGTTCCAGGGTGCCGCGAACGGCAGCGCGGCTGGCGGTCAGCAACGCCACCTGATGCGCCTGCAAATCACGGAACGCACGGGAGATCGCTTGCTCGGCCGGCAACTGACCCGGCTTGTTGCCCTGCAACAAAATGCCCAGCGCTTCACCGGCATCGACGGCAAATTTCAGTGGATTCTTGTGAGTGCCTTGCACGGTGGTCTGGGCCAGGCGCAGTTCGTTTTTCAGTTCGCTGCGGGTGCGCAGGCTCTGCTGCAAACCACCGACGCTCTGCTTGAGCAGGCGCGCTGCGTTCAGGGCCAGGGCTTCGCGAGCGTCGTGGTCGAGACCTTTGAGGTCCACGCCGAGGGCGGCACCGAAGTGCTCCCAGAAGCCCTCGCTCTGACGCGCCACAGCCGCAGGCTTCGGGGCTGGCGCAGGCTCAGCCGGGGCGTCGATCAGCTCCGGGACCATCAGGCTTTCCATGTCGATGCGCGCGTAGTCGGCACGCTGACGGGTGTCTTCGATGGTGGTGCTCGGGGAGATCAGCTCATCGATTTCCGAGTACACGCGCTCTTGCTGGTCGAGGGCATTCAGCGGATCGAGGTCGAGGAAGGCATCGTCCGGAATGATGCTGCCCGCGGCCTGCGGACGGCCAACTTCAACGTCGAACGTCGCCGGGTCGCGCACCAGTCGCGCACGGATCTCGAAGTCACCCAGCACGTACACGCTGCCGTGTTCGATGCGCATTGGCTCGCCTTTGCGCAGACGCGCACCGCTTTCGCTGTCCTGGATACCGTTGCTGCTGGTATCGGTCAGGAAAAACGTGCCTTCGCGGTAGTTGATCAACGCGTGGTGGTTGGACAGGTGACGCTTGCGGTCGGGGATGATCCAGTCGCAATCCTCGCCCCGGCCGATCACGCCACCGGCCTGCTTGAAGGTCTTCTGGCACAAATCCGTGGGCACGAACTGCTTGGTGTTCAGCATTTCGAAAACCAGTTCCATGGTGATACTCCTTGCGGTCACTTGCCGCGATTGACCGCCTGCGGATCACCCAATGGGCGATAGGTGTTGTCGTTGTATTTGTAATTGCCGCTACAGCCGCCAAGGCCGCATAGAACGACGAGGGTCAGCAGGACGGCTTGCCAGTGACGAACAGGCATCAGAGGGTCTCCAGGGGTAGACAAAGCACAAAGCGCCGACCTGTTCGGGCGGCGCTGTTAAAAGCGAATGAGGTTGATTGGGAGGCTCTATTCCAAGGCCTATAGCCAATCACAAGGGAAACGGTGGCCCCCTGTGGCGAGGGGGCTTGCCCCCGTTGGGTCGCGAAGCGGCCCCAAAACCGGCCATCCTGTTTATTCAGGCAAACCGCATTTACCGGACTACGACTGCTGCGCAGCCGAACGGGGGCAAGCCCCCTCGCCACAGGAGTTGCGCTGGCCAAAAGGAGCATTCCAACCAGAGTGGTTAGGTTGCAGAAATTCAGGTCAGCCATCGAAATCACCCAAATTGATATTCAGGCGCCCAAGGCGATAAAGCAGCGTGCGGCGTGGCAATCCGAGTTCGCGGGCGGCGAGGGTCTGGTTGCCGTCGTTTTTGCGCAGGCAGTCGAGCAGCAAACTGCGTTCGACCTGCTCCAGGCGTTCGCGCAGGTTCAGACTGTTGTCTTCCGGCATGGCTTCCATGCGCAGGGAGAAATGCTCGGCCAGCAACTCGCCGCCTTCGCACAGCAATACCGCGCGTTCGACCAAACCTTTGAGTTCGCGAACGTTGCCGGGGAAGGCATAGCCGGACAGGTGATCCAGCGCCGCGTCGGACCAACGCACGGCATCGCGTTGCAGAAACGCGCAAGCCTTGTCGGCGAAGTGCCGGGCCAGGTCGAGGATGTCGCCTTCGCGCTGACGCAGGGCCGGCAGCTCGATCGGGAATTGCGCGAGGCGGTAGTACAAGTCCTCGCGGAATTTGCCTTCGCTGACCAGCACTGCCAAATCCCGGTGAGTCGCAGCGATGATGCGCACGTCGATCTTGTGGGTGTCGTTGGAACCCAACGGGCGGATCTCGCCTTCCTGCAACACGCGCAACAGCTTGGCTTGCAGGGACAACGGCATGTCGCCGATTTCATCGAGCAACAAGGTGCCGCCATTGGCCGCGTCGAACAGCCCGGCACGGTCGCGGTCGGCACCGGTGAAGGCGCCTTTGCGGTAGCCGAACAGTTCACTTTCCAGCAGGTTCTCGGGGAACGCCGCGCAGTTCTGCACGATGAACGCCTGGGAACGTCGCGGACCGCAGTCGTGAATCGCCCGCGCGACCACTTCCTTGCCGGTGCCGGTTTCGCCGCGCAGCAGCACGGTGTACGGGCTGTGCAAAACTTTGCTGATCAGCGAATAGGTCTGGCGCATCGCCGCGCTCTTGCCGATCAAGCCATAACCGCTGACGCTCGGGACGCTGACCGATGCCGGTCGTGTATCGCCGGCCGGCCGACGCAAACGTTGCAGCAAGTGCAATTGGCCGAGCACGAACGAGCCCAGTTGACCGAGGGAATCAGCAAAGCCTTGCAGGTCGATCTGCCGGCGACTGGCACACAGCAGCAAACCTTCGACAGCCTTTTGCTGATTGACCAATGGCACGCACAACAGTGACTGCCACGGCGTGGCCTGGAGCGGCAGGAAACTGGTTTCGTGCAGGCTGCCGCTCAGCTCGCTGAGGCACACCACGCGGTTCTGGCACAAGGAGAATTGCAGCAGTTGTTCACCGTTGTAATCCGCCGGCAGGCTCGCCCCCTCCCGAGGTTGCAGAATGCCGTTCAGGCACTCGGCGTTCATCCCCAGGCAGGTGTGGGTCGCGTCCAGCAGGTACAGTTGCGTCAGCTCGCAACCGCTGAGCTCGGCCAAACCGCGCACGAAGTCACCCAGCAGCGCAGCACCGTCCGCCGCGCGCGACAGGCTGGCGAATTGCGCCAGCAAGGCTTCGGCATAGACCAGCGGTTGCGGCACTTGAGTGAACATCACACCCACCTCAGGCGAACTCGCACATCACGCTGGCGTCACCGTCGAGCGTCGCATGCACACGCTTGAGGCTTTCACCGGTGACCATTGCGTCGAGCAAACGGTCAGCCACCAACGGCAGCACATGCAGGTCCAGCAAGTGGTCGATCAGGCGTGCGCCGCTGTCGCTTTGGGTGCAGCGTTCGGCCAGGTGATCGACGAGGTCCTGGGAGTAAGTGAAATCGAGCTGACGACGGTTCAGGCGATCGCCCAAACGGCCGAGTTTGATTTCGATCAGCTCGCGCAGCACCGGGCCACCGACCGGGTAGTAAGGCACCACGCGCATCCGCGCCAACAACGCCGGTTTGAAGTGCTTGCTGAGCACCGGGCGAATGGTTTCTTCGAGGACTTCGGCTGTCGGCCGCGCACCGTTTTCGCAGAGTTCGCTGATGCGGTCGCTGCCCAGGTTCGAGGTCATCAGGATCAGCGTGTTGCGGAAGTCGATCTCGCGCCCTTCCCCGTCGTTGGCTACGCCTTTGTCGAAGATTTGATAGAACAGGTTGAGCACGTCCGGGTCGGCTTTTTCGACTTCATCGAGCAGCACCACCGAGTACGGTTTTTGCCGCACGGCTTCGGTGAGCATGCCGCCCTCGCCGTAACCGACGTAGCCCGGCGGTGCACCGATCAGGCGCGACACGGTGTGCTTCTCCTGGAACTCGGACATGTTGATGGTGGTGATGAAGCGATCGCCGCCGTACAGCAAATCGGCGAGTGCCAGGGCGGTTTCGGTCTTGCCGACGCCGCTTGGGCCGACCAGCAGGAACACGCCGACCGGGGCATCAGGCTTGTTCAGGCCAGCGGCAGTGGCGCGCATCGAACGGTCGAGGGCATGAACCGCTTGTTCCTGACCACGAATGCGGGTGCGCAGGTCGGTGGCGAAGCTCGCGACCTTGGCGTTGTGTTCGCGGGCCAGTTGCGCCAATGGCACGCCGGTCCAGGCGCTGATCACTTCAGCCACCAGACGCGGGCAGACTTCGAAGCTCACCAGACGCTCCTTGACCTGGGCCTCGGTCAGGGCGCGGTGGGTTTCGTTCAGCGCAGTTTCCAGGGACAAGACGCTTTGTGCTTCGTCTATTGGCAAGGTTTCAATCACGGTGCCTTCAGCGTCTTCTTCAACCGTGATGGTCGGTTCGACGGCAGCGGCTTCACGGGCCTTGGCCAGTTGCTGACGCAGGTCCAGCAGGCGCTCGGCCAGTGTTTTTTGTTCGGTCCAGAGGGTTTCCAGAGCGACCCTTTCTTCTTCGGCGTCGGTCAGGCGATCTTCCAGAGCGTCCAGCGCTTCATGGTCAATCAGCAGACCGGCCTCGGCGTCGCGACGCAGGGCCTGACGCTGACGACCACCTTCGGCCAGTTCGCCACGCAGGCGTTCCAGGCTTTCAGGGGCGGCGGCGAGGCTGATGCGCACGCGGGCGCACGCAGTGTCGAGCACGTCGACGGCTTTGTCCGGCAGCTGACGGCCCGCCAGGTAACGGGCGGACAACTCGGCCGCTGCAACCACCGCATCATCGCGCAAATAGATGCCGTGGCTCTTCTCGTAAACCTGAGCCAGGCCACGCAGGATGGTCACTGCTTCGCTGACGGTCGGTTCGTGCAGTTGCACCGGTTGGAAACGACGGGCCAGGGCCGGGTCTTTCTCGAAGTATTTTTTGTACTCCGCCCATGTAGTGGCGGCGATGGTGCGCAACTCGCCACGGGCCAGGGCCGGTTTCAGCAAGTTGGCCGCGTCGGAGCCGCCGGCATTGCCGCCCGCGCCGATCAGGGTGTGGGCTTCGTCGATGAACAGGATGATCGGTTTTGGCGAAGCTTTGACTTCGTCGATCACGCCTTTGAGGCGACGTTCGAACTCACCTTTGACGCTGGCACCGGCCTGCAACAGGCCCATGTCCAGCGACAGCAGTTCGACGCCTTTCAAGACTTGCGGCACTTCACCGGCCGCAATGCGCGAGGCCAGGCCTTCGACGATCGCGGTTTTACCGACGCCGGCTTCACCAACCACGATCGGGTTGTTCTTGCGCCGACGAGCGAGGATGTCGACCATCTGGCGGATCGCGCCATCGCGGCACAGTACCGGGTCGAGTTTGCCGTCGCGGGCCTGTTGGGTCAGGTTATGGGTGAAGCGCTGCAGCAGCGATTCGCCAGGCACAGCGGGCTTACCGGTGGCCGGTTGCTCTTTCTGCGACAGCGCGAATTCTTTCAGGCGCTCGATGTTCAGCTTGGCCAGCAACGACTGATAACGGCTGCCGGCGTAACGCATCGGGTTGCGCAGCAGGGCGAGGATCAACGCGGCTTGCTCGACCTGGCTCTGGCCCAATTCGAGATTGGCCACCAGCAACGCGTCTTGCAGCCACTGCACCAGTTCCGGGGCGAACACCGGGTTGCGCGAGGCGCTGTGCTCGACCCGCGATTGCAACGCGGCACTCAGTTCGCCAGCGTCCACTTCGGCATCCTGCAACGCCCGTGCGAGCAAACCTTGCGGGCGTTCCAGCAGGCCCAGCAGCAGGTCTTCGACGAGGATCTTGCTGCCGCCACGGGCGACGCAGCGTTCGGCAGAACTTTCCAGATCACGACGGGTTTCGGCGTCCAGCGCCTGGATAAGTTGTTGCAGGTCTACGTTGATCATGTGTCATCTGTCCTTAATGAATTTTGCTGCCCAGGGTCACCACGCCGTCCGCTTTCTCGCGGCCGAGCCAACTGGTCCACCCCAGGCGACAGGCGTTCTGCTCACCGATGCGCAGTTCGCGGATTTCTTCCTGGCGCAGCACCAGGCGAATGTCGTAATCGAGCGGGTCACGCAGGGTGAACCGCACCAGCGCGCACAGCGGCTGGTAGCCGAAACCGATCGGTAGGAATTCGTGAAAGCGTTGCCAGTCGAGTTCGCGGATGTGAATGCGGAATTTGCCGCTGCGATCGCGCACGTGTTCGCCCAGCACCAGGTCTTCGCCGAGCATGCTGTTGGCGCGACCCAGGCGATTGCGTTGCTCGTCGAGGATTTCAACGCGGCGCTCGATGCACTGCTCGATGGTCAGTTCGGCGTGCTTGAAGTAGTAGCGCAGCACCGCTTCGATCAACGCCGCCGAGTGCGCCCGCAAACTGAGCAGGCCGAGGTACGGCAGCAGGCGTTTCCAGTTCAGTTCCTGGGCCTTGCGGATCTCTTCGCCACCGAGGCCGATCAACGCAAACAGCTGCGAGGAAAACGGATCGAGCGCGCCGCTCTGGAAGCTCGCGCGGTAGCGGTACTTGCGCCAGATCGGCAGCATCAGCCGTTGCAGGCGATGGTGAAACAGGTCGAGGAAGTTGCGGGTCGGGTTGCCGTCTTCACTGTCGCCCAGGGCCTGTTCGCCGTAGAACGCCGGCAGCGGCGAACCGGAGCCGACCAGGCCGATCAGGTTGAAACGCAGACGCGCACGCATCTGCCCATGCTCTTTGAAAAACTCCACGCGATCGATGTCGCTGCCAGGGAAACCCAGGCTCGGGTTGGCCTGGAATTCCAGCTGGTCGTACAGGTCGTCTTCGCTCAGGTGCGGGTGTGCATCGCGCAGCCGGTCAATCACCAGCAGCACGGCCTGAAACAGCGAGTACTCGCGTATTACCCGGGTCAGCCCGCTTAAAGCAGGGGCTGCAGGCCCATACGTGGTGTCCATTGGTACACCTCTCCCTGTGTGCTTTTTACCCGCAGCTCGTGGAACGAATTGAGACTGGCGTAAAGCGCGAAAAACTCGTTAAGAACCGAAGCGAACACGAACAGGTCGCCCTCGCCGATATACCCTTCCGGGTCGATGGTCAGCTCAGTGCGCAACCCGCGTACCGGCAACCCTCGATGCAATCTGTCGACGTGTTGGTGCTTGATCGACTTGAGCCCGCCCAACAGGCGTTTGCTGACTTTTTCCGCGTGTTGGTCGTAGTAGCGCGGCAGGTCGTAGGTTTCGAGAATCACCTTCAGCGCATTGACGTCGGCCAGCGACAGGTAGTTGAGCGACATGTTGCTGATCAGCTTCCAGAGGAAGTCACGGTTCAGCGGCGGCGCGAAACTGGAGGTGGCCGGCGTGATGTTGCGGAAACTCAGAAACTCCGGCGTGTCTTCGCAGGCCATGCAGATGTCGCCGAGCTTGAGCTTGCGCGGCAGGTTCTGGTTGGTGCACATCAGCTCGATCGACAGGGTTTCGTGGGCTTCAGTGTGGCGGATGCCGAAGCTCAGGTAGGTGTCGAGGCCGTCGTGCAGCAAGGACGAACGCTGGCGGATGCTGTAATGCGGACGGCTAGTCGGTACATCGAAACTCGGGTCGTGCTCGAAGGATTCGAACGGCACGTACTCCTGATAACCGAGGCCGCCGGGCTTCCAGCCAGTGACGGTTTCCACCGAGAACACGCCGCAGTTTTGCAGGTCGTATTCGGCCGGTAGCAGCAGGTATTCGTCCTGTTTGCCATCGAGGCGAATGGGCAAAGCATCGTGCTCGAACAGGTTAACGATCGGCGTGCAGTAGAGCTTCACGTTATCCAGGGTCGGACGCATACGCATGATGCCGCTCTTGCGAATATCGAAACGCAATTCGAGGCCGCGCATTTGCTTGAGCGTGTCTTCCGGCAGCGCCTTGAGCAGGTCCAGACCGTTGATATCGACGAACAGGAACTTGTCCTGGAAGGCGAAATATTCCTGCAGGTAGCGGTAGCCGCGGAAGGTGTTCAGCGGATACGGGATCAATGCTTCTTCTTCGGCAAAACCCACCGGCTGCACACGGTCGCCCGGCATCTTGAACGCCATCGGCTGGCCGCTCACACTGTTAATAGGCTTGCCGGCGCCGTCCAGCGGGATCAGCTCGATGCCTTCAAGATTGCGCAACAGGCTCAGGTAAAGCATCTGGCTGATGTAGCGCTCACCGGCAAAGTGCAGGCGCAGACGACTCAGCTCCAACTCGCCGAGGTGACCATCGGCGCTCATCTCCAGGCGCAGGCTCAACAGCGAACCGTCACCCTTCACCGAGTAAGTCAGCGCGGCCAGATCCAGCGGCAACACCTCGGTCGGATAGCACGTGCGGAAACGGCAGCGCACATCATCGACCGGCACACTCTCCACCGGCGTATCACGCTCGACCCTCAACGCAGGCCCGGAACGCTTCAACGGATCGAACTGCAAAATGCTGAACGCCGGCAGCGGCCGCATGTAGTTGGGCCACAGCAGCTGCATCAGCGAGTGGCTGAGCTCCGGCAACTCGTCGTCGAGCTTCTGGCGCAGGCGCCCGGTCAGAAAGGCAAAGCCCTCCAGCAACCGCTCCACATCCGGATCCCGCCCGGCCTGTCCCAGGAAAGGCGCCAACGCCGGGCTACGCTCGGCGAAACGACGACCTAACTGGCGAAGTGCGGTGAGTTCGCTTTGGTAGTAGTGGTTAAAGGACACGAGGTACCTTCCTGGTAGTGGATCTCATGAAAAAACTGTCCTGTAGAGCGCGACTGTCAGACCGGCACACACGTAGCCCGCCACCAATAGGTAAGGCAAAATCGTGACCCAGCCGAATTCATCTTTCGTGCTAAAACGAATCCAGCGCTCGGGCCACAGGAAAGCAGTAACGCCACGTAATGCCTTGGTCTTCATCAATCATTACCTCCTGCTTCGTAGGGAGTATTGCTGATGAAATAATTCAGCCAATGGGGTTTCCATTGCGGCATATGAACTGTGAAAGCTTTATTAACCAAATCAAAGTAAATCCAGACAATACCAACCTCTTTCTCATCTTCGAAGGCTCGCATATCAAAGGAATCCATTTCATATAGTGGCGTCCGATAGACTTTCTCTGGGTGTTGTCTATCGATCACCCGCAGGTAGGCCATATCATTCCAATACCACCAGCGGCCCACTCCTACATTCTCCATTATGTAGCGCCCAGAGGGGCTTATCTGAATTAAATACGCTTGATTGTTAATCAAATTCCTTATGAACAACGCAAACAGAACCAAGAAGCAAAATAACGTAACTCCGCGTCGCTTGGTCACAACACTGCTGAAACTACCGACACTCATCACTTGTAGCGTTCCCCTACCGGGACTTTGATCTTATGGACAGTATTGCTAATAAAATCATTCAACCAACTGTCCTCCCAGCACGACGCATTCAGAACAAAATATTTACCCTTGATATAAAAACTGACATGCGGCAGCACTACTCGCTCGACTGTTTCTGTGACGGTCATATCCAGCAGCCGAGTCGGACAAAGTGGGCTGCGATAAACATCACGAGCGTGGTCTTGATCAGTAACGCGTAAGTACGACATTTTTTCAGCAGCAAACAATACATTCACTGGAACACGTTCAACAATAAACTGACGCGAGTAACTTAACTCGATAACATCCGGACGCAAAACCGAAAGACCATCGAGCCACAAATCAAATGTAAGCAACGCCGCTATGATTACCGCTAACGCAACGCAGCTGGCGCGACCGACAAAAGTTTGCAAGGCCCACATTGACGAATACAAACTCAACTTCGACATTGGCTCACCATAACGCAAAAAAGGGCGCAAAAAAGGGGACAGCCCCCTTTCCTTTGTTGGCTGGTCTATCCATGGATAAAAAACCACTCCAACTACGTTCATGTTGTAGCCGCCTCAAACAAAGCTTCGAGAGAGCCATCGGTCAATTGTCAAACGCAGCACAAGCGCCAATACACTCATACTGGTAGTAAGACCACCATAGGCGAATGCTCGCACCGGGTTATCTGGCAAGAAATAAAACAACACAATGCTCAGCATTACTGCTACTACCAGCAACTTCAACAAAGCCTTCGGCACAAAGAAAACGATAAAATTGGTCAGAATAAAAAAATAAAATATAAGCTCTGCGGTGCCACCTATTGCGACACCTCGGTCTGTAAAGCCCACATGCGACTTGTAATAAACAACACCAATGTCGTGCACATAGAAATACAATACACCGACGAGCAGATAAACAATGGCACCAACGAAAATTTTCAAAATCACGCCCCCCATGTTTTGTATTTTTCTAATAGGCCTGCGTCAATCGACGTCTCGAGTCTTACATTAGAGGCTGGCTTGAATACGGTGCTTGCGAGTGTCGCACCGTCGATCCCGAATCTTTGACCGCTCATAGCTCTTTTCTCGAGCATCAGCTCAAAGTTCTCAGAAGCCCACAAACAAGCCCTGATGATTATGAAGTTGTCATAAACATTCTTACTGCCATCGTCGCTGCCACCGAGTGTTCCGTCTGCCCAGTCCAAGCCAGTCTGGCCAGTCTTCCTGACCGCGGAATCAACCTCGCGGGTTTCCTCCCAGTACTTACGGAAAGTGTCCACTGCGAATGGAATTTGCCCCAGCCCATCTGTCCAGTAAGGATCACCTTCAACTAGACAGAGAAGATACTTCGCTCCACCTTCAGGTTGTTTTTTCCAATCTCCAGGAAGATTTCTATAGTAAACAAGCGATGGCCTGTCCACGATTGCGAAATCAATAATTGATTGCCATGTATGCTGTCGATAAGCTCCGTACACTTCCGACCCTTCTACACTACTTTCGGGGTTTACCCATAACCGCTCGCGATAGAAATCGGCCAGTGGCTCAAACCACTGAATTTTCTCAGCGTATAATTTTTCAGCGCTCAGGATGCGAAATGGCTTATCACAGATATCTGGTTTTACAGCGAATAAGGGTACGCCATTGGAACGAGTCACCAACCAAACTTCAGGGAGATTCAAAGTCCCCAGATCCGTATCATTGCTGGCGGTTGTCTTGTCATCAAGCCTTAACGCAGTAGCACCGTCTTCGGTAACAAAGGTATAAGGCATGCCGCCAATTTCAACAATCGTTTCCAAGATCTTACTCCGATGTTACAAAAATCGAGACTGGCTCAGGCTTCTGTCCCGTTGAGAAACAGGCAGACGTTCCGGCTACTGCAGTACCAAACTTCTCGATTCCACTTTCGGAAACTATTCTATAGTTCAGCCCCTCGACCGTTTTCCCGCTGGCCGTTTTAAAGGCAAAAACACGATTGAATATTCCGGGAATAATCACAGGCAACGGCGGAATAAACGGCGCCGGCGAATGCGAATTCCCGATAATCACCGACCCGGACCCGGCCGTAACCTTGTTGCCATGAGTACCGGCTGAGCCCACGGTCGCCGCCGGTTTACCGTTAATCAAAACAGTCGTCGCAAGATCGCCAACCATCGCACCACCACACGCCGAGGCATCGCCTTGGCGGGCGGCCGCGAGGCCGTCGAAGAACACGTCGCCGGAACCAGCGACGATCGGGTTGGTGCCGTGGCCGGGGAGCGGGCAAGCGGTGGGATCGGATACGCGTGCTGCGGGTTTTCCTGACATTGGGCTCTCCTTAATTGACCTTGGCTTGATGACTGTTCATTGCTCAACCACACACTGGAATTTTCCAGCCTTCGTAACCCGTCGCTGTCGGGTAGATCGCATGAGCGTTTACCCATTGCGCCCGTTCATCCGTCGTGAATTCGTTCTGCCAAATCAACCATTCAGACGATTTCAACAACGTGCCGTCTTTTGCGTACACCCTGAAAAAGGCTTCACTGGTGAAAAGACGGAAGATCTTTCCGGGAATGCCCAGAGCCGAATACTGCGGAATGTAGGAGTTGATGTAACAAGTCCCGGACTCGTTCCAGACTGTGGAGTACACGTGAGCGAGCTTTGAAGCCGTCACTTTCATGTAGCAGGCAGCCAACACCAGCGCAGCGGCAGTCAGGGCGATCAGCAGCAAAGCGCGACGCACGATCATTGCCAACGTACTTAGAACCCTCAATCGCATATCCCTAGTTGACCTTTACTTGACCGCTGCCATCCAGGCGCGCGGCGAAACTGACCTGACGCTTGAAACCATCAACTTCCAGCAGGCCTTCGATGCTGAAGGACAGGCGAAGCTGATCGTTGTCACGCGGCAGGGAGATGACACGCACATTGCTCAGGCGTGGCTCGTAGGCTTCGATGAAATTTTCGATGGCCAAACGGGCCTGACTCAGGGAGTCGTGCAGGCTCAGGCGCATGTCATTGAGATCGGGTAGCCCGTAATCGGACAGCGTTTGCACGCTGCCCGCACGGGTGCTGAGCATCTTGGCCAGATGGGCAGCCACGGACGCCATGGCGGAGACCTCGCGGCTCCAGCCGACGCGTTTGTCTGCGTCGCCACCCAGGCGTTCGAAAAGGCTGCCGTATCCAGTCATGAGTTAGGCTCCGCTTACTCTTTGTCCAGCTTGCCAACCAGTGACAGGGTGAAATCGGCACCCATGTACTTGAAGTGCGGGCGCACGTTCAGGCTGACGCGGTACCAGCCCGGCTCGCCTTCGACATCGCTGACGATGATCTGGGCGGCGCGCAGTGGACGACGGCCACGGACTTCGGCGCTCGGGTTTTCCTGGTCGGCCACGTACTGGCGGATCCACTTGTTGAGTTCCAGTTCGAGGTCGGTACGTTCTTTCCACGAACCGAGTTGCTCGCGCTGCAGCACTTTCAAGTAGTGAGCCAGGCGGTTGACGATCATCATGTACGGCAGTTGGGTGCCGAGCTTGTAGTTCAGCTCTGCGGCCTTGCCTTCTGCGCTGATGCCGAAGAACTTCGGCTTCTGCACCGAGCTTGCGGAGAAGAACGCCGCGTTGTCGGAGCCTTTGCGCATGGTCAGGGAGATGAAGCCTTCCTCGGCCAGTTCGTATTCACGACGGTCGCTAACCAATACTTCGGTAGGAATCTTGGTTTCGATTTCGCCCATGCTTTCGAAGTGGTGCAACGGCAGGTCTTCAACCGCGCCACCGCTCTGCGGGCCGATGATGTTCGGGCACCAGCGGAATTTGGCGAAGCTGTCGGTCAGCTTGGTGCCGAACGCGTAGGCCGTGTTGCCCCACAGGTAGTGCTCGTGGCTGTTGGCGACGGTTTCTTTGTACACGAACGATTTGACCGGGTTTTCTTCCGGGTCGTACGGGTTACGCAGCAGGAAACGCGGCACGGTCAGGCCAACGTAACGGGAGTCTTCCGACTGGCGGAAGCTCTGCCATTTGGCGAATTGCGGGCCTTCGAAGTGATCTTTCAGATCTTTCAGGTCCGGCAGGCCGGTGAAGCTTTCCAGGCCGAAGAATTTCGGGCCGGCGGCAGCAATGAACGGCGCGTGGGACATGCAGGCTACGCTGGACACGTACTGCATCAGTTTCACGTCCGGCGAGCTTGGGGACATGAAGTAGTTAGCAATGATCGCGCCCACCGGCTGACCACCGAACTGACCGTATTCAGCGGTGTAGATGTGCTTGTACAGGCCCGACTGCATCACTTCCGGCGAATCTTCGAAGTCGTCCAGCAGATCGTCCTTGGAGACGTTGAGGATTTCGATCTTGATGTTTTCGCGGAAGTTGGTGCGGTCGACCAGCAACTGCAGGCCACGCCACGACGATTCCAGGGACTGGAAGTCCGGGTGGTGGAGGATTTCATCCATCTGACGGCTGAGCTTGGCATCGATCTCGGCGATCATGCGATCGACCATTGCCTTCTTGACCGGCTCACCGTTGTTCTGCGGCTTGAGCAACTCTTCGATGAACGCCGACACACCGCGTTTGGCGATGTCGTAGGCTTCGTCGTCCGGGGTCAGGCGGGTTTCGGCGATGATGCTGTCGAGAATGCTGTATTCGCCGTTCTCGTTGCTCTTTTGCTGTGCTGCACTGGTGCTCATTGTTGGCTTCCTTGACTGATAGAGGCTCAGGCGTCCGGGGCTGCGGCGTTCAGGCCCAGCTCACCCAGTACGCGACCGCGGGATTCGTCGTCGGCGAGCACGCCTTCGATGGCTTTGCGGAACGCAGGCGCGTTACCCAGCGGGCCTTTGAGGGCCACCAGCGCGTCGCGCAGTTCCATCAGTTTTTTCAGCTCGGGCACTTGCTCGACCAGCGAGGCCGGGTTGAAGTCCTTCATCGAGTTGACGCGCAGTTGCACGGCCAACTCGTCGGCTTCGCCATCTTCCTGCAGACGGTTCGGCACGCTCAATGTCAGGCTCAGCTCTTGCTTGGCCAGCACTTCGTCGAAGGTCATCTTGTCGATGCTGATCGGCTTGCGATCTTCGATTTTGCGTTCGTCCTTGCGGTGGGTGTAGTCACCGATTGCCAGTAGTTTCAGCGGCAGTTCAATCTCTTCCTGAGCACCGCCGGTGGCGGGTTTGAAGGTGACGTTGATGCGTTCCTTGGGGGCTACCGAGCCTTCTTTGGCCATGGCTTTTCTCCTTGCGGTTGTGGCCCGGGGGCCTATTCGAGTACCACTTCGAGATCGAGGTGGCACAGCCTGCGATAAATCTCTTCCTTGCGTTCACGCACTGCATGGTTCTGCGGTAACAACTCGCAGCAGCTATGCAGCAAATGCAGCACTTCCAGCGCAAGATCGGGCTCCCAGGCGTGCAGGCCTGAGTCCTGTAATGTTTGGTCGAGGGTTTCGAGTTGAGTCTTGGCCAGTTCGTATTTCTTGGCCATGAAACACAGCCGCGCCAGGGCGAACTGCCAGAAGAATCGAACCCGCCCGCCGTGGGCACTTTGCAGGCCTTGCTTGAGGACCTGCACGGCGGCCTTGAGACCGTCCTTGCGCAGAACCGGCAAGACTTCTTCAAGGGCCAGTTCCCAGGCCGGCTGGGTATCGGCGACCTCGACCTTGCGCGGCGCACTGGCGCTTTGCAGGTGCGGCATGACGTGGGCGCCGATCCAGGCGCGGGTGGCCGGATCGGCGAACGGCGCGCCGTCATGGAAACGCAATTCGATGATGCCGGGCAGGCGCTGAACCAAAAGCGCGAAGTGGATTTCCACTTCGCGCATCGCCATCTCGGCGTTCAGCCCCTGGAGGCATTCCCAGACTATTCGCTGGCCATCGAACCAGAACGGCGCCTTCGCCAGGCTCGCCTCCAGCTCTACCAGCAGATCAGCGTATTTCCCCTGGTCGTAGCGGTCCTGATAGGCCTTGAGTTTGTCCGCCGGCAGCCCGCGCAGAACGGTGATCTGCTCGGCGTTACGCTCGGGCACCGCGTCGATCGGCAGCCACAGCAATGTGCGATTGAGACGCAGGGCACGCAGGTCGGTGGCTTTCTGCTTGAGCCACCAGGCACACAACGGACGGGCGTTTTCCTGCTGGGCACGCAGGGCCTTGTGGGCTTCTTTCTCGTTGTCGATCGGTGCGCCGGGAGTTAACAGCTGGGTTGCGGCCTGCTTGACCTGCGCCACCGCGGCGCCCACCACACCGGGCTCCGGCTGATTGTCGGCGGCGCGCTGGACCATGTTTTTCAAGCGACGGGAAATCGGCAGCAGCAACGGCGCGTCGTCGCCCAAATGCTCGGTGCACGCGGCGTCGAGCCCTTCCAGATGCTCGACCAGACGGCGGAACAGCGGCAACTGCTCTTTGATCGCGACGTTTTCGTTCAGCACCTGCTCAAGACGCGGCACCAACCAGCTGATGGCTGCGGCGCGGGTGCGGGCCTTGTTCGGGTGGATTTCGGCCCAATGGTTTTCACACAGGTGGTGCAGCAAACCGAGGCCGGCCAGCAACCCCGGGAAGGATTCACGCTGGTACAGCGCCCAGGTCAACCAGGCGCCGACACGCAAATCCCTGGATTGCGTGCGCAGCAGGTTTTCACTGTTTTCGCGGATTTTCAGCCAGTCGATCTGACCGCTTTCGTGCATGGACGAGGCTTTACCCAGCTCACTTTCCAACGCCTCATATTCGCTCGAAAAGCGAACATCCTCGCCCGCGAAATTCTCTTTTGAAACAGAGCCTTTTGCGAGTTCGAGGTAATGAGCGGAAAGTTTGCTTGAGTAGGACATCCGTGACCTTTAATTAGGATTACAGTCACGCAGCCATTGGAGTTGAAATGGCGCCGGACAGTATCAAAGAGCTGCGATGAGTCTCATCCAATTGAGTTCGCGCTCTTTCAAGGCGCGCATCCTAATCACAATGATGGCCATTGGCAAGCATCCGATAAAACAATAAAACTGCGTCTTCGTTGTTGCTGTAGGAGATCACCCTATAGGAGACAGGGGATCCCCTGATGCCGGTTTTGACCTCCCCACCTTCGACGCATCACCCCCGTAACCATTGAGCCAGAGCGGTTTATCAACCCCGCCAATAATCACAGGACATTCACACCCTGAAACGGAACCCAGCATGACAAAAATAAAACATGAAAAATGTAGGAGCTTTCCGAAAAGTTACAGTCATCCATGGACGTAGCGATAACTGACAATAAGAAATACAGGGTGCCATCATAATGATGGCACCCTGTATTTCACCCCTCTCCCTCCAAATACATGCTCAATACGTCTCAAACTTCTTACAAAAGCTGATGCAACATTCTGCAATACGGAAATTTCGGACTGCGCCTCAGGCCCCTTCCTACATAATCCTTTTGCTCAGGATAAAGGCCTGTTCGTGCCGGCCAATGTTGCGCACTTCACGTTATTGATTCCGTTTGTTCGCAACGATTTAAAGTGCTGGTCTTTGAAGGTATTGAAGCCATCAGCACCTTGTATTCGACCGAGGTTGAACTGGTCAGCGAGCACCCTGATGTCGAACTTGGAGAGTTTGCTCAGCCGATACACCGCAGGGACCTGGCCGACGGAGAAAGGTACTCGACACTCGGTAAGCTTGGTGCTCAGCAGAATGGCAAAGGGCGTGTAGTTGCCGGTGAAACGAGCGCTGGATCATTTGCCAGTGCAGGAGATGGCGGCGCATAGCGCCAAGGTGTAGCCAGTACAGATCACTCCCACGCATAGCGCGTGGGAATGATCAAAGACCTACAGAAAACTCAATCAAGCATTCGGGCAAGGTACCGGTGCCCAGTCGCCCAGGTCCGGGTTCTTGCACATGCTGTTGACTTGAGTGTTGCCTGCGCTGGCGACCTGTTTGCTTTCAGCCTGTTTGGCTTGTGCGGTCTGCAGGGTTTTCTCGGTGGTGACCGCTTCTTTCGGCACGGTTGGCAGCGCCGGTTTTTTCGCCGGTTTCACCGCTTTTTTGCTCTTGGTCGGCGCCACGACTGGCGTGGTGTCGGCGGTTGCCACGGTGACCACGTCAGTGCGCTGTACGCCGACTTGCTGCAGGTCTTTTTCGTAGGCCTGGGTGTAGTTGTTCAGGTCTTCGCTGGCTTTACCGTTCACCGCAACGATCAGATCGTTGGACTCTTTGAGGCCTGCGACGATTTCTGCCAGGCGCTTGCGGCCTTCGGTGTCGTTGACGGTCTTGGCCTTGCGGTCGGCGACCAGTTTGGTGAACGCGTTCTGGTAGCACTGCTGCGAAGTCTTGGCGTACGCGGTGCTGCGATCGATGTCGGCAGCGCTTTTGTTGACGTCGGAGGCGTAGGACGCGATGCGCTGGTTGTCATCGGCGATCTGCTTCTGGCGCTCGGTGTAGTAACCGGCCGCGCCGCCCGCCAGGGCACCGCCCGCTGCACCGATGGCGGCGTTGCGACCACGGTTCTCGGAATCGACCAGGGCGCCCAGCAGTGCACCGCCGACAGCGCCGACGGCCGCGCCGGTGACGACCGACTTGGTCATGTTCGAATCAGTGGCACGCAGGTGTTGCACTGGCTCGTAGCAGTTTGGGTAGTACTCGACCTTGGTGCTCGAGGCGACCTTGGAGGTCGGCGACGTGGCGCAACCGCTCAGTACGGTGCTGAAGCCGACGGCCATCAGCAGCAAGTGACGCTTGGAAAGCGAAGCAACAGGTTTACGGGAGGAAAGCATAGTTGTGTTCTCTTTTAAGTTTGACCAGCTCAGCACGGCCCACCGCCGCCTGAGTCCCTTCCAAGCTCGCTGTACAACGAACGATCAAGACCGCTGAGCGTTCGATGCGAGCAATTCCTTCAATATCGCCGCCGGGTCGGCTCGTCGTTGCTGACGATAATCACCGACATGGCGAACGAATAACGTTGCGCGCGTTACCAGGCTTTTGCCCAGTACCGGCTTGCGCTCCAACTCTTCCTTGATGCGTTGAAACTGCGCCTGGATCACGGCATCGGTGTAGCGCGTGCCGGTCGCCAGGTTGTCGATGTAGATCGCCACCGCGCCGTCCAGCGCGCTGCGGCCATTGTCTATGGCCGTGGCGAACAGCTTGGCGCTGGCCTCGTCCTTGGCGTCCACGGCTTGCTGGCGACTCTTCTGCAAATTGGTCAGGCGAATGTTGTAGTTGTTGACGGTCTCGGCCACCAGGGCCGCCGACTGGATCAGGTTGCCGGCCGCTTCCTCGCGCTGCTGGGCGATGAGCGAGACGTTGCGCTTGAGCTCTTCGTTGACCAGCCCGAGTTCGGCTTGCAGGCGTGGATCGACACTGGCAGCAATGATGCTGTCCAGGCGTTTGGTCGGGTCCTGGGCGTCGTCGATGGCATCGGTCAGCGAAGCCAGCCGACCTTCCTTTTCCCACTGGACGAACAGTTCCTTGTAGCGCGAACGTGGCGCCGACAACGCGCCAATCGCCACCCGGAACCCGGTGGTTTCGTTGTTTTGCTCGGTGCCGTCGGCGGCGAACAGCGGGTACTCGCGACGCATCCCGGTAAACAAGGTGCCCTCGCCTTCCAGGTAGTTGCCGCCCTTGACCACGAAGCCGCCGTAGGTGCCTTGGCGGCGTCCGGCATGCACGAGCTGGAAGGACTCCTGGACCATTTCGGCGGCGTTGCCGATCACGTCGAACAGGCCGATGGGGTTTGGCAGTTTGGTACCGATCGGCATCAACCGCGCTGCCTGACCGGTGCCACCGGCGACTTGGTTGAACACCGCCCAATCGGCCAGTGGCCCGTCGCTTTCGCTGCCCTCAAGGCGCCGGGGAAACAGGCGCCCTTCCAAATCCTGACGGCTGATGGCCTGCCCGCCACGGGCGGCAAATTCCCACTCGACTTCGGTCGGCAAGCGCACAAAACCCAGCCCACCGTCTTCAGCCGAGGTACCGCGACCGCTCACCGGTAGCAGGTCCTTGTGGTATTTCATCAGCCAGGCGCTGTACACCGCCGAGAAGCGTTCGGCCTCGAATCGCGACAACTTCACCTTGGGCAAACGCCCGGCCATGCCTTGCGGCGCCTCCGCTTGCAGTGCCTCGCAGGTGGGCGCCGGCTCGCCGCTGGCCAGCGATTGCGCCTGGGCCATGACCTGAGCGTATTGGCGGGCGGTGACTTCGTATTTGCCGATGAAATAGAGCATCGGTTTGAGCGGGGTCTTGGTGTCTGTCTTGGGCATCAACGGCGTGATGGTCTTGCCCCAATCCTTGGGCAGATCCTTGAGGGTGAACTGGCCGTTGATAAAGTCCCGGCGGTAACCGGAAATGAACGACTGTTGATAACCGGCCTCGCCCTCGCTGAAGGGATAGCCGAGGCTGATCTCGCGATCATCCAGGGTGCCCTCGGCCAAAATGTACACGTAGCGGAACACCATCTGCCCTTCGCACGGCAACGGCAGGCTGACGTCATCGGGCAACGGCTTGGGGTTGTCCAGTTTGTCGGTGCTCTCATCTGCCCAGACGATGCTGGCCAGGCTCAGCGCCACGGCGGCGCCCAGTAACTTATACATCTCGGATTCCTTCAAACGCCTGGATACGCGCCACTCGCCAGCCACCACAGGCCGCCGCCACGACGCTGACGCCGAGCACGGCTACCAAGGCCCACGCGTAGTGATGCACCAGCAGATGACTGGCGTATTCGCCCGGCGCCTGCGCAAATAAATGGTTCAGGCCCGATTGCGCCAGGCCATACAGCCCGGCGCTCAACAGGGCCGCGAGGCCGGCGCTGTACAGCGCCTGCAACACAACAAACAGCAACAGCGCCGCCGTGGAAAATCCCAGCAGGCGCAACACCGACAACGCTCGACGCTTGCGCTCGACCGCCGCCAGCGCACCGGCAAAAATCGCCGCAAATGCTCCCGACAAAGCCAATCCGGCGATGATCCAGAATACGATCGACAAGTTGCGGCTCAGCGATTGCACCTGGGCGATGGCCTGGGCCTGGGTCGAGACCAGCAGATTCTGTGCGGCGAAGTACTGGCGCAGCGGCTCGACATCCGTGAGACGACGGGCGTACAGACGAAACGCCGGGTACACCCGTTGCTCCGTCACACCCACCGACTCCCCCGGCCAACCGAGCGCTGGCACGGCGCGGCCGTCCCGGTAATCTTCAGCTGCTTCCAGCAGGGCCAACGGTGCGAACAAGCCGTCCCGGGCGAAGGCTTCCAGCGGCAGTACGCGCAGCACCTGGACGCGAGTGCGCTGCGCCTCGCCACGACCGGCCACTTGCCGACCGACGCTGGCCTGCAGCCAATCACCGGCCTTGGCCCCGAGCTTTTCGGCGGCGGTCTGGCTGAGCAGCACCTGGTCCAGCCCTTGGGGCACCGGCAAGCTGCCGAGCAACGGATCGTTGTTGGCGGTGGGGATCATTTCGACGGTCACCGTCGCAGCGCCAGCGGTCAGGTCCGCCGTCGCGGCAATCTGCCGGGTGCGCGGCAAGGCGAAAGCCACGTCGTCGCGCCGGCTCAACTGTTCGATAAACGCGGCACCGAACCGACCGCCGCCCAGGGGAATGATTTCCCGGGTGGCCGGGTCGTTTTCCAGGCGCTCGGTCAAACTGCTGACCAGGCCGAATTTCAAGCCGAACAGCACCAGCAGCGGCGCGACCACCGCCACCAGCGCCAGCACCGAACAGGCCGACAGCCACGCATCGTTGCGGTAATCCTGCCAGGCCAGGGAAGCCACCAGCGCGCTGCGCATCAGCAGGCCTCCCCGAGGGTGGCGGTGACACCGCCATCAACGTCGCGATGACAACTGATGCGCCGCACCTGCAAACCGCTGGCGCGGGCCAGTGACTCATCGTGGGTGGCGACGACGCAGCACACACCGTGTTCGCGGGCCTGGGTCACCAGCAACTGCATCACTCGTTCCGCGTTTAGCGGATCGAGGGCGGCGGTCGGCTCATCGGCCAGCAGCAAACGCGGCCCATGGGCCAAGGCGCGGGCGCAACTCACCCGTTGCCGTTGGCCGACGGACAAGTCGCCCGGCCTCTTGCCCAGTTGATCGACGATATCCAACGCCCCGGCCAGGCGATCCACGCTGCCGTCGTCTTTCAAACCGAGCAGTTTGCGCGACAGGCCGATGTTCCCGCGCACGTCCATAAAATCCAGCAGGCCACCGGTTTGCAGCACGTAGCCCAAGTGCCGGCGGCGCAGGTCCGCCAAGGCACTTTGCGCCTCTGCGTGCCACAGCCCGGTAATGTCTGTGCGGGTTTGGCCGGGTGCAAAATCAAATTGCCCGGCCTGATCCGGAGCCAGCACCAGCGCCAGCAAATCCAGCAAGGTGCTTTTGCCGCAGCCACTGGGACCGACCACCGCCAGTTGCTCACCGGCACGCAGTTGCAGCCGAGGGATCACCAGGCTGTAGCGTTGACTGCCGGCGCCCCGGTTTTTGTGCACTGCGCTGAGGTTCATCATTACGGCAGCGTCGACAATGGAACGCGGTACAAGGCATCACCCGGTTCGGCATCGCCGAACCGCACCCAGTTGGCCAAGTCGTTGTGGAAGGTTTCGTAGAGGCGGATCTTCGAATCCAGCTCGTCGATAAAATCCTCCTGCTCGGCCACGCTCAGGGAAAGCCACAAATCCTGGGTCATGTTCAGCGATTTGCTGCGATAGGGCAGCCCTTCCAGGTACTCCCCCAGCACCCCGCCATCGGCCAGGTTGCCACCCTTGCGCAAGGCCGAGGGATCGCGGCTCATGTAGGCACTGGCACTGGCGATTTCCTGGAAGAAATTCTTCGGCGAGGTCTGGGTCTTGCGAGCGGCATCGACGATCAGTTTCAGCGATTGCTGCAAGTCATTGAGCTGCAACTTGGTCAGCATCACGCACACCTGGAACGCCGGCAGTGCCGGGTTGGTCAGGTCGCGGTCGGCGGTCCAGGCGCTGACCAGTTGCGGCGCCTGGCTGGCGGCTTTACGCCCCAGGAAGTCCATGTGCATCGCATAGCCGACGGCCGCCGATTTGTCGCTCAGGCTCGGCGCGGCGCTCAGCAGCGGCACGGTTTGCGGCTTGTCGCTACGCACCTGATGCACCAGGTCGGCAAACACCGAACCGATCTCGTCCACCCGCTCACCGAACTTGCGTACATCGGCGCCCGGCACCGGAATGTACAGGTCGCCGATCTGCGGGTTGGCGTCGGCGGTCAGGGTGCGGTATTGGCTTTGCGCACCGCTGTGGGTTTTCTTGCCGGCATCGCTGAGCAGGTGCAAGGCGTAGATCTTGATCTGCTTGCCCAGCGCAGCCTGGCGCACTTCGGCCTCGTTCATTTGCGTGGCGGCATACGGGTCGTTCTTGCGCAAGGCACCGGCATCGGTGACCAACAGGATCAGGCGCCCGCCATAGCCGGACCAGTCCATGCCCTCGACTGCTTCCATCACACCGGCAAACGCATCTTCGTTGAACGAATGGCTCGAGACCGTGGACGCCTTGACCTGCCGCGCCAGGTCCATGAAGCGCTGTGGGTCGCGGCCTTGGTCCAGGGTGATCAAGGTCTTGGCGACGTATTCCAGGCCCGGGGTTTTCTGGGTGCTGCTGCGAAACCCCACCAGGCCGAAACTGACACTGTCCTGCTCGCCCCGCTCGGCGATGCGGGTTTGCAGTTGGTGTACTACGTCGCGGACCTGATCGATGTAGGGCTGCATGGACACGGTGGTGTCAACGACCAACACCACGGCGGTGCGGAACGCGTCGGCGTTAGCGGTAGTCATTGGCGTGTTGTTGGCAGTGACCTTCGGAGCATCACCGGGGTCGATGGACGCCACGTTCAGCAACTGCACCGGCTGGCCGTTCTCATCGAAGCTCTCACGTGAATCGAAGATCGGTAACAGGTAAAACTGATTCTGCGGCACCGCACTGGCGGCCGGTTCCAGGGCCAGTACCTGCTGGTTGTCTTCGTGATTCTGCTGGGCCTTGAGCAACAGGTTTTTTGCCGCCGACGGATCTGCCAGCAGCCTCTCCACTTCGCCGGGCTGACGCAGGAACATCACCGGCGCGCGGCCGGAGCGTTCGGTGAACTTGAGCACCAGGCTTTGCTTCCAGTCGCTGACTTGCGCGGCCGGCAACCAGCCGTCACTGCGCCCGTCGGTGGCGGCGCCGACACGCAGCCACGGGCTGCCATCAACCTCTTTGCGCTGATAGACGTAAAGCACGGAAAACGCCGGCAAGGCCTTGTCAGGGGTGGCCCCCGGTTCGCTGGCGAGTTTCGCCCCCGGCTTGCTGAGTACCCGCTGGAACAAGGTTTTTTTGCCGGCCATCAGCAGCGGCCGCTGTCCGCCATCGACCTCCGTCGCCACGGGAGGGTTTACGGGTGGCGCCACGGTCGGCGGCGGGCTGCCCGGCGGTGCCGAAACCACCGGCACCTTGGCGTCGGCCTCGGCTTCGACGTCACCGGACAGCCACCAATAACCCGCGCCACCCAAGACCAGCGCCACGGCCACCGCGACGGCGGCGAGTGCGAACACCGGCCCCTTTCGCTGCTCCGAGACCGTGGACGACGGCGTCGGCTTCACAGTCGGCGCAACAGGATTGGATCGAGGTTGTGGCTGCGCGGGGCCGGTCGGTATATCGATGGACACTGGAGTCAGTCCCGCCAGGTCATTGCTCACCGCAATCGGTACTACCGGAATTGGCAACGGCCGGATCGTGGTCGCTTCAACCGATTCCCGAGGCAGATTATCCAGCGCCTGCAACAGCGCCGCTGCATCCGCGAAACGGTCGGCCGGATCCTTGGCCAACAGCTTGCGCAGCACCTCTTGATAGCGACCGTGGTGCACTGGCAGCTCCGGCAACGGTTCTGTCAAATGCGCCAGGGCCGTTGAGAGTGCGTCGTTGCCGGTATACGGCAGTTTGCCAACGAGGATTTCGTAGAGCACCACGCCCAGGGCATAAAGATCGGCTCGGCCATCGATATCCTGGCCGCGCGCCTGTTCGGGGCTCATGTAGCTGGGAGTACCGACAGCGAAACCGGCCTGGGTGAACTGGGTGCGGTCGTCCATGGACTTGGCGATGCCAAAGTCGGAGAGCACCGCCGTGCCATCGGCGCGGAACAGAATGTTTGCCGGTTTGACGTCGCGATGAACCAGCCCCAGCCCATGGGCATAGCCCAGGGCCGAAGCGATATGACGGATGTAGATCAGGCCCTGTTCCGGCGTCAGGCCGGCGGCGATGCGCTCCTTGAGCGTGCCGTTGGGCAGGAATTCCATGGCCATGTAATACAGTTCACCGACATGGCCGATGTCATGGATGGTGACCGTATGCGGGTGAGACAGGCGCGCCAGGGTTTTACCTTCGCGCAGGAAGCGCTCGCAGAAACTCGGGTCGGCCGCCAGCGCGGCGGCCATGACCTTCAAGGCCACCTTGCGCTCCAGCGAGCGCTGGGTCGCCAGGTAAACGCTGGCCATGGCGCCTTCGCCGATCTCGCCGTCGATGTCATAGCCGGGGATCAGAATGTTCACGGTGGGGTTCATGAAGGCACCTTCACGACGATGACGGTGATGTTGTCCGGAGCACCACGCATCAGGCCCAGGGACACCAGGCTGCTGGCGATTTCACCGGGTTCGTCGTGGCTCAGCACCTCGCTGATTTCATGGTCCTCGACGGTCTTGGTCAGCCCATCGCTGCACAGCAGGTAACTGTCGCCAGGCATCAACAGCAGATCGACCTTCGCCAGCTCCAGTTGCGCCCCTACCCCAACAGCGCGGGTGACAATATTGGACCGTGGATGCACCCGGGCTTCAGCTTCGCTGAGCAGGCCGCTGTCCTGCAGATCCTGAACGTAACTGTGGTCCCGCGAGATGCCTTCGAGCAGGCCGTCACGCAGGCGATACAAACGGCTGTCACCCGCCCACAAGCACACTCCGCGCAAGTCACGCGTCACCAACGCCACCACGGTGCTGCCCATCATGGTCACGCCGCGGTTGGCGGTTTCTTCACGCACGGCGGCGTTGACCCGCAGCAGGTCGGTTTTCAGCGCCGCGACGTATTCATCCAGCGAACGGCCTACGGCAACGTTGCGCAGGCTATCGACGATCAGGCTGCTGACGTAGTCGCCCGCCGCGTGCCCGCCCATGCCATCGGCGACCACCCACAGGCCGTTTTCCGGCCGGTCCAGGCAAGCGTCTTCGTTAACCTGGCGGACCATGCCGACATGGCTCTTGCTTGCGGACTTGAACGTCTTTCCAACGCGTGAACACATCTACACAACACCTTCTTGGCCGAGCAAAAATTGCGCAAAATCAGCGGCGGCCGGCAGGCCCTGGCACCGCAATAAAGCAGGGGCGATACGCTCCGAACCCTGGCCCCACCACAGGCTTGCGCCTTCGCAGGCCAGTTCGGCAAGCGCGGTCATTCGCGCCTTCGGGTCGGTGGCATCAAAACGATGCAGGCCGGCAAAACGGCTGCTTGGCGCGCGTGACAGGCAAGCCGGGCTGCCCAGCGTCTCCAGCCCTGCACCGAAGGCTTCGAAGCTCGCCTCCACGCTCAACGTGCTCAACAGCAATTGCTCGACTTGCTCAAACCAGACATCCGAGCCGCCCACCACCGACGCCGGATCAGCGTCGTGATCCAGCAGCACCGCGACGGTCAGCGGAAAATACCGGCCAACCCGATCGATGCTCGGCATCACCACCCCAACGGCGGCCTGCGGCCCACACACACCGGGCCCGAGCATGAAGCGCCACAGCGGACTGACCAGATAGGCATCCAGCCAACGGTCCCCGAGGCTCTGGCTGGCGAGCAGGCCCGCCGCCAGCCACGAATCCCAGGGGCCGATAAAACTCTGCGGCAAGCCACGGCTGACAAAGTCCCCGCGACTGGCCAACTTTCCATAGAAGCCTGGCGTGCTCATAAACGCTCCGGCAGGCTGAAACCGCTGAGCACACGGCTCTTGAACGGGTTGAAGGCACTGTTGGCCCGCAGCTCATAAGAGACGCTGGCGCCGTCGACCCGCAACCGCAGGTTGAAGCGATCCGGCGAGTTGCCGGCGGTCAGGTCCGATTGTTCCAACAGGCGGAACCAGGCCCAGGGCCCGTCCAGGGTGATGCCCGATCGACCGCTGGACGAGGGCGGCATGATCGAGATCCGCACCACGCCGATGCTGCCGGGGTTGGGCCATTGCATGGAGGTGGGGCGACTCGGGCCGTGGTCGTAGCTCAATTGCTGGCCGTCGAGGTCGAGCAAAAACTGGGTGATGGTGGCGTCCATCGCCACTGGCTTGAGTTCGAAGCGCACCATCGGCTGGGTGCCGCCGGAACGGAAAAACGCATCCCGGATGGTCGCTGCCCGCTGGAAGGTTTGCAGCACGCCCGGGGCGATGCCGAGCTTCTGTGCGGCGCCCGGTTGCCAACGCCAGGCCTGGGTCGAGGTATCCACGTACGGCTGCAGGTATTTGCGGAAATAGTTGTCCATCACCCCGCCCACGCCGAAGAACTGGCCAAAATCATCCAGGGTCGCGTCCCGCGCACTGCCCGGCGACATCGGATAGCGCCCGGCTAGCGACTGGCGATAGATGTTCACCACTTCACTGGTCCAGGCCGCGTTCAGTTGATTGCGTACCCCGCCCATCATGCTGTTGGTGGTGGAGTTGACCACCGATTTGACTAGGCCCTGCACCAGTGGCGGCTGACGTTCGGCGTTGAGGCTGACCCGTGTCGCGGCCGCTGCGGCCTGGTTCTTGGCTTCGCCGAGCAAGGCGTCGCCGCTGGCGCCGACCATGGCACTGACCTGCACATACAGGGCGTTCATGTCGGCCAGCAGGCCGTCAATGGCCGCCGGTTCGCCTTCGTTTTTGCTGACGATGCGGTTGAGTTCGGCAAAATGCGCGGTGATTGGATCTTCACTGGCATCCGCTGTGTTTTGCGTCGCCTGCTCCTGGCCGAGCAAAGTGCCCAAGCGCTCCTTGAGCTTGTCGACCCCGCCCTCCACCGGCGCGCCCTTGGCGGCCAGCAGGCGTTCTTCCTGTTGCAGGTCGGTTTCCTTCGCCACCGCTACCAGCAGTTTTTTCAACGGCGAGGTCGGGCCGGAAATCACCCGCAACACATCGGCGGCCTGGGCCACGCTGGTGATCGGCACGAAGTCGATATCAGCCAGCAAGGCGTCCCACTGGCGCTGGTAATCCTGGAAGTACAGGCGGCGCACGTCGGCGGCCAGGCTGACGACGTTCTGTTGTTCTGCCTGGTCGCGACCGAGCACCCACTGCTCCTCGGCCAGAGTGCCGGTCTGGTTCAGGCTGGTCAGCAAAAACCCTTGGCGGTAACCCTTGGCCGTGAAGAAGCCGCTCAAGGGTTCGCCCAGCGGCTTGCCGCTCTTGCGGCTGAACACCAGCGCGGCATCACGCCCGGCCGCTTCGTTGATACGAAAGTCCGGGATGCCGTCCGGCAGTTTCTGCCGCTTGACCCGGTCATAGACGCGCTGGGCCACCGGCAGCTGCTGCAACTGCCGACGCAGATCGTCGATCAGGCGCGGGTCCAGACGTGCGGTGGGCGGATGGCGCTCGAACAGCGCCTGCAAGTGCTCCTCCAGGGCCAGACGCTGCTCGGCCGGCAAGTCGCGCGGCAGGCTGCGATCCCAATCCAGGGCGATCCACGCCTTGATGAAGTCGGCATCGTAATGCTCGCTGTCGGCGAGCATCAGGTAGGCCTTCAAGCCTTCGTAAAGGAAGTCCGAATTGCCGCCGCCGTGCAGTTGCTCTTCGATGCGCGTGAGCAAGCGTGGCGCGAAGACCGCGATCAACAACTTGCGATAGACGCTGCCAGACTCGGCTTCAAGCATGTCGCCCTGATACAGGCCCAGGCCTTCGGCCCAGTTCGGCGAATCGTCGGCCAGGTGCTTTACCGCGTTGAGCAAAGGCAACACTGCAAGCACGTCCCGTTGTGCCGGGCTGAGGTTCTGCACGGACTGGCCCAGGGGTGCAACTTTCTGATCGACTTGCGCGATATACGCCTGGTTGGCGCGGTAACTGACCCACCACAAGGTCCCGACCACCAGTACCAGCACCACGGTCGAGGCCAGCACGCCCCGGGCAATCCACTTGCGTCGGCGTTCGACTTTCGGGTTAACCCCCACCAGTCCACGCTCGGCAAAGGCCACGGCGCTGAAGAGTTTTTCGATGAAGTAACTGCGCCCGGTGCCGTTCTGGCGCGCCAGGTGCTGGCGGTCCAGGTTCATGCTCTGGGCCATGGAGCCGATCAGCCGGTCAATAGGGCTGCCTTCCTGGGTGCCGCTGGTGAAATACACCCCGCGCAACAGCACCCGCTCTTCAAAGGCGTTGGGTTTGAATACGCCCTCAAGGAAGCTTTGCAGGCAATCTTTCAACGCGCCGAACTGTTGCGGGAAGCCGTAGATCAGATCGCGCCGCGCCGGGTCGCGTTCCTGTTGCAAACGCTCCACCAAACGATCGTTGAGGCGCTGTTCCAGGCCAGTGAATTCGCTTTGCAGATGAGCCAGTGGGCTGTCATTGTTTTTACCGTCGTCCAGGGCAAAGGTCATACCCCAGACCTGCGCTCGCTCTTCCTTGCTCAGGGTATCGAAATACTCCATGAACCCAGGCACCAGATCGAGCTTGGTCAGCATCAGGTAGATCGGAAAGCGCACGCCCAGTTGCGTGTACAGCTCCTGGATACGCAGGCGGATCGCGGCGGCATGGGCAGCGCGCTCGGCGTCGCTGCCCAGCAGCAGGTCGGAGAGGCTGATGGCGATAAACGCGCCATCGATCGGACGCCGGGCCCGCTGTTTTTTCAACAGGCCGAGAAAACCCAGCCACGCGGCTTTATCGACTGTCGCGTCGCTGTCCTGGGTGGTGTAGCGCCCTGCGGTGTCGAGCAGCACGGCCTGATCGGTAAACCACCAATCGCAATTGCGCGTGCCACCAACGCCGCGTACCGCCCCGGCGCCCAACTGCGCCGCCAACGGAAAATGCAGCCCGGAATTGACCAGCGCCGTGGTCTTGCCTGAACCCGGCGGGCCGATGATCACGTACCACGGGAGCTCGTACAGGTTACGGCGCTCGTCACCGCCCAGCTTGGCTTTCTTCAACAGCGCCAAGGCTTCGTCCATGCGCTGGCGCAGGGTTTCGAGCTCCTCAGAGGTGGCGATGCTGGTCGGGTCTGGCGGGGTTTGCGCCGCCAGGCTGCGCATGACTTCGGCGGCCTGACGGCGCGCCTGGATAATGCGAAACACCCGGTAGGCGATCCACACCGCGAACACCAGAATGATCAGCGCCCAGCGCCGGCCTTCGGGCACCAGGAATTCAAGCAGCGGCCCGACAAACCAGATGATCAGGCTCAGGGCGATCAGCCCCAGCAACGGAATGACCCAGCGGATGATAAAACTGAAAAACGCCTTCACTCGACCCCCTCCGCCAATACTGTGATTTCGACCCGACGGTTGCGTGCGCGGCCCTCTGTTGTAGCGTTCGAGGCCAACGGTTCGGTGTCGCTGCGGCCTTCGGCGCTGAAGCGTTCGGGCTGGCCGGTCTTGGCTGAAAGGATTTGCAGTACCGAATTGGCCCGCGCCTCGGACAAGGCCCAATTCGATGGAAACCGCAAGGTGGCAATCGGGCGATTGTCACTGTGGCCGGTCACCCGGACCTGGCCCTTGACCTTGCGAACGGCATCGGCGATGCGCAGCATCAGCGGCTGGAAATTGTCGACGATGCTGGCGCTGCCCGAGGCGAACAGCTCATCGCCACGGATGGTCACCACTGAACGGTCAACGGCATCTTCCACAGCGACCCGACCGGCCTTGATTTCATCGGCGAGGAAGCCCGCCAGGCGGGGACGCTCGATCAGTTTCGGTTGCACCACCGGACGGTCGATGGCCTGCACCGGGATCTCGCCCAGCGCATGGATATTTTTAAACACCGGCTCGGCATCGGCGGCCAGTTTCAAGCGCAGGCCGAATAGCAGTGCCAGCAGCAACGCCACGCCGATGGCCACGGCGATCCAAGGCGGCATGAATTGCGCCAGCCGGTCGCGGGCCACGGTGACGCCGCGCCAATGGGGCGACAGTTCACGCTCATAATCGCCACGGGCGCTGCGGATGACTGCACTGGTGCGTTCACGCAAGGCTTCCAGTTGGCTGCGACCGTCGTTCATGACCCGATAACGCCCTTCGAAACCCAGGCACATGCACAGGTACAACAGCTCCAGCAGATACAAACGTTCGCGGGGGCTTTGCAGGCAATGTTCCAACAGCTGGAACACCTTCTCGCCGCCCCAGGCTTCGTTGTGCACGGTGATCAGCAGGCTCTGTTTGCCCCAGTCACTGGCACCACCCCACGGTGTACTCAACACTGCTTCATCCAGGGCGGTGCACAAGGCGTAACGGGCCAGCAACACATCGTTGCGCACCACGCCGGCAGACTCGGCGCGCTCCTCGAACTGGCGCAGGTAGGCCAGTAATTGCGCGCGCAGGCTCGCCGGTGCCGGGTGGGCAATGGTGTTGCGCAAGCGGGTCAGCAAAGCCAGCAACGGGCCAGCGGCGCTCTCCAGGGGGTTGAGACCTTCGGCCTTGCCGATCAAAAGCGGCGCGGCCGGCATCGAAAGTGGCGCGGCCTGGGCGCGACCAGCCTCCGGGCGGACCGGGTCAGCGCCACGGCCACCGGGTGTCGGCATGAATTGGGTACGATCGTCGTTGCTCATTGCGGTTTATCCTCGGATCGCCCAGAAAGCCAGGTTCAGCCCCGGGAATTGCCCCGCTATGTAGAACGCAAAACCGCCGGAGTTGGCCAGTTGCTGCCAATGCTCGCTGCCCCGGTCCAGTTCGTAATAAGTGGAGCCGGCGTGATACGGGATCTGCCGTGGCGCCACCGGCAGCGGCAGCAGGCCAATGCCCGGTAATTGCAGGTTGACCAGGTTGCGGATGTGCTCCACCGAGCCGACTTTGCTCTGTTGGCCGAAGTGGCCGCGCAGGGTTTCGGCGGGCACGTCGGCGCGCACCACCAGGATGAAGCTGGCGCTGTCGAGCAGGGACTTGTCGGCCAGCATCGCGACGTGGACGCCATAGGCTTTTTCGACGATCGGAATCGGCGTGGCCTTGCTGTCGATCAGCATCGACAGCGCCTCACGCAGCGCTTGCATCACCGGCGCGAAACTCAGCGCCAAGTCATCGTGCTGGTACTGCGGGTATTCCTGGGGTCGCCGCCCGGAAGCGGTAAAGGTCGAGAACTCGCCGGCCAGACTCACCAACTCGCTGTAGAACCGCTCGGGGTGCAACGGGCTCAATTGGCTCAAGTGCTGGATCAACGGCTGGGCACGGTTGACCAGTTGCAGCAGCATGAAATCGGCAATCTCCGAGGCACCGCCGGCACCGGACGCCACCACCCGCCCGGCGAGGGCTTCGCCGCGCTGATGCAGCAGGCCCAGCAGTTCGCTGCGAAACGCGGCCAGGGGATTGGAGGCGACCACATCCAGCAGCGGCGGGATGTAAGTGTCGTCGAGCACCAAGGCTCGGTCGGCGCGTTTCTCCTTGATTCGTACCAGGCCGATGGCGGCGTAGTCGCTGATGCCATCCTGAGCTACCAACAATCGCAGCGCCCTCGAGCCCACGGCCACGGGGGCCTGGTTTTCGAACGGCGCGTTGTCGTCCCGTACTTCGCGAACCTGGCTCACGTAGCGCGCAGCGCCCAAGGCTTCGCCTTCGTCAACGGTATCGCGCGCACCGGCGCGCTTGAGTGGCAAGGCCAGGTACACCAAGCCATCGCGCAGGTTGTCATCGACATTCAGCGGGCTCGGCGCCAGGTCATCCTGGGGAATGTTGAATGGCGTGCCGTCCGGCAACAGGCCCCGCGCCGAGATAATCGCCAGTTTGCCCTGGGCCAGCAGGCCCTGGTCGATCAGCAATTCGGAGAAACCCCAGGCGCCGGCCGACAACGGGCGGCTCCGGGCGTCGATGAGGTTCTCCAGGTAACGGTCATGCTGCTGAAAGTGCTGCGTTCCAATGAACATGCCTTCCGACCAGACCACACGATTGTTCCAGGACATGGGGGGCTCCGATTGCTTATTGGGCAGGGCTGGATGGGGAAACCACGACGGCGCTGCGCACGGCTCGCACGTCGAGGCTGATCTGGTATTCGGTGTATTGGCGCGGCGGGACATTCATCACCGCGCGCCACAACGACTGATCCAGCTCGCGATACCCCACCAGCACGCCGATATGGCGGGTGGCCGGGTCGAGGTCGCGCTGCAGGCTCAACTGCTGGCCGGGCTGGATCAGCACTTCGTCCTGATCGATCAGATCGGCGCCGAGCGTCGCCTGGGCCCGTTCGGCCAGTGCGAAATAATCGGAACGGCCGAAGGTGGCGGCATTTTTCAATTCGAAAATACGCACCCGGACCGGGGCTGGCTGGCCAGTGGCGCCGGGGTTGAGCCCGGCAATGGCGTGAAAGTGCAACTCGACGGCGGCCGTATCGGCCTCGGCCTCAGCCTCTTCGGGCTGGGGTTTGGCCGCATCCTTGGCACATGCGGTCAGCAGAAGCGCGGTGGCAACTGCGAGTAAAAACCTGGGAATCATCCTGCGTCCTCAATGACGTTTCAGCTATCCGTTGTTCCGTTCTTTGCTATGAATGGCGCTATGCGATGGCGATGCTCAGCCGCGGCGCTGCCTTGTACTGTGTTCTTCGTAGGCGCGGCTGAATTCACGACCGAACAGGTCCTGGAAATCCTCTTGGGCCTCGCGGGAAATATTGCTGTAGAGCTCGGTAAACTGCTGCCAGTACTGGGCCTGTCGCGAGCCATTGAAAATGCTCGACAGGCCACCGGGCTTGCCCATGCGCTCTTCCAGTTGCCCCGGCTCGAAGCGCGCCAGCAGGTGCTTGATCGCCGCTTCCACGCCGGCCATCACCGCCAATTGGTGGGCACGCAAGTCATCGAAGCTGTCGCGCACGGCCAGGTCCGGCGCCATGAACGCCTGATTGCTGTGGCGCAACAGCAACAGCAATGCTTCATCGACGTTGGGAGCGAATTTCAGCGGGTTGTTTTCCACCGGTTGAATCATCGTCTGCTGAATGCGGAACTCGCCCTTGAGGCTGCTACGGGCGCGCAAGACATCGATCAGGCCTTCGACCATCAGCCGATAACTGCGGCCGATGCTTTCCATTTGTGCCTCGGCCTGCGCCTTGTCCAGGCGCACTTGATCCAGCCCGGCACCGCGCAGAAAGGCTTGCAACAGGTCGGGTTGAGAATTGTCGGCCGGGCTGACCGGATCGACCAGGCGTTCGACGACGGCCACGGGTGGTTCGCAAAGGGGTGCCGGTTCGATCGGTACGCTGATGTGAGGTACGGATGGCGGCGCAACCTCTGTAACAGGCAGCGGGGCGATCGCCACCGGTGCAGGCTTGTCGCTGAACAGGTCCCAATCTTCCGGAATCACCGGGGCCGACACCAGCGGCGCAGGCCCGGCCACGGGCGTTGGGACGGGAATAGGGGTCGGTGGGCGGAAGTCATGCTGCTCGGCCGGGACATGGTCGGGCTGGGTGGCCGGCGGGACGCTGGTCGGTGTCAGGAAGTCGAACAGGTCCGGCATCGTGTCCATGGCCGATACGCCCTGAAAATGTGCAGGCGGTGTCACGGGCAACGACGTCGGCGTATTCACGACGGCGCCCTGACGCCCCATCAGGGCTTCGAAGCTGCTGGACGAATTGGCGAAAGGGTTGCCGTCGGTCACCGGCAGACTGAAATCGATACGCGCCTGGATTTCATAATCACCGATGCGGATAACTTCGCCATCTTGCAACGGCTCGCTGTTGCCCTTGCGCAGACGAATACCGGCCTTGACCAATTCCACACCGTTAGTGCTGTTATCAGTTAAGTAATACCGGCCATCTTTATATTGAACAACGCAATGTTTGCCGGACACCAAACGCTCTGGATCGGGCAATACCCAGTCATTATCAGAATTACGGCCAATTGCCATCACGCCCTGATCCATGGATTTCTCAGGGCACTGGCCAGGGGTAATTTTGTGATAACTAGTGATAGTCAAACACAGCGACATCTTGCCTCCTTGCTGAACACTTTGCGCGCGGGCGAATCGGGATTCACTCCCGCCAGACTCGCTCCGACAACCTTGCAAAAACAACCTTGAAACGGCTTTTTACCGGCATGATTGCTGATCTTAACCGGCTTGCGTGACAAAAAACCTGCATTAGTGCCTGCTTCGACCTATCGGTCGCGCAGGTTGTTAAGCACCTCACATCTGTCACACAGAGGAAATAGCTTACCTTGACAAGCCATAAGTACTACACCAAAAATGCATAACTTCTTGAATATACATGATGGCACTTTAAGATCACCGCATATCTAAAAGGCCATTACCCTCAAGGAAACATGTGAAGTTCCATTTGGAACTTACATGTGAACGGCCCGACTCTCGAACGGGCGATATGGAGATCAAATTCAGTGGAAGTGCCTTTGCTGCTCGCCGCCGTTTCCGCGACTTCGCCTTGCGGCGAAGATTTGGAATATGACGCGGATTTTTTGCGCCTGGAACGCGATTCCCAAGGCCAGCCCGAGCGCAGCATGGGCGATTCGATATTGCCTGCCGCCCCCCCTGAATGGCGCAGCATCCAGCAGCAAAGTCTGGATTTGTTGCAACGCAGCAAAGACCTGCGTATCACCCATTTCCTTTTGCAAAGTTCCCTTGCCCTCGAAGGCGTCACCGGCCTGGCCCGCGTCCTGACACTGATCAGCGAATTGCTCAAGCAATACTGGGCCGACCTGCATCCGCGCCTGGATGCCGAAGACAACAACGACCCCACCGTGCGCATCAATGCCCTCGCCGGCCTGACGTCCGATGCCACCATTCGCCTGCTACGCGAAAGCATCCTGGCCCGTTCGCGAACCTTTGGCGCTGTCAGCCTGCGCGCCGCCGCCAATGCCAGCGGCCTGCAAAGCTTCCCTGACGAAAACCTCGGCGCCGAGCAGCTCGCCGGGGCGTTCCTCGACAGCGATCCCGAACAGTTGGAAATCACCCGCGCCGCTTTGCACGAGGCCCGTAGCGTCGCCGAGGCCATCGAGCAACAGATCAGCGAACAAATCGGTTCCGCCCAGGGCGTTGACCTTGGCCCGTTGAAGCAACCGCTAAAAATGGCCCTGCAGATTCTCGGCCAGTTCGCCCCGCAGAGCGGCGACACTCCCCTGTCCGATTCCATCAGCGACGACAGTGCCGCGTCGGTTGAACACCCCACCGCGCCGAGCACACCGCGCAGCACTGGCGAAATCAACAACCGCGACGACGTGCTGCGCAGTCTGGACCGGATTCTTGCGTACTACACCCGTCATGAACCCTCCAGCCCGCTGCCGGTGCTGTTGAACCGGGCGAAGAATCTGGTGCACGCCGACTTTGCGGCCATCGTGCGCAACCTGATTCCCGACGGCATGAGCCAATTTGAAAACCTGCGCGGACCAGACAGCGAATAAAAGCGAACGGATCACGCAGTCACGTCACCGGTACCACCGATGACGCCAACACCGTCGCTTGAGCGACCAGGAGCAGCAACGTGGCGAAGCAAAGTTCTCAGAAATTCATCGCGCGCAACCGCGCGCCTCGAGTGCAGATCGAGTACGACGTCGAGCTCTACGGCGCCGAGAAAAAGGTCCAGTTGCCCTTCGTCATGGGCGTCATGGCGGACCTCGCCGGCAAGCCCGCCGAGCCTCTGGCGCCTGTGGCCGATCGCAAGTTTCTTGAAGTGGATGTCGACAACTTCGACTCGCGCCTCAAGGCCATGCAGCCACGCGTCGCGTTCCACGTGCCCAACGAGCTGACCGGCGAAGGCAACCTGAGCCTGGACATCACCTTTGAAAGCATGGACGACTTCAGCCCGGCCGCCGTGGCGCGCAAGGTCGACTCGCTGAACAAGCTGCTCGAAGCGCGCACCCAACTGGCCAACCTGCTGACCTACATGGACGGCAAGACCGGTGCCGAAGAAATCATCATGAAGGCCATCAAGGATCCGGCGCTGCTCCAGGCGCTTGCCAGTGCGCCGAAGCCAGCCGAGCCTCAGGCTTAATCAGGACGAATGATCATGACCGATTCAGTACGTGCAGACGCTCAGACACTGGGCACCACCGAAGAAGCCAGCGAGTTCGCCTCCCTGCTGCTGCAAGAATTCAAACCCAAGACCGATCGCGCTCGCGAAGCCGTCGAGACCGCCGTGCGCACCTTGGCCGAACAGGCCCTGGCGCAGACCGACCTGGTGTCCAACGACGCCATCAAGTCGATCGAATCAATCATCGCCGCTATCGACGCCAAGCTCACCGCCCAGGTCAACCAGGTCATCCACCACCCCGATTTCCAGCAACTGGAAAGCGCTTGGCGTGGCCTGCATTACCTGGTCAACAACACCGAGAGCGATGAGCAACTGAAGATTCGCGTGCTCAACATCTCCAAGACCGACCTGCACAAGACCCTGAAGAAATTCAAGGGCACCGCGTGGGACCAGAGCCCGATCTTCAAGAAGATGTACGAAGAAGAATACGGCCAGTTCGGCGGCGAACCTTACGGTTGCCTGGTGGGCGATTACTACTTCGACCAGTCGCCTCCGGACGTGGAACTGCTGGGCGAACTGTCGAAAGTCTGCGCCGCCATGCACTCGCCGTTCATCGCAGCCGCATCGCCGACCGTGATGGGCATGGGCTCGTGGCAGGAACTGTCGAACCCGCGCGATCTGACCAAAATCTTCACCACCCCGGAATACGCCGGCTGGCGCTCGCTGCGCGAATCGGAAGACTCGCGCTACATCGGCCTGACCATGCCGCGCTTCCTCGCGCGTCTGCCGTATGGCGCCAAGACCGATCCGGTGGAAGCCTTCGCCTTCGAAGAAAACACCGACGGTGCCGACAGCTCCAAGTACACCTGGGCCAACGCCGCTTACGCAATGGCGGTGAACATCAACCGCTCGTTCAAACACTTCGGCTGGTGCTCGCGCATCCGTGGCGTGGAGTCTGGCGGTGAAGTGGAAAACTTGCCGGCGCACACCTTCCCGACTGACGATGGTGGCGTGGACATGAAATGCCCGACCGAAATCGCCATCAGCGACCGCCGTGAAGCGGAACTGGCAAAGAACGGTTTCATGCCGCTGCTGCACAAGAAAAACACTGACTTCGCCGCGTTCATCGGCGCCCAGTCGTTGCAGAAACCGGCCGAGTACGACGATCCGGACGCCACCGCCAACGCCAACCTGGCCGCGCGCCTGCCGTACCTGTTCGCCACCTGCCGCTTCGCCCATTACCTGAAGTGCATCGTGCGCGACAAGATCGGCTCCTTCAAAGAGAAGGACGAAATGCAGCGCTGGTTGCAGGACTGGATCCTCAACTACGTCGACGGTGACCCGGCGCACTCCACCGAAACCACCAAGGCCCAGCACCCATTGGCTGCGGCCGAAGTGATCGTCGAGGACGTGGAAGGCAACCCGGGGTACTACAACTCCAGGTTCTACCTGCGCCCGCACTATCAGCTCGAAGGTCTGACCGTGTCGCTGCGCCTGGTATCCAAGCTGCCTTCGGCCAAAGGCGCATAAAAACCTGCTGAACGGTACACGGTAAAAATGTGGGAGCGAGCCTGCTCGCGATAGCGGTGGATCAGTCGCTGCCAGTGTTGCCTGACACTCCGCCATCGCGAGCAGGCTCGCTCCCACAGGGGTCTTCATTAGGTTGGAGATCACCTTGAATCCCCTTCAGCTGAACAGATTTCGCAAGGTCGGCGTTAACCAAACAATGTGGTAGAGACCACACAGGGAGAAAACATGGCTGTTGATATTTTCATCAAGATCGGCGACATCAAGGGCGAGTCCATGGACAAGGCCCACAAGGACGAAATCGACGTCTTGAACTGGAGCTGGGGCATGTCTCAGTCCGGCAACATGCACGTGGGCAGCGGTGGTGGTGCAGGCAAGGTGAACATCCAGGACCTGTCGCTGACCAAGTACGTCGACAAAGCCTCACCGAACCTGATGATGCACTGCGCCAGCGGCAAGCACATCGACAAGGTCAAGCTGACCGTGCGCAAGGCCGGCGGCGAAAGCCAGGTCGAGTACATGATCATCAACCTGGAAGAAGTGCTGGTCACGTCCCTGAGCACTGGCGGCTCGGGTAGCGATGATCGCCTGACCGAAAACCTCACCCTGAACTTCGCCAAGGTGCTGGTGGACTACCAGCCGCAAAAAGCCGACGGCACCAAGGAAGGCGGGCCGGTCAAGTTCGGCTGGAACATCCGCCAGAACGTCAAGGTGTAATCGAAGATGCCCCCGGTGTTATGCGCCGGGGGTGTTTTGGTGCTTGCTCGAATCCAATCCTTTTCCCTCCGGTGTCTGAGTCATGGCCAAACCTTCGTTTATTAATTTGTGGAAAGCATATTCCGATCTGCTAGTTAAGTACCCTGACGCAAAGCCCTGTGAAGGGCCTTGGGCAAACCAGTGTGCTATCCGCATGAGCATGACGCTCAATGCAGAGCTGACCATCAAGGTCAACAAATCCACCTATACCGAACCCAAATGTGCACACGAGCACGCCAGGGGTGCCGAATCACTGGCGAACTGGTTGTGGAAGCATCATCTGGGGCGGCCACAGATCCTCGGTGGCAGTGCCGAAGAACGCCGCAAGTTGCAAGACAAGACCGGGCTCATCTTCTTCAAGGATTGTTTTCAGCAGGTAGGAGAGTCACCGGATAGTCGCACCGGCGATCATATCGACCTGTGGAATCGCGGCTTGACCATTGGCCGCTACAACGACCCTGCCTACCGATCCAAAGCCATCTGGTTCTGGGAGCTGACATGATCAGATCCAGCCGAAACCTGATGGCTCTGTGCTGCGTATTGTCGAGCCTGTGGGCGTGCGCCGGCCAACAGACTGCCCCTGCTTCCGAGGACCAGGTCGTCACTCTGGGCGAACAACGACTGACACTGGGGAACGATCAGCAGCAATGCGTGTTGCGTAAACCGGACCAGAGCGTGCTGCCCCTCGAGATGCCATGGCCTTGCCAATTTGCTGTCGACCGACAGGGCAAACCTCACGTCGAATCCTTCAACAACGTACCGATCGTGATCGTGCTGCACGTGAGCGTTGATCCTGCAAACAGTCGCGAATGCCGGTCCGAGTACCGCGCCGTACGCCAGGTCAAAGGCCAGCTCGAACCTTCGGTGGTCGCGCGCAGTGCCAGTTGCCTGCGGGGTGCCGGCGATCAGAAAGATTACACAGGTCTTTTCATTTGGTAACCGACCTCACATGCGATCGTTTACGCCCCTGCGCATCGCTAAAGTCAGGTCGGGTTGAGGTTGAAATGATCAAACGAACCCCGTTGGTGCTGCTGTCAGGCTGCCTGCTGTTAAGCCTGAATGCCTGGGCGCAACAGCAACAATCTGCTGCACCCGGCAATCAGGTAATTGTCGCCGGACAAACACTGACCCTGGAAAACCACGATCAACAATGCGCCTTGCGCAAACAGGACCAAAGCCTCTTGAAACTGGACATGCCGTGGCCTTGTTTTCTGAGTGTCGACCGAAAAGGTCAGCCACGGGTCGAGACCTTCAACAACGCCCAAATCATTATCGTGGAGCACTCCACGCCTGAGCCCCCTCCGAGCCGTGATTGTGACGCTCGGTATCAGGCCATCCGCCAAATCAAAGACCAGCCCATGGAAGTGTCGAAGGTCGCCCATAGTGCTGGCTGTATGACCGGCGTCATGGACCAGAAAAGTTTCGTGGCGCATTTCTCGTGGTAACCGAAATCGCCACCCGCGATCGTCTGCAACCGTCCCTGCTGGACCGGTTGACCGATGACGACCCGAGCAACCCAAAGGAAAGCGCCGACAAGCGCGTGCTATCCCTGACCCAACTGAAAGCCTCGGTGCTGCGTGACTTGGCGTGGTTGCTCAACACCACTTCATTGCTCGGCGCCGATGCGACGTTGCACACCCCAGCCGGCACGTCGGTGGTCAACTTCGGGTTGCCGGCGCTGGCCGGCAACAGTGCGTCGAACGTCGATATCGCCGCGCTTGAAGCCCTGATCCACCAGGCCATCGCTACGTTCGAACCGCGGATTCTGCGTAACACCTTGCGCGTGCGAGCCCGGGCATCCGCCGAAATGAACCACAACGCCCTGAGTTTCGAGATCGAAGGCGACCTTTGGGCGCAGCCAGTGCCGCTGCGCCTGATGCTACAGACCGACCTGGACCTGGAATCCGGCCATGTGCGAGTGATCAACGCCGATCAGCGGAGACGCTCATGAACCCGCGCCTGCTGGAACTGTACAACCAGGAATTGCACCACGTGCGCGAAAGCGCGGCGGAGTTCGCCCAGGAATACCCGAAAATCGCCAGTCGGCTGACGTTGTCCGGCATGGACTGCGCCGACCCGTACGTCGAACGCTTGCTGGAAGGTTTTGCTTATCTGACGGCGCGGGTACAGCTCAAGCTCGATGCCGAATACCCGACCTTTACTCATAACCTGCTGGAAATCGCGTACCCCCATTACCTGGCGCCGACACCGTCGATGACCGTGGTGCAATTGCAGGCCGACCCTGATGAAGGCTCGCTGAGCAGCGGCTTCCCGCTGCCTCGGGACACGGTCCTGCGCGCCGCCCTGGGCCGCGAAACCCAAACCTGCTGCGAGTACCGCACCGCCCACGCGGTGACGTTGTGGCCGTTGCAGGTCAGCCAGGCCGAGTACTTCGGCAACCCGTCCGCCATGCTCGGGCGCTTGGCCGCCAGCGAACCCAAGGCCAAGGCCGGCCTGCGCCTGACCCTGCGCACCGGCGCCGAACTACCGTTCAACAGTCTGGCCCTGGACAACCTGCCGCTGTACCTCAATGGAGCAGACGAGCAGCCCTTCCGCCTTTACGAACAGCTGCTGGGCAATGTCTGCGCCGTGTTCGCCCGTCAGCCCGGCGGTGATTGGGTGGAACGCCTGCCGCAGGACGCACTGCGCTCCCAGGGATTCGACGATACCGACGCCGCGCTGCCGGTGGTCTCGCGGGCCTTCCAGGGCTATCGCCTGTTGCAGGAATACTTCGCCCTGCCCCACCGCTTTCTGTTTGTCGACTTCACCCAGTTGAGCCGGGCGGTCAAACGTTGCGACGGACAGGAACTGGAATTGATCGTGCTGTTCGACCGTCACGACCCGAGCCTGGAAGGTAGCGTCGGAGCCGCGCAGTTCCTGCCATTCTGCACCCCGGCCATCAACCTGTTTCCCAAGCGCCTGGATCGCATTCACTTGTCGGAACGGGTCAATGAACACCATGTGATCGCCGACCGCACCCGGCCGATGGATTTCGAGATTCATTCCCTGACCACCCTTACCGGCCACGGCACCGGGTCGGAGCAGCCTTTTTTGCCGTTCTATGCGGTGCGCGATCCATCTCGCTACGGCCGCGATCAGGCCTGGTACACGGTGCGACGCGAACCCCGCGTGCTGTCCAGCGGCCAGCGGCGCAACGGCCCGCGCTCGACGTACATCGGCAGCGAAACCTTCGTCAGCCTGGTGGACAGCCAGCAGGCGCCTTATCGCCACGACCTGCGCCAACTGGGCGTAACAGCGTTGTGCACCAACCGCGACCTGCCGCTGTTCATGAGCGTGGGTAATAGCAAGACCGACTTCACCCTGGCCGACAGCGCACCTGTCGCGGCGGTGCGCTGCGTGGCAGGCCCAAGTCGCCCACGCGCCAGCCATGCCCATGACGCCAAGGCGTGGCGGTTGATCAGCCAGCTGTCGCTGAATTATTTATCCCTCAGCGAGCAAGGCCAGGGCGCCGCCGCCCTGCGCGAACTGCTGCGCCTGTACGGCGACAGCAACGATGCGGCGTTGCAATTGCAGATCGAAGGCCTGCGCGAAGTCAGCAGCAAGGCCTGCACCCGACGCCTGCCGATGCCCGGCCCGATCGTGTTTGGTCGTGGCCTGGAGATCACTCTGGAATTCGATGAAAACGCGTTTCGCGGCACTGGGGTCTTCTTGCTCGGTGCAGTGTTCGAACGCTTCCTGGCACGCTACGTGTCGATCAACAGTTTTACCGAGACGGTGATCCGTACCACCGAACGCGGCGAGATCATGCGATGGAAAGCCAAGCCAGGACGCCGTCCGACCCTGTGAATACTCTGGACGCGATGCATCAGGAGCCCTGGGAATACGACTTCTTCCAGGCGTTGCGGCGTATCGAGTGCGAATCGCCTGAACTGCCGCGCCTGGGCCATTCGTTGCGCCTGGCCGATGATCCGCTGCGCCTTGGGCAACAGGCCGATTGCACCTTCGCCCCGGCGACCCTGGCCTCGGTACAGCCGGGCGTCGACGGTTCGCCGGCGCGTCTGGAGCAGTTCTTTTTCGGCCTCGGCGGCCCCAACGGCCCATTGCCGCTGCACCTCACCGAATATGTGCGCGAACGCCAGCGCAACAACGCCGACAGCACCAGTAAACGCTTCCTGGATGTGTTCCATCACCGGCTGCTGAGCCTGTTTTATCGGGCCTGGGCCGAAGCGCGGCCGACGGTCAGCCATGACCGCCCGGACGATGACTACTGGTCGGCACGCCTGGCAGCACTGAGCGGCCGGGGCATGCCGAGCCTGCTCAAGCAAGGGCTGATTCCCGATACGGCGAAGTTGCACTACAGCGGTCATCTGTCGGCACAAACCCGCTACCCGGACGGTTTGAAGGCCATTCTCAGCGAATACTTCGGCCTGCCGGTGGAGATCGAAGAGTACGTCGGCCAATGGCTGGAACTGCCGGAACGCAGCCGCGTTGGCATCAGCGCCCATCGATTGGGCGTGGATTTTTGCCTGGGCCGTTACGTCTGGGATCGCCAGCACAAATTCCGCATTCGCCTGGGGCCACTCAAGCTGGATGACTACATGAGCATGCTGCCCGGTAGCCAACCCTTCAATGAGCTGGTGGCCTGGGTGGCCGAATACCTGGGCCATGAACTGGACTGGGACCTGAACCTGGTTCTGAAACAGCCCGAAGTACCGGCGCTGCAACTCAATCGCCAGTTCCGCCTGGGTTTCAATACCTGGCTGGGCAAGCCCGAAAAAGATGCCAAGGACTTAATACTGGCCCGGCATTACGCCGAGCAGGCCAACACCTCGCAAACCTCAAGGAACCAAGAGCATGGGTGAAATCAGTCGCGCCGCGTTGTTCGGCAAACTCAACAGCGTGGCCTACAAAGCCATCGAAGCCGCCACCGTGTTCTGCAAGTTGCGCGGTAACCCTTATGTGGAACTGGCCCACTGGTTTCATCAGTTGCTGCAATTGCAGGACTCGGACCTGCACCGCCTCATCCGCCAGTTCAATATCGAGCCGGCGCGCCTGGCCCGGGACCTGACCGACGCCCTGGACCGTTTGCCACGCGGCTCGACTTCAATCACTGACTTGTCCTCCCATGTGGAAGAAGCCGTGGAACGTGGCTGGGTCTACGGCAGCCTGATGTTTGGCGAAAGCCAAGTGCGTACCGGTTACCTGGTGCTCGGCATCCTCAAGACGCCGAGCCTGCGCCATGGGCTACTGGGGCTGTCGGCAGAGTTTGACAAGATCAAGGCCGAGGCCCTGAGCGAGCGTTTTGACGAATACGTCGGTGACTCGCCGGAAAATGCACTCAGCGCCAGCGATGGTTTCAACGCCGGCAGCGTGCCTGGTGAAGCCAGCGGCGCCATGGCCCCCAGCGCCATGGGCAAGCAGGAAGCGCTCAAGCGCTTTACCGTCGACCTCACCGAGCAGGCCCGCAGTGGCAAGCTTGACCCGATTGTCGGGCGTGACGAAGAGATCCGCCAACTGGTGGACATCCTCATGCGCCGTCGGCAGAACAACCCGATCCTGACCGGTGAAGCCGGCGTCGGTAAAACCGCCGTGGTCGAAGGTTTTGCCCTGCGCATCGTCGCCGGTGACGTGCCACCGGCGCTCAAGGATGTGGAGCTGCGCAGCCTCGACGTCGGCCTGTTGCAGGCCGGCGCGAGCATGAAAGGTGAATTCGAACAGCGCCTGCGCCAGGTCATCGAAGACGTCCAGGCCTCGCCAAAACCGATCATCCTGTTTATCGACGAAGCCCACACGCTGGTCGGTGCCGGTGGCGCCGCCGGCACCGGGGACGCGGCCAACCTGCTTAAACCGGCTTTGGCCCGGGGTACCCTGCGTACCGTGGCCGCCACGACCTGGGCCGAGTACAAGAAGCACATCGAAAAAGACCCGGCCCTGACCCGTCGCTTCCAGGTGGTGCAAGTCGCCGAGCCGTCCGAAGACAAGGCGCTGTTGATGATGCGCGGCGTGGCCTCGACCATGGAAAAACACCATAAGGTGCAGATCCTTGACGAAGCCCTGGAAGCCTCGGTCAAGCTGTCCCATCGCTATATCCCGGCGCGCCAGTTGCCGGACAAATCCGTGAGCCTGCTGGACACCGCTTGCGCCCGGGTCGCCATCAGCCTGCACGCCGTGCCGGCCGAAGTGGACGACAGCCGTCGTCGCATCGAGGCGCTGGAAACCGAACTGCAAATCATCGCCCGCGAGCACGCCATCGGCATCGTCATCGGCGCCCGCCAGAGCAACAGCGAAAACCTGCTGGCCGCCGAGCGCGAGCGCCTGGCCGAACTGGAAAGCCGCTGGGTCGAAGAGAAAACCCTGGTGGACGAACTGCTCGCCACCCGCGCCACCCTGCGCGAAAGCGTCGGCGTGGTAGACAGCGATGTCGGCAGTGACGACAGCCACGCCCTGCGCGAGAAACTGGTGGACCTGCAACAGCGCCTCAGTGCCCTGCAAGGCGAAACCCCGCTGATTCTGCCGACGGTCGATTACCAGGCCGTGGCCTCGGTGGTTGCCGACTGGACGGGTATTCCGGTGGGTCGCATGGCCCGTAACGAACTGGAAACCGTGCTCAACCTCGACCAGCACCTGAAGAAACGCATCATCGGCCAGGATCACGCCCTGCAGATGATCGCCAAACGCATCCAAACCTCCCGCGCCGGCCTCGACAACCCGAGCAAGCCGATTGGCGTGTTCATGCTCGCCGGCACTTCCGGCGTGGGCAAGACCGAAACCGCCCTGGCGCTGGCCGAAGCCATGTATGGCGGCGAGCAGAACGTCATCACCATCAACATGAGCGAATTCCAGGAAGCCCACACCGTGTCCACCCTCAAGGGCGCGCCACCGGGCTACGTTGGCTATGGCGAAGGCGGCGTGCTGACCGAAGCCGTGCGGCGCAAACCCTACAGCGTGGTGCTGCTGGACGAGGTGGAAAAAGCCCACCCGGACGTGCATGAGATCTTCTTCCAGGTCTTCGACAAAGGCGTGATGGAGGACGGCGAAGGCCGGGTGATCGACTTCAAGAACACCTTGATCCTGCTGACCACCAACGCTGGCACCGAGCTGATTGCCCAGGTCTGCAAAGACCCGCAAAACGTGCCCGAGCCCGAAGAGATCGCCAAGGCCCTGCGCCAGCCGCTGCTGGAGATTTTCCCGCCGGCATTGCTGGGCCGCTTGGTGACCATTCCGTACTACCCGCTCAGCGACGAGATGCTCAAGGCCATTACCCGCCTGCAACTCAACCGCATCAAAAAGCGCGTGGAGAACACCCACAAAGTGGCCTTCGATTACGACGACGCGGTGATCGACCTGATCGTCTCCCGCTGCACCGAAACCGAAAGCGGTGGGCGGATGATCGACACCATCCTGACCAACAGTCTGTTGCCGGACATGAGCCGCGAATTCCTCACCCGCATGCTCGAAGGCAAAGCGCTGGCAGGCGTGCGGATCAGCGCCCGGGATAACGAATTGCACTACGACTTCAGCGACGCGGCCTGACCGGCCTGGAACACGGTCAATGTGGGAGCGAGCCTGCTCGCGATGAGGCCATGACATTCAGCATCGATGTTGGATGTCAGTCCGCCATCGCGAGCAGGCTCGCTCCCACAATGGATCCGGTTCCGGCAGTAAGAAAGCAACGAAACGTTTACGGGATAACCAATGCTATTCAAGCAACTCTCACGCCTGGCAAAAATCACCAGCCCCCTGGGGCCGGATGTGCTGTTGCTCAAGGACATGGGCGGCGGCGAAGAGCTGGGGCGGCTGTTCAACTATGAGCTGCAACTGCACTCGCTGGACAACGCCATCGACCTCAACCAGTTGCTGGGCAAACCCATGTGCCTGAGCCTGCAACTGGACGGCGGTGGCGAGCGCTATTTCCATGGCATCGTTGCCCGTTGCAGCCAGAACGTCGACCAGGGTCAGTTCGCCAGCTACCAGGTCACACTGCGGCCTTGGCTTTGGCTGCTGACCCGCACCTCCGATTGCCGGATTTTCCAGAACCTGACCATCCCGCAGATCATCAAGCAGGTTTTTCGCGACCTGGGTTTTTCCGACTTCGAAGACGCCCTGAGCCGGCCCTATCGCGAGTGGGAATACTGCGTGCAGTATCGCGAAACCAGCTTTGATTTCGTCAGCCGCCTGATGGAGCAGGAAGGGATCTACTACTTCTTCCGCCATGAACAGGGTCGTCATGTGCTGGTGCTGGCCGATGCCTATGGCGCCCATACCAACGTGCCCGGCTACGCTTCGGTGCCCTACTACCCCAAGAATGAACAGCAGCGCGAACGCGATCACATTCACGACTGGCGCCTGGCCCAGGAAGTCCAGCCGGGCTCGCTGGAACTCAACGACTATGACTTCCAGCGCCCCAGCGCGCGAATTGACGTGCGCTCGGCCATGCCTCGTCCGCACACCGCCGGCGACTATCCGCTGTACGACTATCCCGGCACCTATGTGCAAAGCGCAGACGGCGAACATTACGCCCGCACCCGCATCGAAGCCTTGCAGACCCTGCACGAACAGGTCGAGTTCGCCGGCAACGCCCGGGGCCTGGGGTCAGGTCATTTGTTCAGCCTCACGGGTTTCAGCCGCCAGGACCAGAACCGCGAATACCTGATCGCCGGCGCCCGTTACTACGTCTCCCAGGAAAGCGGGGAAAGCGGCGGCGCTGGCGCTTCGGCGCAGTTCGAAAGCAGCCTGACCTGCATCGACGCGCAACAAAGCTACCGTCCCCTGCCCAACACCCACCGGCCTATCGTCAAAGGCCCGCAGACCGCACTGGTGGTTGGCCCCAAGGGCGAGGAAATCTGGACCGACCAGTTCGGCCGGGTGAAGGTGCATTTCTATTGGGACCGTCACGACCAGTCCAACGAAAACAGTTCGTGCTGGATTCGCGTGTCGCAATCCTGGGCCGGTAAAAACTGGGGCTCGATGCAGATCCCGCGGATCGGCCAGGAAGTGATCGTCAGCTTCCTCGAAGGCGACCCGGACCGGCCGATCATCACTGGCCGCGTCTACAACGCCGAACAAACCGTGCCCTACGACTTGCCGGAAAACGCCACCCAAAGCGGCATGAAAAGCCGTTCGAGCAAGGGCGGCACACCGGCGAATTTCAACGAAATCCGCATGGAAGACAAGAAAGGCGCCGAGCAGCTGTACATCCATGCCGAGCGCAATCAGGACATCGTGGTCGAGGTGGATGAAAGCCACTCGGTAGGTCACGACCGCAACAAGAGCATTGGGCATAACGAGACGGTGACCATTGGCAACAACCGCCTGCGTATCGTCAAACAGGAAGACATTCTTTCGGTGGGCCAGCGCAAGACCGACAGCATCAGCCAGAGCTACGTCATTGAAGTGGGCGAGAACCTGCGGCTGGTCTGTGGTGAAAGCATCCTGGAGCTCAATGCCAGCGGCCAGATCAACCTGACCGGCGTGCAAATCAGCTTCTATGCCAGCGGTGATGCCGAGTTCAACACCGGCGGCGTGCTGCACCTGAACAACGGCGGCGGCGCTGGCGCCACGCCTGATGGCCAAGGCGTCAAGGCCAGCATCGACGCCAACATCAATGCCGCGTTTCCCAAGCCCAAGGGCTAATCACGAGATCTGTGTTCCATGACTTACCGAATCAATGAATTCCAGTTCCAACTGCCGGCAGGCGAACTGCAAGACGCGTCGATCAACATCCTCAAGTTCCCTGAACTGGGCACTTCGCTGATTGTCAGCCGCAGCTTGCTGGCCGAGGGCGAAACCCTGCAAAGCAACTTCGACGACCAGCTCAAGCGTCTGGAAAAACAAGTGCAAGACTTGCGTTTTCAACCGGGCGTCGCCGTGCGTCTGGGCGCCAGCCAGGAAGTCGAAGGCATCGAGTTGCGCAGCCAGTTCAACAAGGGCAACGACAAAGTCTTCCAATACCAGTTGGCACTGGTGTTGCCCGGCACCCGCAAAATGCTCGCCCTGAGCTACGTGAAGGCCGAGAAACTTGGCGATGCCGAAGCCGCGCATTGGGCGACCATCAAGAGTTCGCTGTTGTTCGACGTTCCGGCCTGATGAGCACCCTGCATGTCTGACGCGCTCTGGGCTGCCCGACTGGGCGATGCACTCGATCACACCTCGATGATGGCCGATATCCTCGGCGGCGTGCTCGAGGTGGCAGCCAACATCGCGATTACCGCGCTGGCCACTGCCGCCGTGGTCGCGGCCACTGGCATCACCGTCGTCACTGGCGGGTTGGGGTGCTTCGTGCTCGGCCTGGTGGTGGGCACGATCGTCGGCCTTGCCATGAGCAAGACCGGGGCCGATAAGGGCCTGAGCAATTTATGCGAGAGTTTCAGTAATTCGCTGTTTCCGCCCACGGTGCAGGCGAACATTCTCACCGGTTCCACCAACACCCTCACCAACAACATTCCCGCCGCCCGCGCTGCCGGAGCGATCCCGTCCCATGTCGCGCCGGCCGGCACCGAGCTGGCAATACCCGAGCCCGAAGCAGAAGCCAGCTACCTGGACATGGCCGAGAGCTTCTTCTCCCAGATGTGGCGCCCCACCGTCGCCACCCCGGCGCCAGGCGCGGTGCCCAAGCCGCTGGACCTGCTCGTCTGCATGAAGCATCCGCCGATGCCGCCGCAGTTTATGGCCGAGGGCTCGGACAAGGTCACCATCAACGGCCAGCCCGCCGTGCGCAGCGGCGATCGCAGCACCTGCGATGCCAAGGTCGTGTCGTCCGGGTTGATCTCCTCCAACGTGACCATCGGTGGCGGTTCGGTGGTGGTGCGTGAGATCCGCAGCGGCAAGACCCCGGGCGTGGGGCTGGCGGTCACCGCGTTGCTGATGCTCAAGGGCGGCAAGGGCAAGTTCTTCAGCAAATTGCCGTGCATGCTGATCGGTGGCGCGACGTCGATGGCCGTCAGCAGCGCGATGGGCGCCATGGCCAATGCCGCCATGGGCTCGTCGAACCCGGTGCACGCGGCGACCGGGGCCAAGGTGCTGGGCGGTGACGAAGAGCTGGATTTCGTGTTGCCTGGCATCTTGCCGATGGATTGGCAGCGCTTCTACAACAGCCGTGACGAACGTCGCGACGGGTTGTTTGGGGCGGGTTGGAGTGTGTCCTATGAGGTGCGGGTTGAAATCCTGCCTCACTCGGAGGGTGGCGAAACGCTGGTCTACACCGATGAACAGGGCCGGCGCATCGACATGGGGTCGATCCCCCTGGGCGGCGCGGTGTTCAGTGCGGGGGAAGGGCTTAGTGTTCGGCGCCATCTTAATGGGCAGTTGTTGATTGAAAGCGATGACGGCATGTATCGCTTGTTCGATCCGGCACCGGGGAATGCAGCGCTGCTGCGATTGAGTCAGCTCGGCGACCGCAACGACAACCGCATCTACCTCGACTATGACGAAACCGGACGCTTGGTACGACTGCGGGACACCTTTGATCTGGTGCAGGTCGAGCTGATTCGCGAACGCGACCGCGTGGCTCGAGTTGAACGCCTGTACCCCGACCAGCACCGCGAAGTACTCGCCAGCTATGGCTACGACGCAGCGGGCGATCTGGCCGAAGTGCGCGACGCCACCGACCAGATACAACGGCGCTTCAGCTACGACGCCGGACGGCGGATGGTCGAGCACCAGTTGCCCACCGGGCTGCGCTGCTTCTATGAATGGGCGCTGATTGAAGACCTGGAATGGCGCGTGGTCCGGCACTGGACCGATGAAGGCGATGCCTACCAGTTCGACTATGACCTCGGCGTCGGTGTCACGCGCATCACCGATGGCTTGCAGCGCGTCAGCACGCGGCGCTGGAACAGCCAGCACCAGATCACCGAATACACCGACAACCTCGGCCAGACCTGGCAGTTCGAATGGAACGACGAGCGCCAGTTGCTCAGCGCTACCGACCCACAGGGCGGTCAGTATCAATACAGCTACGACGACGCCGGTAACATGAGCGGCGAAACCGACCCGCTGGGCCGCAGCGAATCGACCCTATGGCTTGAACTCTGGGCCCTGCCGCTGGTGGAAACCGACGCCGCTGGCAACAGCTGGCAGTATCGCTACGATCAGCGCGGCAACCGCATCGTCGAAACCGATCCGCTGGGCCACATCACCCGCTACCGCTACGACACCCACGGCCAGGTCGTCGAGATCATCGACGCCACCGGCAAAAGCAAAAAGCTGCGCTGGAACCCCTTCGGCCAACTGGTTGAGCACATCGATTGCTCGGGTTATCCGACGCGGTTCAGCTACGCCAACCGGGGCTATCTGCAAACCATCATCGATGCCCTCGGCGAACGCACCCAGTTCAGCTACGACGCCCAAGGGCGCCTGCTCAGCAGCCAATTGCCGGACGGGCGCACCGAGCAGTACCAGCACGACATCAGCGGCCAATTGACCGGTTATACCGACCCGGCCGGGCACACCACGCTCTATCAACACAACCGCCGCGGCCAGGTGCGCCAGCGCACCGACGCCCACGGCCGACAGGTGCAATTCGGGTACGACAGCTACGGGCGGCTGCAAGCGCTGATCAATGAGAACGGCGAAAGTTATCGGTTTGCCTGGGATGCCGGCGATCGGCTGACCGAACAACAGGATCTGGATGGCAGCGCCAAGCGCTACACCTATGACCTGCTGGATAACGTCGCGACGGTGGCGGCTGTTCCGGCGCCTTACGGCAACGGCTTGGCCATCGTCCCCGAGACGCCCCCGGCCCCCATCGTTCATCGACTGAAACGCGACGCTGTCGGCCGGCTGATCGCCAAAGTCACCGACGATGGCCGCACCGACTACACCTACGACCCATTGGACCAGCTCACCGCCGTCACCTTCACCGACCACCATGGCAACGCACAAACCCTGAGCTTCGCCTACGACGCCCTCGGCCAATTGCTCGAAGAACAAAGCGCGGCCGGGAGCCTGCACTACCACTACGACGAACTCGGCAACCTGATCCAGACCCAACTGCCCGACGGCCGCTGGATCAATCGCCTCTACTACGGCAGCGGCCACCTGCACCAGATCAACCTCGACGGCCAGGTCATCAGCGACTTCGAGCGTGATCGCCTGCACCGCGAAGTGCTGCGCACCCAAGGCCAGATCAGCACCCGCAGCGAATACGACCGCAACGGCCGTTTACGCTCACGCCAACGCCGACACACCAGCCAACCCTCGCTGATGCCAGCAGCGGTGCAGAAACATTTCGAGTACGACCCCGCCGACAACCTGATCAGCAAAATCGACCAACAACCCGCCGCGCAACACCGGCAACTGCTGCACTACGACGCCACCGGCCGCATCATCGCCAGTCAGGACAGTCTGCACGGCCAGCGCGAAACCTTCGCCTACGACGCCGCCGCCAACCTGCTGGACGGCCCACAACCCGGCGCCGGGCTGGTGGTGCACAACAAACTGCTGACCTTCCAGGACAAGCGTTACCGCTACGACGCGTTTGGCCGGATGATCGAAAAGCGCAGCGCTAAACGGGGCCTGCAACGCTTCGGTTACGACGCCGAAAGCCGGTTGATTGAAGTGCGCAATGACAACGGCAGCGTGGTCAGGATGACCTACGACCCGCTGGGCCGGCGCATCGAAAAAACCGGGCACGACAGCAACGGTTATCCACTGGGAGAAACCCGCTTCACCTGGGACGGCCTGCGCTTGTTGCAGGAACATCGCCATCAACAGACCAGCCTTTACCTCTACGAAGACGAAGGCTACGAACCCCTGGCCCGCGTCGACGGCACCGGCCCGCTGCAAAAAATCCGCTACTACCACAACGACCTCAACGGCCTGCCGGAACAACTCACCGAAGCGGACGGCCACAACGTCTGGCAGGCGACTTATCGGGTGTGGGGCAACACGTTAGAAGAGGTGCGTGAGCCGTATTACATTGAAGAGCAGAACCTGAGGTTTCAGGGGCAGTACCTGGACCGGGAGACGGGGCTGCATTTCAATACGTTCAGGTTTTATGATCCGGATGTGGGGCGGTTTACTACGCCGGATCCGATTGGGTTGGTGGGTGGATTCAACCTCTATCAATACGCACCGAATCCGATTGGGTGGGTGGATCCGTGGGGGTGGGAAGTTTGTCGACTCAGCGCCTCACAGAAGAGAGCCATGGGGCCTGCACCTAAGGGTATGGTAAAGCCGCATTACCATCATATCGTCCGCGAAAAAGCTCCAAAAAGCTGGAAAGCTCAAAATCAAAAGTACATTACCGACTCGCAAAAGATTCTGGCCAAACACAAGATTGGTCTAAACAACGATCCGCGCAACTTCACTTGGGCCCAAAATGGGGGAGGCAATCACTCGATAGCCAGCGCCAAAAAAGTCTATGAAGTACTACAGAAAGCGGACGTCGGCGGGCTGGCCAGTGTCCAGAATGCATTACAGAAAATGGGTGCACAAATGACAAAAGGTGTTTTTTAAATGAACAACCCAGAAGAAATTTATGAAAAGAACATCACGACTTTATTAGCCATTCACGCAGACATTGCGTCGGGAAATGCAGCCTCACTAAAAAAGCACCTAGAGAGAAATTCTGTTCTATTGCACCTGCCCATGTATGGCCTTGATGGGCATGAGACCCTGCTGCACATGGCTGCCGAACAGGGTCAAACCGAAATTTGCCGCTTATTGGTGTTTTTAGGTATTGCGCTGGACCAGCCTGCCGTCAGTTCCGGCAATAGCACGCCACTTGCCGCAGCCGCTGGCAATGGACATCTACAAACATGCCAATGGTTTCTTGAGGCCGGTGCTTTGGTGGATGGGTGGCCTAACAGCATAACCACCCCGCTGATTGACGCGATTACCTTTGGGCATCAGGACGTCGTCAATCTTCTTATAGAACACCATGCCAACATCAATCGACTGCACACCAGGCTGAATACTTCGCCATTGGACATCGCCAATACCTGGGGATTTACCGAGATTGCGTCCACATTAAGAAAATTGGGCGCGGTTAGTATCATGGACATTATGGAAGGCCGACCTGAGGAGTTTGGCGGTTCTATAGTCACTTTCGTGCACAACACCGCTGGCTGGGTTTTACCCGCCCAATTGAGCCCCTTCACCAATGAAGAGGGTCTGGAGCTGCGTGTTAGCTGCATCGATGGCAAAAACAAGTTCAAATTGCTCTTCACCATCGGACTTTTTGCCAAAAGTCCTCATACCGAATTATTCATATGCTTGCCTGGCGACTGGCCTTTGCCACAGCAAGGTTTCCCCCCCCACAGTCCTTGGGTTTTCCCGGTCGAGTTGCTGTCCCTGCTCGCTCGCCACACGTTCGATAATGGCCCCTTGTCGGAAGGCTTCTTGATTCGTCGTTCCGATGCCGTGTATGCAGACCTGGCTTGGCCAGCCGGAGTGGATGCTTTCGTGGCCGTGGATAAAGCTTGGGATACGAAAACTGAAAAAGAGACGATCCCCGACGATGAAAAGGTGATGCTCTATGTTTTGGCACCTGTCAAATTCACAAAAAAGGGCGAGCCTGACGCAGTAGCATTGCGTGCTCTGACACAACGCAAACGTACGGCCAGTTGGGCGAGTGTGGTCACTCCGGCTCCGGATCCAGAGATGACGCAATAGAAAAGTGGAGCGAAGGGACAACCACGATTCAACTTGTCAAAACAGCTGCGCATGAGGCTACGTTCCCGCACGGTGGTTCGGTCGCTCAATATGAAAAACACTTCAAGGTTAAGTACGAGAGCACTGAGTCAGTCCTTGCGGCCTCCAAAAAAGGTTGGCTGGCTAACAAGATTCCTAAACCCAAACCTGGCCGCTGCTCATGACGGGAGATTAACGATGCTTGAAAACACATTCTCAAATGACGAAGCGGCCATTACGACAGCGGATCTGGATCACCTGGAATCCGCCATTGGCAAGAAGCTACCGACGCCCTTTAGAAACCATTACCTCAAGTACAACGGCGGCGAACCGGAGCGGACCTATTGGGTCAGCGAAGAATTTGACGAGCCACTGGAAGTGGCCGCGTTCAAGCCGATTACCGGTGGCGACTCCACGCTGCTGTCTACCTATCAGTTGATGCTGAAAAAACAGGTACTTCCTGCACACCTCCTGCCTTTCGCGAACGACTGGGGTGGCAACTTCTTTTGCTTGAATCTTGATTCAGAGGCCGTTAGTTATTTCACGACTGACAGCTTTGATAGCGACTTAAGCCCTGAAGAGAATCAGGCCCAATCCGAGAAACTGGTCTGCTCGAACTTCCGCCGGTTTGTTCAAGGGCTGATTGATGAGGAAGATTTGGACGAGGAGTGAATGAGCCAACGCCGCAAAAGTAGCAGGCTTGGCTAGAAGCGCAGATCCCCTGTGGCGAGGGCAGCATCGGAACATGGCGTATGTCCTGACTGTCGTGCTCTCGCCAACCTATCTTAGTATGAAACTCAAGAGCTCTCATCATACCTCACAGCACTCAGCACTCAGCACTCAGCACGGGAGCACGGGCCGCCCAACAGGTCGGCGCGAATGCTTCGCGCTGACTCTCCAGTTTATGTTAATGGCACGCTTATGAATGGTGGAGCTTAAATATGATTGACTTCACAGCAGATATCAAATCCAAGCACTCCGTAGCAAACATCATATTAGAGGAAAACATCTCCAACTATATAGATGAGCTATATAGAAAACATAGCATCAAGGTGAAGAACTATAACCTACCAGACGGCGAAACGAGAGTGGGCTATATAGTAGATGACACCATCACTATAGCAACCCTTTCTTATGGAACAATATTCTCAATTGGTTGCAATGTACATTACCCAGGACTTTACAGAGGTGTACTTTCTACAGGAATGTCTTTTGGACAAATAAAAAAACTTACCAAGCGTCAACGGATATTTAATGGCTCAGTAATTATCGATGATGACTTCGGATTCTCCTATGTATTACCCGCTCCTTATGATGAGATAGCCTATAGTATTGAGGACATACCTCTGGATTTGATTCTAAATGAAATATACATTTCTGATTTTTCCTCTTGGCAATAGCCCGTGTCAAAGTGATGGCTCCGATGGTGCCGCAAATCACTCTAAGGGCTACGAGCAACACATGGCTCCAGAAGGCGGCTTTGGAGACACACCTCATATCAAGTGGTACAACAATGGAGGGGATGGCCATATTTTCTATGACGTTCCGAACTAGCATGAAAAACAACTATCGATTGGAAAAACTTAAAAAATTTGAATTAGGTCCGAATGAAAGCAGAGAAGCTATCTATTCACTGATGTTACAGCCAACACTTTCAGGCGATTTCATTCAAGCACTCAACTCACTTAGAGATCTGGAGCCTCACATGACTTCGGACTACTATTATGTGGCGCACAAGCTGATTGCTAACAAAGGCAAAAAAATAATTTTCAAAGGCGAACTGTATAAGGCAGAAAGAAACGATCTCTTGAGTTTTCTTGATGGTGCTGTGACTTCAGGCGATCTGCGCGAGTTATTAATCACTCCAGTTCAGGTACACCCAAACAGAAAAATAATATACATTTCAGAAGATGCAATTTATTTGTATGCGGCAGGATAATGCTAAGTGCCAGAATAAAAATTTTCAGGCATTGCCTGAGCATGGACTTTCCTGAAAAGCCACATTACACAGGGGGTTCAGCCTAACGAAGCCCAGAAGATGGGCGATGCCGAAACCGCGCACTGGGCAATTATCAAGGCGGTAAAGGGGGGTTTGGTTCCGAATACAAAAGGTGAGAAAGCGGTCCGGGTAAATCATGACAGCATGTGGAAAACCTTAAGAAATGGACATATTCAATCTACTTTCATACAAGCTTGAAAATTTCCTGAACATCCGGCCGTGTCCAACGAAGCTGGACGCTGTTTTTTACGAAGAAGACGAGCCCTCACTGCTGTCTGTCGTCGCCAGAAAACGCAACGGTTCGACCTTCTTCGTGAGCCGCTGGCACGATTTATTTTCCATAAGCGCCTTCGAAAAATCCATGTCGAAAAACGGTTTCACGGAATCGGACTGCTATGCCCTTCTCTTGGTTCTGTCCCGCTTTGGCTATCTGCTTGAAATCGACAACCGCCAACGAACAAACAAAGACTATTTTATTTTCTTCTATCTGACTCAGTTGATCAGCTTGAAGAACAGTCCTCTCGACGCAGATGCACAGCACAGGAACTACATGCTCAGGTTCCTGCTTTTCGAATTGAGTATTGACGACGAAGCATATCGTCGGTTCAGCATCAAGGATAATCAGCTGGTAATGGCTACCGACACCTTGGGGCCAGTAGCTTTTCTGGATGTTATCGACTTGGTTTACAAAGCGATCAAGTTTGATAGCAGAAAAGAACATGAGTTGCTAACCACATTGAAAAGCTATCAAACAAGCATCGTCACATTATTGACCGAGCCCGACGATACAAATTACCGTTTCAGGCTTAATGATCACCACAGCGAACTCATGTTTCCCGACGTATTTTTGCACGCATACGCTCAAAACAAAAAGCAGGTCTTTAATGCTTTGATCGATACGGTCAACCCCCTTCAATCAACGGAAAACCTGTTTGTCTCCAATATTATCTTGATGAATTACTCCTTCTATATTTTGAAAAGCAAGCCTCGCGAAATTCTAAAACTGAAAAAACACGTCAATGATGAAACGCTGTTCAGCAAACTGTTGGAAGCAATAATCACTCGTCGAATGGCAATCAATAAATCACTATTCGAAAAAATATCCATAGGCCAGGATTTATCCTTGATAAAAGACAATCCAGCCTCGTTTTACAATATCTTGTACAGCCTATAGAAGCCTAGATGGATCGAACAGCAAGCCGCTCTGGATAACATTGGTCTGGGCGGCACACGGGACACAGCCCCCAACGGCCTGCTGATGCCCGATAGCCAAGTAAAGGCCGCGGCCATTGGCAGACCGGTTTACCACAATGGTTCACACAAGGACTATTCGGACCTGGTGGACAGAAAACTGGGCAGGATCAAAGCACGCTATAACGCAAAACTTATTACCAAGGCACAGGCACAGCAACAGGTTTCATCACTACAAAGCAGCCTTCGCAAGAAGACTGTTTCAGGAAGAATACGAACCAAATCCAGTACCGGTCGACTTTGCTGACAAGAGGCTTTCATGTTCTATACCCTTGCATTCAAGAAAGACAAAAACTGCCCCACCTTCATTGATGGCGTCATTCATGAGTCGTTCAGCCCTGGCGCCTATGACGATGCGATGGATGCCGACTGGCACGACGCGGGCCCCGACGAAGCTCTCGCTCCCCTCCCGAAAAAGCTGGTGCTGATTACCAAGGACAAGCGCTATGACTTTGACTTTTGCACAGCCTTTGAGGGGCATATTGTCAGTGAGCGCTTCCTGAAAGCCTTCCAGACCCTCAAGACTTCCCGATGGGAGATCGCAGAACTGGAGATCGTCAACCCGAAGGGCGTTTCGGTCGCACAGCGCCCATATTTTTTCATGCGCCAGCAACGAATAGACAAGGAGCCTGTGGACGTGATCGATCAGACACAGTCGAAGATTAATTTTCGAGCGAGCGGCGAAATCAAAAATATCATCAGCCTGACAATCAAAGAAAATGTCAGCACAGATTTTTTTAGTATCGATGAAATTACTTTACTTGGATTCGTATTTCTTTCGCCTCACGCCGCCACTGCACTTAAAGAACTAAATCTGGTAGGTGCAGAAGTGGTCGATACGGAGAAGGTCGGCTCAATTGATAGAGCCTAGGTCCCACTCAGCATCTGGTAGAGGGATCTCTGCGTTCAACAAAAAATGGGCACCCGACTTAATCGGCGTGCCCATTTTTCAATACGGTTCTCCCCGTTTTTCAGGGAATTCGCCGCAATTATGGATTAACGCTGTCTTTCAACGACTTGCCTGGCTTGAACGCAACAGTGTTGCTGGCCTTGATTTTGACTGGCTCACCGGTCTGCGGGTTCTTGCCCGTACGGGCACCGCGATGGCGTTGCAGGAAGGTGCCGAAGCCCACCAGCGTGACGCTGTCTTTGCGGTGCAGAGCGCCGGTGATTTCTTCGAGAACGGCGTTGAGGACGCGGTTGGCCTGTTCTTTGGTGAGGTCTGCTTTTTCCGCAATTGCAGCGGCGAGTTCTGGTTTACGCATTAGTGAAGCCCCTTTGACGGTTTTTTGTTGTTATGTCCGTGCTGTTCTCGTTGGAACAGCGCCTAAGGCGCCGCAGGTGCTCTACTCTGCGGCAGACGGGAGTGAGGATGGCACGCGCTTTAGAGCGGCGCCAGTCTCCCCGCGACCTTTGTGGGGGCAAAAGCGGGGTGATTCCGACAGAACGACCGCTATTTACGCCAGCAAGGCCGGAAGCTCTTTGTTCAGGGCGAGTTTTTCCATCACCGCCGCGCCTGTCAGGGCATAGCCCAGCAATTGGCCGGCGCTGTCGCGGCATAGCACCTTGATGTCCGCGCCCTGCCCTTCGACCGTCCAGACGCCTTCCGCGCCCCGTGGCGGCGGCGAAACCACCAATGGGCAGACCGGTGTTTTCACGGTGATCGGCATCGGGCCATAACTCACCGCGGTAGGGTTTCCGGCGAGGGTCTGGGCCAGCGCTCTCGCACAACTCATGAGGGGCATGACGTACAACAGATTCAGCCCATCGACCTCGGCGCAGTCGCCCAAGGCATAGATGTTGGCGTGAGACGTTTTCAGGTGACGGTCGACCACCACGCCGCGATTGACCTGCACCCCGGCAGCGGCCGCCAGGTCGATGCGCGGACGCAAACCGATGGCCGAGACCACCACATCGCACGGGATGACCTGGCCGTCGGACAGGTGCGCTTCCAGGCCGTCTGCCACTCGCTGCAAGCGATTGAGCACCGGCCCGAGGTGGAAGCGCGCGCCCAGGCTTTCCAGGCCGGCCTGGACTGCTGCGGCCGCTGCCGGGTGCAGCAAGGTCGGCATGACCTGTTCGCACGGTGCAACCAGTTGCACCTCGTAACCACCGAGAATCAGGTCGTTGGCGAATTCGCAGCCGATCAAACCGGCACCCAGCAGCAACACCCGACGTTTGCCGGCCGCGGCCGCGCGAAAGCGTGCGTAGTCTTCAAGATCATTGATCGGGAAAACGGCGTCAGCGGCATCGCCTTCGATCGGCACCCGCACGGTTTCCGCGCCCCACGCCAGGATCAGGTCACGGTAGATCACCGCTTCTTCGCCGATCCACAGGCGTTTATGGCCCGGATCGATACCGCTGATGCGCGTGTGGGTACGCACTTCGGCTTTCAATTGCTCGGCCATGGCACCCGGTTCGGCCATGCTCAGGCCGTCGGCGTCTTTATTCTTGCCGAAGCCGGTGGATAGCATCGGCTTGGAGTAGGAGCGTCCGTCATCTGCGGTAATCAGCAGCAGCGGGGTTTCGCCATCGAGTTTGCGAAACTCCCGGGCCAGGTTGTAGCCAGCCAGCCCAGTGCCGACGATCACGACAGGTGCGTTCATTCCCTTACTCCCAGGTTCTCAGTTGATTTCGATCATTTCGAAATCCATCTTGCCCACGCCGCAGTCCGGGCACAGCCAGTCTTCCGGCACGTCCTGCCACGGCGTGCCCGCTGCAATACCGTCGTCCGGCCAGCCCTCGGCTTCGTTATAGATCAGGCCGCAGACCACACATTGCCACTTTTTCATTCAGGTACTTCCTCAGGATTCAGGCTTTTGCCGGCGCGAACGGTCGATCGGTGAAGCGTTGCCGTCCGGCTCAGGGCGTTTTGTACTGATCGGACCCGACAGATGCAAGCCTGTTCGGCGCAACGGCAGGCGGGGCCAATCAAATTCGCCGCCTGACATGGTAAGCTCGCCGCCTCATTTGCTGCCAATAATGACTCACTGTGCCGCACTCAAAATCCCCCTCCGCGATACCGGTCTGGCTCCCTCGAAGCCAACTGACGCCCCTTCCCGACACGTCTACGCTCGATTGGCTGTTCGATGAAGGGTCGCTGACCCGGCGCCTGATCCGCTTGTCGAATGACGGTTTCAGCGTCACGCCGCTGTTCGAAGGCTGGCAATCGCTGCGCGCCGACGAATGTGCAGCGCTGGAGCTGGCCGAAGGCAGTGAAGGCTGGGTGCGCGAGGTGTATTTGCGCGGTCACGGTGAAGCCTGGGTGTTTGCCCGCAGCGTGGCGGCGCGTAGCGCGCTGCAGGGCGACGGGTTGCATATGGATGAGTTGGGCAGCCGATCTCTGGGCGAATTGCTGTTTTGCGATCAGGCGTTTCAGCGCCGGGCCATCGAGGTTTGTCACTATCCTCAAGGATGGTTGCCGCTGGATGCCCAGGCGCCGGCACTGTGGGGCCGGCGTTCGCGCTTCGACCGTGGTGCCTTGAGCGTGCTGGTGGCCGAGATCTTCCTGCCGACCTTGTGGAACGCCGCCCGCGCCCATCCGGAGAATTGCTGATGTACCAGAGCCTGCTCAAGTCCCTGAACCGCTTGAATCCTCGGGCCTGGGATTTTATTCAGCTGACCCGCATGGACAAGCCGATCGGCATTTATTTGCTGCTATGGCCAACGTTGTGGGCGCTCTGGATTGCCGGTGAAGGTTCGCCTTCATTGGCCAATATCGTGATTTTCGTGCTCGGCGTGGTACTGACCCGCGCCGGCGGTTGTGTGATCAACGATTGGGCGGACCGTAAGGTCGACGGCCACGTGAAACGCACCGAACAGCGGCCACTGGTAAGCGGCAAGATCAGCTCCAAAGAAGCCCTGGTGTTCTTCGCGGTCCTGATGGGCGTGAGTTTTCTGCTGGTGCTGTGTACTAACGCGAAGACCGTGTGGCTGTCGCTGGGCGGCTTGGCTCTGGCATTCAGTTATCCATTTATGAAGCGCTACACCTACTACCCGCAAGTGGTGCTGGGCGCGGCGTTTTCCTGGGGCATGCCGATGGCGTTCACCGCCGAAACCGGTGAACTGCCGGCAGCGGCCTGGTTGTTGTGGATCGCCAACCTGTTGTGGACCGTGGGCTACGACACCTATTACGCCATGACCGACCGCGACGACGACCTGAAGATCGGGGTGAAATCCACGGCGATTCTGTTTGGCGACGCCGACAGGGCGATCATTCTGACCCTGCAAGGATTGGCGCTGGGTTGCCTGCTACTGGCGGGTTCGAAATTCCATCTCGGTGGCTGGTTCCACCTCGGGTTACTGGCGGCGGCGGGCTGTTTTGCGTGGGAGTTCTGGTACACCCGCAGCAAGGACCGGATGCGCTGCTTCCAGGCGTTTTTGCATAACCACTGGGCGGGGTTGGCGATTTTCGTGGGGATTGTGCTGGATTACGCGCTGCGCTGAAGGCAATGAGGGCAGATCCGCTCCCCGTGACCAAGTCCGAGGAGCGGATTACACGGGTCAGTGCTTCGGCATGTGCCACATATCTTTGAAACCTTCGCCCTTCATATCGCCAGGCTTCATGTCCATTTTGTAGGTGTACATCGGCTTGCCGTCATAAGCCCATTGCATCGTGCCGTCATCACGCTTGATGATCGTCCATTCACCCTCGGCCTTGGCACCCGCTGGAGCCATCATCGGTGGCCACATCTTGGCGCACTCGGCGTTACACATCGACTTACCGCCAGTGTCCTTGTCGAACGTGTAAACGGTCATGCCTTTGTGGTCGACCATCATGCCGTCTTTCATCATGGCCGGTTCTGCCGCGAAGGCCAGGGACGGCAGCGTTAGCGCAGCCGTGACCAGCAGGGCCTTCCAGGATTGAGCAATGTGATTCATGGAAACCTTCCTCTTGTGGTTGTCAGGATTCGGACTTAGAGCTTAGTTCAGGATCACGCCAATCGCAGGACGGCTAAAATACTGTCACACGACTGCAATAATTCCGTTATCTAATGCGGCGCAAGACAGTTAAATGACAAGAGGATTAACGCATGGTTGGCAGGAGCATTCTGATCGTCGACGACGAAGCGCCCATTCGCGAAATGATCGCCGTTGCGTTGGAAATGGCCGGCTATGACTGCCTGGAGGCAGAGAACTCGCAGCAGGCCCATGCCATTATCGTCGACCGCAAACCGGACCTGATCCTGCTCGACTGGATGCTGCCCGGCACCTCCGGCATCGAACTGGCCCGCCGTCTCAAGCGCGATGAGCTGACCGGGGATATCCCGATTATCATGCTCACCGCCAAGGGCGAAGAGGACAACAAGATCCAGGGCCTGGAAGTCGGCGCTGATGACTACATCACCAAACCATTTTCCCCGCGAGAGCTGGTGGCGCGCCTGAAAGCCGTGCTGCGCCGCGCCGGTCCGACCGATGGCGAATCGCCAATCGAAGTCGGCGGCCTGCTGCTGGACCCGATCAGCCACCGCGTGACCATCGACGGCAAACCCGCCGAGATGGGCCCGACCGAGTACCGTTTGCTGCAATTTTTCATGACGCACCAGGAACGTGCCTACACCCGCGGCCAGTTGCTGGATCAGGTCTGGGGCGGCAATGTCTATGTCGAAGAGCGCACCGTCGATGTGCACATCCGTCGCCTGCGCAAAGCCCTCGGCGATGCCTACGAAAATCTGGTACAAACCGTGCGCGGCACTGGCTACCGGTTTTCCACCAAGGCCTGAGCCGACCGCCAGACTCGCTGACAAGGACGCATATTTTCCGTGAACCAAAACTGGCATGGCACCCTGATTCGCCACATGCTGTTGCTGGTCACCGCCTGCCTGGTGATCGGCCTGATTTCCGGCTACTACGGCTGGAGCCTCGCCGTGGGCCTGGGCCTTTACCTGGCGTGGACCCTCAAGCAGTTGCTGCGTTTGCACGAATGGCTACGCCTGCACAAACCCGATGAAGCACCGCCCGATGGCTATGGCCTGTGGGGCGAAGTGTTCGACAGCATTTACCACCTGCAACGCCGCGACCAACGAGTGCGCGGGCGCTTGCAAGCGGTGATCGACCGGGTCCAGGAATCCACCGCTGCGCTGAAAGACGCGGTAATCATGCTCGACAGCGACGGCAACCTGGAATGGTGGAACCGCGCCGCCGAAACCTTGCTTGGCCTCAAGACCCCCCAGGACAGCGGTCAGCCCGTGACCAATCTGGTGCGCCATCCGCGCTTCAAGGAATACTTCGAGCAGGACAGCTACGCCGAGCCTCTGGAAATCCCTTCGCCGATCAATGATCGTCTGCGCATTCAGCTGTACATCACTCGCTACGGCAACAACGAACACTTGATGCTGGTACGCGACGTGACGCGTATCCATCAGCTGGAGCAGATGCGCAAAGACTTCATCGCCAACGTGTCCCATGAGCTGCGCACACCGCTGACGGTGATCTGCGGCTACCTGGAAACCCTGCTCGACAACGTCGAGGAAGTGAACCCGCGCTGGACCCGCGCCCTGCAGCAGATGCAGCAGCAAGGCGGACGCATGCAGACCTTGCTTAACGATTTGCTGCTGCTGGCCAAACTGGAAGCCACCGATTACCCGTCGGATAATCAACCGGTGTCCATCGACAGCCTGCTGCAATCGATCAAGGGCGACGCTCAGCAACTGTCCGGTCAACGTAATCAGCACATCACCCTGGAAGCCGATCCGACGATTCTGCTCAAGGGTAGCGAAGCGGAATTGCGTAGCGCGTTCTCCAATCTGGTGTTCAACGCAGTGAAGTACACACCGGCCGAGGGCAATATCCGCATCCGCTGGTGGGGTGACGATCAAGGCGCACACCTGAGTGTGCAGGATTCGGGGATTGGCATTGATAGCAAACACTTGCCGCGCCTGACCGAACGCTTCTACCGCGTCGACTCCAGCCGCAACTCCAACACCGGCGGCACCGGACTTGGGCTGGCCATCGTCAAACATGTGTTGCTGCGCCACCGGGCACGTATGGAAATCAGCAGTGTGCCGGGCCATGGCAGCACGTTTACCTGCCATTTTGCGCCGGCCCAGGTCACCAAATCCCGGGTCATCAGCACCACCGACTGATACCGGCCGGCACGCGCCACTAGGCAATTGCACGGTCAGCCGCTACATTGGCTGACTTGTGCCTGCCCTTCAGGCGCACTTTTTTCTTTCCTTTCGAATACACGGAACCCGCAAAACTCCATCATGGACCCTTCCCCTGGCTTGACCCTCGCGACACTCTTCGCCGATTTCGGCATGATTCTTTTTGCTCTGATCCTGGTTTTGCTCAACGGCTTTTTCGTTGCGGCGGAATTTGCCATGGTCAAATTGCGCTCGACCCGGGTCGAAGCCATCGCTGATAAAAACGGCTGGCGCGGACACATCCTGCGCACCGTGCACAGTCAGCTCGATGCTTACCTGTCGGCGTGCCAATTGGGTATCACCCTCGCCTCCCTCGGCCTCGGCTGGGTTGGTGAGCCGGCGTTCGCGCACATTCTCGAGCCGGTGCTGAGCGCCGTTGGCGTTGAGTCCGCCGAAGTGGTCAAAGGCGTGTCGTTCTTCACGGCGTTCTTCATCATTTCGTACTTGCACATCGTGGTCGGTGAACTGGCCCCGAAATCCTGGGCCATCCGCAAACCCGAGCTGTTGTCGCTCTGGACGGCCGTGCCGCTGTACCTGTTCTACTGGGCCATGTACCCGGCCATTTACCTGCTCAACGCCAGCGCCAACACGATTCTGCGGATCGCCGGCCAGGGTGAACCCGGCCCGCATCACGAGCACCATTACAGCCGTGAAGAACTGAAACTGATCCTGCACTCCAGCCGTGGCCAGGACCCGAGCGATCAAGGCATGCGCGTTTTGGCCTCGGCGGTGGAAATGGGCGAGCTGGAAGTGGTCGACTGGGCCAACTCCCGGGAAGACCTGGTGACGCTGGAGTTCAACGCGCCGCTCAAGGAAATTCTGGCGATGTTCCGTCGCCACAAGTTCAGCCGCTACCCGGTGTATGACAGCGAGCGTCAGGAGTTCGTCGGTCTGCTGCACATCAAGGATTTGCTGCTTGAATTGGCCGCACTGGATCACATTCCCGAGTCGTTCAACCTCGCCGAGCTGACCCGGCCGCTGGAGCGCGTGTCTCGCCACATGCCGCTGTCGCAGTTGCTGGAACAGTTCCGCAAGGGTGGTTCGCATTTCGCTGTGGTCGAGGAAGCCGACGGGAACATCATCGGCTACCTGACCATGGAAGACGTGCTGGAAGTGCTGGTGGGCGACATTCAGGACGAACACCGCAAGGCCGAACGCGGGATCCTCGCGTATCAGCCGGGCAAACTGCTGGTGCGGGGCGATACGCCGCTGTTCAAGGTCGAACGCCTGTTGGGCATCGATCTGGACCACATCGAAGCGGAAACCCTCGCCGGGCTGGTCTACGAAACCCTGAAACGGGTGCCGGAAGAGGAAGAAGTGCTGGAAGTCGAAGGTTTGCGGATCATCATCAAGAAGATGAAAGGGCCGAAGATCATTTTGGCCAAGGTGTTGATGCTGGACTAAGCGATCCCTGACCGGATCCGTGTTGATCCCTTCGCGAGCAAGCCCGCTCTCACCCTCAGTCTAATTCCTGCGCAAGACACAAGCGGGCTTGCTCGCGAATGCGTCAGACCAGACAACCCATCACTGCTTGCCCAACGCAAAGTTGGGCAACGCGCCTACCGGTTGGTTGAACTGGTACGGAATCGATACCAGCCCCAACCCGGTATTGCGCTGCACCACGAAGTGCAGGTGCGGGCCGCTGCTGTTGCCGGTGTTGCCCGACAGCGCCAGCGCACTGCCCACCGTCACTCGCTGACCTTCCCGTACGCTGACCGAACCTTTCTTGAGGTGCAGGTACACGCCCATGGTCCCGTCATCGTGCAATACCCGCACGAAATTGCCCGACGGATCGTTGCCGCGCCCGGTCTGGCCATTCTCGGTTTTCACCACCATCCCGCCACGCGCCGCGATGATCGGCGTGCCTTCGGGCATGGCGATGTCCATCGCATAACGGTTCTTCGGCCCGTAGTGGCTGTATTGGCCATTGGCGCCCTGACTCAGCCGAAACGGCCCGCCACGCCAAGGCAGCGGGTATCGATAGGCCATGGCAGCCCCTGAGGGGTCACCCAGTGAATATTCGAACCTTGGGGTGTAGACCAACGGCTTTCCGGCCTTTGTCGCCTTGAGCAACGCCAGACGAAGGTTGCTGCGCGCCGGCATGACCCGACGGATCGGTCGGCTCGGCGCGCCGCTGACGTTACTCAGCCCGGCAAAACTCAGCTCGATCTCGACCGGCGCATACAGATCGTTGCGCACGAACACACTGTCCATGCCCCTCTGCTTCTTGATATCGAGGTACACCTGCCGCTCAAGACGCTCGACCATCCGGTCGCGAAAAACGAACACCTTCGCGCCTTTGGTGGGGCGATCGCTGTAAGAGACCACGCCACTGGCGTCGGTGGAGCGGTAAATCGTCATGGCCACAGCCGAGGTGGAGGCCATGAACAGACCACAGAAAAACAGCAGGCGCGCGAGCATGGGCAAGATTCTGTCGAGTAAGGCCTGGAAAGGAGCCTAGCAGCTGAAATGGACCAGCGTAGTCGACAGATGTTTCAAAATGGGCGGTTCAGGGGATGTGCGGTGAATTCGATGGCCCCTTCGCGGGCAAGCCTCGCTCCTACAGGTAAACGGTGAACCTGTAGGAGCGAGGCTTGCCCGCGAAGACGGACTGTCAGGCGGCGAAGATTACGCGCCCGGTACGAAATGCTTCTGTGCGGTGCCACGGGCGATCAGGCGGGAGATGTAGTCGAGCTTCTGCGCATCCTGGTCGACAAAGCGGAAGGTCAGTTGCAGCCACTCGCTGTCGGGCTTCGGCTCGTGGGCGACGATGGCGTGCAGATAGCCGTTGAGACGGGCGATTTCGGCGTTGTCGCCCTGCTCCAGGTCGAGTACGGCGCTGTCGAGGACTTGCGGCAGGGTGTCGGTGCGCTTCACCACCAGCAACGCTTCCTTGATGCTCAAGGCCTTGATCACGCATTGCTGAGTGCCGCTCGGCAGACGCAGTTGGCCTTGGCCTCGACCGCCAGCTGGTGCGGCGGAAGCAGCAGGTGCCTTGACCGGCGGGCTGTTGAGCAGGCCGCGAGACGGTGCGGCGGCCGGGGCTGGCGCGGCGGCGGCAGGTTTGGCGAACGGGTTGACCGGTGCAGCCGAGGGCGTGGCCACAGCGGCCTTGCCACCCGTCAACGCGCTCAAGGAGTCATTGCCGAATGCCGAGTTCATTTTGGTCGGCGCGCTGTTCATCAAAGTGTCTAGCTTGCCGACCTTGTTCAGTGCCTGCTTGACCTTGGTCAGCAACTGTTCATTGGTGAACGGTTTGCTGACGTAGCCGGAAACCCCGGCCTGAATCGCCTGGACGACGTTCTCTTTGTCGCCACGGCTGGTGACCATCACGAACGGCATGGTCTTGAGGTTGTCCTGCTCGCGGCACCAGGTCAGCAGTTCCAGACCGGACATTTCCGGCATTTCCCAGTCGCACAGAACCAGGTCGAACGCTTCTTTGGCCAGCATGGCCTGGGCCTTTTTACCATTGACTGCATCTTCGGTCCGGATCCCCGGGAAGTAGTTGCGCAGGCACTTCTTCACCAGGTCACGAATGAACGACGCATCGTCCACGACCAACACACTAATCTTGCTCATCCAACACCCCTTTAAAAATCCCGGCAAGCATAACGCTGGCTGATGGCACTTTGCCAAAACTCTTCAGTCACGCCGGGACTTTTCGTTCGCGGGTGCTGCTTTTCAATTCGAAAGCCACGCAAACAAAAACGCCCAGCCAAAGGGCCGGGCGCTTTCCTAGGGGCAATCCTACTTATCGTCAGCTTTGCCCGGAACATTAGCGGTTTCGGCACTTGTGCCTTCAACTTCTTCTTTCATGCGCTTGAGGCCCAGGTGACGCACGTCGGTGCCGCGCACCAGGTAAATCACCAGTTCCGAGATATTGCGCGCATGGTCGCCGATCCGCTCCAGGGAACGCAGTACCCAGATAATGCTCAAGACCCGCGAGATAGAGCGCGGGTCTTCCATCATGTAGGTGGCAAGTTCACGCAGCGCGGTCTTGTATTCGCGATCGATGATCTTGTCGTACTGCGCCACCGACAACGCCAGGTCGGCGTCGAAGCGGGCAAACGCGTCCAGGGCATCGCGAACCATGTTGCGCACTTGGTCACCGATGTGGCGAACCTCGACGTAACCGCGTGGGGCTTCGCCTTCTTCGCACAACTGAATGGCACGACGGGCGATCTTGGTGGCTTCATCACCAATGCGCTCCAGGTCGATCACCGACTTGGAGATGCTGATGATCAGACGCAAGTCCGACGCCGCCGGCTGACGACGGGCCAGGATGCGCAGGCATTCTTCGTCGATGTTGCGTTCCATCTGGTTGATCTGGTCGTCGATCTCGCGCACTTGCTGGGCCAGGCCGGAGTCGGCCTCGATCAGCGCGGTGACCGCGTCGTTGACCTGCTTCTCGACCAGCCCGCCCATGGCCAGGAGGTGGCTGCGAACTTCCTCCAGCTCAGCGTTGAACTGCGCGGAGATGTGATGGGTAAGGCCTTCTTTACTAATCATGTTGGCGTCCTTGGAGCGTCCGGTAAGGTGCGGTGGACCGCAGCGTCAGTTCAGTGAGCAACAACCGCTTGCTAGCCGTAACGACCGGTAATGTAGTCTTCGGTCTGCTTCTTCGCCGGATTGGTGAACAGAGTATCGGTGTCGCCGAATTCCACCAGTTTGCCCATGTACATGAACGCCGTGTAGTCGGAAACCCGCGCGGCCTGTTGCATGTTGTGGGTCACGATAACAATGGTGAACTTGGATTTCAGTTCGTAGATCAGCTCTTCGACTTTCAGCGTGGAGATCGGGTCGAGTGCCGAGCACGGTTCGTCGAGCAGCAGCACTTCCGGCTCCACGGCGATGGTGCGGGCAATCACCAGACGTTGCTGCTGACCACCGGACAGGCCAAGTGCCGACTCGTGCAGACGGTCTTTGACCTCATCCCACAGCGCCGCACCTTTCAACGCCCACTCGACGGCTTCGTCGAGAATGCGTTTCTTGTTGATGCCCTGGATGCGCAGACCGTAAACCACGTTTTCGTAGATGGTTTTCGGGAACGGGTTCGGCTTCTGGAACACCATGCCGACCCGGCGACGCAGCTCGGCCACGTCCTCGCCCTTGCGGTAGATGTTGTTGCCATAGAGGTTGATCGCGCCTTCGACGCGGCAGCCGTCCACCAGGTCGTTCATGCGGTTGAAGGTGCGCAGCAGCGTGGACTTGCCGCAGCCGGACGGGCCGATGAAGGCCGTCACGCGCTGTTTCGGGATGTTCATGCTGACGTCGAACAGCGCTTGTTTGTCGCCGTAGAACAGGCTCAGGCCCGGCACTTCGATGGCCACGGTTTCCTGCTCGAGGCTCAGGCTCTGTTTGTCGCGGCCCAAGGCCGACATGTTGATGCCGTGAGTGTGTGCTTCGTGCTGCATGGGAGGCTCCCTGTGCTAACAAATTCGGTTCAGTGAGCCGCTGGCCTCACAAGATTGGGCCAGCGGTGTCGCCGTTCTGTAGGAGCCAGGCTTGCCGGCGAAGGCGTCCTTGAAATCGCCTTCGCCGGCAAGCCTGGCTCCTACAGGGAGCGGCGGTAATCAGCTATCCAGTGCTTTGTATTTTTCGCGCAGATGGTTACGGATATAAACCGCCGACAAGTTGAGCGTGGCGATCACCAGCACCAGCAGCAGCGCCGTGGCGTACACCAGCGGCCGCGCGGCTTCGACGTTCGGGCTCTGGAAGCCGACGTCATAAATGTGGAAGCCCAAGTGCATGATCTTCTGGTCCAGGTGCAAGTACGGGTAGTTGCCATCCAGCGGCAGCGACGGCGCCAGTTTCACCACACCCACCAGCATCAGCGGCGCCACTTCGCCGGCGGCACGGGCCACGGCGAGGATCATGCCGGTCATCATCGCCGGGCTGGCCATCGGCAGCACGATCTTCCACAAGGTTTCGGCCTTGGTCGCGCCGAGGGCCAACGAGCCTTCACGCACGGTGCGAGGAATCCGCGCCAGGCCTTCTTCGGTGGCCACGATCACCACCGGCACAGCCAGCAGCGCCAGGGTCAGCGAGGCCCAAAGCAGGCCCGGCGTACCGAAGGTCGGCGCCGGCAGTGCTTCAGGGAAGAACAACCGGTCGACCGAACCGCCGAGCACGTAGACGAAGAAGCCCAGACCGAACACGCCGTAAACGATGGCCGGAACACCCGCCAGGTTGTTCACCGCGATGCGGATCAAGCGAGTCATCGGCCCCTGACGTGCATATTCACGCAGGTAGACCGCCGCCAGCACGCCGAACGGCGTCACGATCATCGCCATGATCAGGGTCATCATCACAGTGCCGAAAATCGCCGGGAAAATCCCGCCTTCGGTGTTGGCTTCACGCGGGTCGTCACTGAGGAATTCCCAGACCTTGCTGAAGTAGAAGCCGATCTTGGTGAAGGTGCCCATCGCGTTCGGCTGGTAGGCGTGAACCACTTTACCGATACCTATTTCGACTTCTTTGCCGTTCGCGTCGCGAGCGGTCAGGCTGTCGCGGTTGAACTGAGCGTGCAGATCATTCAGGCGCGTTTCGATTTCCTGATAACGGGCATTCAGCTCGGCGCGCTCGGACTCCAGGTCCGCTTGAGCGGCCGCGTCGAGATGGCCGGCCAGTTCCAGTTTGCGACCCTGCAGACGGATACGCTCGAGACCGGCGTTGATCGCGCCGATGTCGACCTTTTCCAGGGTCTTGAGCTGTGCGGCGAGCTGGTTGACACGATCGACACGCGCCTGCAACTCAGGCCATGCGGCCTCGCCTTCAGCGATGACCTTGCCGTCCTGTTTGACGTTGACCAGGTAGCCATAGAAGTTGCCCCACTCGCGACGCTCGATGGCCATCAGCTCAGGCGGGGTTTTCTGATTGGTCAGCCACTCGCCGACAATCCAGGTGAAGTCGGTGCCGTTCAGATCACGGTTGCCGACCTTGATCAGCTCGCGGGTCATAAACTCCGGGCCCTGATCGGGCACCGGCAGGCCAGCGCTTTTCAGGCGCTCGCGTGGCACTTCTTCCTTCTGCACCACTTCGCCGATGACGAGGTGGTTGGCCTGGCCCGGCACGTCGTAACTGGCGTGGATCAGGTCCGCCGGCCAGAAGTGACCCAGACCGCGCACGGCAATCACCGCCAGCAGGCCAATGGTCATGATGACCGCAATGGACACCGCGCCACCGCTGATCCAGACGCCGGGGGCGCCGCTCTTGAACCATCCATTCAGGGAGTTCTGTTTCACAGACTTCTACCTTTCTTAAAGCGACGAGTATTTCTTGCGCAGACGCTGACGAATCAGTTCCGCGAGGGTGTTCATGATGAAGGTGAACAACAGCAGCACCAGCGCCGAGAGGAACAGCACGCGGTAGTGGCTGCCGCCGACTTCCGATTCGGGCATTTCCACAGCAACGTTGGCCGCCAGGGTGCGCAGGCCTTCGAACAGGTTCATTTCCATGACCGGGGTGTTACCGGTGGCCATCAGCACGATCATGGTTTCACCGACCGCACGGCCCATGCCGATCATCAGCGCCGAGAAGATGCCCGGGCTGGCGGTGAGGATCACCACGCGGGTCATGGTCTGCCACGGTGTGGCACCGAGAGCCAGGGAGCCCAGGGTCAGGCCGCGAGGCACGCTGAACACGGCATCTTCGGCGATGGAGTAGATGTTCGGAATCACCGCGAAGCCCATGGCCAGACCAACCACCAAGGCGTTGCGCTGGTCGTAGGTGATACCCAGATCGTGGGAGATCCACATGCGCATGTCGCCGCCGAAGAACCAGGTTTCCATGTACGGGCTCATGTACAGCGACAGCCAGCCCACAAACAGAATCACCGGGATCAGGATTGCGCTTTCCCAGCCGTCCGGCACTTTCAGGCGGATGGACTCAGGCAGGCGACTGAAGACGAAACCCGCCACCAGAATGCCGATCGGCAGCAGCATCAGCAGGCTGAAGATGCCGGGCAAATGCCCTTCCACATACGGCGCCAGGAACAGGCCGGCGAAGAAACCGAGGATCACCGTCGGCATCGCTTCCATCAACTCGATCACCGGTTTGACTTTGCGACGCATGCCCGGAGCCATGAAGTACGCGGTGTAGATCGCCGCGGCGACGGCCAGTGGCGCGGCCAGCAGCATCGCGTAGAACGCAGCTTTCAGGGTACCGAAGGTCAACGGCGAGAGGCTCAGCTTGGGTTCGAAGTCGGTGTTGGCCGCGGTCGATTGCCAGACGTATTTAGGCTCGTCGTAGTTCTCGTACCAGACCTTGCTCCACAACGCGCTCCACGAGACTTCCGGGTGCGGGTTGTCGAGCAGCAATGGTTGCAGCTTGCCGCCCTGTTCCACGATCACGCGGTTGGCCCGTGGCGACAGGCCGAACAGGCCTTGGCCGTCGACCACCTGATCCACCAGCAAAGTGCGGTGGGCGGTGCTGTGGAACACGCCGAGCTTGCCGGACGCGTCGAGGGCAACGAAGCCTTTACGACGTTCTTCGGCGGTGATTTCAACGATCGGCGCAGTGCCCATCTGGAAGGTACGAATCTGCTTCAGACGCAGCTCGCCATCCGGGTCGCGGGCCATGAACCACTGGGCGAGACCACCCTTGGAGTTGCCGACGATCAGCGAGATGCCGCCCAGCAATTGAGTGCTGGCGGTCACTTCGGCATTGCCATCTTCGAGCAACTTGTAGCGCCCGTTGAGGCTCTTGTCGCGCAGGCTGAAGACGTCGGCCTGAGCGCGGCCATTGACCACGTACAACCACTGCTGACGCGGGTCGACGAAGATGTTCTTCACCGGCTCGGTCATTTGCGGCAGTTCGATGCGTTTCTGCTCGTTGGTGACTTCGCCGGTCATCATGTTTTCTTCGCTGGTCAGCGACATCACATGCAACTGCGCACCGGTGGAGCCGGCCAGCATCAGGGTCGAATCGGTAGCGTTGAGGCTGACGTGCTCCAGAGCACCACCCGCCTCATTCAGCGCGACCGGCGTTTCACCGTACGGGTACTCGATGGCCGGCGAGATGGTTTTCTTGCCTTCCGGGTAGCTGACTTTATAGGTGTGACGGAACACCAGGACCTGACCGTTGGACAAACCCACCGCGACCAATGGATGACCGGGTTGGTCTTCACCGATGGAGGTCACGCTGGTGCCGGCCGGAATCGGCAGGTCGACGCGGCGCAGTTCGGCGCCGGTATCGATATCAAAGAACAATGCCTGGCCCTTGTCGGAAACCCGCATGGCGACCTGGTTCTGTTCTTCGAGGGAGATCATCAGCGGCTTGCCGGCGTCTTGCATCCAGGCGGGTGTGATGGCGTCTTTGGCGGTCAGGTCGGCACCCTGGAACAGCGGCGCGACGACATAACCGAGGAAGAAAAAGATCAGGGTGATCGCGCCAAGAACGGCGAGGCCGCCGACGAGGACGTACCAGCGGGTCAGGCGATCTTTCAGCGCACGAATACGGCGCTTGCGTTGCAGCTCAGGCGTATTGAAGTCAATTCGCTTGGGGGGATTTGTAGTCATGGTGGAGTTGGCCAGATCATTCATGCGCACACCCTAGCGATCCTGTATGACAGAAAGATGACAATGCAGTGACGCAACAAATCCGCCGCCAGCGGGAACTGGCAGTGGATCGGAAATTTGGGGGCCGGTATTTACCGGCATTTGTAGGAGCGAGGCTTGCCCGCGAAGGGGTCGTTACATTCAACATCAATGTTGACTGACCCACCGCTTTCGCGGGCAAGCCTCGCTCCTACACAGGTCCGGGGGTTAGCCCGGACCTAGGGTTTTACTTTTTTGCGACGTTGCCGCCTTCTTGCAGACCCAGGTCAGCCAGTGCTTTTGCAGCAACCTTGGCTGGCAGCGGGATGTAGCCGTCTTTCACAACCACTTCCTGACCCTGTTTGGACAGAATCAGTTTCACGAACTCGGCTTCCAGCGGGGCCAGAGGCTTGTTCGGGGCCTTGTTGACGTACACGTAGAGGAAACGCGACAGAGGATACTTGCCGTTCAGGGCGTTCTCTTCGGTGTCTTCGATGAACTCAGTGGTGCCTTTCTTGGCCAGGGCCACGGTTTTCACGCTGGCGGTCTTGTAGCCGATGCCCGAGTAACCGACGCCGTTCAGCGAGGAGCTGATCGACTGCACGACCGAAGCCGAGCCTGGTTGTTCGTTGACGTTTGGCTTGTAGTCGCCTTTGCACAGGGCTTCTTCTTTGAAGTAGCCATAAGTGCCGGATACCGAGTTACGACCGAACAGCTGCACTGGCTTGTTGGCCAAGTCGCCGGTCACACCAAGGTCGCCCCAGGTTTTCACGTCAGTTTTGGCGCCACACAGACGAGTCGAGGAGAAGATTGCGTCGACTTGTTCCATGGTCAAGTGCTGGATCGGGTTGTCTTTGTGTACGAACACAGCCAGGGCGTCCACGGCAACCGGGATAGCGGTTGGCTTGTAGCCGTACTTCTGCTCGAAGGCAGCCAGTTCGGTGTCCTTCATCTTGCGGCTCATCGGGCCCAGGTTAGAGGTGCCTTCAGTCAGCGCAGGTGGCGCAGTGGCGGAGCCAGCGGCCTGAATCTGGATGTTTACGTTCGGGTATTCTTTTTTGTAGTTCTCAGCCCACAGGGTCATGAGGTTGGCCAGGGTATCGGAGCCGACGCTGGACAGGTTGCCCGACACACCAGTGGTCTTGGTGTAGCTCGGGATCGACGGGTCAACAGCGGCAACCGCGTTGGCAGTCGCAACGCCAGCAGCGACAAAAGTCATTGCCGCCATCAAACGCTTCAGTTTCATGCCTTACTCCTAGCAGATAGGTGTGTTAAGTCGGGGCCAAGTATCAGCAGGCCGTGTGAACACTCTATGGCTGAAATATGACAATTGGATGAAAGGCCAGCATTTGGTTTTACAAGATGATTCGCGTCGCCTTCATCGCGAGCAGGCTCGCTCCCACAGGGGATCTGCGGTGAATACAGAACCAATGTGGGAGCGAGCCTGCTCGCGATGGGGCCAGTGCAGTCGATAAAAGAGGTCGGCTTAGCGCCCCTTCTTCCAGAGATACCCACCCACCAGAATCCCGACACCACAAATGATCGCCACATAATAGGCCGGCCCCATCGGGCTTTCCTTCAAGAGCAACGTCACCACCATCGGCGTCAGGCCACCGAAAATCGCGTAAGCCAGGTTGTAGGAAAACGACAACCCGCTGAACCGCACCACCGCCGGGAAGGCTTTGACCATCACGTACGGCACCGCACCGATAGTGCCGACCAGCAGACCGGTCAGGGCATACATCGGGAACAGCCAGTCGGGATGGTTGAACAGGCTGTGATAGAACGTCCACGAACTGATCAGCAGCGCGGCGCTACCGAACACGAACACCCGGCCAGCGCCGAAGCGGTCAGCCAATGCACCGGAGGCCACACAGCCCAGGCTCAGGAACACGATGGCCAGGCTGTTGGCCTGCAACGCGGTAGTCGGCGCGAAGTGGTAAACGGTTTGCAGCACGGTCGGGGTCATGAGAATGACCACGATGATGCCGGCGGACAGCAGCCAGGTCAGCAGCATGGAAATCAGAATCGCACCGCGATGGTCACGTAACACGGCGCGCAGCGGCACTTCCTCGGCCAGGGCCTTGCGCAATTGCAGCTCGGCGAACACCGGGGTTTCGTGGAGCCAGCGGCGCAGGTAGACCGAGAACAGGCCGAATACACCACCCAGCAGGAACGGGATCCGCCAGGCGTAATCCGAGACTTCAACCGGTGTGTAAATGCTGTTGATCGCAGTGGCGACCAATGAGCCCAAAAGAATACCGGCGGTCAGACCGCAGGTCAGCGTGCCGCAGGCATAACCGATGTGCCGCTGCGGCACGTGCTCGGAAACGAATACCCAAGCACCAGGCACCTCACCGCCGATCGCCGCGCCCTGGATCACCCGCATCAGCAGCAACAGGATCGGCGCCCACATACCTATCTGCGCATAAGTTGGCAGCAAACCCATGATCAGGGTCGGCACTGCCATCATGAAAATGCTCAAGGTGAACATCTTCTTGCGCCCCAGCAGATCACCGAAGTGCGCCATGACGATGCCGCCCAGCGGCCGCGCCAGGTAGCCGGCGGCGAAGATGCCGAACGTCTGCATCAGGCGCAGCCACTCGGGCATGTCGGCGGGGAAGAACAGTTTGCCGACCACCGTGGCGAAGAACACAAAGATGATGAAGTCGTAAAACTCCAGCGCGCCGCCCAAGGCAGACAGCGATAACGTCTTATAGTCGTTGCGGGTCAGCGGACGTGTGGATTGGGTAGGCTGCGCGATGCTCGAGGGCGCTGTGGTCATGGCAAGGGCTTCTCTTATAGTCGAATCTGCAACCTCAACAACGCTGGCGGAGGCTTGGGCAGGTTCGGCACGATAGCAAATTGTTCGAAAAAGCACATAGAGGCGCATATTTGACGGTCGAAATGAGAACCGGACGGTCGTCTCGGAGTCTACCGATCGATATACTCCCAACATTGCAACGGCTTGTAAGGGGTTGCTGTGCGAAACCGTCGTTGGCATCCGTCAGCCGATTTCGCAGAGTTTCCCTTTAGGCGCCTTACGAAAAACGTGACGAACGTAGTATGTTCGGGGCTGAATCGTTTTTCCAAGACGGCTATTCACCCGCTACACCTACGAAGAGTCACGGGTCAGAGGCACCCCCGGCATGATAGAGCTCGAACAAGAAGATCCAATCCCGCAAGGCGACCTGGCCCTGCAAATCACCGCGCTTCCACGCGAAACCAATGGCTTTGGCGATATTTTCGGCGGCTGGCTGGTGGCGCAGATGGATTTGGCCGGTACCGCAATGGCCAGCAAGGTTGCCGGTGGTCGCGTAGCCACCGTTGCGATCGATCGCATGGCGTTCCTGGTGCCGGTAGCGGTGGGTGCTCAGCTCTCCTTCTATACCCAGGCCCTGGAAATCGGCCGCAGCTCGATTCAGATGATGGTCGAAGTCTGGAGCGACGATCCACTGTCCAGCGAATGGCGTAAAGTCACCGAAGCCGTCTTCGTGTTCGTCGCCATCGACGGCAGCGGCCGCACTCGTTCGGTTCCGCCTAGAGCTCGTTAAACCAGAGCGGGTAAAAAACGGTGCGTTAAACCCGGCGACCGTTTTGCGGTCCATTGCAGCCATTGTTCCTGATCGAGAGTTGCCCCATGAGCACGCCCAACGTTGAAGCCGTGAAACTGGATGAACTGAACTGCTGGCGCATCCGCCACGGTCTGGCCGAATTGCTGGTGGCCCAGCAAGGCGCGCACATCCTCAGTTATCAGCTGGCTGGCGAGCCGCCGCTGATCTGGCTCAACGACGAGGCGGTATTCAAGACCGGCAAGAGCATCCGCGCCGGTGTGCCGGTGTGCTGGCCGTGGTTCGGTAACCTGTCGCGCAACCCGCAAAGTGTCCAGGCCATGCGCGTCAGTCAGGAACCGCCGACCGCCCACGGGCTGGTGCGGGCGATGGACTGGGAGCTGGGCAGCATCGAAACCGAGGGCGAAAGCCTGAAAGTGGAATTCGTCCTGCCCTACCCCGAAGGCGGCCTGCCAGGCTGGCCGCATCAGGTGGGCTTGAAGCTGGGCATTCGTCTGGATGCGCAGTTGCACATCAGCTTGACGAGCGAGAACAAGGGCGCTGAAAACGTCACCATCAGCCAGGCGTTGCACAGCTATTTCGCGGTCAGCGATGTGCGCGACGTGCATGTCGAAGGGCTGGATGGCTTGAGCTATATCGAAACCCTGGACGACTGGAAAACCGTCACCCAGACCGGTGATCTGCATTTTACCGGCGAGACTGACCGCATCTATCTCAATACCCCGCCGAAGCTGAGCATTGTTGACCCACACTGGGAACGACGCATAGAACTGACCAGCAGCGGTTCGCGTTCGGCGGTGATCTGGAACCCCTGGGTCGACCGTGCTGCGGCGTTCAGCGACATGGCCGACGATGGCTGGCAGCGCATGCTGTGCATTGAAACGGCGAATGTGATGGGGGATGTGGTGACGCTGGCACCGGGTGCCAGTCATACCCTCGGCGTCAGTGTCGGCGCAAAACCGCTCTAAGCCATACCGCAATACGAAATGTGGGAGCCAGCCTGCTGGCGATGGCGTCATGTCAGTCAAATTGAAAGTATCTGACGGACCGCTATCGCCAGCAGGCTGGCTCCCACAGTTATTTCGGGTGGCTGCTAGAGATCAGACTCTTTGACCACCCGCACCTGCGCTGCATCCAGCGCATACGCCGCATCCGCCAGGTCGTTGTTGACCTTCTCGATCTTCAGCGTGCCCGTCACCCACAACGGCGTGTAGATATCATTCAGCTTCAAGCCTTTTGGATAACGCACCAGCACCAACTGGTTTGGTGGCGGTGGCGGCACGTGGATACAAGCGCCCGGGTACGGCACGAGGAAGAACAACGTGCTGCGGCCCTTGGCGTCGGATTCCAGCGGTACCGGATAACCGCCAATACGGATGTGCTTGTCGTTCATCGACGGCACGGTTTTGGTCGAGTACATCACCGCCGGCAAGCCCTTGCTCTGCTTCATGCCACCCTTTTGGGTAAAGGTGCCGTTGGCTTCCGGGGAGTTGTGGTCGATTTCGGGCATGGCCTCGAGGGCTTTCTGGTCCGACTTGGGCATCAGTTCGAGCCAGTCGGTTTCCGGCAGTTCGCCGGCATGGGCCAAGCCACTGCCCAGGAAGAGAAGAGTCAACAGAAGACGGCGCATGAAAGTGCTCGGCAAAGGATAGGACAATGTGACGATGGCAACGCCGAGCATTCTAGCCCTCTCCGGCGATGGCGCAGAGAGGGCTTTGTCACTTCAATCAGGTTCTTTTTTTGATCAGACCGTAGATCACCAGCAATACCACCGCGCCCACCAGCGCACCGATGAAACCCGCACCTTCGCCTGCGTGGTAAATGCCCAGGGCCTGGCCGCCGTAAGTGGCCGCCAGCGAACCGCCGATACCGAGCAGGATGGTCATGATCCAGCCCATGCTGTCATCGCCCGGTTTCAGAAACCGAGCCAGCAGGCCGACGATCAAGCCGATAAAGATGGTTCCGATAATTCCCATGGCATTTCCCTCTGATTAAGTTGGCTATGTCAAAGCCTAGACAGACTTTGGCATCCTGCCATCAGAGAACGGCGGCCCCTGAAGGTTCCGCCGCTGCCACATGAAACTATTCGGCGATGAGCGCTTCGACCTTGAGGATCTGCGCAGCCAACGTTTCACGGTCTGCACAACGCAGGTTGGCGTGCCCGACCTTGCGGCCGACCTTGAAAGCCTTGCCGTAGTGATGCAGATGGCAATCGTCGATCGCAATCACTTTCTCTACTGGCGGCACGACACCGATGAAGTTGAGCATCGCGCTCTCGCCGACCTTGGCAGTCGAACCCAGCGGCAAACCGGCAACGGCCCGCAGGTGGTTTTCGAACTGGCTGCACTCGGCGCCTTCGGTGGTCCAGTGCCCGGAGTTGTGCACGCGCGGGGCGATTTCGTTGGCCTTGAGGCCACCGTCGACTTCAAAGAACTCGAACGCCATCACGCCGACGTACTCCAGCTGCTTGAGTACCCGGCTGGAGTAATCTTCAGCCAACGCTTGCAGCGGGTGATCGGTGCTGGCCACGGACAGCTTGAGAATGCCGCTGTCGTGGGTGTTGTGAACCAGCGGATAGAACCTGGTTTCGCCATCGCGGGCACGCACGGCAATCAGCGAGACTTCGCCAGTGAACGGCACGAAACCTTCCAGCAGGCAGGCAACGCTGCCCAGCTCGGCGAAAGTGCCGACCACGTCTTCAGGCTTGCGCAGGACTTTCTGGCCCTTGCCGTCGTAACCCAGGGTGCGGGTTTTCAGCACGGCCGGCAGACCTATCGAAGCCACGGCGGCGTCCAGGTCGGCTTGCGACTGGATGTCGGCGAACGCGGGAGTCGGAATCCCCAGGTCCTTGAACATGCTCTTTTCGAACCAGCGATCACGAGCGATGCGCAGCGCTTCGGCGCTCGGGTACACCGGGACGAATTGCGACAGGAATGCCACGGTTTCAGCCGGGACGCTTTCGAACTCGAAGGTCACCAGATCGACTTCATCGGCCAGTTGACGCAGGTGATCCTGATCGCCGTAATCGGCCCGCAGGTGTTCGCCCAACGCGGCTGCGCAAGCATCCGGCGCCGGGTCCAGGAAAGCGAAGTTCATGCCCAGCGGAGTGCCCGCCAGCGCCAACATGCGACCCAACTGGCCGCCACCGATTACACCGATTTTCATCGTCAACAACCTCAGGCGATGCGTGGGTCTGGATTGTCCAGGACGCTGTCTGTCTGCTCAGCGCGGAATTTCTTCAACACGGTATGAAATTGCGGATGCTTGGCGCCCAGGATGCTCGCCGAGAGCAGCGCTGCGTTGATCGCACCAGCTTTGCCGATGGCCAGGGTGGCGACCGGAATGCCCGCGGGCATCTGCACGATAGACAGCAGCGAATCGACGCCCGAGAGCATCGAAGACTGCACCGGCACGCCCAGCACCGGCAGGTGGGTCTTGGCCGCACACATGCCTGGCAGGTGGGCCGCGCCACCGGCACCGGCGATGATCACCTCGATGCCACGGGCCTCGGCCTCTTCGGCGTACTGGAACAGCAGGTCCGGGGTGCGGTGGGCAGAGACCACCTTCACCTCGTAAGGAATGCCGAGCTTTTCCAGCATATCGGCGGTGTGGCTAAGGGTGGACCAATCGGACTTGGAGCCCATGATCACGCCAACCAGTGCGCTCATCGTCGTGCCTCTTCTCTCTGGGCGCCCGCAGGCGCGTCAAAAAACAACAAGCCACGCAGAATGCGTGGCTTGATTGTACGAATTAAGGCCAGGTAAAACCGGCCGAAGGCCGCGCAGTATACCTCAATGAAGCAGATAAACAGCCCCCGATGCGACCATCTGTCATACGGCGCAAAGTGCCGGTTTTATTGACTTCAAGGTCAGCGAAAGATCAACACTAATCCCCCTGTGGGGATTTTCATTGATCTCAGATACCCGTCGTACCTTGGGCTGCGCTGCCCTCCAGTTTGCGCCAGAGCAACCGCACATTGGCCTTGCGCACCAGCGCGCAGCGATACAGACGAATCTCCAGTGGCACATGCCATTGCGGACCGCCGCAGACCACCAACTCACCGCGAGCCAGTTCGGCGCGCACGCTCAGTTGCGGTACCCAGGCGATGCCCAGGCCTTCCAGCGCCATGCTTTTCAGGCTGTCGGCCATGGCGGTTTCGTAAATAGTGGTGAATCGCAGCGCCCGCTGGCGCAACAGCATGTTCACCGAGCGTCCAAGAAACGCACCGGCGCTGTAGGCCAATAGCGGCACACTGGCCTCGCCTTCCAGGTCGAACAACGGTTTGCCATCGGCATCGGCGGCGCAGACCGGGAGCATTTCGGTATCCCCCAGATGCAGCGAGGGGAAAATCTCCGGGTCCATTTGCATGGCCGCATCCGGGTCGTAAAACGCCAGCATCAGATCGCAGCCGCCTTCGCGCAACGCATGCACGGCATCACCAACGTTGGTCGCCACCAGTCGCGTGGCGATGTTCAGCCCTTCATTACGTAATTGCGCAATCCAGCGCGGGAAGAAACCCAGCGCCAGGGAGTGAGCGGCGGCAACCTGCATCACCTCGCCCTGCCCGCCTTCCAGGTGATGAAGATGACGCAGTACTTCGCCCAGCTGTTCGACCACGGTTCGCGCGGTGACGAGAAACAGCTGTCCCGCCGCCGTCAACTCGACCGGTGTGCGGGAGCGATTGACCAAGGTCAGCCCCAGAGCAGCTTCGAGGCTGCGGATCCGCCGGCTGAATGCCGGCTGGGTCACGAAGCGGCGCTCGGCCGCCTGGGAGAAGCTGCGGGTAGCGGCCAGAGCACTGAAGTCCTCGAGCCATTTGCTTTCCAGATTCATCACGCCCTCCCGGACACGCACCAATTTAGGTCACACGTTCGCCGCGCGCGCGGCGTCACATGGGCATTATGCCGAATGTGCATAGGCTAGTGTTTAACAGCATTGGCCCAAAATTCTTCACAAGCCTAGCATTTGCAGTGTTCCGGCACAGACCGGGTCCATATCGAGATGATTTCTATCATGTCCTCCGCTGCATCTTTCCGCACAGAAAAAGACCTGCTTGGCGTACTCGAAGTACCTGCTCAAGCGTATTACGGCATCCAGACCCTGCGAGCGGTGAACAACTTCCGTCTCTCCGGTGTTCCGATTTCGCATTACCCGAAACTGGTTGTCGGTCTGGCAATGGTCAAACAGGCCGCTGCTGACGCCAACCGGGAGCTGGGTCACCTGAGCGAAGCCAAGCACGCTGCCATCAGCGAAGCCTGTGCCCGATTGATCCGCGGCGATTTCCACGAAGAATTCGTGGTGGACATGATTCAAGGCGGCGCTGGCACTTCGACCAACATGAATGCCAACGAAGTCATCGCCAACATCGCGCTGGAGGCCATGGGCCACAGCAAAGGCGAATACCAATACCTGCACCCGAACAACGACGTGAACATGGCGCAGTCGACCAACGACGCCTACCCGACCGCGATCCGCCTGGGTCTGCTGCTGGGTCACGACGCACTGCTGGCCAGCCTCGACAGCCTGATCCAGTCGTTCGCCGCCAAAGGTGAAGAGTTCAGCCACGTTCTGAAGATGGGTCGTACCCAGCTGCAAGACGCCGTGCCGATGACCCTGGGCCAGGAATTCCGCGCCTTCGCCACCACCCTGAGCGAAGACCTGGCGCGCCTGAAGACCCTGGCACCTGAGCTGCTGACCGAAGTGAACCTGGGCGGCACCGCGATTGGTACTGGCATCAACGCCGACCCGCGTTACCAGGCCCTGGCCGTTCAGCGCCTGGCAACTATCAGCGGTCAACCGCTGGTACCGGCCGCCGACCTGATCGAAGCCACCTCCGACATGGGCGCCTTCGTGCTGTTCTCCGGCATGCTCAAGCGCACTGCGGTCAAGCTGTCGAAGATCTGCAACGACCTGCGCCTGCTGTCCAGCGGCCCACGCACCGGCATCAACGAAATCAACCTGCCAGCGCGTCAGCCAGGCAGCTCGATCATGCCAGGCAAGGTCAACCCGGTAATTCCGGAAGCCGTGAACCAGGTTGCGTTCCAGATCATCGGCAACGACCTGGCCCTGACCATCGCGGCCGAAGGCGGCCAGCTGCAACTGAACGTGATGGAGCCGCTGATCGCCTTCAAGATCTTCGACTCGATCCGCCTGCTGCAGCGCGCCATGGACATGCTGCGCGAGCACTGCATCGTCGGCATCACCGCCAACGAAGAGCGCTGCCGTGAGCTGGTCGAACACTCGATCGGCCTGGTCACCGCACTGAACCCGTACATCGGCTATGAAAACGCCACCCGCATTGCCCGTGTCGCCCTCGAAAGCGGCCGTGGCGTGCTGGAACTGGTGCGTGAAGAAGGCTTGCTCGACGAAGAAATGCTCGCCGACATCCTGCGCCCGGAAAACATGATTGCTCCGCGTCTGGTGCCTTTGAAGGCTTAACCAAACGCTGGCTCTTTTGAAGAGCACGCTCACCAGGTCGAGGGACTAGACACCTCTCACCTTTTGAGGGCTTGGGGATTTATTCCCCCAAGCCCTTTTTTTTAACCCTTTGGCAGCCACAAACAGAATGTCTGGAAGCTGAAAAATGTAGGAGCGGGCTTGCTCGCGAAGGCGGTGTGTGGAAATCAGACCGCCTTCGCGAGCAAGCCCGCTCCCACAAAAGAACAGCTTCTACATAAGCCCGACGCCGGTAACGTCGGGTGTTTCAAAGCTTCGTTTCGTCGCTTGCACCACAACCGTGCAGACGGATGGCACGCTCCTATGTATAGTGCCGGCCCTCTTCGCGTGAGCGGTCGTCGGTAACGAGGCCCAAACCCATGCGAACCCGAACTAATAACAAACCCGCGAAATGGAACCGGGACGAACCTTCGCCTAACCTGTTGTGCCGAGCACAATCGGGTGTAACGCGATGTGTCAACCACCCAGCATTCGCACACACAAAAAATAGCGAGGAATAATCCATGCTCGAAGTCATCAACGACTTCCTCTCAGGGAAAGTACTGATCGTGCTCATTGTCGGGCTCGGTAGCTACTTCACGATCCGCTCGCGTTTCGTCCAGTTCCGTCATTTCTTCCACATGTTCGCGGTGTTCCGTGACAGCCTGCGCAGCAGCGCCGGTCAACTCAGCTCGTTCCAGGCCCTGATGCTCAGCCTCGCCGGCCGCGTCGGTGCGGGTAACATCGCCGGTGTCGGCATCGCCGTGACCCTTGGTGGCCCCGGTGCCGTGTTCTGGATGTGGGTGACCGCGCTGGTCGGCATGTCCAGCAGCTTCTTCGAATGCTCCCTCGGCCAGCTCTACAAGCGCTGCGACTCCGAAGGCCAGTTCCGTGGCGGCCCGTCCTTTTACATTCAGCACGGCCTGCAGAAGCGCTGGTTGGGCATGATCATGGCGTTCCTGCTGCTGATCACCTTCGGCTTCGCCTTCAACGGCCTGCAAGCCCACGCCGTAACCCACTCGCTGAACAATGCCTTCGGCCTCGACACCACTTACACCGGGCTGGGCCTGGCGGTATTGCTGGGTCTGGTGTTCATCGGCGGTATCAAGCGGATCGCCAAGGTCGCTGACCTGCTGGTACCGGTGAAAACCCTGGTGTACATCGGCGTGACCATCTACGTGATCGTGCTGCAGTTCGATCACGTTCCGGGCATGTTGATGACCATCGTCAAAAGCGCCTTCGGTCTGGACCAGGCGTTCGGCGGCCTGATCGGCAGCGCCATCGTCATGGGTGTGAAGCGCGGCGTGTTCGCCAACGAAGCAGGCCTGGGCAGTGCGCCGAACGTGGCCGCAGTGGCCTCGGTCGAGCACCCTGTCTCGCAAGGCGTGGTTCAAGCGTTCAGCGTGTTCCTCGATACCTTCGTGATTTGCACCTGCACCGCGTTGCTGATCCTGCTGTCGGGCTTCTACACCCCGGGTTTCGAAGGCGACGGCATTGCCCTGACCCAGAACTCCCTGGCTGCCGTGGTCGGTGACTGGGGCCGGATGTTCATCTCCGTCGCCTTGGCGCTGTTCGTATTCACCTCGATTCTCTACAACTACTATCTGGGCGAAAACAACCTGCGCTTCATGATCGGTGAAAACCGCAAGGCGCTGATCGCCTACCGCGCATTGGTACTGGTATTGATCTTCTGGGGTGCCATCGAGAACCTGAGCACGGTGTTCGCCTTCGCTGACATCACCATGACTCTGCTGGCGTTCGTGAACCTGATCGCGCTGTTCCTGCTGTTCAAGGTCGGCATGCGCATCCTGCGTGACTACGATGACCAGCGTGCTGCCGGCATCAAGACCCCGGTGTTCGATTCGAGCAAGTTCCCGGATCTGGACCTGGACCTGAAAGCCTGGCCAGCCAATCCACAAGCCGCCGCTCCTACGGCCGCAGCCGAGCCGCAAGGCGTGACCGCAGCGCAACGCTGATCGGTAAAAAACCGGGCGCATCCCCTGCGCCCGGCGTGACACAGCTTGCGACCGGCGTCATGCTCGGTCGTAGGTTGTGGCAGCTTTTTTGATGCTGCCGTTCTGGTTCGAGCTTGAGACCACATCGCTGCCATCGCGAGCAGGCTCGCTCCCACATCGTTTTCGGAGAACCTCCATGAATTCCTCGACTTTTCCTGCCGCCCAGCACGTCATGGTGCTCTACACCGGCGGCACCATCGGCATGCAAGCCAGTGCCCACGGCCTGGCGCCGGCGTCCGGTTTCGAAGCGCGGATGCGCGAGTATCTGCACAGCCAACCCGAACTGGTGGTACCGCAGTGGCGCTTTCGCGAGATGTCGCCGCTGATCGACAGCGCCAACATGACGCCCGCCTACTGGCAGCAACTGCGTGAAGCGGTGGTCGACGCCGTGGATGTCCAGGGCTGCGACAGTGTGTTGATCCTGCATGGCACCGATACCCTGGCCTACAGCGCCGCGGCCATGAACTTTCAGTTGCTCGGCCTGCATGCCCGCGTGGTGTTCACCGGCTCCATGCTGCCGGCCGGCGTGACCGACAGCGATGCCTGGGAAAACCTCAGCGGCGCGCTGGTTGCCCTTGGCCAGGGCCTGGCACCGGGTGTTCATCTGTACTTCCACGGTGAACTGCTCGACCCGACCCGTTGCGCCAAGGTTCGCAGTTTCGACCGCCATCCGTTCAAACGGCTGGAGCGTCAGGGCGGCGGCGTGAAAGCGACTTCCGTGCCGGCGCAATTGAACTACAACCAGCCTAAGCAGTTGGCGAAGGTCGCTGTGCTGCCGCTGTTCCCTGGCATCGGTGCCGATCAATTGGATGGCCTGCTCAATAGCGATATTCAGGGTCTGGTGCTGGAATGTTATGGCAGCGGCACCGGACCAAGCGACAACCCCGCGTTTCTCGCCAGCCTGGAACGGGCGCGGGACAAAGGTGTGGTGGTGGTCGCGGTCACGCAATGTCATGAAGGTGGCGTGCAGCTCGACGTGTACGAGGCGGGTAGCCGCTTGCGTGACGCCGGTGTGTTGTCCGGTGGCGGCATGACCCGCGAGGCGGTATTCGGCAAATTGCATGCGCTGCTCGGCGCAGGGCTTGAGACCGCTGAAGTTCGGCGGTTGGTTGAGCTCGACCTGTGCGGCGAACTCAGCTGACACAACACAAAACCTTGTAGGAGCGAGGCTTGCCCGCGAAGGCGTCCTCAAGTACGCCAAAAGCTTCGCGGGCAAGCCTCGCTCCTACAGGGCTGGTCATAACCGGCATATAACTTGCTCCCCTTCCGGTATGCCCAACGCTGGAAGCACCCATGCTCCACTCCCATCTCACCACCCTCAATGCCGTTTCCCTGGTGCTTAACACCTTCAAGGCCGAAGGCCTGTCCAGCGAGGCGTTACTGGCCGGCAGCGGCATCAGCGCGGCGGATCTGAGCCGGGCGGATACGCGCATCACCACCAATCAAGAGATGCTGGTTTGTGCCAACGCTGTCGCGCTACGCCGTGATATCGGCCTGGAGTTGGGCCGGCGGATGCACGTTTCTTCCTACGGCATGCTCGGGTACGCCTTACTCACCAGCGCCACTTTAGGTGACGCCTTGCGGTTGGCGCTGCACTATCCGGCGCTATTGGGAACACTGTTCGAGTTGAGCCTGGAGGAAGAGGACGAGCGCATCTGGCTCACCGCGGGCGATTATCGGGAGAATCCGGCGCTGGCACCGTTCAATGTCGAGTTTTGCCTGGTCTCGATGAAAGTCACCTGCGAAGACTTGCTCGGCCACCCTCTGCCTCTGCTCGGCGCCCGCTTCGAACACCCGGCGCCGGATTATCAGGCGCGCTACGCCGAGCGTTTCGACTGCCCCTTGCAGTTCGATGCTGTGTCCAATGCCTTTGCTTTCGACAAACGCTGGCTCGAACAACCCCTGCCACTGGCCGACGCCATCACGCACCAGGCCATGGCCGAGCGTTGTCGCAAGCAAAACACCGAATTCACCGGGCGTCAGGCCTGGCTCGGGCGTATCCGCCAACTACTCGCTGCGCAACTGAGCGCGGCGCCGGGCCTGGATGGGCTGGCCAAACAGTTGAACTGCTCGGCGCGCACCCTGCGCCGACATCTGAAGGACCTGGGCTGCAGCTATCAGGAACTGCTCGATGAATTGCGCTTCGAGCAGGCCAAGCGCCTGCTCTGCGAAGATCAATTGCCGATCTATCGGATTGCCGAGGCGTTGGGGTTCAGCGAGACCGCAAGTTTCCGCCATGCGTTTGTGCGCTGGAGTGGCGTGGCGCCCAGCCAGTTCAGGCCTTAAGGAATGGCGGCGTTCTTCAGGCCGTCTTCGCGAGCAAGCCCGCTCCCACATTTGACCTTCAGCGAACACTGTATCGACGCACGACGCAAATCCACTGTGGGAGCGGGCTTGCTCGCGAAGGCGTCTTCAAATACGCCAAAAGCTTCGCGGGCAAGCCTTGCTCCTACAGGGGTCAGGTGCGTCATTCGAGGGCGCCTGTGTTCCTTTAAGGGGCGAATTTCGGTCAAATCTATTGGCCGTATCGATCCCCTTTTGGCCTTTCCTGCCGTTCTCCCAAACGCCGCCCGCCGCAAGACTGTGTGCAACCGAATCAGCCTGCGGAGAACAAGAATGCTGACGATCTATTCGAACGATCACCACCTGCATCATGGCCGTTGTGAATTGATGGACGGGCAATTGATGCCCTGCTTCGAAATGCCCTCGCGGGCCGACCATGTACTGGCACGCGTACAGTACCGCCGTCTGGGCCCGGTCGAGGCGCCGCAGGATTTCGGTCTCGGGCCGATCGAGCGCATCCACAGCCGCGACTACCTCGACTTCTTCAAAGGGGCCTGGGCGCGCTGGACCGAATTCAATACCGACGGCGACTTGCTGCCCTACACCTGGCCGGCCCGCACCTTACGCCGGGTCATGCCCACCAGCCTGCACGGCCAACTCGGCTATTACAGCTTCGACGGCGGCGCACCGATTACCGCCGGCACCTGGCAAGCGGCGTATAGCGCGGCGCAAGTTGCCCTCACGGCCCAAGCGGTGATTCAGCGCGGTGCCCGCAGTGCTTTCGCCTTGTGCCGTCCACCGGGACACCATGCCGCCAGCGATTTGATGGGCGGTTATTGCTACCTCAACAACGCTGCCATCGCCGCCCAGGCATTCCTCGATCAGGGCCACAAAAAGGTCGCGATCCTCGATGTCGATTACCACCACGGCAACGGCACCCAATCGATTTTCTACGAGCGCAGCGACGTGCTGTTCACCTCGATCCACGGCCATCCGGAAGCCGAGTTTCCGTTCTTCCTCGGCTACGAAGACGAACACGGTGAAGGCGCAGGCGAAGGGTTCAACTTCAACTACCCTTTGCCCGCCGGGTCAGGCTGGGACCGTTGGAGCGCGGCGCTGGAGCAGGCCTGCAAAGAGATCGATCAGTACGGCGCCGACATCGTCGTCGTGTCCTTGGGCGTCGATACGTTCAAGGACGACCCGATCTCCCAATTCAAACTCGACAGCCCGGATTACCTGGCGATGGGCGCGCGCATCGCGGGCCTCGGCAAGCCGACGCTGTTCGTGATGGAAGGCGGTTACGCGGTAGAAGAAATCGGCATCAATGCCGTGAACGTTCTCGAAGGTTTTGAAAGCGCCCAATGAGGAATTAGAACAAATGAACCGACTCAAGCGTTTTATCGCTCCAGTGTTATGCGCCACGCTGCTCAGTGGTGCCGTTCACGCTGAAGAACGGACTTTGCGGGTATACAACTGGTTCGACTACATCACCCCCAAAGCGCTGGAAGACTTCAAGGCCCAGAACACTCAGACCAAACTGGTCTACGACATCTTCGACACCAACGAAGCCCTGGAAGCCAAGTTGCTGACCGGCAACTCCGGCTACGACGTGGTGGTGCCGTCCAACGTGTTCCTCGCCAAGCAGATCGAAGCCGGGGTGTTCCAGCCACTGGACCGCAGCAAACTGCCAAACTGGAACCACCTCGATCCCAAGCTGATGAAGTTGATCGAAGCCAACGACCCGGGCAACAAATTCGCCGTGCCGTACATGTACGGGACCATCCTGATCGGCTTCAACCCGGACAAGGTCAAAGCTGCGCTGGGCGATAACGCACCGGTGGACAGCTGGGACCTGATCTTCAAGGAAGAGAACATCAGCAAGCTCAAGCAGTGCGGCGTGGCCCTGCTCGACTCGCCGTCAGAGATCCTGCCGCTGGCCCTGCAACACCTGGGCCTGGACCCCAACAGCAAGAAGCCGGCGGACTACGCCAAGGCTGAAGCGCTGCTGATGAAGATCCGTCCGTACATCACCTACTTCCATTCGTCCAAGTACATGGCCGACATCGCCAACGGTGACATCTGCGTGGCGGTCGGTTACTCCGGCAGCTTCTCCCAGGCTGCCAACCGCGCCAAGGAAGCCAAGAATGGCGTGATCGTCGACATGCGCCTGCCCAAAGAAGGCGCACCGATCTGGTTCGACATGCTCGCGATCCCCAAAGGCGCGAAGAACCCGCAAGACGCCTACACCTTCATCAACTACCTGCTGCAACCTCAGGTCATCGCGCCGGTCAGCGATTTCGTCGGCTACCCGAACCCGAACAAGGACGCCACGGAAATGGTCGACCCAGCGATCCGCAACAACCCTAACCTGTACCCTACCGAAACGGCGATGAGCACGCTCTACACCCTGCAACCGTTGCCTCGTGATGCAGAACGTGCGCGCACCCGCGCCTGGACCAAGATCAAGTCCGGCACTTGAAACACCGCGCAAACCAAAGACCCGCACCATCGCGGGTCTTTTTTTGTCTGCGATATTTATCTACCACCTGGCCCGGTTTGCGCCTGGGTACTGTCGGTTCGAGACGGCAGTACCTGCCCCCATCCGCCAACCGGTTCCTGTCCATGACTGAAAACATCCGAACAAACACTTCATCACCGCTGCTGAAAAAAAGTCGCCTGGTCGATCAAACCAGCGGCGGTCCTACACTCCATGATGCCGCCGCGCAGCTTCTGCAAAAAGCCTTGAAGAAACGCTTTCCCGAACAAGACCTCGACCCCGACAAAGCCATGCTCGCGTCGCCGGTATGGCACCCACACGGAGGGGCTCTGGTCACCCATGGCAACCACTTCGAATCGCTGACCCACGCACTGGCACGTTTGGGCTTCACGAAAACAACAGCCAACTATATCGAAGGCGAACATTTCCTGACCCTGACATCCCATGCCAGCGACCCCATCCACTTACCGGTCAGCATGGATGCGATCACCAGCCTGCTCAATGAACACGCGCCGTTACTGTTTGTGGCCTTCGAACAAAGCCAGCTGGACTACTGGAATAAAACCGTCGGCCCACTGCCGCGCTGGCAGATTCTGTCCGACACCCTGAAAGAGGCGCTCGACGTTCAGTCGGTCACTGGCTGGGACGCGGAACAGTGCACCCTTGGACGGCTCGTTTCGCTATACCCCGACAAGGCGCAGCGGCAGAGCAGCGGCAGTGGGCTATCAGCTGTCCACGCCTGCCTGCTCGATATCGACCTCAACTTCGAGATGGCCGAGGGCAATATCACCCGGCACTTGATACTGCCGGGCGCGCTGGTGCTGACTGCGACCGTTGGTACCCGTGAACTGATCGTGATGTACACCATCACCGGCGGCTACGAATCGTTCAACTCCCTGGAGCAACTGGGCGCAGCCCTCCCCGGGCGAATCGACATCGATCTGAGAGGCCAGAGCCTGAAGTGGCGACTCTACGAGCCCGAGGAAAACATTTTCGATGCCATGGTCTGGGCATTGGTGGGCTCTCAGCTCGACGCCATCGATGCACTCGACCCGGTCAGCCGCTCTCCATTGGCCCACACCGCCCCTCGACAGGACGCCAGTGGCACTATCAGCGCCAAAGAACGTGCGCATGTGGAACAGCTGACAAACGCCATACCCGAGTGGCTATCGACGGGATCGCTTGACGATATTCAAGCCTACGGCCGCTACCTGACCGATCTGGGAACCCTCAGAGGCGAGGCCGACAGTGACGTCTTCAATGTCGAAGACATCCCCCTCATTCATACTTACGCCCAGCAGCAAATGCGCGATGCCATCGTCGCCGACAAAACCGACGAAGGCGCCGCCTTACTACCACTGAACGATATTCGGATCACCATTACCCACAGCTTCGAAGCCGGTGGCTTTACCCTGCCCGACCCGCGCAACCCCAGCGTCGAAACCCTGGCCGAATTTGCGCTGAGCAATACCCGACCGTACAGCGCGACGGTGGCCTACGCCGATGGCACAGCTGTACCAGACTGGATGACTGTCACTTTTCTGTTGCGCATGGCCAACGAGGTCAACATCGGCGAAACCTATCCGCAGTTGATCAAGCGCACACTCATCGACGACCCGGTGCAGGCCCTGCGCCACAAGGCCCGCTACTGCCGTCAGCTGCCATTGCTGTTGCCGTTGCTGGCGCTGGAGTACAAGCTCAAGCGTCAGTGTGGTGTCGATGAGCAGGGCTACCGCCAGGTCTGCCAACTGATGGAGTCGATCGAAAACAACTCGCCATCCGCAGAGTGGTCGGTGCAGATTCGCCCGCTGGCGTTCATGCCCCGCTATCGTCTCGGCAGCACGCCGGACATTGTCGCGAACATGTACATCATCGGCCCGCGCGAGGGCTTGAGCGGCCCTTGCCTGCTTTATCAACCCTTGCTGGATCAACCGCTGCGCCAATTCCCTTCCGAGCAGAACATGCTGTACGCGTTTTACCAGTCGGGCGAACTGCGCGACTCGATTCTGGCCTGGCTGCCCACCAGCGCGTTGAGTTTCGAATACGCCCAGTATGTGTTTTCCAACGGAATACCTTCGCCCTGGACGATTACCGAACTGGCTTTCGAGCCGTTTATCCATCTCGACCTGACCGCTTCCATCGACCTGGCGAATACCCCCCTGAGCGGCAACATTCTCTCGGCCCTGTTCACCCACAACAGCGAGGCCATGACCAGGCTCGCCGACCGACAATCCACCTCCAACGCCGAGCGTCGCTGGGCGCTGCTGGCCGACAGCGGCTGGGCGGTGTTCAGCGTAGCCACCAATTTTCTCAGCGGGTCGGCGGGCAGCGCCGTCTGGGTCTGGCAAAGCATCAATCAGATCCAGCAGGCGCTGGATGCCCATGAGCACGGCGACACCATCATCGAGTGGTCCTCGACCGGCGACGTCCTGTTGACTATGGGCATCCTGCTCACGCAACGGGTCGCGACACGGCGCATTCGGCTCTCAAGCCCATTCGGCGAAAACGCCTCGCCAAAACGGCTGCCCATGGATGAGCCTTTGTTCATTACACCCTCCTCCACAAAGCCGCCGACGGTCATACATGACACGACTGCGCTGAGTGCCGAACTGCCCGAGACTCATCTCTCGAGCCTGGCGCCCGTCCCGCCGGGCCGTATCAATGCAGAGGCGCAATTTCTACAACGGATCAATCGATTCCAGGTACCGGCGCCGAATCTGCCGGACGGTGCGCAGCCCAATGCCAATCATCTCCATGAACTGGCGGGAAAGCTGTACGCCAAGGTCGGTGAGCGATGGTTTCAGGTCAGTGCCGAAACGGACGAACCGGTGCTCATCGTTGACCCGAACGATCCGTTGCGGTCCGGCTTTAGTGTGCGGTTCGACGAGGGCGAAGGTCGATGGCACTGGGATCTGAAACTGCGTTTACGCGGCGGCGGCCCGACCGGCCGGATCGCAGCCCTGCAGCGCGAAAAAACCAAAGGAAGGGATGCTGCATGGGCAGCACTGCGTCAGTTCATTGCACAGGAAGCCACTCGAAAAGCCACTCTGGACGAGGCCCTGAAACGCTTGGAGACCAACGACGTATCGGCCACGATGTCCGACGAAGCCATAGCCACTTACCTCTCAAAGTCCGAGGAGCTGGCCAACGGATATCGCCAGGCACTGGAAGACCTCGAAAAGTGGCGCGAAGCGGGGGGCGCAGGCATTTTTTATCAGTCTCAGCTGATGCGGTTCACCGTTGAGCAGCATCGCTACCTCAGCGGCTGGCTGAGAATGAAGTTGCGCGAATACGCGCAAATCGTCGTGCCCCTGGTCAGCCAGTCGGAAACTGCGACAGTGATGCCTCGGGCCGTGCAAATGGAAGCTGCACAAAAGGCCATCGCCGTGAGCGATGAAATGATTGACTGCCTCGCTCACCTGCACACCTCATTGGACAGGTTGATGACCAATACCGGCGTTGCCCGCAAGGTCGCCGGCGATCTGAGAAAGTTACTGCCGTCATTCTCCCGCTACGACCTTGAAGCCAATGAAATCGGCCTGTCCACCGAGCTTTGCCTGCGTGAAGTGCCCGGCAGCGACATGAGTCAGGTACGTGAGCTTGTCGAACAGATTTTCGACAATGCGGCTGACGCAGGCCATGACTTGAGGTCTGCTGACTCCGAGGCAGCGAATGTAGATCAGCTCACCGCCCTCGTCGATCACCTGGCAGATTCCGAACGGCGTCTGCAGGAGCTCTCCCTCGCCTGGTCCAATCATTTGGAGCCGGTCCGATTCAAGCGCATTCAGACGCTGGTCGCAGACTTACATCAACTGGCGCGCAACCGTCTGCTCAAGCTGCTTCCGGAACCTGAAGAAGTACCGGTCACCGCGATGGCCAGGCTCGAGCCGGCGCCCTCCACTTCACGAGCCATCATCAAGGTGAGCAAATCCCGGCCACGGGGGGGTGACGCGCAAAAGACCCCGTCTACCGAAAAACCGGAGCCTGTCGAAGAGGTCCCCATCGTCAAGGCGGCGACCAGGCGTGCGGCGCAGCCGGCGGCACTGGACGATCAAGGTATCGTCGCCAACGGGCTTTCTCTGATCGCTGAACTCGATGCGTTCATCAAACGTCTGCGCACGGACGCACAGCGTCCCTCGCGCATTCCGGCGGACATGAAAGACCTGTTCGATCAACAGGCGTCCCGTCTCGAACAAGCCGCCAATGACGTTGATGCGGTATTTGCTCGCAGACGCGCCGATTTTCCAGTGGGGAGCTTGAACACCGAACTACGCGAGGGTGCCACAAGAGTGCGAGGCGAAGGCATCAGCGTCTACGGCACCATGCTCATGGGGCGCAAACCCCGGGAGGCTTATCTGAAATGGCTGCAGGAACACAGCCAGGTCGAGATCATCAAAGACCAGCGCGGCCGCATCAAGACCAAACAGCGCAAGGACTACTTCCAGGAATACAAAATCGTCGACAAGACACGCCACAACAGACCGTTGTGGGTCGCGCACTTTCACTACGATAAATTGACCGATCCGGATGATCAGTTCACGGCGGCCCATCTCAAGTTCGCCGATGAGTATCTGCAAGAGCTGCCTGCCAAGACACGTCAGGAACTGAACACGTTCGATGCGGTGGACAACGCGCTGCGCCGGGTCGTCAGTCCGGTGGTTCTGGATCTGTTTCTCAAGCCTGAACCGCAAGAGTAGTCAGCCGCCCCAGACCTTGCGCAAACGGGCCAGAGCCGCTTCGATCGCCGGCTCTGGTACGGCAGCAAAACCCAACACCAACCCGGCTCGCTGATCCAGCGGCGTCTGCGAGTCGGGCAACCAGTAGCTGCTCAAACCGTTGACCTCGACCCCGACGCTTTCAGCTTGATCGATCAACTCGCGCTCACGAGCCACGCTGCTCACCGGGACTGTCAGATGCAGCCCCGCTGCCACACTCGGCACGCTTCCAACGCCCTCAATGTTCGTCGGCCAATGGGCCAACAGACAATTGCGTCGACTCAGGGCGGCGCGGCGCATGCGACGGATATGGCGCTGGAAATGCCCGGCCGCCATGAACTCGGCCATCACCGCTTGGGTGCTCACCTCGGAATGCCGTACATCCACCGCTCGACGTTGGGCGAACGCCTCCACCAGCCCCGGTGGCAATACCAGATAACCCAGTCGCAACGCTGGAAAAGCGACCTTGCCGAAGGTGCCGACATACAGTACCCGCCCATGGCGATCGAGTGCCGCCAACGGCGCGAGCGGTGCGCCACTGTAACGGTACTCGCCATCGTAATCGTCCTCGATGATCCAGCCCTGGTTGCGCTCGGCCCAGGCGAGCAAATCCAGACGTCGGGCCAGGCTCATGACCACACCGGTCGGGTACTGATGGGAAGGCGTGACGTAGGCCAACCGGCAATCGCTCAACTGCCCGAGCGTGTTGCAATCGATTCCCTCCTCGTCCACCGGCACACCATGCAACCGTGCACCGGCTACCGCAAAGGCATGACCGGCGGCGCGATAACCCGGATTTTCGATCCCCACCCCATCACCAGGCTCCACCAGCAACTGTGCACAAAGGCTGATCCCCTGCTGCGCGCCACTGGTGATCACAATTTGCTCAGCCGTGCACTGCATGCCCCTCGAGCTGCGCAAATAGGCCGCAATCAATCCGCGCAAGCGTTCATCACCCGCCGGATTGCCATAACACAGTTGCTGTAAATCCGGCTTACGCCAGAAAGCCGCATTCAGCTTGGCCCAGACCTCGAAAGGAAACAGATCGAAGGCTGGAACGCCGACCCGAAATGCCCGAGGCGGACCACTGGGAGGCAAGGCCAGATGGTTCTTTTCAACGCGCCCCAAAGCGCTGCTGTGGATAACTTTACTGGATGAAACCACAGGTAAATCCAGCCAATTTGTGGATAAGGCTGTGGGTAACCCTGTTGAAAACCCTGTGGATACTTTTGTGGATAATTTTTTCACCGGCAATGCGGCTTGAGGCAATTGCGCGACGTAAGTCCCGTCGCCAACACGCCCCTCGATGAAGCCTTCGGCGTAAAGCTGATCGTAGGCCCGAACCACGCTGTTGCGAGAAATCGATAACGCCGCCGCCAGATCGCGACTGGCCGGCAGTCGTGTGCCGCTGGCCAATCGTCCGTCGAGCACTCGCACCCGCAGCGCTTGATAGAGCTGACGACTCAGGCCCTGACGGCGGTCGAGTTCGATACCCGCCGGATTGAACGACGAGGGAAGCGGCGGATTCGGCATGGTAATGGACCTATGAAATTGGTCATTAATGGCTCTTACAACAGACCAATAGCCTGCCTAGGATGAACGCATTCGCCAAGGAAAATTTCCATGTACACGCCCAGCAATTTCGCCATCGATGATTTGAATGAACTGCATCAGCAGATACTCGGCACTCGCCTTGGCGTTTTGGTCACCCACGGTGAGCAAGGCCTGCAAGCCAGTCATTTGCCACTGCTGCTGAACGTCGACCATGGCACCCATGGAACCCTCTACGGCCACTTCGCCAAAGCCAATCCGCAATGGAAGGAATTGCAGAACGGCGCCGAGGCGCTAGTGATTTTTGCCGGTATCGATGCTTACGTCAGCCCGGGGTTTTACCCGAGCAAAGCCGAGCACGGCAAAGTCGTGCCGACCTGGAACTACGTCGCCGTACATGCCTATGGCACGGCCGAAGTTTTCACCGACGCCGATCGCCTGCGCAATCTGGTCAGCGCTCTGACTGATCGTCATGAAGCGGGTCGCATCAATCCATGGAAAGTCGCTGATGCCCCCACCGACTACATTGATGGCATGCTCAAGGCCATCGTCGGTTTTGCCCTGCCTATCCAGCGTCTGGAGGGCAAGCGCAAGCTCAGCCAGAACCGCAATGCTGCAGACATCGCCGGTGTGCGCGAGGGGCTGGCCGCCAGCCCTGATGTGCACGACCAGGCCCTCGCCCACTTGATGCGTTAAGGAATCAATATGAGTCAGATCGACATCCGCCAGGTCACCGCCGACGATCACGCTGCCTGGCTGCCGCTGTGGCAAGCCTACCTGCGTTTCTACAACACCGAACTGCCCGAGGCGGTGACCCAAAGCACCTGGCAGCGCCTGCTCGATCCGAGCGAACCGACCCATGGGGCGCTGGCCTGGGCCGATGGCAAAGCGGTGGGCATGGTGCATTTCATCTATCACCGCTCGAACTGGAGCATCGAAAACTCCTGCTACCTGCAAGACTTGCTGGTGACGCCAGAAACCCGCGGCACCGGTGTCGGTCGGCAACTGATTGAATTCGTCTACACCACGGCCAAGGCCGATGGGTGCTGCAAGGTTCATTGGCTGACCCACGAAACCAACGCCACCGCGATCCAGCTCTACGAGCGCATCGCCGAACGCCCCGGTTTCATCCAGTTCCGCAAAGGCCTTTAAGGTTCAAGGAGAGCAGCATGTCGACTTCACTCGCCGACTGGAAAGGTGTTCCGCCACCCTCGGTTCAACTGATCGAAGGGCGTTTCATCCGCCTGGAAAAACTTGACCCGGCGCGTCACGCCGACGGTTTGTGGGAAGCCCTGGAAGGCCCGGGCGCGGATCCGAAGCTCTGGGATTATTTGCCTTACGGTCCTTTCCCGGAACGCAGCGCTTTCAACGACTGGCTGAACAATCACGCGGCCAACAGCGATCCGTATTTCTTCACGGTGATCGACCGTGCCAGCGGCGACGTCCAGGGCATCCTCAGCCTGATGTCGATTGTCCCTGCTCAGGGTCGCATCGAGATCGGCCATGTGACCTTCGGCGCACCGATGCAGCGCTCGCCAAAAAGCACCGAAGCGGTTTACCTGCTGGCCAGGGAATCCTTTGCCTTGGGTTACCGGCGTCTGGAATGGAAATGCAACAACGGCAATGCCCGTTCCAAGTATGCGGCGCAGCGGTTGGGGTTCAGTTTTGAAGGGGTGTTCCGTCAGCACATGGTGGTCAAGGGGCAGAACCGTGACACGGCGTGGTATTCGATTCTGGATTCGGAATGGCCGGCGATTGGCGCGGGGTTCGAGCGGTGGCTGTCTGATGAGAACCAGACGGGGTCGGGGCAGGTGAAAACGTTGGTGGAGTGCCGCCAGTAATCTTCGGCGCCTGGCAGGACGCCTTCGCGGGCAAGCCTCGCTCCTACAGGTTTTCGGTTGATCAAAAATCAACGCAATACCCTTGTGGGAGCGAGCCTGCTCGCGATTGGCATCACGCTAATTTCTGGGCCAACACCGCAATATGCTCCGGCCCGATCCCGCAGCAACCGCCCAAATGGCTGGCCCCACGCTTCTGCCAATCAGCAGCCCATTGCAGATAACCCGGCGGGTCGAGATCGTCGCGCAACGGGTCCAGACCGTCGTTGGCCGTGGCCTCTTTCGGTTGCGGCGGGAAGGCGTTGGCGTACGCGCCGATGTGGATCTTCGCACCCAAGCGTTCGAAGGTTTCCCGCGCCGCATCAATCGCCGCGCCGATCACTTCTGGCTGGCTGCAGTTGAACAGCAAGGTCTCGACACCCAACTCCGCCGCCACCGCAGCGGCCTCAGCCACAGGCTCACCGGAGCGCAAACGCGGCACTTCGTCGGTGTCTTCATCCTTCAGAGTAAACGACAGCCAGAACGGCTTGCCGTCCTTCGGCAGACCGGCATGGATCGCCCGTGCCTCGACGATCGAGCTCTGGGTTTCCGCCAGCCACAGGTCGATATGCGGTGCCAGGCCATTGACCAGAGGGGTCAGCAGCTCAGTCACCCGCGCGGCATCGAACAGGTCCGGGCGATAGGAGCCGAACAACGGCGGCAATGAACCGGCTACGCGCACCGGTTTGCCCGCCGCATCGACTGCACGCCGAGCCAGCTCACCGGCCAATGCCGCGAGCGCCTGGCCCTCAGCGGCGAAACGCTCTTCGCCAATATGGAACGGCACCACCGCGTAACTGTTGCTGGTGATCACGTTGGCACCGCTCTCTATATAAGCCGCGTGCACCGCCTCCACCGCTTGCGGCGCTTCGCTCAAGGCCAGCGCCGACCATTCAGGCTGCCTGAACGGCGCCCCTCGGCGTTGCAGCTCACGACCCATGCCGCCATCCAGAATTACCGTGCTGCCTGCGCCCATATTCTTTTCACTCATAAGCTTATGAAAATAACTCACTATCAGAGTCTTTCTTATAACTATTTAATACGCACCACCCGGTTAATAACAACCTCTTTTTTTTCAGGGATCAACTGTGAAATTTCAACCACTGCTGGCCCTGGGCCTGACGATTTTGGCTGCCTCTACCCAAGCCTTTGCGGGCGCTACTCTGGATCGCATCGAGCAAAAGAAAGAACTGGTGGGCGTGTTGATGGAAAGCTATCCGCCCTTCTCGTTCCTCAACGATCAAAACCAGCTCGACGGTTTCGACGTCGACGTGGCCAAGGCCGTGGCGAACAAACTGGGCGTCAAGCTGCGCCTCGAAACACCGTCCTGGGACGTGATCGCCGCCGGCCGCTGGAGCGGGCGTTACGACATCTGCATCTGCTCCATGACCCCGAGCAAAGCTCGCGCCGAAGTCTTCGACTTCCCGGTGGAGTATTACGCCTCCCCTGCGGTGATTGTGGTCAACGCCAAGAACGACAGCATTCACGGAGCCAAGGACCTTAGTGGCAAGAAAGTCGGCCTCACCAGCGCCTCCAGCTATGAAAGCTACCTGAACAAAAACCTGGTGATCGAAGGCGCCGAAGACACCCAACTGCAATACCCGTTCGAGAATGTGCAGATCGCTCCGTATGACACCGACAACGTCGCGTTCCAGGATTTGGGCCTGGGCGCTGGCGTTCGTCTGGACGCGATTCTCACCAACCTGGTGACCGCGCAACCACGCCTGAACGAAGACAAGCGCTTCAAGCTCGCCGGTGAGCCGCTGTACTCGGAGCCGAACTCGGTGGCCATCGAAAAAGGCGACGCCCAGTGGGACGCCAAAGTACGTGATGTGTTTGCCCAGTTGAAACAGGACGGCACCTTGAGCAAGCTGTCGCAAAAATGGATCGGCGCCGACATCAGCAAATGACTTCTTTCCCCAAACCACCTCAGCCGCCGCAACCGGTGGCTGAGTCGATGCTGCAACGGATTTTCGGTTTCCGCACACGGCTGTACCTGACCTGGGCAGCGATGTTCGGCTTGTTTGCGAGTTTTTTCCTGAGCTTCGATCTGAAGTTCTCGATCATCCTCGACAAACTGCCGAACCTGATAGGCCTGCACCTGGCGCCCAACGGCTTTCTGCAAGGCGCAGCGCTGACGCTGTTCTTGTGCCTGTGCTCGATCGTGGCGTCATCGCTGCTGGGCTTCATCACCGCCCTGGCCCGGTTGTCGAAAAGTGCCGTGGCGTTCGGCATCGCGAGCTTCTATGCCTCGTTCTTTCGCGGTACACCGCTGCTGATCCAGATCCTGCTGATCTACCTCGGCTTGCCACAACTCGGCATCGTGCCCGGCGCCATTGCCGCCGGCATCATCGCCCTGTCGCTGAACTACGGCGCCTACCTGAGCGAAATCTTCCGCGCCGGCATCCTCGGCGTCCCCCATGGCCAACGCGAAGCATCATTGGCGCTGGGCATGCGCGAAACCGTGATCTTCTGGCGCGTCACCCTGCCCCAGGCCATGCGCACCATCATCCCGCCCACCACCAACCAGTTCATCTCCATGCTCAAAGACTCGTCACTGATTTCGGTGATGGGGGTTTGGGAAGTGATGTTCCTGGCGCAATCGTACGGGCGCTCGAGCTATCGCTATATCGAAATGCTGACGACGGCGGCGATTATTTATTGGCTGATGTCGATTGGACTGGAGCTGATTCAGGCGCGGATGGAGCGGCATTATGGGAAGGCGTATTTGAGCCGTAGCTAGGTTAAAAACCAAAAGATCGCAGCCTTCGGCAGCTCCATTGGGCCGGCTCGCAACCCTAGGAGCTGCCGAAAGCTGCGATCTTTTGATCTTTAATATGCGGCGATGCGATAGCCCTCTTGTCTTGATTCGTTGTCAGAAAAAGCATCAGCTCAAACGGGTAAAAATAGCCCCCCTCAAATAATTGGCCATTTTCTACACAACCATCTGACACTCCCCGCAAGCCCGTCGGACGCAGCTGACATCGGCACCTATAGCCTCCCTCTTAGAGTTTGGCCTCATGTCAAAGAGGCTGTACTCGATGCCCGTTCAATACAAATTCCGACCACAACATCTGGCGCTGGCCATTGCGCTTGCAATGGGTTGCATAGAAACCTCCATGGCGCAACAACCGGAGCCTCAAGTCATTTCCGACGCGCCGACTGCCAAGTCTCGTAAAAAAACCCCCAAGCTAAATGAGCGCATCGTTGATCTTCCGGCGACCAAGGAGGTTATCGATCCACATAAAAACGCTGACCAGCCCACAAACCGGTTGAGTGAAAGACAGACAGTTCAGCCTGTAACAACTAAACCGCCTGCCCTTGAAGAGCTCAAAGCCAGCCCAGCGGCGCAGACGCCATCCAGCACCACGAATGCCGCAGTCACGTCCCCGCCCGCGTCCACCTCCGAAATAGCCTCCCCGGCCATCGACCAACTGGATGGCAGCCAGAACGCCAATCTCGCCAAGGCAACTCTGAACAGTGACAGCCCAATCAGCGCGAGCATGCTCTCGGCCATGCGCCAGCTGGATACCGCCAGTGCCTACAGCAATCCCGGCAGGCGAAGCAACGCACCACGCTTGGCCGGCGGCGGCAAAGACAACGGCAGAGTCTGGCTACAAGCGCTTGGGCATAAAGGGAAACTGGATCGCGACGTTTATCCCCTGCAGCACACAACCGAGGGCCTGTTGCTGGGAGCGGATTGGAGAATCGATGAGGAATGGCGCTTGGGGCTGATGGGCGGCAAATCGCGGACTCGGCTGGAGAGCAGCGAACTCGACGGAGATCTCGACAGCTGGCACTTGGGTGTCTATGCGTTGCGTCAGAATGGTCCGATGTCACTGCGCCTTGGCGCGACTTACAGCAACCACGACGGCAACAACGCACGCCGGATAGCCTTCGCTGGCTTCAGCGACCGCCCCAAGGGCAGCTACGATGCCAGCACCCAGCAAGCCTTCGCCGAGGTAGGTTACAACCTGGGCCGCGCTAACGTCAGCATCGAACCGTTCGCCAGCCTCGGCTACCAACGCTATCAGCGCGACAGCTATACCGAAAAAGGCGGTGCAGCGGCGCTGAAAGTACATGAGCAAGCCCAAAGCAACATGAACAGCACCTTTGGCCTGCGTCTGGCGAAGATCAACACGCTGGATAACGGTATGCAACTGACGCCGCGATTCAGTGCTGGCTGGAAACACACGTACGGTGAGGTCTACACCAAAACCCGCCAGCAGCTGGTTAATGGCGGCAACGACTACACCGTTTACGGTGCGGAGCTGGATCGCAACAGCTTGATGCTCGATGCGGGACTGGATCTTGGGGTTTCGACGAACCATACAGTGGGCGTTGGCCTCACCGGCGAGATCGCCAGTGACAGCCGCAGTCATGGCGTAATGGGGCAGTGGCGGATGGCATTCTGATAAAACCGCCCCACTCTCACTGACTCAGCACAGTACTTTGTGGGAGCGGGCTTGCTCGCGAAGGCGGTGTGCCAGGCAACATTGATGTCGACTGACACTCCCTCTTCGCGAGCAAGCCCGCTCCCACACAAGGATTGTGACACTCCCAAATACCGCGCAAAAAAAAGGGGAGCACATGCCCCCCCGAGGTTTAAAACGGTATATCGAGGCTGTTAACTCAGCCTTCGATCTCGATCAGTATCTCGCCCGGGTTTACCCGGTCGCCCTTGGCCACATGGATGGCGGTGACTTTGCCGGCGATGGCCGATTGGACTTCGGTTTCCATCTTCATCGCTTCGGTGATCAGCACGGCCTGGCCGGCTTTCACGGTGTCGCCTTCCTTGACCAGCACATCGACGATGTTGCCCGGCATGGTGGTGCTGACGTGGCCCGGTGCAGTGGCTTGCTTGCGCTTGCTGCTGCCACCACTGACGAACTCGTTGAGCGGTTCGAACACCACTTCTTCCGGCATGCCGTCGATGGACAGATAGAAGTGGCGCTTGCCTTCCGACTTGACGCCGACACCGGTGATGTCGACGCGGTAGGTTTCGCCGTGAACGTCGATGACGAACTCAGTCGGCACGCCTTCGCCGCCGGCCGATGCCACGCCGCCCGCTTCCGGAATCGGCAACAGCACTTCTGGCGTGAGGGTGCCGGCTGCACGTTCTTCGAGGAACTTGCGGCCGATGTCCGGGAACATGGCGTAGGTCAGCACGTCTTCTTCAGACTTGGCCACGGCGCCGATTTCGGCACGCAGCTTGGTCATTTCCGGCTTGAGCAGGTCAGCTGGACGGACGTCGATGACTTCTTCGCTGCCGATCGCCTGGCGACGCAGTTTTTCGTTCACGGTGCCCGGCGCTTTGCCGTAGCCGCCTTGCAGGTAGAGCTTCACTTCGTTGGTGATGGTCTTGTAGCGCTCGCCGGCCAGCACGTTGAAGAACGCCTGGGTGCCGACGATTTGCGAGGTCGGGGTCACCAGCGGCGGGAAGCCGAGGTCTTCGCGAACGCGAGGGATTTCCGCCAGCACTTCGCTCATGCGGTTCAGCGCGCCCTGCTCTTTCAACTGGTTGGCCAGGTTGGAAATCATCCCGCCCGGTACCTGGTTGACTTGAACGCGGGTGTCGACGGCGGTGAATTCGCTTTCAAACTGGTGGTACTTCTTACGCACGGCGTAGAAGTACAGACCGATCTCTTGCAGCAGCTCCAGGTTCAAGCCGGTGTCGAACTCGCTGCCTTTAAGGGCGGCGACCATCGACTCGGTACCCGGGTGGCTGGTGCCCCAAGCGAAGCTGGAGATTGCGGTGTCGATGTGGTCGGCGCCGTTTTCGATGGCCTTGAGTTGGCACATCGCGGCCAGACCGGCGGTGTCGTGGGAGTGAATGAACACGGGCAGCGATTGCTCGCTTTTCAGAGCCTTGACCAACTCGCCAGTGGCGTACGGGGTCAACAGGCCGGCCATGTCCTTGATCGCCACGGAGTCGCAACCCATGGCTTCCATTTGTTTGGCTTGGGCCACGAACGCCTCGATGGTGTGCACCGGGCTGGTGGTGTAGGCGATGGTGCCCTGGGCGTGTTTACCGGCGGCCTTCACGGCTTCGATGGCGACTCGCAGGTTACGCACGTCGTTCATCGCATCGAAAATGCGGAACACGTCGATGCCGTTGACTGCCGCCTTGGCAACGAAGGCTTTGACCACGTCGTCGCTGTAATGGCGGTAGCCCAGCAGGTTCTGGCCACGCAGGAGCATTTGCAGACGCGTGTTAGGCAAGGCCGCGCGCAGTTGACGCAGGCGCTCCCACGGGTCTTCTTTGAGGAAGCGTACGCAGGCGTCGAAGGTCGCGCCGCCCCAGCATTCCAGCGACCAGTAGCCGACTTTGTCGAGCTTGTCGCAGATTGGCAGCATGTCTTCGGTGCGCATGCGGGTGGCGAGCAGCGATTGGTGGGCGTCGCGCAGGATTGTGTCGGTAACGTGGATTTGCTTGCTCATTGTTCTATTCCTCACAGGCCTGCGTGGGCGGCGATGGCGGCGGCGATGGCCAGGGCCAGCTCTTCGGGTTTGCGCTTGATCGAGTAGTTGGTCAGTTCAGGGTGGCTTTCAACGAAGCTGGTGTTGAACTGGCCGCTACGGAATTCCGGGTTACGCAGGATTTCCTGGTAGTACGCGGCGGTGGTCTTGACCCCTTGCAGACGCATGTCGTCCAAAGCTCGCAAGCCACGGTCCATCGCCTCTTCCCAGGTCAGCGCCCAGACCACCAGTTTCAGGCACATCGAATCGTAGAACGGCGGAATGGTGTAGCCGGTATAGATCGCTGTGTCGGTGCGCACGCCGGGGCCGCCGGGCGCGTAGTAACGGGTGATCTTGCCGAAGCTCGGCAGGAAGTTGTTTTTCGGGTCTTCGGCGTTGATCCGGAACTGCAGCGCGAAACCGCGGTGCTGGATGTCTTCCTGTTTCACCGAAAGCGGCAGGCCGGACGCGATGCGGATCTGCTCGCGAACAATGTCGATGCCGGTAATTTCTTCGGTGATGGTGTGTTCCACCTGCACCCGGGTGTTCATCTCCATGAAGTACACCTCGCCCTCGGCGAGCAGGAACTCCACAGTGCCGGCGTTCTCGTAACCCACGGCCTTGGCCGCACGCACCGACAGGTCGCCGATGTAGGCACGCTGTTCCGGGGTCAGTTGCGGGCTCGGAGCGATCTCGATCAGCTTCTGGTTGCGCCGCTGGATCGAGCAATCACGCTCAAACAGGTGCACCACGTTACCAAAGCTGTCACCGAGGATCTGCGCTTCGATGTGTTTCGGATTGACGATGCATTTTTCCAGGAACACTTCCGCCGAACCGAAAGCCTTGGTGGCCTCGGAAATCACCCGTGGAAAGGCTTGTTCGAGTTCTTCGCGGCTGTTGCAACGACGAATGCCGCGGCCGCCACCACCGGAGGTGGCCTTGAGCATCACCGGGTAACCGATACGGTCACCTTCGGTCAGGGCTTCTTCGATGCCCGACACGTTGCCCTCGGTGCCCGGGGTGACCGGTACGCCAGCCTTGATCATGCTGCGGCGCGCTTCGGTCTTGTCGCCCATGCGGCGAATCACTTCAGCCGATGGACCAATGAATTTGATACCGCGTTCGGCGCAGATGTCCGCCAGCTCGGCATTTTCCGAAAGGAAGCCGTAGCCAGGGTGCAATGCATCGCAACCGGTTTCCACCGCCAGGTTCACCAGCTTGCGCGGGTTCAGGTAGCCGGCCAGTGGCTCGGCACCGATGCTGTGGGCCTCGTCCGCTCGCTTCACATGCAACGCATGACGATCGGCGTCGGAATAGATCGCGACGGAGCGAATGCCCATCTCCGCGCAGGCACGCACGATTCGTACGGCAATCTCACCACGGTTGGCGATCAGGATCTTTTTTATCACTTGGAGGTTCCCTTGAGCCGGTGGTACCCACGACCTGTCACACCAGGTCGACGCGTGACCAAATGTTTCGATTCAGTCGCAGCTCCACACTAGCCTTCGCAAGGGATTAACAAAAATGAATAATAATTGGGTTACACATAAGCAAAGACTTATAGTTGAGACATCAGCCTTCGCTCAGGACCTCTAGAAAATGCGTAAGTCATTGATGCGTATGACCTTGCGTCAATTGCAGATCTTCAATGAGGTGTGCGACTTAAGGTCCTACAGCCGCGCTGCCGACGAAATGTCTCTCACACAACCTGCCGTGAGCCTACAGATTCGTCAACTCGAAGAGCTGATCGGCCAACCCTTGTTCGATTATGTCGGCAAAAAACTCTACATGACCGAGGCGGCCGAAGCACTGCAGCGCGCCAGCCGGGACATTTTCGGGCGCCTGGAAAACCTCGATATGCAGCTGTCGGACATGCAAGGCTCATTGCAGGGCCAGCTGAAACTGGCGGTGGAATCCAGCGCCAAGTATTTCGTGCCGCATCTGTTTGCCGCGTTCAAGCGCCAACATCCAGAAGTAAACCTGCAACTGACGGTGGTCAATCGCGGGCAGGTCATTCGACGACTGTCGGACAACCGCGACGACCTGGTGATCATGTCCATGGTGCCGCAGGACATGGGGCTGGAATTCTTGCCATTCCTCAACAACCCGATCGTTGCCGTGGCGCCACCGGATCATCCGCTGTGCCACATGGGCCCGCTGCGTTTGCAGGATCTTGAACCCTACACACTGCTGATGCGCGAATCCGGCTCCGGGACTCGGCTGGCTTGCGAAGAATATTTCAAAGAGAAGCGCGTGCACTTCAACCAGACCCAGGAAGTCTCGTCAGCCGAAGCACAGCGTGAATGTGTGCTGGCGGGTCTGGGCGTGGCGCTGTTGACGCGTCACGCCCTGAACCTTGAGTTGGCGACCGGCGGATTGATCGAGTTGCCGGTCGAAGAGCTGCCGTTGTACCGCAGCTGGTGCCTGGTGCAAGCCAAGGCGAAACGGCTGTCACCGGTGGCGCACGCGTTCCTTGCGTTTATTCGCAGCGAGCGGGTGCAGATCAGCGCGCTGGTTGAGCGTTTCGACGGGAAGTTGCCGGTGCCGCCTGCCAGTAGTTGAGTTCGAGATCGTCAGGAAAATCGCCAATTTCGGCCTGTAGCTGGCGGCGTTCGCAGCGATCTTCGATGGCGCGGCGAAATTCCATGCGGCGCTGATCTTCTTGCTGACGACGGGTTTTGACGGCGCTGTTGCGTTCTTCGTAGGGCTGAGCCATTTCGAGTCTCCCAAGGCGAGTACGGGAGTTACAAGATAGGTGCGAGGGATGACGGTTTGGCGGCTTGTAGGTTACAGACTGATGAAATTCATCAGACGACACTGTACCTGTGGCGAGGGGGCTTGCCCCCGTTGGGTCGCGTAGCGGCCCCAAAGCGTTTGCGACTGCTGCGCAGCCGAACGGGGGCAAGCCCCCTCGCCACAAGGTCCGTGACAGTCTTGAATCAATCGTCCAGCGCTTTCACCGATTTTGGCGACAGCCGCAAGCTGCGAAGGCTGCGTTTGACGCTTTTCAGGTGATTGACCAGGCTCGGACCGCGGGCCATGGCCACGCCCATCGCCAGCACATCGATCACCACCAGGTGCGCAATGCGCGACGTCAGCGGCGTATAGATTTCGGTGTCTTCGTGCACATCGATCGCCAGATTAACGGTCGACAACTCGGCCAACGGTGTCTGGCTCGGGCACAACGTGATCAACGAAGCGCCGCTCTCGCGCACCAGATTGGCGGTGATCAGCAGGTCCTTGGAACGCCCTGATTGGGAAATACAAATCGCCACGTCGCTCGGCTTCAAAGTGACCGCCGACATCGCCTGCATGTGCGGGTCGGAATACGCCGCCGCAGTCAGCAGTAAACGGAAAAATTTATGCTGGGCATCCGCCGCCACGGCGCCCGAAGCACCGAATCCATAGAACTCGACACGCTGGGCCTGAGACATGAGCGACACAGCCCTCTGCAACTCCACCGGATCGAGTTTCTCGCGAACCTCCATCAGCGTATGCAGGGTGGTGTCGAAGATTTTCAGGCTGTAATCGGCGACTGAATCGTCTTCATGGATCGCAAATTGCCCGAAGCTCGCGCCAGCCGCCAGGCTCTGCGCCAGTTTCAGCTTCAAATCCTGAAACCCGGAGCAACCGATGGCGCGGCAAAAGCGCACGATGGTCGGTTCGCTGATGCCTACGCTGTGGGCCAGGTCGGCCATGGAGCTGTGCATCACCGCCGCAGGATCAAGCAGCACGTGGTCGGCGACCTTGAGCTCCGACTTGCGTAACAGGTGGCGTGACTGGGCGATGTGTTGCAGCAGATTCAAAGGGCTGGACTCTTTGTTATTGGCAGGTGCCGGGGATGTAGCACGCTTGTAGTTATACTACATGAATCGGCTTTTTGCCTGCTCAATGCGTAACTCAATGTCCCCATTTCATGCGACATGCGCTCCATGTAGCCCTCTCGGTCCTTGTAGCGGCTGGCGAAGCCTGCGTTCGGCTGCGAAGCCGTCGTGAAGATGAATACGCTTTAACAGGAAAAATCCAGCAAGCAGGTTTTACGACTGCTTCGCCGCCGAACGCAGCCTTCGCCAGCGGCTACAAAGGATCGGCATCGCGACGTAAAAGCTCGGCCAGGTCGACGGCCTCGACCGGACGACTGACCCAATACCCCTGCACTTCATCACAACGCTCGGCCCTCAGAAATTCCAACTGCTCCGGCCGCTCCACCCCTTCAGCCACCACCTTCAACGACAGGCCGTGGGCCATGGCGATGATCGCCCGGGTGATCGCCGCATCCTCGCTGCTCTCCCCCAGACCACGGATAAACGCCTGATCGATTTTCACGTAGTCCACAGGGATGCGTTTGAGATAGCTCAGTGACGAATAGCCAGTGCCAAAATCGTCGATCGCCAGTTTCACGCCAAGATCGCGCAACTGCTGGAAGGTCGCGATGATGTGCTCGACGCTGTCCAGCAGCTGGCTTTCGGTGAGCTCCAGTTCCAGGTAGTGCGGCGCCAGGCCGGTTTCCTCCAGCACCTGACGCACCAGGCTGACCAGTTTCCCTGAACGCAATTGATGCACCGACAGGTTGACCGACACCCGAATCGGCTCCAGTCCCTGACGTTGCCACTCGCAGGCTTGCCAACAGGCCTGGCGCAAAACGAACTCGCCGATAGCGCCGATCAGCCCGGTTTCCTCGGCCAGGCCGATGAAATTCCCCGGCGGCACTTGGCCCAGGGTCGGGTGATTCCAGCGTACCAACGCCTCGGCGGCATTCAGCCGGCCGGTGGCGAGACAGAGTTTCGGTTGATAGAAGACTTTCAGCTGCTTTTCTTCGATGGCTTTGCGCAACTGGTTCTCAAGTTGTAGACGCTCAATCGTGCTGGCTTGCAGACTGTCGGTGTAGAACTGGAAGTTGTTGCCGCCCAAGTGTTTGGCATGCTGCATGGCCATGTTCGACTGGCTGACCAGCGCGGAAATTTCCCGCGCGGTGTCCGGCAACAAACTGATACCCATGGACGCACTGACCACCAATTCATGACCCTCGACAGTGACTGGCAAACGCAGCTTGGCCGACAATCGGGTCGCTACGCGCGCCAGGCTCGACAAGTTGCCATAGGCATCGAACAGCACCGCGAATTCATCGCCGGACAATCGGGCGATGGTGTCCGCTTCCGGCAGCGCATTGACCAGGCGCCGAGCCATTTTCTGCAACAGCTGATCGGCGATTTCGTGGCCGAGGCTGTCGTTGAGCAGCTTGAATCGGTCCAGATTGATGTGCAGCAATGCCAGGCTGCGCCGACCGCCCTGACGCACCCGCTGATGAGCCTCGCGCAGTCGTTCGTGGAACAACGAGCGGTTGGCCAATCCTGTGAGCTCGTCGTAATGGGTGAGGTAGCGCATGCGCTCTTCGGATTCACGCCGAGCAGACAGATCGGCGAAGAAGCCGACAATATGACTCACATTTCCCCGCGTATCGCGCACGGCATTCAATTGCAGCCATTGCGGATACAACTCGCCATTCTTGCGCGTTTCCACCAGCTCGCCCTGCCAACTACCGCGCAGCTCCAGCGCCTGACGAATCGCCGCGTAATGCCGACGGGCGTCGCGGCTGCAGGGCAAATCGACCACGTTGCGCCCGAGCATGTCGTCGATGTCGTAGCCAGTCACCCGACTGAAGGCTTGATTGACGGCAATGAGCGCGTAATTCGGGTCGAAAATCACAATGCCTTCGCTGGCCGCCTCGAACACCGTTGCCGCCAGTTGGCGCTGTTCTTCCAGGCCCTTGCTGGCGCTGATATCGCGGCGGGTGCCGACCATGCGAATCACCCGGCCGCTTTCGCTGCGCTCAACCGCTCGGCCACGGTCCTCGATCCAGACCCAATGGCCATCGCCATGCCGTACCCGATACTCGATCTGATAATCCTCGCTGCGGCCCTTCAAGTGTTCGACCAGCGCCCGCTTCAGCGCTGGCAAGTCGTCGGGGTGCAGCCGTGGCTTGAGGTGGCGGAGCATCGCCGTTACGTATTCCGGCTCCAGCCCGAACAACTCCTGAAGCTGAGTGTGATGGACTTCGTCGGTTTGCAGGTTCCAGTCCCACAGCCCAAGTTCGCTCGCCTTCAACGCCAGCGCCAGTCGCGCTTCGCTCTTGCTCAAGGCCTGGCTGGCGGCGTCCAGTTCCAGACTGCGTTGGGCGACCCGGTTTTCGAGGTCGACCTGGGTTTCGCGTAACTCGTCTTCGGCACGGCGGCGCTGATCGATTTCCCGGGCCAGCTCGTGGTTGAGCTGGTCGCTGCGGCTTTGCGCCTGCTGCAAGTGCTCGATCAGTGCCTGATTTTGAAAGCGCCGCAGCAGCCCCTGATCGATCAGCCGATTGACCTGCCAGGCGACCACGCTCAACGAGCCCAGCAGAATCAGCCCGAACCAGCCCCAGCCCTGTTCCTGCTCATCCCCGCCCCAGAACAGATAGCCGATGGCCGGCAACAGACAGGGCAAGGTAAAGGACAGAAAAGCCGGCAGGCTGACGGCATAAGCGACGCTGGCCGAGAGGGCTGCGGCGCCGATCAGGCCGAACACCCAGGCTTGCTGCATGAAATTGTCAGCGGGCACCAACGCGATGCCGGCACCGGCCAGGGTCAGGCCAGTCATCGCAGAGCCGAGCATGAACATGCGACGCCAGACCGGATGGGCCTGACGATTGGGAATCGCCGAATCGAAGGCCGCGACCTGAATCACCCGCAACGCCACCAGCGACAATAACCAGATCAGCCAGACGCTGACCACGAAGTAACGTTGCGGGCTCCAGAGCAAACCGGCGCACACCAGACCGTTGATCAGCATGAACAGCGTCGGCAATAGCGAGCCCTGGTACAGCAGACGCGTGCGTTCGACCGCCATTTCCATGGCGTACTGTTTGCGGATAACCCGGGGCTCCACAGAAGGGCCCGACAGGTCGGAGCTGAGGGTCATAGGCAGTGTTCTTGTTCTTATTAGTGAGCATGCGAGCCCGAATTGTGAACGGAGCATACACAAGCAAATGCCCGGACCAAACTGCCTCAGGTCATAAAATAGACAAAAGTTTTAGTCGCCCGCATCCGGCGCAAAAGCATCCAGACGAGCCCCGCCCCTGCTCGCAGCCAGTGACCGACCGGTCGTCATCGGTGCTTCTTTCATCGGCTAATGCAAAGCTCGGTTTGCCCGGTGTGACGGCGCACCCTAGAATGCCCCGATGCGCGATGATCTCTCCCTTCTGCTGAACTCCCTCAACGATGCCCAACGTCAGGCCGTAGCTGCCTCCGTGGGTCGTCAGTTGGTCCTGGCCGGTGCTGGTTCCGGTAAAACCCGAGTGCTGGTGCACCGTATCGCCTGGTTGATCCAGGTCGAAAACGCTTCGCCCCACTCCATTCTGTCGGTGACCTTCACCAACAAGGCCGCAGCCGAGATGCGTCACCGCATCGAGCAGCTGATGGGTATCAACCCGGCCGGCATGTGGGTTGGCACCTTCCACGGCCTCGCGCACCGCTTATTGCGGGCGCACTGGCAGGAAGCCGGCCTGAGCCAGACCTTCCAGATTCTCGACAGCGACGACCAGCAACGGCTGGTCAAGCGGGTGATCCGCGAGCTGGGCCTGGACGAGCAACGCTGGCCGGTCCGACAGGCCCAGTGGTTCATCAACGGGCAGAAAGACGAAGGTCTGCGTCCGCAACATATTCAAGCCAGCGGCGATCTGTTCCTGGCGACCATGCGCAGCATTTATGAAGCCTACGAGGCCGCGTGCCTGCGTGCCGGCGTCATCGATTTCTCTGAACTGCTGTTGCGCGCCCTCGATCTGTGGCGCGATAACCCGGGCCTGCTCGCCCATTATCAGAAGCGCTTCCGACACATTCTGGTGGACGAATTCCAGGACACCAACGCCGTGCAGTACGCCTGGTTGCGTCTGCTGGCCAAGGGTGGCGACAGCCTGATGGTGGTCGGCGACGATGATCAGTCGATCTATGGCTGGCGTGGCGCGAAAATCGAGAACATTTATCAGTATTCCGACGACTTCCCGGATGCCCAGATCATTCGTCTGGAGCAAAACTACCGCTCCACAGCCGGGATCCTCAAAGCCGCGAACGCCCTGATCGCCAACAATACCGGGCGCATGGGCAAAGAGCTGTGGACCGATGGCGGCGAAGGCGAAGCAATCAATCTGTATGCGGCGTTCAACGAACACGACGAAGCACGCTACGTGGTTGAAACCATTGAAAGCGCGCTGAAAACCGGCTTGGCTCGTAGCGATATCGCGATTTTGTACCGCTCCAACGCCCAGTCGCGCGTTTTGGAAGAAGCCTTGCTGCGCGAACGCATTCCATACCGCATTTATGGCGGTCAGCGCTTCTTCGAACGGGCTGAAATCAAAAACGCCATGGCATACATGCGTTTGCTGGAAGGCCGTGGCAACGATGCGGCCCTCGAGCGGGTAATTAACGTTCCGGCCCGTGGCATCGGCGAAAAAACCGTCGAAGCGATCCGCGATCATGCGCGCCATAGCGACGTGTCGATGTGGGAAGCCATGCGTCAGCTGGTGGCCAACAAGGGTCTGACCGGTCGTGCTGCCGGTGCTCTTGGCGCGTTTATCGAGCTGATCGAGAACCTCGCCGCCAAGTGCCTGGAAATGCCGCTGCACCTGATGACTCAGACCGTCATCGAGCAGTCGGGGTTAATCGCCTACCACCAGGCGGAAAAAGGCGAGAAAGGCCAGGCCCGGGTAGAAAACCTTGAGGAACTGGTCAGCGCCGCACGTAACTTCGAAAACCCGGAAGAGGATGAAGAGCAGTCGCCATTGGCGGCGTTCCTCGGTCACGCCTCGCTGGAGGCCGGAGATACCCAGGCCGACGAACACGAAGACAGCATTCAGTTGATGACCCTGCACAGTGCCAAGGGCCTGGAATTCCCTTACGTGTTCCTGGTGGGCATGGAAGAAGGCCTGTTTCCGCACAAGATGAGCCTTGAAGAACCCGGCCGTCTTGAAGAGGAACGCCGTCTGGCCTACGTCGGGATCACCCGGGCAATGCAGAACCTGGTGCTGACCTATGCGGAAACCCGACGTTTGTACGGCAGCGAGACCTACAACAAAGTGTCGCGTTTCGTACGTGAAGTGCCCAAAGGCCTGATTCAGGAAGTGCGGCTGTCCAACAGCGTCAGCCGTCCGTTCGGCGGCGGCCAGCAGCAGAGCTCCAGCAGCCTGTTCGGCGGCAGCGAGATCCCGGACACCGGGTTCAGCCTTGGCCAGACCGTGCGGCATTCAGTATTCGGCGATGGGGTGATCCTGAATTTCGAAGGCGCTGGCGCTCAGGCGCGGGTGCAGGTGAACTTCAGCGAAGGCAGCAAGTGGTTGATGCTGGGTTACGCCAAGCTGGAAGCCATCTAAAAGCGACCGTCAGGGACATTTCTGTGGGAGCGAGCCTGCTCGCGATGAACGATGACGCGGTGTTTCTGCTATTCCGCGCTGCAACTATCGCGAGCAGGCTCGCTCCCACAGTTTGATCACGCAGCGGCATTTGTCGCTTTTCCTACAGAACCCATCCACTCGTCCTACAGACCCAAGCCAACAGGCCTTATTGCGCTGACTGAAGCTGAACACAACCTGTCAGGCAAAAGCCCGAAACACTCTGCCGCTAGCCAGCAACACTTCAGCTGTGCAACATGGCGCGCGTGCCATCCACAAATGGGAATTCCCTTTATGAAACGTTTTCTTAGCATCGCCATGGCGTTGTGCATTGGCCTGACGATGAGCCTCGACGCCAATGCCGCCAAGCGCTTTGGTGGCGGCAAGAGCTCCGGCGCTGCGCCGACTCACCAGACCAGCCAAATGGCTCCTTCTTCTGCTGCTGGCGGCGCTGCTGCCACTGCGGGTGCGGCCGGTGCTGCTGGCGCCGCTGCCAAGGCCGGCGGTGCTTCGCGCTGGCTCGGCCCTCTGGCCGGTATCGCGGCGGGTGGCCTGCTGGCCTCCATGTTCATGGGCGGCGGCTTCCAGGGCATGCAGATCTTCGACATCCTGATCATGGCGGTCATCGCCTTCCTGGTCTTCCGCTTCATCGCCGCCCGTCGTCGCAAGCAGCAGGAGCACATGGCTCCAGCCGGCGCACCGATGCAGCGTGAAGTGTTCGAACAGAAACCAACAGCCATGGGTTCGATCTTCGGCGGCTCGGCAGCACCAGTAGCCGCTCGTCCGGTGATCAACGCGCCAGCCTGGTTCAATGAACACAACTTCATTGAAGCGGCCCGCAACCACTTCCAGTCCCTGCAGCAGCATTGGGACGCCAACGAAATGGACAAGATCGCCGAGTTCGTGACTCCGCAACTGCTGGAGTTCCTCAAACGCGAACGTGCCGATCTGGGTGACGGCTTCCAGTCGACCTACATCGATAACCTCCAGGTACAACTGGACGGCGTTGATGACCGTGCGGACAAGACTATCGCCACCCTGACCTTCAGCGGCGTGTCGAAGTCCTCGCGCTTCGATCAAGGCGAAGTTTTCAGCGAAAGCTGGAACATGGAACGTCCACAGGGCGAAAACCAGCCTTGGCTGGTGGCCGGTATCCGCCAGAACGGCTGATCACTTCCCGCGTTTCACCTGTTGTAATAAAACCCCGGCCTCGGCCGGGGTTTTCTATTTCGCGGTTGCATCTATAGCGAGCTACTGTATAAACCGCCCCAACTAAACCGCGCCATCAAGCAAGAGGATCCCGGACGTGGAAGAAATCATCGAACAACTACGTGAAGCCAACGAACCGGTACCGGTCCCCTTGGAATTGCCTGACGAAGATCAGATTGTGGAAATCGAAGAGCAACTGTTCATCGACATCCCGTTCGTCTTCAGAGAATTTTTGCTGACCGTAAGCGACGTGGTCTACGGCAGCCTGGAGCCGGTGACCGTCACCGATCCGCAGTCCCACACCTACCTGCCGGACGTTGCCGCCAACGCCTGGGATGCTGGCGTCGATCGCAGCATGATTCCGATCTGCCAGGACGGTGACAATTACTACCTGGTCGAAGAAGACGGCACCGTGGTGCTGTGGCTGGCCGAAGAAGAGCTGATCGCCGAAGAAACCTGGGAATCGGTATGGCACTGGGCGCGGGACGTCTGGCTGGAAAGCTGATCCGCCCTGATGCATCGCGTGTTCAATGCCCGGACGAGTCCTTGTGATTGTCCAGCGTTTCCAGCAAGGCCACCTGCATCCGCGTATGCACGCGGATGAACCAGCGCCAGAGCAGCGCCGCCACCGCGGCCGCGACTATGACGATCAGCACCAGCAACTTGTTGGTCGGCAGAATACTGGCCGACAAGGCTGCCAGCAGCAGGAAAATCACTAACAATGAGAGTATCGGGATCACTTCGGCGATCACCCGACGTACTCGTTGTGTGTGGCGACCGGCCATTTCCGGCTTCACACCCATCTCTGCCAGCAGCATAGACAGCGCCTTGAGCTTGCGATAGGCGGCGATCAGGAACGGCAGCGACAACAGCAACGCCCCGCCCCAGATCAACGCTTTCTGCCAGCTCGGGTCGCTGACCCAGGCTTGCAGGTAAACGGACATGCGCTCGGCGAAGAACGCGCCCGAGAGAAAGATCGCAACCACCAGCGCCAGATTGACCCCTACCTGCAACAGAATCCGCCGAATCATCGACGCCAGCAGTGCACCCTCGCCCTGAGGCTGAATGCTGCGCAGCCATTCGCCATACATCCCCAGCACACGGCCCAGACGTTGCGGCATCACCGCAGCAAGCTTGATCGACAGCGGGTCGGCCGCGCGGATCAGATACGGCGTCAACAGCGTGGTGATCACCGAAACGGCCACCGCCACCGGGTAGAGAAAGTTGCTGGTGACCTGCAGCGTCATGCCCAACGCCGCGATGATGAAAGAGAATTCGCCAATCTGTGAAAGCCCCATCCCCACTCGCAGTGAGGTGCGTCCGTCATTGCCGGCGATAAAAGCGCCGAGGCCGCAGGACAGCATCTTGCCCAGCACCACAGCCACGGTGATCACCGCGATCGGCCAGGCGTATTGCAGCAGGATCATCGGGTCGAGCATCAGGCCGATGGCGACGAAGAAAATCGCACTGAACAAGTCGCGAACCGGCTCGATCAACTGCTCGATCTTCAGCAGTTGCCGCGATTCAGCCATGATCGCGCCAATCAGGAACGCGCCGAGGACCATGCTGTATTCAAGTTTGACCACCAGCAGGCAGAAGCCGAAACACAGGCCCAGTACGGTGATCAGCAGCATCTCGTTGCTGTCGAATTTGGCCACATAGGCCAGCAGTCGGGGCACCAGCAGAATGCCGATAACCAGTGCGACAATCATGAACAGTGAAAGCTTGCCGACCGTGGAAAAGACCTCGCCGGAACTGACTGTGCCGCTGACCGCGATGCTCGACAGCAACGCGATGATGCCAATGCCGAGGATGTCTTCGACGATCAGCACGCCGAAGATCAGCTGTGCAAAACGCTCGTTCTTCATCTTCAGATCGTTGAGCGCCTTGACGATGATGGTGGTCGAGGAAATCGCCAGGATCGCGCCGAGGAACAGCGAATCCATGGTATTCCAGTCGAACCAGCGGCCGATTTCATAGCCGATCCAGATCATCAGGACGATTTCCAGGAACGCTGCGATGAACGCCGTGGCGCCGACCTTGAACAGCTTGCGCAGGCTGAACTCCAGCCCCAGGCAGAACATCAGGAAAATCACCCCGAGCTCGGCGAGGGTCTTGATGGTTGCTTCATCGTGGATCAGGCTGAACGGCGGCGTGTGCGGGCCGATGATGAAGCCGGCGACGATGTAGCCGAGCACCACCGGTTGTTTGAGACGATGAAAGAGCACGGTCACCACACCCGCGATCAACATGATCACTGCCAGATCCTGAATGAAACTGATGGCATGCATGGCGTAGGCTCCTTGGAGTGGCCTTTCGAAGGGTAACACCGCGACTTCTGGCAGAAAGGCGGTGCAATATATGGAAACAGATCGATCCGGGCGTGACGGCGACCATCCGCCCGGCGTCCCGATAACTGTTGGTTTGAAAAACCAAGCACCCACAGAGGTGTAACCCCGAATCCTGCCTTGAACCCGTGAGTACGTTATGGAACCCGGAAACGCCCAGCTGTCGATGACGGTATTGATGACCCCCGACATGGCCAACTTCTCTGGCAATGTCCACGGCGGCACCCTGCTCAAATACCTCGATGAAGTGGCCTACGCCTGCGCCAGCCGCTATGCCGGTCGCTATGTGGTGACCTTGTCAGTGGATCAGGTGATCTTCCGCGAGCCGATTCACGTCGGCGAACTGGTGACTTTTCTGGCCTCGGTCAACTACACCGGCAACACCTCGATGGAGGTGGGCATCAAGGTCGTGACCGAGAACATCCGCGAGCGCTCGGTGCGCCATACCAACAGCTGCTTCTTCACCATGGTCGCGGTGGATGACCAGCGCAAACCGGCCGCAGTCCCGCCGCTGCAACCGCAGAACAGTGAAGACAAGCGTCGGTACATGCAGGCCCAGCAGCGTCGGCAGATTCGTCAGGAACTGGAAAAGCGTTATCAGGACATCAAGGGCGACGCCTGACGTGTTCGGTCTTTAGATCGCTTTCGCGGGCAAGCCTCGCTCCTACGGGTAATGCGCCATCCCTGTGTAGGAGCAAGGCTTGCCCGCGAAGCTTTTTAAAGGCTGATCGCCGTCGCTTCGAACCGCACCCGCGGATGGGCAATCCGGTCCTGCGCCCGCACCAGTTCCAGCTCATAGCTGGCGCAGGCCTGGGTTTCCAGCATCACTTCATGCACCGCCGCCGCGGTGAATTCGAAGGCACTCACCAGACTGTCACCCAACAGCACGCGTGCCAGGAACAGCCCGGCAGTCAGATCGCCAACGCCCACCGGCTGACGCGGAAACGCCAGCAGCGGCCGACGCAGGTGCCAGCTGCCTTCAGCGGTCACCAGCAACATCTCGAAGCCATCCGCCAATTTGCCGGGATAGTCCAGATGCTTGACCAGCACCGCCTTCGGACCGCGCGCCAGCAGCGCTCGCGCCATGGCCAGGCAATCGAACAATGACTGCGCCTTGCGCCCCGAGAAGCTGTTCAGCTCCAACTGGTTCGGGCACATGAAGTCGGCCACCGCTGCCGCCTCTTCCAGCAGAAAATCGCTGACCTCGGCTGGAACGGTGCAGCCCTTCTCCGGATGCCCCATCACGGGGTCGCAGAGGTATACCGCTTTGGGATTGATCGATTTGATTCGTTCCACGCCCGCGAGAATCGCTCGGCCCTGGGCCGCACTACCGAGGTAACCGGACAACACGGCATCGCAGTTGCCCAGCTCGCCAATCGCCGCGATGCCTTCCACCAATTCCGGAATCTGATGCGGGGCCAGCACTTCACCCGCCCACTGGCCATATTGCGTGTGGTTGGAGAACTGCACGGTATTGAGCGGCCAGACGTTCACCCCGACCCGCTGCATCGGGAAAACCGCGGCGCTGTTGCCAGCGTGGCCGAACACCACGTGGGACTGGATGGCGAGCAGATGGGGCGTACGCTTCATTCGGTGAGTTTTCCGTCAAACGATTGAAATTGGAGCCGCGCAGTATGCGACTAAACACAGCCTGTACGACAGACCGGCGACGCAGTTAAGCTGGCACTATCTTGTTGGAGCACCCTGTTGATGCTGACCCTCGGAAATATCTTCGTGCTGATGCTGCTCGCCACCGGTGGCGCGTGGTTGTGGCACAACCACGGCTTGCGCGAACGCGCGCTGGAGCGGGCCATGCAGCATTGCGCCAAGCTGCGGATCGAGCTGCTGGACGGCAACGTAGCCTTGAAGAAGATCGCTTTCATTAAAGACGCCAACGGCCGTCGGCGCCTGGCCCGTGTGTATAACTTCGAATTCACCGTGACCGGCGAAACCCGCCACACCGGCACCATCACTCAGTTCGGCGCCCACAGCGCACAGATCGAGCTCGCACCCTACCCGATGCCGTTCGACGACACTCCGCCGGTGGTCGATATCGAGAGGCCCAGAGCCGAGGTGATTGAACTGAGCCAGTGGCGGCAAGAACACACCAAGTGGCGGCCTTGAAGGTAGTTGTTGTCAGTTAAATCCATTCGCGAGCAAGCCCGCCCCCACAAGGTTCACACTGTACCTGTGGGAGCGGGCTTGCCCGCGATGAGGCCTTCAAAAACGGCACAAAAACTCGCTAATTTGCCTAAGTGCGGCACCCCGCCAAACCTTCCTGCAGTTCTGGGACAGCCTGCTGCTCACTGAAAATCAGCTCAATACGCGAATCCCGACGCCATTCGCTGAGTTGCCAATCCAACAACGAGTTATCCAGCGCATTCGCCGACACCCAACCCTCGACGCTGTGGATAACCAATTTCGCCCGCCGCCATTCAAGACGCTCAAGCCACTCCCCGATCAATACGGAGTCGAATATCTGACTCGGATGCCACCGCCATCCAACACTCCAGCCGCCCTCTTGCGCCTGACTCAAGCAAATCGGCAGTGTGGGGTCGGTCCAGATGGCCGGCATCTGCGCCAATCCCTTGGGCATGACAAAGTTATCCACCCCCCCGACAGCCTGAGCCCCGAGCCCCGGCAACTCACTCAATGGCAAGACGGCTTGCTGCGTCCAGTACAAGGGACGTTTCGGCAACCGCGCGGCGATTCGCTGGCGATCACTGTCGTCGAGGCCTTCTGCCTTGTTCAGCAACAGCAACCCGGCACTGTCCAACGCTTGCTGCTGCGCCGCAGGTAGCGGTTTTCCGGCCACGAGCGCTTGGGCATCCAACACCAGCACGCACGGTTGCACCGCCAGGACACCTTGCCACGGCGCCTCCCTCAATTGCCGGAGTAACTGCGCCGGATGTCCCAGCCCGGAGGGTTCGATGAACAGTCGATCCGGTCGTGCCTTGCGCAGCAACCGCCCGAGGCCGATCTGAAACGGTGCACCATTGACGCAACACAAACAGCCCCCGGCCACTTCCCCCAGTGCGATACCATCGGCATCCTGGGTCAACAGCGCGGCATCCAGACCGATCTGGCCGAACTCATTGATCAACACCGCCCAACGCTCACCCGCGGGCCGTTGCGCCAACAGGTGCTTGATCAGGCTGGTCTTGCCGGCCCCCAACGGGCCGGCAATGACGTGGGTGGGAATGTTCTGCAACATGGTCGAGGTTTTCTGAGGAGGTAAAGAATGCGGTTGATGGGATGGTCGTTGCTGCTGGCGCTCACATCGGGCGAAGCGCTGGCCCAGGCCTGCGTGGTGCACAGCACGGCTGCGCGGCTCGACGTGAAGGTTTGCCAGCAAAACCGCAACATCCCGGAAAAACTGTTCGCCGATGGTTTCTGCCAGCCGAATCTGCCCGGGCAGAAAGTCGAGGTGCAGTACGTCGACCAATGCCCTGCCGGCGCGTTCGGGGTGTGCAGCAACGCTCAAGTCGCCAATATGCCTTACCGGCAGGATATTCACTATTACGGCGTGGCCACCGATGCGGCATATTTGAAGCCGTTTTGCGAAGCGCAGAGCCAGGGAACCTGGCTCAAACCTTGAGCCGTTAACTCAGCCAGTCGAGGGTCAGAATCAAACGACGCTCGCCCGGCGCCGGTTGCGGCGAACGGTGGATCAAACCGAAGCCTTCGTTGCCGTGCCACTTCTCCCCTTTTAGCAACGCCACTTCGCCGCTGGTGATTTGCTGGACCAGCGACTCGTCCTGCGGTTCGGCGTCAGGTTTGCCTAATTGCCGGCGATCGATTGCCCCTTCTTTCAGCCACTGGCTGCCGATACCTGCGTAGGTGGTGATCAACCGCACCGGCACATGATCGACGTGGAAACGCGGGCACATGGCTGTGTCCAGAACCCGCAGGCGCAGGCCGATACGCTGGGCGCCCAACAAGCAGGCGAAGGCGCTGACCAGCCATGAAACATCGGCGATAAAGCCTTCGTAGCCTTCCAGATCGCTGAAGCCTGAGGCTAAACCGTGAAGATTGGGTTCGGCGTCATCGCCGGGCATTTCCAGGGACAGCGACTCGGCCAGCGGCTCGTTCAGGGACAACAACAAACGACCGAAATCAGCAATGTGCGCCGGGAGTTGGCGTTGCCAGAGGGCGAGGTTTACGCCGTCGTCCAGAATTCCGGTCAGCGCTTTTGGCGTATCACCTTGAACCTGGCGAATGACCGGTCGCAGCTTAAGACTGGGCACCAACATCAGGCGGCCGCCTCTTCGTGCCAAGGACCGAACGGATCGGGCAGTAACTGCCAGCCCTCGACGCCCAAGGCCATTTCATCGTCCGTCAGCAGGCAGTTATCGAGTTCGACGGTGAGTTGCGCGAAGTCGATGTTCTGGCCGATAAACACCAGTTCCTGGCGGCAATCACCGGTGGCCGCCGTCCAGTTTTCCATGATCCCGGCGGTACTTTCTTCGTCTTGCGGCCACTGGTTTTTTGGCACGAAACGCCACCAGCGCCCGGCAAAACCGTGGCGCATCAAGCCGCCGGCCTGGGACCAGCTGCCAGCGTCCCTGTGTTTGCTGGCCAGCCAGAAAAAGCCTTTGGAACGCAGCAATTTGCCGTTCACCCACGGACGGTCGATGAAGCTGAAGAAACGCTGTGGATGAAACGGTCGCCGCGCTCGATAAGCCGTGGAGGCGATACCGTATTCCTCGGTTTCCGGCACGTGTTCACCGCGCAGTTCCTGTAACCATCCCGGTGCCTGAGCGGCCTTTTCGAAGTCGAAGCGCCCGGTATTGAGGATTCTCTTGAGCGGCACTTCGCCCATGACCATCGGAATGATTTCCGCCTGGGAGTTGAGCCGTTCGAGGATCGCGATCAACTCCTTGCGCTCGCTACTGCTGATCAAATCGATCTTGCTGATCAGGATCACGTCGGCGAATTCGATCTGCTCGATCAACAGGTCGGTGATCGAGCGTTCGTCCTCCTCCCCCAGCGTTTCGCCACGGGATGCGAGGCTTTCGGCAGCCTGATAGTCGAGCAGGAAATTCATGCCGTCGACCACGGTAACCATAGTGTCGAGCCGCGCGATGTCCGCCAGGCTCTGCCCTTCTTCATCGCGAAACGTGAAGGTTTCCGCCACGGGTAGAGGCTCGGAAATGCCTGTGGACTCGATCAACAGGTAATCGAAACGACCGTCCTTGGCGAGTTTGCTGACCTCTTCGAGCAAATCTTCGCGCAAGGTGCAGCAGATGCAGCCGTTGCTCATTTCCACGAGTTTTTCTTCGGCCCGGTTCAGGCTCACATCGCGTTGAACTTCGCTGCCATCAATGTTGATCTCACTCATGTCATTGACGATCACCGCCACTCGCAAATTTTCGCGATTACGTAGTACGTAATTAAGCAGTGTACTTTTTCCGGCACCGAGAAAGCCCGACAGGACGGTCACGGGGAGACGATTGGGCATCAGGTATTCCTCATCGGATGTGGCCGGTCAAATCGCCCGTTGATGGCGTTCGCGCAGCTCTTCACGTTCTTTGGCTTCAATACACAGAGTGGCGGTGGGTCGCAGCAGCAGGCGTTTGAGGCCGATCGGCTCACCGGTTTCGCGACACCAGCCGTACTCACCGCGAGCCAGGTGCTCGAGGGCTTCGTCAATCTTGTCCAGGAGCTTCTTTTCCCGCTCCAGCAGGCGCAGTTGCCACTGGCGCTGTTCTTCGGCGCTGCCGATGTCGGCGGGATCGCTGTGGGGTTCCTGCTCGCGCAACGCGTCGAACTCGCCGCTAATGCGCTCCTGCAGGTCGCTGCGCTGAGCCAGCAACAGGTCGCGAAAGAAGCCTTGCTGGGCGTCATTCATGTAATCGGCGGCGGGTTGAGCGAGGAGTTCTAGTTCAGTCATGGCGGTGGATCATCAGAGCGGGTGTATTTTTATGTTATAGTATAACAACGCAAATAAGCCACTCCCCTCTTGTTCCCCACGACAAAGGGCACGATGCTTTAGCCCGTCCGCCCCCTTGAGAAATGCCATGGGAAACGCTCTGAAATTCTCGCTGTTGAGCCTTTCGCTGCTGATCGCGGTCGATGCCTGGGGACAAATCCCGAGCCTGGCCAACTGCACCCGTAGCGCCAATCTGCTGGCCTGCGTAGATGCCGATGGCAATGCCTACAGCGTTAACACCGTCGGTAGCACGATCTATCTGCGCGGCTTCGAAGTAGCCGGCAAACGCCAATGGGCGCAAACCAACAGCCGCTACGGGCAACTGACATTCTTCACGGGCATCGCGTCCGATGGCGAGGCCTGGGTCGGCTACAACCGCCGGGTTGGCTGGACAACCATCAATCGTTTTTCCAGTTCCGGCGGCAGTAGCGGCAAGTTCACGTGTAGCCGGATGACCGGCTGCTAGGCCTGCGTCTTTTTCTGTTCCTGCTGCCAGGCGATGTAGCTGTTCATCGGTGGGTTCTTCTGAAAATAGCGCTGCAAACCTTCGAACAAACCATCCGCCACGGCTTGCTGATGGCGGGCAGTCACCAGTCGCTGACTGTCGCGGGCGTTTGAGATGAAGCCGGTTTCCACCAGAATCGACGGCACATCCGGCGACTTCAATACAGCGAATCCCGCTTGTTCCACGCGCTTCTGATGCAGCGTGGTGATGCCCGCGAGGCTGCCGAGCACCGTGCTGCCCAGCTGCAAGCTGGCGGCGATGGTGGCATTCATCGACATGTCGAGAATCACCCCGGCGAGCATCGGATCCTTATCCTTGAGATTGAGCAGGCTGGTGGCACCCAGCAGGTCTGCACCGTTCTCCCGTTGCGCCATGAAGCGCGCCGTGGCCGAGGTCGCGCCACCTTCGGACAGGCAGTACACCGACGCACCTGAAGCGGTGAGGCGCGGCGCCGCATCCGCATGAACCGAGATGAACATGTCGGCATTGTGCTTGCGGGCGATCTCCACGCGTTTACGCAGCGGGACGAAGAAGTCGTCGTTGCGCACCAGTTTCACGTCGAAGCCCTTCTCGCGCTTCAGCCGCTTGGCCAGCAATTGGGCGATCGACAGCACCACGTCTTTTTCCCGCTCACCTTTGGCACCGACCGCGCCCGGGTCTTTGCCGCCGTGACCCGGGTCGACCACTACGATGATGTCGCGCTTGGGGTGGGCCTTGTCGGTGACGGGTTCAGGTTTTTCCGACGGCACCGCCGCGATCTGTAGCGGCGCAGCGGTCTTCAGATCGAGCACCAATCGGTGCCCCTGCCCGTCCTGTGGCGCCAGCAGGAAACTGTTGAGCTGCACCGGGCCGCTGAGGTCGAGGACGATCCGCGTATCACCCTGGCCGAAATGTCCGGAGCGAATTGAGCGGATCACCGTGTTGCTGAGTGCCAACTGACTGAGGTCGCCGCTGAGATTGGCGCCACTCAGATCGATGATCAGCCGCTGCGGAGCGCTCAAGGAAAATGTCTTGTATTGCACCGGCCCGCTCAGATCGAACACCAATCGCAGCTTGTCGTCCGAACGCCACAGTCGTGCATTGCGAATTTGCGTGGCCGACGCACTAAAGGGAAAAGCGAAGGCCGCGCTGGCCAGAATCAGGTTGAGCAAGTGACGTCTGTGCATGGTGAAGGCCCGCTCACGAAAAAGGCATCGTCGATTTGATTGTTATAATATAACATGCCAAATCAACTCCCACGATGGACCTGCTCATGAATGCGCTGACTCTGCCGGATATCGCCGCGCAGGCCTCACGCCAAGCCCTGCCACTTGATTGGGTGGGCATGTGCGGCATTGCTCTTCCTGTTTTATTCGATGGCCAGCGACTGAGCGCAAAGGCCGACGCTGGCGTTAGTCTCGACGATGGAGAGGCGCGTGGAATCCATATGTCGCGGCTGTATCTGGCGTTGGAAATGCTTGAGCAGGAAAACCTTTCGCCGGCGTTATTGCGGCGAGTCTTGCAGAATTTTCTCGAAACCCATGAAGGGCTTTCCCACAACGCTTACCTGAAAATTCACACCGAACTATTGCTCAAAAGACCTGCGCTCGTCAGTCCACTGGCCGGCTGGAAAACTTATCCGGTGAGCATCGAAGCCAGTTTGAAAAACGCGATGTTCCACGTGGAACTAAAAATCGACGTTGCTTATTCCTCAACCTGCCCGTGCTCAGCAGCACTTTCGCGGCAGTTGATTCAGCAACAATTCGTTGATGACTTTGCCAATCGGTCATTGCAACACGCTGACGTTCTGGCTTGGCTCGGCTCCACGAAAGGCATCGTCGCCACGCCGCATAGCCAACGCAGCAATGCGCAATTGCAGCTTCGTCTGGACGACTATCTGGATGACCTGCCGCTGATCGCCGCGATCAACGATGCGGAAGCAGCCCTCGGCACCGCTGTGCAAACCGCCGTGAAACGCGCCGATGAACAAGCCTTCGCCCTCGCCAACGGCCAGAACCTGATGTTCTGCGAAGACGCTGCCCGACGCTTGAACCTGGCCCTGAAACGCTCTCCAGGCATCAACGCCTTTCACGTGCGAGTCGTTCACGCCGAAAGTCTTCATGCCCACGATGCTGTCGCCGAAAGTCGCTGGAATTGGGAGGCCGCATGATCCAATGCCAAGCCTTGCGCTGGGGTGCACCCGGTCAACCGCTCACTCCGTCGGTGGATTGCCAGTTACCCAAAGGAAGTCTGACCGCTGTCATCGGTGCCAACGGCTCGGGTAAAAGCAGCCTGCTGAAAGTCATCGCCGGTCTGCAAAAGCCACTGGCTGGAAAAATCATCATTGATGTTCCACGCAAAGGTGGCCTTTCGTTCCTGCCTCAGCAACAACACCTGGACCGGCAATTCCCCATCAGCCTGCAAGAGTTAGTGGCCGCTGGTTTCTGGGGCAGCAAGCATGCTCCGGAGATTCGCAGCCAGCACCTCAAGTCGGCGTTGGAAGACTGGTGTCTGACCGGCCTGGAACATCGCCCATTGATGGCCCTCTCCGGGGGCGAATTGCAACGTGCCCTGCTCGCCCGGTTGAGTCTCGCCGAGGCCCCCTTGTTGTTGCTCGACGAACCCCACGCCGCGCTCGACGAACTCGGCCAGGCGCTGCTCTGGAAACACATCTATGCCTGGCATGCCGAAGGCCGAACCCTGGTCGTGGTGTGTCATGACCTGGCCGCCGTGCGCCAACACATCCCCCAAGCCCTATTGATCAAAAGCAGCGGCTGCGTCCTCGGCCCCAGTACCGATCTGATTCGCCAACAACCCCAGACGCAGGTGGCTTGATGATCGCTGCCACTCAGCTTTGGCAACCGTTCCACGAATTCGTATTCATGCGCCGGGCGTTGCTTGGTGGTCTCGTTCTGGCGTGCAGCACGGCACCGCTTGGGGTGTTTTTGATTCTACGGCGCATGAGCCTGATCGGTGACGCGGTGGCTCACGGCATCTTGCCCGGCGCCGCATTGGGCTTCTGGTTCGCCGGGTTGAGTCTGCCCGCGTTGACCATTGGTGGCCTCGGCGCTGGCCTGAGCATGGCCGGACTGGCCGCCTGGATCACCCGCCGCACCGGCCTGAGGGAAGACGCGAGCCTGGCCGCGATCTACCCGATATCGCTGGCCAGCGGCGTGCTGATCCTCGGCATTGCCGGTAAGCGACTGGACCTGTTGCACCTGTTGTTCGGCTCGGCGCTCGCGGTCGATGGGCCGACCTTGACCGGCATGATTTGGGTCTCGGGTTTCAGCCTGATCGCCATGGCCCTCATCTACAAACCCCTGTTGCTGGACACCCTCGACCCGCTCTTTCTGCAAACCGTCAGCCGCCTCGGGCCACTGGCTCACGGGGTATTTCTGACTCTGGTGGTACTGAATCTGGTGATCGGTTTCCAGGCCATCGGTGCCCTGATGGTGGTCGGTTTGATGATGTTGCCGGCCGCGGCTTCTCGCTTCTGGAGTCGCCGCTTGCCGGTACTGATGGTCATCGCCGCGCTGCTCGGCTGCCTCTCGGTCTGGTTCGGCTTGTTGCTGTCGTTTTACTACTCGCTACCCAGCGGCCCGGCGATCGTGCTGGTGGCTGGCGCTTTGTATTTGCTGTCCGTGGTGTTCGGTCCGGTGCACGGTTTGCTGCGCCGCCCGCCTTTGCTCACATCCCAATGAGGTGTTACCCGATGCGCGCTTTACTCGTGCTGTTCAGTTTGATGCTGTCGATGTCGCTGTCTGCCGCGGAAAAACTCCAGGTAGTCACCAGCTTCAGCATCCTCGCCGACATGACCCATCAGGTCGGCGGCGACCATATCCAGATCACCAACATGGTCGGGCCGGACGCCGATGCCCATACCTACGAGCCAACTCCGGACGATGCCAAGGCATTGCTCAAGGCCAGATTGATCATCAAGAACGGGCTAGGTTTCGAGCCATGGCTGGACCGTCTGGTGACCAGCACCGAGACCAAAGCCGCGATCATCAGTGCCAGCCACGGTGTCATCCCACGCTCGCTGGATGAAGATGGCGAAACCATTCCCGATCCACACGCCTGGCACAACCTGGCGAACACCGAGCTGTACATCAGCAACATCACCAAAGCGCTGATCGCCGCCGACCCTGCCAACAAAACCGACTACGAACACAACAGCCAGGCCTACCTGAAAAAAATCTATGCCTTGCTCGCCGAGGCCAAAGCCAAGCTCGGTTCGCTGCCGCCGGGTAATCGCAAAATCGTGACCTCCCATGACGCCTTCGGCTATCTCGGTCAGGCTTACGGCATCGACTTCATGGCACCTCAAGGACTGTCTACCGAACGTGAACCGTCGGCCGCCGAAGTCGCTGCGCTGATCACGCAGATCCGTCAGGCCAAGGTCAAAGCGGTGTTCATGGAAAACATCAAGGACGCACGCCTGCTCAAACAAATCGCCGATGAAAGCGGCGCGCATATCGGCGGCACGCTGTACTCCGATGCCCTCGCGGCGACCGGCCCGGCCAGCACATTCGCCGGGTTGTTCGAATACAACCTCAACACCTTGTATGAGGCGTTGAGCAAGCCATGATCCGCAAGAATCCTTCGGGTGATCTGCCGTTGATTGCAGAGTCGGCGTACGTGGATAAAACCGCCATCATCTGCGGCAAAGTGGTGATCGGCGAGAACGTTTTCGTCGGTCCCTATGCGGTGATTCGCGCCGACGAAGTGGACGACTCGGGCGAGATGGAAGCGATCACCATCGGCGCCAATTCGAACATCCAGGACGGCGTGGTGATCCACTCCAAGTCCGGTGCCGCGGTGACCATTGGCGAGTTCAGCTCTATCGCCCACCGCTCCATCGTGCATGGCCCCTGCACCGTCGGTAACCGCGTGTTCATCGGGTTCAACAGCGTGCTGTTCAACTGCGCGGTGGGCGACGGTTGCGTGGTGCGGCACAACTCGGTGGTCGACGGTCGTGACTTGCCTGAAGACTTCTACGTGCCCTCCACCACGCGCATCGGCCCCAACACTGACCTGTCGCAGTTCCCACCGGTGAGCGTCAGCGCCTCGGAGTTTTCCGAGGATGTGGCGCGCACCAACGTTGATTTGGTGCGGGGCTACAAAGCCCTGCAAAACGAATTCTGACCATGAGCAGCGTGTTGATTCGCAACGCCCGGCTGGTCAATGAAGGTCGTGAATTCGACGGTGATTTGCTGGTAAGCCACGGCCGCATCGTCAAGATCGCCAGCAGTATCGAAGGTGAAACGGCCGCCGTGGAAATCGACGCCAACGGTCAATGGCTGTTGCCGGGCATGATCGATGACCAGGTGCATTTCCGCGATCCCGGAGCGCCGGACAAGGGCAGCTTCCATACCGAATCCAGGGCGGCAGTGGCTGGCGGAATCACCAGCTTCATGGACATGCCCAACACCTCCCCGGCCACCCTGACCCTCGCCGCGCTGGCCGACAAGAAGCGTCGGGCGGCGACCAGCTCAGTGGCCAATTACGGTTTTCATTTCGGCGTGAGCAACGACAATCTCGATACCGTCGCCGCGCTCAATCCTTGTGAGGTGGCCGGAGTCAAAGTGTTCATGGGCGCCTCCACCGGCAACATGCTGGTGGACGATCCACGGATTCTCGAGCGGCTCTTCGCCGAGGTGCCGACCATTCTGTTGGCTCACTGCGAACACACACCCAGCATCCAAGCCAATGCCGCGAATCTGCGAGAGCTGTTCGGCGAGCACCTTCCGCCCGCCGCTCACCCGCTGATCCGCAACGCCGAAGCGTGCTTTCGCTCCTCCTCAATGGCCGTTGATCTGGCCAGGCAACACGGCACCCGACTTCACGTTTTACACTTGAGCACGGCCCGCGAACTGGCGCTGTTCGAAGACCAGCCGCTGGCACAGAAACGCATCACCGCCGAAGTCTGTCTGCATCACTTGCTGTTCGATGATCGCGACTACCCGAGCCTTGGCAACCTGATCAAGTGCAACCCGGCGATCAAGACTCAGACCGACCGCGATGCCTTGCGCAAAGCATTGTTGAGCAATCGACTGGATGTGATCGGCAGTGATCACGCGCCTCATACCTGGGCCGAAAAGCAGCAGCCCTACTGTCAGGCGCCATCCGGTTTGCCGTTGGTGCAACACGCCCTGCCCGCGTTGCTGGAGCTGGTGTCCGATGAGATACTGCCGATCACCACCCTCGTGACCAAGACCAGTCACCGGGTCGCCGATCTGTTTGCCATCCCCGACCGCGGCTACCTGCGCGAAGGCTACTGGGCCGACCTGGTATTGATCAAACCCGAGCCCGACGGCCTTGCCGTTTCCCGGCAACCGATCCTCTCTCAATGCGGCTGGACGCCTTTCATCCACCGTCGTTTTCGCCACAGCGTCAGAACCACGGTGGTGTCGGGGCAAATTGCCTGGCACGACCAACGTCTTAATGACAGCTGCCAGGGTTTAGCCCTACGGTTTATGCGCTAGCGCGCGTTATCGAAAACTTTCGAGAACACGATCATGATCCACATCACCCTGCCCGATGGTTCATTGCGTGAGTACGATCAGCCGCTGACTGTGTATGAAGTCGCTGCAACTATCAGTCTCGGGTTGGCCAACGCGGCGGTGGCCGGTCGCGTCGACGGCGTGTTGGTGGACTGTGGGTTCCTGATCGAGGGCGATGCCCGGGTCAGTATCGTCACGCCCCAGGAACCCGATGGCCTGGAGATCCTTCGCCGTTCCTGCGCGCTGATGCTGGCCATGGCCGTCAAACAGCTCCATCCGAATGCGCAGTTGCGAGCCGGATCGTCGCTGGGTGATGGTTTCTTTTATGAGTTTGCTTTCCAGCGCTCTTTAACTCTGGCCGAGCTGCCAGTTATCGAAGCGCGCATGCATGCACTGGCGACGACCAACCATTCGATCCGCCGGGAACCAGCTCCCCAGGCGACGTCAACCGAACGGTTATCGCTGTATCGCTTGGGGGATTTTGAAAGTTTCGCAGCAGGCCCGCATGTTCCCACCACCAAGGTATTGCAAGCGTTCACTCTGGACCATATCAGCGGCACGTCGCAGCAACGGATCTACGGAACGTGCTGGTCCAGCCAACAGGAGCTGGACACCTGGCGAGCGCCGCCGCAGGTGATGGTCGTGAACATCGATGAACGTCAGACCGCTTATGCGCACTCAGTGACCCAGGCACTGCGCCGCCGCGAACTGAGGGCCAACTCGGATCTGCGTAACGAGAAAATCAGCCACAAGATTCGCCAGCACAGCCAGAAAGTGCCGTATCTGTTGGTAGTGGGTGAGAAGGAAAAGGAAGGCGGGTTTGTCAGTATGCGCAGCGGCAGCGGAGAGAACTTCGGGGAGAAAAGGATTGAGGCGGTGTGTGAATTGTTGAATCCGCCCAAGACCGGAGGTGCCTGAGCGGACGCTTTCGCGAGCAAGCCTCGCTCCTACAGGATTTGTGGTGTTCGCACGATCACGAAACGACATTGATGCCCTGTAGGAGCGAGGCTTGCCCGCGAAGCTTTTAGGCCCGTGGTTTAACGGTCCCGCAATCCTGCCCCAACCACACAGCGCGAGTATCGAGGCTACCCTTCTGCTGAATGCCGGTGGCGTTGAAGGTACCGTTGACCTTGGTCGTGAACTCACGATCGCTGAGGAATGTGGCGACACCCGCACCTTGCGCTTTCGGACAGCTGAAACGGAATTTCCACTGGTTGCCGGTGCGTTCGGTAATTTGCTGCTTGCAGCCCGATTGCGGGTCCGTCAGTGGAATGTTGTCAGTCTTCACCTGCTCAGGAGTCAGGCAAGCCCGAATCCCTTTGCCACCCATGGTGATGCCCTGCTTCTCCAGCTGCGCGCGCTGTTCAGGGGTCATCTGACTCTGAATCTGACCGAGGATCAATTGCAGGTCGGGCAGGTTCTGGTCATCGACCTTCATGTTGCTTGAAGTCATTTCCCACAAACCCGGTTGCAACATCTGCGCCTGAGCAGCCACAGGAAGTGTCAAACCAAACGCAATGGCCAAACCCAGCAGACGAACGTTCATCGAGTAACTCCTGATCATTAGTGGCCGTTAGACGTCAGCCACGGGCTTCGGTTCATGGGCCAATTAAATAGCGACATTCTGCCCGGAACATGGTCTGTTAAGCATTGAATCTTCAGGAGCAAGGCTGCCCCATGGATTATTTTGGACCGCATGTTTTCGGTTATCTGATCGCAATACTGCACACGCTGGGTTCGATTGCCGCCATCCATGCCGTATTGACCGTTCGGACCGCTCAGGGCTCGATCGCCTGGGCTCTGTCACTGATGTTCATTCCCTACCTCACGCTTATCCCTTATCTGGTCTTCGGCCGCAGCACCTTCGATGGCTATATCAAGGCCCGGCGGCAAGCCAACGAGGAAATGCGCAAGGCCATCTCCGAGCTGAACTGGCGCCCCTGGGTAGAAGAGGCACTGGCTGCTCGTGCCTCCAGCGCCTATGCGTCTTTGAGGGCCATGCCGAAACTGGGACGCATGCCGTGCCTGGCGAATAATGAAGTGCGCTTGCTGATCGATGGCCAAGCCACCTTCGATGCGATTTTCGACGCCATCAGCAACGCCCGGCAAGCGGTGCTGATCCAGTTCTTCATCATCCACGATGACCGCCTCGGCCAACGCCTGCACACCTTGCTGACCAGGAAAGCTGCAGAGGGCGTGGCGATTTACTTGCTCTACGATCGCATCGGCAGCCACTCCCTGCCCCACAGTTACGTGCAACCGTTGCGCGATGCCGGTATCGAGGTCAAAGCCTTCGCTACCCGCAGCGGCTGGCTCAACCGCTTTCAGGTCAATTTTCGTAACCACCGCAAGATCGTCGTGGTCGACGGGATTGTCGGTTTTGTCGGCGGGCTCAACGTCGGCGACGAATACATGGGCGAGAAACCACCCCTGGCACCCTGGCGCGACACCCATGTGCAAGTGCGCGGGCCGGTGGTGGCCTGCATGCAGGAATCCTTTGCCGAAGACTGGTTCTGGGCGGCCCGTTCGCTGCCGCCGTTGATCCTGCCGGAGGTTTATCCGGATGACGGCGTGCTCTGCCAATTGCTGGCCACCGGTCCGGCGGATTCCTACGAAACCTGTTCGCTGTTCTTCGTCGAAGCCATCCATGCGGCGACGGAACGGGTGTGGATCACCAGCCCTTACTTCATCCCCGACGAAGCGGTATTCGCCGCGTTGCGACTGGCGGTGTTGCGCGGTGTGGATGTACGGATTTTGTTGCCGTCGCGACCCGATCACCGGATCGTCTACGCCGCTTCCAGCCTTTATGCTTTCGAAGCAGTACGTGCCGGGGTGCGCGTGTTCCGTTACCAGCCGGGGTTCATGCATCAGAAAGTGGTGCTGATCGACAGCGAAATCAGCGCCATTGGCAGCGCCAACATGGACAACCGTTCGTTCCGGCTGAATTTCGAAGTGATGTTGCTGACGGTCGACAGTGCGTTTGCTGCCGAAGTGGAACAGATGCTCAACGATGACTTCGCCCAGGCTCACGAAATCGCCAAAGAAGAAAGCCGGGAGACCCACCGTCTGCAACAGATCGGCATGCGGATCGCCCGGCTTATTTCACCGATTCTTTAAGGGTTGTAAATGTCGTCGCGGGTCCAGGGCAGTTCATGGCTGCCATCGGGATGGGCTTTCACCGCGAGGATTTGATGCAGGTTGATCCAGCCTCTGGCGAAGGCATAGGCGCATCCCGCCAGGTACAACCGCCAGATCCGTAAAGCCTGTTCTGGCACCAGTTTGCCGGCAGCTTCCAGATTGTCCTCCAGGCGTTCGCTCCAGTGGTCCAGGGTCCGCGCGTAATGCAGGCGCAGGCTCTCGACGTCGACGATCTCCAACCCCGCGTCGCTGATCTCGGCCGAGATCATCGACAGGTGCGGCAGTTCGCCGTTGGGGAACACGTATTTCTCGATGAACTCACCGGCACCGCGCCCGACCGGACGACCGTCGATGTGTTTGGCGGTGATCCCGTGGTTCATCACCAAGCCACCCTCTTTCACCGCGCCGAACAAGGTTTTGCAGTACTCGGCAAGATTCGCATGGCCAACGTGTTCGAACATGCCGACGCTGACCACCTTGTCGAAACGCCCGTCCTGAGGCAAATCGCGGTAGTCGAGCAGTTGCAGTTCGATCTGATCCTCCAGACCTTCGGCTTTCACCCGTTCGCGAGCCAGTTCCAATTGCTCCTTACTGAGCGTGATCCCGAACACCTTCGCGCCGAACTCACGAGCCGCATACCGCGCCAACCCGCCCCAACCGCAACCGACATCCAGCAGATACTCGCCTGGTTGCAACCGCAGCTTGCGGCACAGGTGACGAAACTTGGCTTGTTGAGCTTGTTCGAGGGTTTCACTGCCGGTTTCGAAATAGGCGCAGGAATACGCCATGTCGCTGTCGAGCCACAGTTGGTAAAACGCGTTGGAAAGGTCGTAATGGTAGGAGATGGCTTTGGCGTCGGTTTCCTTATCGTGAACCGAGCGCACCGGTTGCTCATCTTCGTCTTCGTTGATCAGCGCCTGACTCCATTCATCGCAGACACGAATCACGTCGCTGATGGAGCCTTCCAGCTCTAGCTTGCCTTCGACAAACGCCGCCCCCAACGCGTCGAGGCTGGGATGGGTGAACTGGGTAACCATGTGGGGGTCCTTGACCACAATGGTGACGCTGGGCGTCGGCCCCAGATTGAACTCATGGCCGTCCCAGAGTCGCAAGCGAAGCGGTAATTGCAGATTCTGTAAGGCCGGTGGAAGTTGCGCGAGCATGAAAAGTCCCCCTTGTTTCAGACGTCAAATCTGAGGGTAGACCATCCCTGAAAAATAGCAGGCTATCGAATTAATAGCCTTTTTCTATTCCCGATGTTGCCTGCAACACTGAAACCATCCAACGGGCGATCGTTGAAAATGACCGCCTTACCCTAGATGACTACAAATCCGGCACTCAGTTCTGAAAAGTTGTAGACGCTCACACCTCATCCTTAAGCTTGAGTAGGGGTTCCTGAAAGCGTAGCAAACGCCCGGCATTACCGAGCACTAATAACGTGCTCAAGTTGTGCAACAGCGCGGCAATCATCGCCCCTGCCGCGCCGAGCCAGCCGAATGCGGCGAACGCAACGATGGCCAAGGTCCAGCCCAACCCGATAATCACGTTGACCTGCAAGGTCTGCCGACATTGGCGACTCAAGCGCACACAGGTTCCGAGCCGGCGCAGGTCGCTGCCGATCAGTACGATATCGGCCGAAGCCAACGCGATGTCCGCACCGCCTGCGCCCATGGCCACACCGACCACACCGGCCTTGAGCGCCAGGGAATCGTTGATACCGTCTCCCACCACCATTGGCCGGAAACCGCTGCCGATTTCTTTCAGTACACGATTGAGTTTGTCCTCGGGCAAGGCCTGAGCTTCGACATCACTGATGCCCACATCCCGGGCCAGCGTGTGCGCAACACTCTGCCGATCCCCGGTGAGCAACAACTGACGACCCAAACCCAATTCACGCAATTCGCTCAGGGCAAACCGCGCCTCGGGTTTGACACTGTCAGCGAGCAACAGCCAGGCGAGAAATTCACCGTTGAGTGCCAGCCCGGCAATCGGGCCGTCGTGTTCGGGCACCGCTGATGTGGCGATGCCCAGTTGCGCGAACAGCTCCGGACGACCGAGGGCCGCTTCGCCCTGCTCGGTCATCGCCACGACTCCCAGCCCCTGACGCTCATGAATGTCAGAGAGCAGCAGAAAGTGTTCCTGAGTGACCAACCCGGCCAAGGCACGGCTGACCGGGTGGCTGCTGGCGGAACCGAGGCTGGCGGCGAGTTTCAGTACGTGACTGCGATCTTCCAGTGGACTGTCGATGGATTGCAGGCGCAAGGTGCCGAACGTCAGGGTTCCGGTCTTGTCGACCACCAACGACGTCAGGTCAGCCAACTCTTCGAGGAACGCCGAGCTGCGAATCAGAATCCCGTGCCGAGCCGCCACCGCCACCCCGGCAATCGCCGTGGCCGGTGCCGACAACACCAGCGCGCAAGGGCAAGCCGCGACCAACACTGCAAGCATCGCTTGGGCATCATTGGTAACGAACCAGGTCACAGCCGCCAGCAACAACACCAACACCATGTAGCTGCCGGCATAGCGTTCGAGCAAACGGGTGATCGGCGGCTTGGAACGTTCGGCGCTTTGCATCAGCGCGATGACTTTACCCAGCGTCGATTCGTTACCGGTGCGGGTCACTTCAATGCGCAGCAGGCCATCGAGATTGATCGCCCCGCCGAACACCGGCATGCCCACGCCGGCTTCTATTGGCACCGACTCACCGGTGATCGAGGCGGTGTCGAGGCTTGCCTGACCGGACAACACCCGGCCATCCGCCGGCACGCGATCACCGGCACGCACCTCCACGAGGTCGCCGGACTTGAGGGTGCCGTTGTCGACTTCAACGACGGAACCGTCAGCCTGAATCTTGCGTGCATGGCTGCGAGTCAGTTTGCCGAGGGCATGAATCGCTTCCTGGGAACCGATTACGCTGCGCTCTTCCAGCACGTGACCGAAGATCATGATGATCGGCAGCAACGCCGCCGTGAGCAGATCGCCTGTGGCCCAGGCGCCGAGCATGGCCAGGGCGATCAGTTGATCGGTGATCCCGTGCAGGCTCGGATAACGCAGGCTGTACCACGCCGAACGCATGACCGGCACGGCTACCAGCAAAGAAGCAAAACCCAATAGTAATTGGCTGACACCGGTCTGCTCCGGCGACAACCAGCGCCAGATCAGCCCCAGCGCAAGCAACCCAAGCGCAAGCATGGCCAGGGTCAACTGGCGCGCGGCGCTACGTTGTTCAGCCGAGGACAACATGCTCGGCGCGGCGGCGGTTTGGGCAGTCATTGCGCAGCTCCCTGAATGATCAGGCGGGAATCGTCTTTCGGATCAACCGTGGTCACCGAGCCGGCCTGCCCGAGAATCTTCGGCATCCGTTCACGGTAAATACGTAACAGCATTTGCGGGTCGGTGCCCTGCTGTTGCGCCTTGGCCAAACTCAGTACCGTGGCGGTGTCGGCGGAGGCTTTTGCCAGGCGCTCGCTGGCTTGGGCGTGAGCCACTTGCAGCGTGCGGTCGGCTTGTTCGTTGGCGCTCTGAGTCAGCTTCTCGGCTTCAGTGCGCGCGTTGGCCACGGCTTTGTCGGCCTGCTGGCTGGCGGTTAACACCGCGTTGAATGCGTTCACCGCCGGGCCGGGCAGACTCGATTGCACATCGACCCGCGCCACTTCAATGCCCAACCCCTGCCCGGTCGCCGTCAGTTCGGCCAAGCGTTGATTGATGCCCCGCACCAGATCACCGCGTAGACGTTCGCGACGTTCGGCGGCCTGATTGTCTGCGCCGATCAGTTCCGGTCGAGCCACCAGAATGGTGTCCAGGTCTCGCGCAGCGGTGAGCGCCACAGCACTGCGCGTCACCAGCCGATCCAGCGCTGGCAGCACATGTTCACCCTGAAGAACGAAGGCATAGGGCTCGATGACTTTGTAGAACACTCGCACATCCAGTTGCACCACGCCTGCATCGCCGGTCAACAAGTAACCAGAACCGGCAAGCGCATCGCTGATCGGCGTGGCGAAACTCGCGACTCGATCCGCCTGCAATGCAGCATCTGAGCGCAGCATATTTTCCACCCGACGCTCGATCACCCGATCCGCTGCCGGCAACAAGATCACCTGCTCAAACGGGCGTGGCCATGCCAACAGCAAACCGGCATTTTGAATGCGATCCAGTGCGCCGAAGTGCAGCACCACGGCACGATTTTGCGGGTCGATTTGCCGCACATTGGAGAATGCCCACGCCAAAGCAGCCAGCACAGTCACGGCGTACAGAGCCAAAAAAGCCAAGCGCCCGGCCTGAATCCATGGGCTGCTCAACTCATGTGTTCCACGTGGAACTAAACTCATGGCTGCGACCCGGGCTTGTTATCGAGCGTCGGCGGACCGTCAACCAACACGCGGAACGGCGCCGCATCGGTACGCAAAATCAGCTTGGTACCAGGCGTGACGATGGTGCCCAAGGTGTCGAGCGAACGCAGCAAATTGTAGAGCTGCGGCGAACCGGCGTAGGCACGACCGTAAATTTGCGCGGCTTCGACGCGGGATTGGGCTTCGATGTCCGCGGCTTTCACTGTCGCATCGGCTTGCACGATTCGCGCATCACGCTCGGCCGCCGAGCGAATTTGCGCGGCTTCACGCTTACCGATGGCCGTGCGTTCAGTGGCGATTGTTTCACGCTCAGCGCGCATGCGATCGACCGTCGCGGTGAGCGTCACCGACGGCAGGGTCAAACGCTCGATGCCGACTTGCAGCACTCGCACGCCATAGGTGGTGAGCAACTGCTGATCGATCTGCTGACGCAGTTGCGCTTCAAAATCGGCGATGCGTACTTGGTTCGCGTCGGTGTTCACCAGGTTGGCCAGATCGAAACTGCTGGCGGTGGTTTCCAGCGCCGAGCCGACAAAAGTGCGAATCTGCCGTGCAGCTTCATCCGGCTGGTTCTGTACGGCGCGCATAAAACGTTGCACGTTGTCTGGATCGCCCTGCACCTGCCAGGCCACGTAGGCTTGCACGATGATGCGCAGGCCATCGCGCGTGCCCACATCCTGCAAACCGCTGGAGGTGGTACGCAGCCGCAGATCCACCGGGATCGCCGCCTCGAACGGTGCCGGCCAGCGCCAGCCAAGACCCGGTTCCAGCAATACCCGCGATGGATTGCCGAAGCGAGTGATCACCGTAGCCTCTCCCGAACGCACTTGCACCAGGCTCGCCGCCGCAATGGCAAACGCCACCAGCAACGCCGCCCAACCCATTCGCCGCCACGGGAAAGGACCCGCTTCGTGTGGTTCACCGTGGTGATGATGGTGATGACCGTGGTGATGTCCGCCATGGCCATGATCGTGGCCGGCGTGATCATCGTGATCGTGATCGCGATTGTGTGTAGGCGTCGGCTGGCTCAATGGATGGCTCCTGGCTGAACGGTATTACGCGGCGGCGCAGGGTCAGCCGGCAGCGTTAATGTACGTAGGTCGATGGTCGGCGCATTGCTGCTGCCGCCCAAACGATGATCGAGAACCAGCAGCTTGGCGTTGGCCAAACCTTGGGTCAGTTGACTGAGGTATTGCTCCAGCACGAAGGCCTGGCCGGCGTCGGAATAAGCCTTTCGCTCGGCGGCAAATTTCAGGTCGGCGGCCTGAGCGGTCGAGTTGATTTCATGAGCACTGGCCGTGGCTTGATCGTGAACGATGCTGGCCTGCAATTGCGCCTGGTTGGTCGCCTCCGCCGCGGCACCGCGCTCGCGGGAGATCAACGCCTGAGCAGCAATCTGCGCCGCTTGCACACCGTGATAAGCATTGGCCGCCCCCGCTGGCGGGTGGATGGCCTCGACCACCGTGGCGAGAATTTCCACGCCACTGTCGAGTTTTTGCAGATCAGCCTGCACGGCGCGACCGATCTCTTCGGCCAGCCCTACCCTGTCCTCGCCGAGCAAACCATCGAGGGTTCGTGAGGCAAAATCGTGAACCAGAATCCGGCTGGCAGTGCTGCGGATCAACGTTGGCACATCGGCGCTGTTGTACGTGGCTGCCAGCGCCGCCTGATCGCTCAGGCCGATGCGATAGACGAAGCGCACATCCATGTTGACGATCTGAAAGCTCTGTTTGTCGGCGCGGCTGCTGGCGATGACTTGGGATTTATCGTTCACGTGGCTGGCGTCCCACAATCGATTGGCAATCGCCGGTGCCGGGCCTTCGGCAGGTTCGGCCGCGACTGGGGCCGACGTTTCACCCACGCTGGTGGCCAACTCATGGACCACGCCGTTCTCGACGCTCAGCACGCGGCCCAGTGGCCATGGCAAACCGGCGTGCAAACCAGGGCCGAACACCTCCACCGGTTTGCCAAAACGCTCGTAGATGCCTCGCCCTTGCAGTGGTATTTCGTGAATACCGGTGAGCGACCAACCCACGATCGCCACCACCGCCAGCACCGGCAAAAACGCCCGGCGCATGTAGGTGAAGGCCCAAATTTGTCGCAGGTCGATACCGAAGCGGTTGTGCAACTCGTGCTGCAACGCGAGCAAAGGTTGCGGCGGCCAACGCAGCATATCGGCGACAAAACTTCGAGCCAGCAAGGCCGGTTCCAGCTGTTCACGACGAGGACTGAACAGCGATAACACGGCCCGCAGCAGCAACTCGACGGCGACCAGCCCCGGCAGCAAGCCGATCAGCACCGCCAGACGCACCGGCCAGACCGACGTTTCACTGCCGAACAACAAACACAGGGCGCTGAGCACCAGGCAAATAATCGCGACCCGCGTCAGCTGCGCCAACGGTCCTGCTTCAGGCCACTGGGCTACATTTTCCTGCGCAAGTTGCCGCTCCAGCACCAGCAAACCGAAAGCCAGCAGCAACGACAGCGCGGCGCCGACACTGGCCGACACCCCCAACGCAGCGGGCGGCAAGGCCAGATTCCAGACTTGCTCGATGCTGTACAACGTCAACAACGCCCAGCCACCCAGCCATAGCGTCGGTTTACCGATCTGCCCCAGCAAGCGCAACCAACGCTGACTGATCCGGTCCAGCAACCGCTCATACCAGCCTTCGGCGGCAACAACTTCCTCAGCGACAACCACCGGCACCAACACCGCCGGATTCATCGCCCGTGCGCGCCACCGCGCTACCCACCAGGCCGATTGCAGGCCAGCGACCAGCACCAGCAAACCAGCGCTCTGATTGACCAGCAACGCTGGCCAGAGCGACTGCGGTGCAAACAGCCCGACAAAAAACGCCAGCACCAGCCCAATCGCCGCCAAGGCCCCCAAACCGATCGCGAATTGCCGCAATCGACGTCCTTGAACGACCGCCTGCTGAAAGCGCGGCAGCCCTGCTATCTGTGCTCCATCGCCATCGAGATCGACTTGCATACCACCCCAGTCACTGCTCACTTCACCATTCGTTACGATATAACGAAAATCGTGAAATTTTCGTTCTGAATCGTTCTATCTAAAAGCGCTAAACCTGTCGCTAGGCTGAAGCCTTGACCGAAATGCTCCGAAACGCACATATTACGTTCGTAATTTTTGTTGAAGACTACTTTTATCGATCCCGTCCTTTCAATCCAGGAGTCCCACATGAGCACCTATGACGTCGTGATTCTGGGCGCAGGCCCCGGCGGTTATAACGCAGCGATCCGCGCTGGTCAGTTGGGTTTGAAAGCGGCGTGCGTTGAAGGCCGCGCAACCCTCGGTGGAACCTGCTTGAACGTCGGCTGCATGCCGTCCAAGGCGCTGCTGCATGCCTCCGAACTCTACGACGCAGCCATGGGGACGGAATTCGCCAACCTGGGGATTGAGGTCAAACCTGTGCTCAATCTGGCTCAGATGATGAAACAGAAGAATGAAAGCGTTACCGGGCTGACCAAAGGCATCGAGTTTCTGTTTCGCAAAAACAAGGTCGACTGGATCAAGGGCTGGGGCCACATCGACGGGCCGGGCAGCGTCACGGTGACCGACAGCCAGGGTGGCAAGACCCAGCTGACTGCCAAGGACATCGTCATCGCCACCGGTTCCGAACCCACTCCCCTACCGGGTGTAGACATCGACAACAAACGCATTCTCGACTCCACCGGCGCACTGTCGCTGGCCGAAGTGCCAAAGCACTTGGTGGTGATCGGCGCCGGGGTGATCGGTCTGGAGTTGGGCTCGGTATGGCGGCGCCTGGGCGCCCAGGTGACGGTGGTCGAATTTCTCGACCGGATCTGCCCCGGCGTGGATGGCGAGGCAGGCAAAACCCTTCAGCGTTCATTGAGCAAGCAAGGCATCAAATTCAAGTTGAGTTCGAAAGTTACCCACGCCGCCACCTCGGCGAACGGTGTTCAGCTCAGCGTCGAACCGGCTGCAGGTGGTACCGCCGAGTTGCTTGAAGCCGACTACGTGCTGGTGGCTATTGGTCGTCGTCCATACACCCAAGGCCTGGGGCTGGAGAATGTCGGCCTCGCCACCGATAAACGCGGCATGCTCGCCAACAAGGGCCACCGCACCGAAGCTACGGGCATCTGGGTGATCGGTGACGTCACCTCAGGGCCGATGCTCGCCCACAAGGCCGAAGACGAAGCCATGGCCTGCATCGAGCAGATCGTCGGCAAGGCCGGCGAGGTCAATTACGACCTGATCCCCAACGTGATCTACACCAAACCGGAGCTGGCCAGCGTCGGCAAGACCGAAGAGCAGCTAAAAGCCGAAGGTCGCGCCTATAAGGTCGGAAAATTCCCCTTCACCGCCAACAGCCGGGCGAAGATCAACCACGAAACCGAAGGGTTCGCCAAAGTACTGGCCGATGAGCGCACCGACGAAGTCCTCGGCGTGCACCTTGTGGGCCCGAGCGTCAGTGAAATGATTGGCGAATATTGCGTGGCCATGGAGTTCAGCGCCTCGGCCGAAGACATCGCCCTGACTTGTCACCCACACCCGACCCGCTCCGAGGCATTGCGTCAGGCGGCAATGGATGTGGAGGGGATGGCGACGCAGATGTAAGCCTGGAGGTTGATGGAGACTGAACTACCGCTATCGCGAGCAGGCTCGCTCCCACATTTGATCTGTGGCGTTCACAAAACCAATGTGGGAGCGAGCCTGCTCGCGATGCAGTCGACACGATCTAAAGCGGCAAATGCCCCAGCGGCAACGCCCCCGGGGTCTTCACCGTGTGAATCGCAAAGTTGCTGCGAATGTCGCTCACACCCGGCAGTTTCAGCAGTCGCCCGGTGAGAAAACGGTCATAGGCGCGTAAATCCGGCACCACCACTTGCAGCAGAAAATCCGATTCCCCTGACACCAGAAACGCCGAAATCACCTCAGGTAGTGCCGTCACGGCCAGGCGAAAGGCTTCGGCCTGTTCATCGTTGTGTCGTTCAACTTTGACTCCGACAAACACCGTCAGCCCAAGACCCACTTCATCTCGATCCAGATTGGCCTGATAGCCGCGAATCACTCCCGCCTCTTCCAGCATCCGTACTCGACGCAAACACGGCGAGGCGGACAAACCGATTTCATCAGCCAATTGCACGTTGCTCAGGCGACCGTCCCGTTGCAGCGCGGCGAGAATCTTGCGGTCATAGGCGTCCAGTTTCATGGTTTGGCAGATCCCGATGGTTCGATCATCACAAAAGGGCAGATTATGCCAAATATGGAAGCTTTAGAAGCTGACTACGCAACCACCTGCCCTGCTCTTCAGCCATAGACTGACCTCACCAAATCGACAACGAATGGGGTGCAACATGGCGGGAATCTGGCTGTTTTTCATGGCTCTGGCGGTGGTGTACTTGTTGCCCGGCCCGGACATGATTCTGCTGTTGCAGACCGGCGCGCGTCAGGGCAAAGGCGCGGCGCTGGCCACGGCGTTGGGGCTGGGCATAGCGCGTGGTTGTCATGTGGCCTTGGCGGCGTTGGGTTTGGCGGCGCTGTTCAAGACGGCACCCTGGACCTTCGATGTGGTGCGCCTGATCGGGGCCGCGTACCTGCTGTGGATCGGCATTCAGTGCCTGCGCACCACGATGCTGCCGAGCTTGAACGGTACAGACGCAACGACCGCAAAACCGCATTGGCGCGAGGCGATCCAACGCGGTTTGCTGACCAACCTGCTCAACCCCAAGGCGCTGCTGTTCTGCTCGGTACTGTTGCCGCAGTTCATTGAGCCGCACGCCGGGCCAGTGCTCGCGCAATTTGCGACGCTGGGCGTGATGCTGGTCGGTGTGGGGCTGTTGTTCGACAGCGCCTACGCGCTGGCCGGCGCCGCACTGGGCCGCTGGCTGCAACGCAGTCCATCGGCCCAACGGGTACAGCAGTGGTTGTTCGGCAGCCTGCTGATCGGCTTTGCGGTACGGCTGACTTTTGTGCAACAAGCGTGATTACTGTCGCGCCTTGCGCTGGCGTCGATTGATCAGCACCAGAGCTACCGCTGTAAACACCACCACACCGCCCATTTGCAGCCATTCTTTATAAGGTCGCAATGCCGAGCGGACCGGACTCAATGCCTGGCTTACGTAACGTTTGTCCGCATTCTGGAAGTCTGGATAAGGACAATGGTGGCCGAAGTTCACCGCCCAATCCACGTACGGGCCTTCTTTCACATAGCGTTGATAGAAGGTGCTCTCTTCTTCAAGGCTGGTGTTCCACCCCGCCGCCGCACACAACACCGCCGCAAAAGCCTGGCTGGTATGAGGCAGATTATCGGCAGCACCACTGGCCAAAGCCGTTGCGACATAACGATAGTGATAGCGCTGATCTGGTTGAGCGGCGCTGGCTTGCTGACGCAGGACCTCATCTTCAGCCACTAACGGGCCGACCTTTAGCTCACGGCTCTCAAGGCTGAAATTACCACCAAATGTGGCGTAATCCGGTGCCATTTCGTAGCCGAGAATCTCCATCCCCCACTGACGCGCCGTCGAAGCGGCGTTAAACAACGCAGCGGCACGTTTAGTCGGCCACCAGGCAGCGTCCGCTTCCTCACGATACAGCCCATACGCCTTGGCCTTGTTCTGCAGATCGACGTTGTCGAAGTAAGCCGGCGCTTCGTCATAACGCCCTTCACGCAACAGGCGCCGCCCGAGCAAATTGCGCAGGTTCGCGGCTACCGGCAACGGCACATAATTGTCGCGATCCTGCTGGCTGAGCGGCGGCGGTGCGGGCACTTGAGCGTCGACGTACTGCTTGAGTTCATCGAGGGTCAGCACCCGCTCGGCAACGGTGGCCGCGTCGTACCAGTAAATGTTCTGGCTGCGATAGAGCTGATCAAAGGCTTGCAGATAATCCCCGCGCTGCAGGGCCAGAATCGCGCTTTCGCCGTCGACCCGGCACTTGGGCTGCACCGTTTCGTAATCCCAGTCCGGGGTCCGTCGTTCACCCCAGGATTCATTTTGCGGAAAGGCCTGGGCTGCTTTGGCGTAGGCTGCCGCGGCGGCGTTTTTGTCGCCATCACGCAACGCCAGTTTCGCCCGCAGCCACCACGCTAGGCCGCCATCACCGGCGTGCTCGAGGAAGGCTTTGGCGCTGGCGTAATCGCCCTGTTGATAATTCATTGCCGCCAGACGATCCGCGTTATCCAGGCTACCGCGAGTACTGTTTTGCAACAGCTTGATCAGTTTCTGTTCGCTTGGCGGCTGATCACCGAATGACCAGCCCAGTCGACTGATCAAGGACGCCGTCACCAGTTGCTGCACCGCTCTGCCCTTGAGTAACCCGGTCAGTTGATCGTCGGGCATTGTCATCAGATCGGCCATCAACAGTTTCAGCGAGGTGTAGCCCACCGCCGAACCGTGGAGGTTCTGCGTGGCGTAGAGTTCGATGGCGTTGTCCCAGTCGCCAGCGGTGCGGGCCACTCGCGCTTCTTCGCCGAGGCTGGCAACACCCAGCTCCAACGGGTCGCTGAAACCATCGATGCTCAATTGACGAGTCTGCTCGAACGCTTTGCGCGACTGAGCCAACAGGTCCGGGCCGGCATCCGCCTCTGAACTCATGGCAAACAGTGCCCGCCCCAACGAGTAAGCCGCCCAGGTACTGCGCAACGCGCGTTGATCCGCCGGCAGTGCCAGCACTTTCTGAAAATACTCGGTGGCCAAACCATGGTCACCGGCGTTGAACGCCACAGCGCCCGCCAGATAGAACATGTGCTCGGCCGGCAGGCTCGCGCCTTGCTCTTCAACCTGACGGGCATCGGTCAGGCCGCGCAGCTGTTGCACCAGCGCTTGCTGCTCAGGCGTCAGACCGGCCTGTTCGGCGGTGTTCCGCTGACCCGCGTAATCAGGCGCATCGCCGTAACCGTCCCCCGGAATGTTGGTGGCTGCGGTGACATTTTTCAGTCCCGCGATGGCATGCCCGAGGCGGTTGATCTCAACGTTGAAGTTGCCTTCAGGCAGTTCCGCCAGCGACTGGCCACGGTTGTCCAGCAGGCGCATGGGGAAATCCGGCCCGCAGGCCAGCGCCGAGCCCAGCGGCAGGCTGAGGCTCAGGCAAAGCACATGGCGGGGCCAGTTACGGGTGAACATTCGAACCTCCTTGATCAATAGTTGCGCAGCGTGCCCAACCGATGGCGCGCTGCCCGCCGGCCGGGATTCGACCCTCGCGCAGGCGGGTGAAGGTAAGCAGATCCGGGCGCTGTTGCAACGCATAACCGGCCAATGCATCGGCGCCATCGCAGCCCTGCACCGCCAGTGTCAGGCGTTCGGGCCAGGCGCTGTCGAGATTGCCTTGGTTGCTGACGCTGATGTCGTAGAGGCCGTCCTGCGTCGAGAGCTTCAGCCCCACGCGGCTGTCGAGCCTATCGCCCCGCGCCACCGCGATTAGCGTCGTCAGGCTCCAGGCCCTGCGATCATTGGCCAGCGGCAGGCGAAACCAGATCAGCCCGACCAGATGAGCCGGTGGATCGGCGCGCAACTCGGCGCCGAGTTTGCTCAGTTGCAGCGGATCCGCCAGTAACTCCCGGCGTTTGCCGCCCCGCCCGATGGGCACTTCACTTTCCACGACCGGCGCGCCACTGGCCCCTGGCAACAACGCCACGCCATAAGCCGGCAGCGCCAGATAAAATGGTTTCGAGGTGATACGGCTCCAGGCCTTGGCCCATTGCCGGGCCTGATCCGGGTCAAACAACCCACGCCGTGGATCGCTCACCGCGTGCACCTGCAATACGCTGCTGTCGACCGTCGCCAGCAACGCCGGCAATTCGGGGCTGTCGAGCCAGGCCGGCAACGCGGTGATGCTCAGTGGCAAGGAGGCCGGCAGAACCGCGCGTAAATGCGTGAGGAATTCGCGGTAGGCCGGTAGCCGGGCGTTGCCCGCATCGTGGTCGATTTCCACGCCGGAGAGGATCAGCCCCAGCCCTTGCCAATCGCTGAGCACCTGCTGGATTTGCGCCGTGACCTCGTCCTGATCCAGCCCCTTGAGCTGGCCATCCAGACGAATCACTGCAATCAGCGGCCGGCCATCACGTTTGAGCAGCGCCGGATCGATTCGCGCCCGGCTCCAGCCGGCCTGCGGAAACGCCTGCAAGGCCAGTACGCGCAAGGTCGAGAAATCGGCGCGGCTGTCGCGCAGCGCGGCGTCATGGGCCGGCGTCCATTGCCGTTGCCAGACATAGAGTTGCTGATCGAGCGGCGGCGCGTTTTGTTGCTCGCAACCGTTGAGCAACACCGCTGCCAGCAAAACGATCAAGCGTGTGAAAAAAACCATGAAAAACCTTATCCCTGAAATACAAAAAGGGCCGCTCAAGGCCCTTTGTCGCTCTGCTCGTTACCCTACTCAGCCATTGGCTTGCGGGCAATGATCACCTGAATTTTCGGTACCAGCCGCTACTGGAAGAGAAATCCCTGTCCTACTCCGTGGCGAGGGGGCTTGCCCCCGTTGGGCTGCGAAGCGGCCCCAAAATCTCTGATGTACCAAAGATCTTGTGAGTGCTACGCACTCAAACGGGGGCAAGCCCCCTCGCCACAGTTCGCTCCTACAGGGGGATTAGCTGTGTGGCGCAGGTTTTGGTATGGCAACGTTATCCAGCATCCGGTTCACCGCCAGTTCAGCCAGCATGACGATCTGTTGAATCGCCATCGCCATGTGCCGGTGCGGCCCTTCCAGATACCCCGCAAAATCACTCGCCATCACATTGGCCTGGGCCAACGATTCACAGGTGTGGGCCAACAGGTCTTCGTCTTTGATATCCGGTGCAACCATGTACATCGTGCTCGGTTTGCGGGCCACGGGGGATTTAAGGGCAGAGGGGTTGAGGTAGTGATCGAGCGCGCGGTTAGCGGCTTCGTTTAGTTTTTTGGAATCGAGGGATTCGTAGGGGGAAACGTCGTCGGTTTCCGGGGGATTCGGTGTTGCTTTGAACATGGTGAAACTCCATTCGAGGACTGGAGTTCGCCAACACTGCGACCAAGCAGAAGGGTGGCGAACCGTACGCGGGTTGGTCGACCAGGGAATGGAACCCGGCAGGACGTAAGCCCTCCCACGCACAGCTCGCCATGAAGCAAGCACAAAAGTGCGCCATTCTAAACCTGGGCGACCAAACCCGATCACTGAATTTGCAGCGACTCCCAAAGCCTATCCACCTCATTTCCGACCGACAACCGTCAAAACCTGTCGGAAACATTCCCAAAAATCACTCGGTCTGTAGGACGACCACGATCAAAAGTGGGAGCGAGCCTGCTCGCGATGGCGGCGTGTCAGGCGACCTCAATGTTGAATGTGAGAAAGCCTTCGCGGGCAAGCCTCGCTCCTACAGTGGATTTTCTATGTCTCCCACATGGGTTACAGGTCTGGCTTGGGCTTGCAGACGCGCATTCGCCTGCGTCCAGGTGCCGGTCAGCAAGCTTTTGGGTGACACGCCGTCAAAGCGCCAACGCAAGGCCAGTGCCGCGGGCCGCCGCACCACGTGCTCCACCTCGAATGTCCACAACCGCTCGGCCCCTTGAAAGGCTTCGACCTGCGGGCCTTCGAGGATTATTTGCGTGCGACCGCTGAGGTGCAGCAGGTCGCCCGTATCGAAATCGATGAACAGCAAACCGGCTCGAGGATTGATCAGCAGGTTGCCCAGGGTGTTGAAGAACAGGTTGCCGGCGAAGTCCGGAATGGTCAGGCGATTGCCCTCTACCTGGACGAAACCGGCCTGGCCGCCCCGGTGAGAAACGTCCACCGAGCGTTGGCCATCGACGTCCACATAACTGGCGACAAAGAAGGTATCGGCGCCGGCGATCATGGCTTTGGCCGCGTCATCCAGCCCACTGAGGTGCTGCGCGATACGCGTCGCCGGATCCGCCAATGGCACCGAGCGAAACTGGCGCAATTGAATGTATTGCGGGCAATTGCCGAAAGATTGCTCCACCTTCACCTCGAAGCCGCTCGCCGTCACGACGCCAACTCGACCATTGAGACGGTTGCGACGTCGCGTGTGCAGCTCAATACCGAGCAGACCGATCGCCGCTCCCTCTTGCAATTGCGCTGGGTCGTCACTGCCAGGCAGGCTGCCGAACTGCAACAGCGTAGGCTCGGGAGACTTCGCAAAGCCCGGCGCCCCTTCAAGAATACTTGCCCAAGGGTTGCCGTCAGCATCCACCGCGCCGTACAGCATGAACGGCAGTTGCTGATAGAACATGCGGTGTTGATCCGGCATCTCGCTGCGAATCACCCTACGGCCTAATTCGTCCATTCGCTCGGCGACACCCACATAAGCCTGCAACTGTTTCTCGCCTGCGTGCCAAGGTGAACGTTCCATAACGGCTTCTCCCCTGCGCTCATCGCGCAACAAGAACGGCCCGACTGAATCGGGTCGTGAGCATCAGGCAGTTTTTTGCAAACCGGCGACGGTGCGTGGCATGCCGACAAACCCTGGCAAGGCTTCAATCCGCGCCAGCCAGGCGCGGATGTTGGTGTAGTCGTCCAGCGACACATTGCCTTCGGGTGCATGGGCGATGTAGCTATACGCGGCGATGTCGGCGATGGTCGGCTCGCTACCGACCAGATAGGGCGTTGCGCCCAGTTCCTGATCGATCACTTTGAGCCAGGTGTGGGCATAAGCGATCACCTCTTGCGCGTTGTAAGGCGCACCAAACACAGTGATCAGCCTTGCCCTGCCAGGGCCAAAGGCAATCGGCCCGGCGGCGACCGACAACCAGCGCTGAACCTTGGCCGCACCGACCGGATCAGTTGGCAGCCAGTGGCCGTTGCCGTATTTCAGCGCAAGGTAGACCAGGATCGCGTTGGAGTCGGCCAGCACCATGCCTTGATCATCAATCACCGGAACCTGACCAAACGGGTTGAGTGCAAGAAAATCCGCTTGCTTGTGCGCGCCTTTGGCCAAATCGACGAAGATCAGCTCGGTCGGCAGTTGCAGCAGCGACAGCATCAGCTCCACACGGTGAGCATGGCCAGAACGTGGGAAGTTGTAGAGTTTGATGGCTTGCATGGTCGGCTCCGCTGGCTGGTGGCGCCGTTCAGGAAAGATCAGCGCCGATAGGGGGCTATCTTCCATCCGCAACCAAAACAACAGAATAACCAGCAAACGCAATCCATTATTTCATCCAGTGCAATAACCCTTCATCCGTGCAGCGCGGGGTGTTCGCGCAGTACCTTCACCGCGAAGTCGACAAAACTACGGACCCGCACCGGGGCCTTGCGCCCGCCCTGGTAGACCACATGAATGGGCAATGGCGGCAGTTCGAAGTCAGCCAGAACGATTTCCAGCTCACCGGCGGCGACCTTGCTCGCCACTTGATACGACAGCACTCGGGTCAGGCCCAGCCCCATGGCGGCGGCAGTGATAGCCGCCTGATTGGCGGTGACCACAAGACGCGGTTCCGGACGAACGCTGATCGGCTCTCCCCCGTCAAGGAACGGCCAGCTTCTGTGCTGACCGATAGACGAGGTCGCGATGATCGGGGCTGCGCTCAAATCTGCAGGATGTCGAGGCCGACCATGGTCGGTCAGGAATCCAGGGGAAGCGCAGATCACCCGCCGCACTTCGCCCACGCGAATTGCATGTTGATTGCTGTCAGGCAACTCACCGATGCGCACGGCCACATCGATACCCTCCTCGACCATGCTCACCACCCGGTCGACCAATAGAGCGTTGATGCTGACTTCAGGGAATTGAGTCAGGTAACCGACCATGACCGGCGTGACGAATAACTCACCGAACAATACCGGCGCCGTGATCGTCATTTGCCCACGGGGTTGGGCGTGGCTCCCGGCTGCCGAATCCTCGGCTTCCTGCACCTCGGTGAGAATTCTCCGACAGTCCTCCAGATAACGTTGACCCGCCTCGCTCAAATGCACACTACGGGTGGTACGTGTCAGCAACAGCGTGCCAATGCGTTTCTCCAGCGCCGCCACGGCTCGGGTCACGCTGGCCGCCGACATCCCCAACCGCCGCGCCGCCGCCGAGAAGCCTTGTTCCTGGGCGACGGTGGCGAAGACTTGCATTTCCTGGAAGCGGTCCATGGATTAACTCCTGAGCACTGAAAAACGCGAGGCCGACAGTTCCCGATTGGACCTGGATATCGCTGGAAGAGGATGAGTCGTGCAGTTTTACTGGCATTCTGATTATTGTGACGTATAACCCTGAACGTTCACGCTTTCAATTGCTGAGACCGTATCCAGATGCCCTCCATTTACCAACTGAAACCTGCCTTCCAGAATCTGTTGCGACCGCTGGTTCAGCGATTGTTCGATAACGGCACCACCGCCAATCAAATCACCGTGCTGGCCGGCGTCATTTCGGTCGTGACGGGCGTCGCGATTGCCTGTTTCGCCAATCACCTGTGGGTTTTTCTGCTGGTCCCCGTGTGGATGATCCTGCGGATGGCGCTGAACGCCATCGACGGCATGCTGGCCCGGGAATTCGGCCAGCAGTCGCGCCTCGGCGCCTACCTGAATGAACTGTGCGATATCGTTGCCGACAGCGCGCTGATCCTGCCTTTTGCCCTGATTCCCGACGTGAGTGTGTTGATTGTGCTGTTGGTCACGCTGTTGGCATTGTTCAGCGAGTACAGTGGCGTCCTCGGACCAATGATAGGCGCGTCGCGACGTTATGACGGCCCGATGGGCAAGAGCGATCGCGCGTTTGTACTGGGCGTCTTGGCTACCGGCATTGCGATCAGCTGGATCAACGCGTTGTGGATTAACGTTGTGTTTGCGGTGGTTGCCGTCCTGCTGGCTTACACCTTGGTCAACCGGGTCCGTCTGGGCCTGAAAGAAGTGCAGGAAAACGCCCCCTCGGCATAAGGCCTCAGCGTAAGGCTCCCCAAGCATAAGGAAAGTGCAATGCGTGAAACTCAGAATCAGACCTTCACTACCCACGACGGCGTCGAGCTGTTCTACCGCCATTGGCCGGCCACGGCCCGTAATCCGGGTGAACCGCGCAAGGCTGTGCTGCTGTTTCATCGCGGTCATGAACACTCGGGGCGCATCGCCCACCTGGTGGATGAACTGGACCTGCCAGCGTTCGACTTCTTTGCCTGGGACGCCCGCGGCCATGGTCAGTCGCCGGGTGCTCGCGGCGACAGCCCGAGTTTCGCCACCAGCGTGCGGGACGTGCAGACCTTTTGCGATCACCTGAACGCGACCCACCAGATCGACGAAGAGAACATGGCCGTGATCGCCCAGAGCGTCGGCGCGGTGATTGCCTCGACCTGGGTCCACGACTATGCACCGCGCATCCGCTCGTTGGTGCTTGCGTCGCCTGCATTCAAGGTCAAGCTCTACGTCCCTTTCGCCCGTCCGGGCCTGGCGCTGATGCGCAAGTTTCGCGGCAACTTTTTCGTCAACAGCTACGTCAAGGCCAAGTTCCTCAGCCACGACCCGGAACGTGTCGCCTCCTACGACAGCGATCCGCTGATCACCAAGGCGATTTCGGTGAATGTGCTGCTCGGCTTGTATGAAGCCGCCGACCGTGTGGTGGCCGATGCGCAGGCGATTCAAGTGCCGACCCAGCTGCTGATTTCCGGCTCGGATTTTGTGGTCCACCGCAAACCCCAGGAGCAGTTTTTCGAACGCCTGGGCAGCCTGAAAAAGGAAAAACACATCCTCCCGGGCTTCTTCCACGACACGCTTGGGGAACGTGATCGCGCCGTGGCCGTCGTCAGCGCCAAACGCTTTATCCTGCAAAACTTTGAATACCCGCTGGACCGCGCCTCGCTGCTCGATGCCGACAAGATCGGCCTGACCTGCGCCGAATCCGAATCCCTCGCCGCCCCGCTGCCGCACAACTCGTTGCGCGACCTGTACTGGCGCATGACCCGCGCCAGCATGCGCCTGGGCAGCCGGCTGTCCGACGGGGTGAAGCTGGGCTTCGACACCGGTTTCGACTCCGGCAGCACCCTGGACTACGTGTACCGCAACCAGCCCACCGGCAAGGGCGGGCTCGGGCGGATGATTGATCAGAACTACCTGAATTCCATCGGCTGGCGCGGCATTCGCCAGCGCAAACTCAACGTCGAAGAGTTGCTGCGCCTGACCATGGCCAAGCTGCGCGAAGAAGGCCGACCGGTGCGCATCGTCGACATCGCCGCCGGTCACGGCCGCTACATTCTCGAAGCCTTGCAAGGCGTCAGCCCGCTACCGGAATCGATACTGTTGCGCGATTACAGCGACATCAATGTGCGTGACGGTGGTGCGCTGATTCGCGATAAGGGCCTTGGAGACATCGCGCAGTTCGTGAAAGGCGACGCGTTCGACCGCGCCGACCTGGCGGCACTGGAGCCAAAGCCGACACTGGCGGTGGTGTCCGGTTTGTATGAACTGTTTGCCGACAATGCACTGGTCGGCGGCTCTCTGGCGGGCCTGGCCGAGGCCGTGGAGCCCGGTGGCTATCTGGTCTACACCGGTCAGCCCTGGCACCCGCAGCTGGAACTGATCGCCCGCGCCCTCACCAGTCACCGTCAAGGCCAGGCTTGGGTGATGCGTCGGCGCAGCCAGGCGGAAATGGATCAACTGGTGGAAGCAGCGGGTTTTCGTAAAATCACCCAGAGAGTGGATGAATGGGGGATCTTCACCGTGTCCCTCGCGCAACGGGTGCAATGATGGGGGCTGCCCCGAGAGAGCCGGGTTTGCTGAAACCCGCCGTGCTCTGGTTGCTGGTGCTGGCGCCGTTGTTTTTCGCCAGCTACGGCTTTGCCACGTGGGTCACGGCCCAGCGCAGCGATGTCGGCACCTTCGTTTTCGATTGGGAAACCGCCATGCCCTTCTGGGCCTGGACCATCGTCCCCTACTGGACGATAGATCTGCTGTACGGTTTTTCGCTGCTGCTGCCCGATAGTCGCCATGAACTCAAGCGCCACGCCTTGCGCCTGCTGAGTGCTCAAGTGATCTCAGTCAGTTGTTTCCTGTTATGGCCGCTGCGCTTCACCTTCGAACGGCCTGAACTGGATGGAGTGTTCGGCTGGCTGTTCGCGGTGCTGGCCGGGTTCGACAAGCCGTTCAATCAGGCACCATCGCTGCACATCGCCCTGCTGGTGATTTTGTGGGTGATGTACCAACGGCACTCTCAAGGGCTGTGGCGCTGGCTGGTGCACGGCTGGTTCGCATTGATCGGGATTTCGGTGCTGACCACTTATCAACATCACTTTATCGACTTACCCACAGGCGCCCTCGCCGGCTGGCTGTGCGTGTGGTTGTGGCCACTGGATCGGCCCAGCCCCTTGAGTAGCCTGCGGTTGGCCAAGGACCCGAAACGCTGGCGCCTGGCCCTGCGTTATGGCATCGGCGCGGCGATGTTCGCCCTTCCAGCCTTTGGCCTGGGCGGCGGATGGCTGTGGCTGATCTGGCCCGCCGTGGCGCTGCTGCTGGTGGCGCTCAACTACACGCTGCTGGACGCCGCCGGGTTTCAGAAACGCGCCGACGGCCGCCTTAGCCCGGCCGCCCGTTGGTTATTTGCGCCTTACGTGGCAGCGGCGTGGATCAACTCACGGCTTTGGACCCGCAAACATCCACAGCCCAATGAGGTTGTGGATAACGTTTGGCTCGGCAGGCTTCCCGACGCTGAGCAGTTGGCGCCGTTCAAAGCTGTGGTTGATCTATGCGCTGAGTTGCCGCTCAACCCGAGAGGCCGCGCCTATCAAAACGTTCCGATACTCGACCTGACTGCGCCTAGCGCTGAGCAATGCCTCGCCGCCGCCCAGGCCATTGAACACCTGCGCCAGCAAGGTCCACTGCTGGTCTGCTGCGCTTTGGGCTATTCACGTAGCGCCACCGCTATCGCGGCCTGGTTGCTGCACAGTGGTCGAGCGGCCACTGTCGATGCCGCCGTGGCGATGATCCAGGCCGCGCGCCCGCAAGTGGTGCTGCATCCGGCCCATCGCCAAGCCCTGGAGAACGCCTATGCCGGTTGATATGGAACTGCACGTGATCGCCAGCCTGCTGCGCCGGGGCCGCACCCTCGACCAGTTATCCACAGGGCTGACCTTGCTGGGTGTGTTGTTCGGCCTGCTGCAACTGCTGCTGATCACCCCGACTGCGCCGTTCTTGATCCTCAGCGCCTGGCTGATCATCCTCGGGCTATGGCAAAAATACTGGGCGCTGCGGGTAGCCTTCGACGCTGACCTGTTTACCCTGATGGCCCGCGACGCTGACGCTTTGTCAGACCGCACTCAAGCCCTCGACCAGGCCCTGCAAAACCTCGGTCTGCAACCGGCCAACCGCGCCGGCCGGCCCTGGACCGAACGTCAGCGCGGGGGGCTTAAACTGCTGCGCAAACAGGCTGTCCTGCTGGCCGCCCAAGTGCTGCCACCCTTGGCTGTCATCCTGGCCAGCCCTTGGCTGCCCTTCGCTGGATAAGGAAATCGTTCATGTTCGAACCTGTGGTCGCCACCCTCATCACCTCCATGGCCCGAACCGTTACTGGCGCCCGCAGCCTGTGGATGGGTTGCGCGCCGGAACCCGTGCAGCGCATTTATTTTGCCAACCACAGCAGCCACGGCGACTTCGTGCTGCTCTGGGCCTCGCTTCCTTCCGCCCTGCGCAAACTTACGCGACCGGTGGCCGGCAGCGACTACTGGAACAAGAGCGCCTTACGCCGTTACATCATCAGCCGGGTGTTCAACGGCGTGCTGATCGATCGCGAGCGCAAGGACCCTGTGGATAACCCGTTGCAGCCCATGCTCGACGCCCTGGAGAACGGTGATTCGTTGATCATCTTTCCTGAAGGCACGCGCAATCTGGAAGAGGGTTTGCTGCCATTCAAAAGCGGCCTGTATCACTTGGCAAAACGTTACCCACAGGCCCAAGTGATTCCGGTGTGGATCGCCAACCTCAACCGGGTCATGCCCAAGGGTCGAGTGCTGCCACTGCCGCTGTTGTGTACCACCAGTTTCGGCGCGCCCCTGCAACTGACCGAAGGCGAGAGCAAAGAGCAGTTCCTTTCACGCAGCCGCGACGCACTGCTGGCCCTCGCCCCGGAGCATTCCTGACATGGATAGACAAACCCTGATGCTGTTCGGCGGGATCGGCATGATCCTGGTGCTGGCTTCACTGATTGGCCTGATCCTCAAACTGCGCACCCGGGGCACGCCCAATGCAGTCATCGAGAACCTCAACGCCCGCATCAACGCCTGGTGGGTGATGGTGGTCGTGATCGGCATCGCTTTTTGGCTGGGCACCGGCGCGGTGATCCTGCTGTTTTACGCGGTATCGTTCTATGCGCTACGCGAATTCCTCACCCTCATGCCCACCCGACGCAGCGACTACCCGGCGCTGGTGGCAGCGTTTTACCTGGCATTGCCGCTGCAATATCTGCTGATCTATTCCGATTGGTACGGACTGTTCTCGATCTTTATTCCGGTGTACGTGTTTTTGCTGCTGCCGATTCTTGCGTCTCTCGGCGGCGACAGCACGCACTTCCTCGAGCGAGCGTCGAAAGTGCAATGGGGCTTGATGATCGCGGTGTTCTGCGTGTCGTTCGTCCCCGCCCTGCTGACACTGGACATCGTCGGTTATGAAGGCCGCAACCTGCTGCTGATCGCGTATCTGGTGATCGTGGTGCAGCTGTCAGACGTGCTGCAGTACGTATGCGGCAAGTTGTTCGGCAAACACAAAATCGCGCCCACTCTGTCGCCGTCGAAAACCGTTGAAGGCTTTGTCGGCGGCGTTCTGTTGTCCTCGCTGATTGGCGCGGCCTTGTGGTGGACTACGCCGTTCAGCCCGTGGCAGTCGTTCTTGATTGCGCTGCTGATCAACCTGCTGGGGTTTGCCGGCGGCATCGTGATGTCGGCGATCAAGCGTGATCGCGGCGTGAAGGATTGGGGACACATGATCGAAGGTCACGGCGGGATGCTGGATCGACTGGATTCAGTGTGTTTTGCGGCACCGATCTTCTTTCATCTTGTGCGGTATTGGTGGACTTGAAATAGCTGACCCTCAAAAAAAAAGACCGCAGCCAAAGCTGCGGTCTTTTTATTTCATGGCTTGTGGATAACTTATTCCACAGTCACCGACTTCGCCAGGTTACGCGGCTGGTCAACGTCAGTGCCTTTCAATACGGCCACATAGTACGAGAGCAGCTGCAGCGGGATGGTGTAGAGGATCGGCGACAGAATGTCGTGGATGTGCGGCATCTGGACAACATGAGTGCCTTCGCCATTGGTCATGCCAGCCTGCTCGTCGGCAAAGACGATCAGCTCACCACCACGGGCGCGGACTTCCTGGAGGTTGGATTTCAATTTCTCCAGTAACTCGTTGTTCGGCGCCACGGTGACGACGGGCATATCGTTATCCACAAGCGCCAACGGGCCATGTTTAAGTTCGCCCGCCGGGTAGGCTTCTGCGTGGATGTAAGAAATTTCCTTGAGCTTGAGGGCCCCTTCCATCGCCACCGGGAATTGCGCGCCGCGACCGAGGAACAGGGTGTGGTTCTTCTCGGCGAACAGCTCGGCGATTTTTTCAACGGTGCTGTCCATGGCCAGGGCTTCGCCCAAACGGGTCGGCAGGCGACGCAGTTCTTCGACCAGTGTGGCTTCGACACCTTCGGCCAACGTACCGCGAACCTGACCCAGAGACAGGGTCAGCAACAGCAGGCCAACCAGTTGAGTGGTGAAGGCTTTGGTCGAGGCCACGCCGATTTCGCGGCCGGCCTGGGTCAGCAGCGTCAGGTCCGATTCACGTACCAGGGAGCTGATGCCGACGTTGCAAATCGCCAGGCTGGAGAGGAAACCAAGTTCCTTGGCATTGCGCAGCGCGGCCAAAGTGTCAGCGGTTTCACCTGATTGGGAGATGCTCACGAACAGGGTGTCTGGCTGCACGACCACTTTGCGGTAGCGGAATTCGCTGGCGACTTCGACCTGACATGGGATGCCAGCCAGTTCTTCGAGCCAGTAACGGGCAACCATGCCGGCGTGATAGCTGGTGCCGCAGGCGACGATCTGTACATTGCGCACCTTGGCGAACAGCTCGGCTGCTTGTGGACCGAAAGCCTCGACCAGCACCTGATTATGGCTCAGGCGACCTTCGAGAGTGCGCTGTACTACGACCGGTTGCTCGTGAATTTCCTTGAGCATGTAATGGCGGAATTCGCCCTTGTCAGCCGCTTCGGCACCGTCACGGTACTGAACGCTTTCACGCTCGACGAGTGCGCCGGTGATATCCCAGATCTGCACGCTGTCGCGGCGAATTTCGGCGATATCGCCTTCTTCCAGGTACATGAAGCGGTCGGTGACCTGGCGCAGTGCCAGTTGGTCGGACGCCAGGAAGTTCTCACCCATACCCAGCCCGATCACCAATGGACTGCCACTGCGGGCCGCCACCAGGCGATCCGGTTGAAGGGCGCTGATCACCGCCAGACCGTAAGCACCGTGCAACTCTTGCACGGTCGCTTTCAGGGCTACCGTCAGGTCGGGTTGCACCTTGAGTTTTTCGTGCAGCAAATGCGCGATGACTTCAGTGTCGGTGTCCGACGTGAACACGTGGCCCAACGCCTGGAGTTGCTCGCGCAGAGCTTCATGGTTCTCGATGATGCCGTTGTGCACCACCGCCAAACCGCCTGAGAAATGTGGGTGAGCATTACGTTCACACGGCGCGCCGTGAGTCGCCCAACGCGTGTGGGCAATGCCCAGACGGCCGACCAGAGGCTCTTCGATCAGCGCCTGTTCCAATTCGCTGACCTTGCCCGGACGACGCGTGCGCAAGAGTTTTTCATCGTTGGTGTACACCGCCACACCGGCGCTGTCATACCCACGGTATTCCAGACGCTTGAGGCCTTCGAGCAAGATGGCGGTAACGTTACGTTCTGCGACTGCACCGACAATTCCACACATGCTAGTTCTCCTGACTGACGGCGGCGCAAATCAAATTGATGCCGCGGGCCTGAATCTGATCGCGTGCCGCAAGTGACAGGCGATCATCGGTAATGAGGGTATGGACACTGCTCCATGGCAGCTCCAGATTGGGAATTTTGCGGCCGATCTTGTCGGCCTCGACCATCACGATCACTTCGCGGGCAACCTCGGCCATGACACGGCTCAAGCCCAGCAATTCGTTGAAGGTGGTCGTCCCGCGCACCAGATCGATGCCATCGGCACCGATAAATAGCTGATCAAAGTCATATGAGCGTAGTACTTGCTCGGCCACCTGACCCTGGAAGGACTCGGAATGCGGGTCCCAGGTCCCCCCGGTCATCAACAGCACCGGTTCGTGCTCGAGTTCGCTCAAAGCGTTGGCGACATACAGGGAGTTAGTCATCACCACCAGACCCGGTTGCTGGCCGAGTTCCGGGATCATCGCGGCGGTGGTGCTGCCGCTGTCGATGATGATTCGCGCATGCTCGCGGATCCGCATGACAGCGGCACGGGCAATGGCCTGCTTGTATTTGGAAACCGGTTGGCCGAGATCGGCGACCAACTCCTGAGGCATGGTGACCGCCCCGCCATAACGACGCAGCAACAGACCGTTGCTTTCGAGCGCCGCCAAGTCCTTGCGAATCGTAACTTCCGAGGTTTCGAAACGCTTGGCCAACTCATCCACGCTGACTTCCCCCTGCTCATTGAGCAAGGCGAGGATGTTGTGGCGGCGTTGGGGTGTGTTGCGCTTCGACATGGCTGGTAAGTTTCGATTCGAAAGATAACGTAAGCAATAAAAGCCTATTGTCGAAACTTCGTCAAGCGGGACACGAGAAAAATGATCTGTGGATAAAAAGCTTTCGCGGGCAAGCCTCGCTCCTACGGACGGTGATATTCCGTAGGAGCGAGGCTTGCCCGCGAAAGCGATCTCATGGCCATCACATCGTGAACTGTGGATAACTCAGCTCTTCTTGATCTTCTCCGGCCGCTTCCAGCCATCGATGTTCTTCTGCCGAGCCCGACCCACAGCCAACTGAGCCTTATCCACATTCTGGGTAATGGTCGAACCGGCCGCCGTCGTCGCACCCGCCAAGATATCCACAGGCGCCACCAACGAGTTGTTGGAACCGATGAATACATCTTCGCCCAACACGGTTTTCCACTTGTTGGCGCCATCGTAGTTACAGGTGATGGTGCCTGCGCCGATGTTGGTACGCGCACCGATCTCGGCGTCGCCCAGATACGTCAAGTGCCCGGCCTTGGCGCCCTCGCCCATATGGGCGTTCTTCAGTTCAACGAAGTTACCCACATGCGCGCGAGCTTCCAGCACCGTACCCGGACGCAAACGAGCGAACGGGCCGGCATCGCTGCCTTCACCGAGTATCGCGCCTTCGATATGGCTGTTGGCTTTGATCTGCACGCCTTTGCGCAGGGTGCTGTCCTTGATTACGCAGTTCGGGCCGATCACCACGTCGTCCTCGATGACCACTTTGCCTTCGAGGATCACGTTGATGTCGATCAGTACATCCCGACCGACGGTGACCTCACCCCGCACATCGAAACGTGCCGGGTCGCGCAGGGTCACGCCCTGAGCCATCAAACGACGAGCAGCGCGCAGCTGATAGTGACGCTCAAGCTCGGCCAGTTGCTTGCGATCGTTGGCGCCCTGCACTTCCATGGTGTCATGGGGGTGTTCGGTAGCCACCACCAGACCATCACTGACCGCCATGGCGATCACGTCAGTCAGGTAGTACTCGCCTTGGGAATTGTTATTGGAGAGACGACTCACCCAATCGCCCAGACGTCCGAAAGGTAGCGCCAGAATGCCGGTATTGCCCTCAGTGATCGCACGCTCGACGTCGTTGGTGTCTTTATGCTCGACGATGGCGGTAACTTTGCCGGCGGCATCGCGGACAATGCGGCCGTAACCCGTCGGGTCATCCAGCTCAACGGTCAACAAGCCCAGTTGCTGCGGTGCAGCCAGCTTGAGCAACCGTTGCAGGGTTTCGACTTCGATCAAGGGTACGTCGCCGTACAGAATCAGCACGGTGTCGGACTTGATGAACGGTACAGCCTGGGCCACCGCATGTCCGGTACCGAGCTGTTGATCCTGCAGGACGAAATTCAGGTCATCGGCCGCCAGACGCTCACGCACCGCTTCGGCACCATGGCCGATCACCACATGGATGCGTTGTGGAGCTAGTTGCCGGGCCGTGTGGATAACATGGCCAAGCATTGAATTACCGGCAACCGGATGCAGGACTTTCGGCAAGGCCGAACGCATGCGCGTGCCTTGGCCGGCAGCGAGGATAACGATTTCAAGAGACATGACAGGCTACTAATCCTGGGGGGTCAGCGACTGCGACCGGGTGATGAAAGTCGGAAAAGAAAAAAGGGTAGCCGAGGCTACCCTTTTTAATCAATCGCGCAATAAGTCGATGGCCTATTAGTGGCCGAACTTCTTGCGGATCTGCTGGACGGTGCGCAGCTGGGCTGCAGCCTCGGCCAGACGTGCGGCAGCAGCTCCGTAATCGAACTCCGCGCCTTTGTCATGCAGGGCCTTCTCGGCAGCCTGAACTGCTTCCCGAGCGGAGGCTTCATCCAGGTCGGCAGCACGTTGCACGGTGTCGGCAAGAACCTTGACCATGTTCGGCTGAACCTCGAGGAAACCGCCGGAGATGTAATACACCTCCTCTTCCCCGCCCTGCTTGATCAGGCGGATCGGACCCGGCTTGAGATTAGTGATCAGCGGCGCGTGACCCAGGGCGATACCAAGATCACCCAGTGCACCGTGCGCAACCACCATCTCGACCAGGCCGGAGAAGATTTCCCCTTCCGCGCTGACGATATCGCAATGGACTGTCATAGCCATCTGATTGCCTCAACCTAAATTAGCGCCCGTTGCCGGGCGCCGGGATTACAGTTTCTTGGCTTTCTCGATCGCTTCTTCGATGCCGCCGACCATGTAGAACGCTTGTTCTGGCAGGTGGTCGTAGTCACCGTTGAGGATGCCTTTGAAGCCAGCAATGGTGTCTTTCAGGGAAACGTATTTACCCGATGCACCGGTGAAGACTTCAGCCACGAAGAACGGCTGCGACAAGAAACGCTGGATCTTACGAGCACGGTTTACCAACTGCTTGTCGGCTTCCGACAGCTCGTCCATACCCAGGATCGCAATGATGTCCTTCAGTTCTTTGTAACGCTGCAGAACATACTGTACGCCGCGAGCGGTGTCGTAGTGGTCCTGGCCGATTACGTTCGGGTCCAGCTGGCGCGAAGTCGAGTCGAGTGGATCGACCGCTGGGTAGATACCCAGGGAAGCGATGTCACGGGACAGAACGACGGTGGCGTCCAAGTGGGCGAAAGTGGTCGCTGGCGACGGGTCAGTCAAGTCATCCGCAGGTACGTATACCGCTTGGATCGAGGTGATCGAACCGTTTTTGGTCGAAGTGATACGCTCTTGCAGAGTACCCATCTCTTCGGCCAGGGTCGGCTGGTAACCTACTGCGGAAGGCATACGGCCCAGCAGTGCGGATACTTCAGTACCGGCCAGGGTGTAACGATAGATGTTGTCGACGAACAGCAGAACGTCGTTACCTTCGTCACGGAACTTCTCGGCCATGGTCAGGCCGGTCAGTGCTACGCGCAGACGGTTACCCGGCGGCTCGTTCATCTGACCGTAAACCAGTGCCACTTTGTCCAGAACGTTGGAATCCTTCATCTCGTGGTAGAAGTCGTTACCCTCACGAGTACGCTCACCCACACCGGCGAACACGGAATAACCGCTGTGCTCGATGGCGATGTTACGGATCAGTTCCATCATGTTTACGGTTTTGCCTACACCGGCACCACCGAACAGACCGACTTTACCACCCTTGGCGAACGGGCAAACCAGGTCAATAACCTTGATGCCGGTTTCCAGCAGGTCGTTGCCGCCCGCTTGTTCAGCGAAGGTTGGCGCAGGACGGTGAATGCCCCAGCGCTCTTCGGTGTCGATCGGGCCAGCTTCGTCGATCGGGTTACCCAGAACGTCCATGATCCGGCCCAGGGTCGCTTTACCGACTGGTACGGAGATGGCTGCGCCAGAGTCATTGACTTCCAGACCGCGCTTCAAGCCCTCGGTGGAACCCATCGCAATGGTACGAACCACGCCGTCGCCCAGCTGCTGCTGAACTTCCAGGGTGGTTTCGGCCGCGCTCACTACTTTCAGCGCGTTGTAGATGCTCGGTACGCTGTCGCGTGGAAATTCCACGTCGATAACGGCGCCGATGATTTGAACGATACGTCCGCTACTCATAGCTGGATCCTCTGAATATTTGAACCGTTAAACCGCGGCAGCGCCGCCGACGATTTCCGAGATCTCTTGGGTGATCGCAGCCTGACGCGCCTTGTTGTAGACCAGCTGCAAATCGCTGATCAAATCACCGGCGTTGTCGGTAGCGTTCTTCATCGCGATCATCCGCGCAGCTTGTTCAGCCGCGTTGTTCTCGACCACCGCCTGGTAGACCTGCGACTCCACGTAACGGACCATCAAGCCGTCAAGCAGCTCTTTGGCGTCCGGTTCGTACAGATAATCCCAGTGGTGCTTGAGTTCTTGATCCGGGGTTGCCACCAGTGGAATCAACTGCTCCACGGTAGGCGATTGCGTCATGGTGTTGATGAACTTGTTGGACACCACGGACAGGCGGTCAATACGGCCGTCCAGGTAGGCATCCAGCATCACCTTGACGCTGCCGATCAAGTCATTGATCGACGGCTCTTCACCCAGGTGGCTGATAGCTGCAACGACGTTACCGCCGAAGTTGCGGAAGAAAGCCGCACCCTTGCTACCCACTACACACAGATCAATCTCGACGCCGTTTTCGCGGTTTACCGCCATGTCCTTGACCAGGGCCTTGAACAGGTTGGTGTTCAAGCCACCACACAGACCACGGTCACTGCTCACCACAACGTAACCGACGCGCTTTACTTCACGGTCGATCATGAATGGGTGGCGATATTCCGGGTTGGCGTTGGCCAGATGGCCAATAACCTGGCGGATGCGCTCCGCGTAAGGACGGCTAGCAGCCATGCGCATTTGTGCCTTGCGCATTTTGCTGACCGCCACTTTTTCCATGGCGCTGGTAATCTTTTGCGTGCTTTTGATGCTCGCAATCTTACTGCGAATCTCTTTTGCGCCTGCCATGTAACACCTATCAGGTTAGCAAGCGGGAGCCTTGCGGCTCCCGCTGCGGCTTACCAGGTTTGGGTGGCCTTGAACTTCTCGATACCGGCTTTCATGCCAGCGTCGATTTCGTCATTGAAGTCACCCTTCACGTTGATCTTCGCCATCAAATCGGCGTGATCGCGGTTGAAGAAAGCAATCAGCGCTTGTTCAAAGCTGCCGATCTTGGCGATTTCGACGTCAGTCAGGAACCCACGCTCAGCGGCATACAGCGACAGCGCCATGTCAGCGATCGACATTGGTGCGTATTGCTTCTGCTTCATCAGCTCGGTAACGCGCTGACCATGCTCAAGTTGCTTACGGGTCGCTTCGTCCAGGTCAGAAGCGAACTGGGCGAATGCCGCCAGTTCACGGTACTGAGCCAGAGCGGTACGGATACCACCGGAGAGCTTCTTGATGATCTTGGTCTGAGCGGCACCACCCACACGGGATACCGAAACACCGGCGTTCACTGCAGGACGGATCCCGGAGTTGAACATGGCCGATTCCAGGAAGATCTGACCGTCGGTGATGGAAATCACGTTGGTCGGAACGAACGCGGAAACGTCGCCAGCCTGGGTTTCGATGATCGGCAGTGCGGTCAGGGAACCGGTTTTGCCGGTCACTGCGCCGTTGGTGAACTTCTCTACGTACTCTTCCGAAACGCGGGATGCGCGCTCCAGCAGACGGGAGTGGAGATAGAACACGTCGCCTGGGTAAGCTTCACGGCCTGGTGGACGGCGCAGCAGCAGGGAAATCTGGCGGTAAGCCACTGCTTGCTTGGACAGATCGTCATAAACGATCAGCGCGTCTTCACCGCGGTCGCGGAAGAATTCACCCATGGTGCAACCGGAGTACGGAGCCAGGAACTGCAGTGCTGCAGATTCCGAAGCGCTCGCCGCCACGACGATGGTGTTAGCCAGTGCGCCGTTTTCTTCCAGCTTGCGAACCACGTTGGCGATAGTCGATTGCTTCTGACCGATGGCTACGTAGACGCAGAAAATGCCGCTGTCTTTCTGGTTGATGATCGCGTCGATCGCCAGAGCGGTTTTACCGATCTGACGGTCACCGATGATCAGCTCGCGCTGGCCACGGCCGACAGGGATCATGGCATCGACAGCCTTGTAGCCAGTCTGTACAGGCTGGTCTACCGACTTACGCCAGATCACGCCTGGAGCAACTTTCTCGACCGCATCGGTCTCGGTGTTGTTCAGCGGACCTTTGCCGTCAACTGGGTTACCCAGTGCGTCGACTACGCGACCCAGCAGTTCCTTACCAACCGGAACTTCGAGGATGCGGCCGGTGCACTTGGCGCTCATGCCTTCAGCCAGAGACTGGTAGGAGCCCAATACAACGGCACCTACAGAGTCTTGCTCGAGGTTGAGAGCCATACCGAAGACGCCGCCCGGAAACTCGATCATCTCGCCGTACATGACGTCGGCCAGACCGTGAATCCGCACGATACCGTCAGATACGCTGACGACAGTGCCTTCGTTACGGGCTTGGGAGGTCACATCGAGCTTGTCGATGCGGCCCTTGATAATTTCACTTATTTCGGAAGGATTGAGTTGCTGCATTGCTCTGCTGCCCCTTCAAACTCAAGATTTCAATGCTTCGGCAAGGTTTGCGAGTTTGCCGCGAACCGAGCCATCGATAACCAGGTCGCCGGCGCGGATGACAATGCCCCCAATAAGGGATTTGTCTTCCTCGACTTGCAGGCGCACTTCCCGGTTGAGTCGTGCACTGAGAACCTTGGCGAGTTTGTCTTGCTGTTCTTGGTTCAATGCAAAAGCACTGGTCACTTCAACGTCTACCGACTTCTCTTGTTCAGCCTTGTACAGGTCGAACAGAGCGGATATCTCCGGCAAAAGCGGGAGACGGTCGTTTTCGGCAACGACGTTAATGAAGTTCTGTGCCTTGGCATCAAACTTGTCGCCGCACACGTCGATAAACGTGGCGGCCTTGTTTGCGCTCGTCAGTCGCGGGGCCTTGAGCACGCGCTGCATGGTGTCGTCTTGCGACACTGCTGCAGCCAGGCCGAGCATGGCTGACCAAGAGGCCAGTTGCTGGTGGGCCTGGGCGTGCTCGAAGGCTGCCTTAGCGTAAGGTCGGGCCAACGTGGTCAATTCTGCCATGATCGCCCTCGCTTAAATTTCAGCAGCCAGTTTGTTTACCAGCTCCGCGTGCGCGTTTTGATCGATTGTGGCACCCAGGATCTTCTCGGCGCCGCCGACAGCCAGTGCACCCAGTTGGGCACGCAGCGCGTCTTTGACACTGTTCAGTTCCTGCTCGATCTCGGCCTGAGCCTGAACCTTCACACGGTCAGCGTCGATACGGGCTTTTTCAACAGCCTCTTCAACGATCTGGTTACCGCGTTTCTTGGCTTGCTCAATGATTTCGGCTGCCTGAGCTTTCGCTTCGCGCAGTTGTTGACCCGCTTTATCTTGGGCCAACTCCAGGTCGCGAGCTGCTCGGGCGGCAGCGTCCAGTCCATCCGCGATCTTCTTCTGACGTTCGTGCAAAGCCGCGATGACCGGAGGCCATACGAACTTCATGCAAAAAAGTACAAAAATTAAGAACGCAACGGACTGGCCAATCAGGGTTGCATTAATGTTCACGCCAACACCTCGCTCGTTCGTTGCACAACACACTAATCACTCGACGATTCGAGTGATTAGCCAGCGAGTTGACCAACGAATGGGTTCGCGAAGGTGAAGAACAGAGCGATACCAACACCGATCATGGTCACGGCGTCGAGCAGACCGGCAACGATGAACATTTTAACTTGCAGCATTGGAACCATTTCTGGTTGACGCGCTGCGCCTTCCAGGAACTTGCCGCCCAACAGGCCGAAACCAATTGCGGTACCCAGTGCGCCCAGGCCGATCAACAGTGCAACAGCGATAGCGGTTAGACCAACTACAGTTTCCATCTTTCCTCCCGACTTTTACGTCGTATGGTTTAGGTTTTTTAGATTTTAAAGCGGTAAAACAAATCGTTTCATAGCCCTGTTAGGGCCCCCACCCGTGTTACCGGATGGGACATCAGACTAGTCGAGACTGGCCTTAATGGTTCTCTTCGTGCGCCATCGACAGATAAACGATGGTCAGCATCATGAAGATAAACGCCTGCAGGGTGATGATCAGGATGTGGAACACAGCCCACGCCCACTGCAGAACTACGCCCAGGCCGCTAAGCCAGAGCAGACCGCTGCCGAACATCACAGCAATCAGAATGAAGACCAGTTCGCCGGCATACATGTTGCCGAACAGACGCAGTGCCAACGAGATTGGCTTGGCAATCAGGGTCACGAACTCAAGCAGGAAGTTCACCGGAATCAGCAGGGCTTGAACGAAGATGTTCTTGCTGCCGAACGGGTGCAGGGTCAGTTCGCCGATGAAACCGCCGATACCCTTGACCTTGATGCTGTAGAAAATGATCAACGCGAATACCGACAGGGCCATGCCCAGGGTAGCGTTCGGGTCAGTGGTCGATACGGCGCGGAACGGAATGTGCGCGTCGCCGGAGATCCACATGGCTACTTGAGGAATCCAGTCAACCGGAATCAGGTCGACGGCGTTCATCAGGAAGACCCAGACGAAGATGGTCAGCGCCAGAGGTGCAATCACCGGGCTACGGCCATGGAAGCTGTCTTTCACGCTGCCATCGACGAATTCGACCAATACTTCAACGAAGTTCTGCAAAGCACCAGGCTGACCGGAAGTCGCCTTCTTCGCCGCCATGCGGAAAAGAAGAACGAAAATCAGACCCAACGCGACCGACCAGCCGAGAGTATCGACGTGGAAAGCCCAGAAGCCCATTTCTTTGGCTTCTGCTGCGGTATGGGCAAAACCCCACCCGCCAGTTGGGTGCTGACCGAAGGTCAGGTTCTGCAAGTGGTGCTGGATATAGCCCGAAGCGGTTGTCTCTGCCATGGTTGCCTCAAACGCCCTAAGGTCTCGAAAGTCTTGTTCTCATTAGCAGGGGAGCGAACCAGCTAACCAGTTGGGTCAGCACGAAGACGCCGAATACTGCTAACGGCGCCAATGGCTTCACACCTGCAAACGTCAATGCAAACAGCACTGCCGTCAAAATCAGTTTGCCCGCCTCGCCGGCATAAAAAGACCGGACGATGGCTTGAGCTGCTCGGGCGCCGGAAAACCGAAATGCCCTGTGAGCGAAATAAATATTGGGAAGCAAGGCTATCAGGCCTCCGCAGAGTCCTGAGTACCCGGCAACGACTCCATGCCATTGCCAGAGCGCCAAAGCGGCAATCAGCAAAACGACAAATTGAGCCATTAACACCGGAAAAACTGCCAGGCGATGGAACGGCAAGCGGTCTGGCGTGCGGTTTTCCATCTCTTTTGCTCCCCAATGGTCGGCTGCCAGAACTCAATAACCTGGCATAATTTGTGCCGACAAAATGCGCGCAGAGTATAGGGGCGGTTCTGCCCCTATTCAACTGTCAGGTAGTGATTTCCGACTTCACGCTACATGAGGAATTGTTTCAGCGGATGTGTGCAAGCACACCTTGAAGCTCATCAAGAGAGTTGTAGCCGATCACCAGCTGCCCCTTACCCTTCTTTCCGTGGCGGATCTGCACCGCAGAGCCTAGGCGCTCGGCCAGACGCTGCTCGAGCCGGGCGATATCCGGGTCCGGTTTTGCAGGTTCCACAGGCTCCGGTTTGCCACTCAACCACTGGCGAACCAGTGCTTCAGTCTGGCGCACAGTCAGCCCCCGTGCGACAACATGTCGCGCCCCTTCAACTTGTTGATTTTCCGGCAAACCGAGCAAGGCACGGGCATGACCCATTTCCAGGTCGCCGTGAGACAGCATGGTTTTGATGACTTCCGGCAGCGCAATCAGACGCAACAGGTTGGCGACGGTGACGCGGGACTTACCCACAGCCTCGGCCACTTGTTGCTGAGTCAGCTGGAATTCCTGCTGCAAACGCTGCAAGGCCACCGCTTCTTCGATCGGATTGAGGTCTTCACGCTGGATGTTCTCGATCAGCGCCATGGCGATGGCGGTTTCATCCGGCACATCGCGAACCATCGCCGGGATGGTTTCCTGGCCAGCCTGCTGGCTGGCACGCCAGCGGCGTTCGCCGGCGATGATTTCGAAGCGGCCGCTGCCGATCGGGCGCACCACGATCGGCTGCATCACGCCCTGGGCCTTGATCGACTGCGCCAGCTCTTCCAGTGCTTGAGGATCCATGTCCCGACGCGGCTGGTACTTGCCACGCTGGATCAGGTCCAGGGGCAGGTGCTGCAACTCACGCTGATCGGCTTGTACCGCTTGCTCTTCCAGCGAGCTGACAGTCGGACCACTCAGCAGTGCATCCAGTCCACGTCCGAGACCTCGTTTCTTGACGGCCATGGGGATTCCTTAAGTTGCCTGAGCAGCGGCGATGCGTGAGTTTTTGCGCTGACGGCGAACCATCTCGCCAGCCAATGCCAGATAGGCAATCGCGCCCCGCGATGATTTGTCGTACGCCAGCGCCGGCATGCCATAGCTTGGCGCTTCGGCCAGGCGGATGTTGCGCGGAATCACGGTGTCGTAGAGCTGATCGCCGAAGTGTTCCTTGAGCTGCGCCGATACGTCGTTCATCAGGCTCAGGCGCGGGTCGTACATGGTCCGCAACAGGCCTTCGACCTTCAGGTTAGGGTTCAGCAGTTCGGCAATGCGCTTGATGTTATCCACAAGGTCGCTCAACCCTTCGAGCGCGAAGTACTCGCACTGCATGGGGATAATCACCCCGTCGGCGGCAACCAGTGCATTGAGCGTCAACATCGACAGCGACGGCGGGCAGTCGATCAAAATGTAATCGTAGTTTTCACGGATCGGCGCCAGCGCACTGCGCAGACGGCTTTCCTTCATCTGCATTTCCAGCAGAACGACTTCGGCCGCGGTCAGGTCGCGGTTGGCCGGCAGCAATTGATAACCGCCATGCTCGGAATAGTGCATGGCCTGGGCCAGATCGCATTCGCCGATCAGAAGGTCGTAGACCGAGTTTTCCAGGCCGTGTTTATCCACACCGCTACCCATGGTGGCGTTGCCCTGTGGATCGAGATCGATCAACAGCACCCGACGCTTGGTAGCGACCAGGGAAGCTGCGAGGTTGATGCAGGTGGTGGTCTTGCCCACACCACCCTTTTGGTTCGCTATCGCGAATACCTTAGCCATTCTTGCTTGTGTTCCCAATCATGCCGTGCGGCGCAGTATCAGCAGATGGCGTTGGCCTTGGCAACCGGGTACGGCCAGGGCGTGTTCGCTATCGAGGTGGAAGTCTGCCGGCAATGCTACCAGCTCATCAGCGGGATGAACGCCCTTCATTGCCAGCCAACGTGTTTCGGCGTCGCCCAAATGGCGAGTCCAGTTACTGAAGTTCTCCATGCTGCTGAACGCACGGGAAATGATCCCGTTGAATGGCAGTTCAGGCTGGAAGGCTTCGACGCGACTGTGGATAACTTGCAGGTTATCCAGTTTGAGTTCGAGTTTGACCTGGGTCAGGAAGCGGGTTTTCTTGCCGTTGCTGTCCAGGCAGGTCACTTGCGACTCGGGAAACAGGATCGCCAGGGGAATCCCTGGCATGCCGCCGCCACTGCCTACATCCAGCCAACGGCCGTTTTCGATGAAGGACATCACGCTCAGGCTGTCGAGCAAATGCCGTGAAACCATTTCGTCGGGATCACGCACGGCCGTGAGGTTGTAGGCCTTGTTCCATTTTATCAACAGGGCCAGATAACCCAGCAGCTGTGCATGCTGGGCGTCCGTCAGGTTGACACCGAGCTGGCGAGCACCTGTGGATAACTCTTCGGCGTGTTGCGAGGTGACCAACGAACTCAAGCGCTTTGCTCCAACTGACGGCCCGCGCCGCGTTTTTTCAAATGAATCATCAACAACGAAATCGCTGCCGGGGTCACGCCCGGAATACGCGACGCCTGGCCCAGGGTCTCTGGACGGGTCGCGCCGAGCTTGCTCTGGATCTCTTTCGAGAGACCGGAGATGTTCGTGTAATCGATATCCACAGGCAGTTTGGTGTCTTCGCTGGCCCGCAGGCGCGCGATTTCATCCTGTTGACGATCAATGTAACCGGCGTATTTGGTCTTGATTTCGACCTGTTCGGCGACCTGTGGATCTTCTGCGCCCCCACCGGTCACGGCGATCAGACCAGCGTAGTCGATTTCCGGACGGCTCAGCAGGTTGAGCAAATTGTATTCATGGGTCAGCGGCGTACCGAACTTCTCGGAAATCGCATCGCCCTGCTCGGTGCCCGGGCGAACCCAGGTACTTTTCAGGCGTTGCTCTTCCAGATCGATGCTTTCGCGCTTCTTGCAGAACGCCGCCCAACGCACGTCATCCACCAGACCCAATTCGCGACCTTTCTCGGTCAAACGCAGGTCGGCGTTGTCTTCGCGCAGGATCAAACGGTATTCGGCGCGGGACGTGAACATCCGATACGGTTCCTGGGTACCCAGGGTAATCAGGTCGTCGACCAAAACGCCGATGTACGCCTCGTCGCGACGCGGGCACCAGGCATCTTTGCCCTGGGCGCGCAGTGCGGCGTTGGCTCCGGCCAGCAAACCTTGGGCGCCGGCTTCTTCGTAACCGGTGGTGCCGTTGATTTGTCCGGCGAAGAACAGACCGCCGATCACTTTGGTTTCCAGGCTGTACTTCAGGTCACGCGGGTCGAAGTAGTCGTACTCGATGGCGTAACCAGGGCGAACGATGTGCGCGTTTTCCATGCCGCGGATCGATTGCACGATCTGCAGTTGCACGTCGAACGGCAGGGAAGTGGATATCCCGTTCGGGTACAGCTCGTGGGTGGTCAAACCTTCCGGCTCGATGAAGACCTGGTGGCTTTCCTTGTCGGCAAAGCGGTGGATCTTGTCTTCGATCGATGGGCAGTAACGTGGGCCGATCCCTTCGATCACGCCGGAATACATCGGCGAACGATCAAGGTTCGAGGCAATGATTTCGTGGGTACGGGCGTTGGTGTGGGTAATCCAGCAGCTGACCTGTTTCGGATGCTGCTCTTTGGAGCCCATGAACGACATCACCGGAATCGGCGTATCCCCTGCCTGCTCGGTCATCACCGAAAAATCCACAGTGCGACCGTCGATACGCGGCGGTGTACCGGTTTTCAGGCGACCGACACGCAATGGCAGTTCGCGCAGGCGATGAGCCAGCGCAATCGACGGCGGATCACCGGCGCGACCGCCGGAATAATTCTGCATGCCGATGTGGATAAGTCCACCAAGGAAGGTGCCAGTGGTCAACACCACGGAATCGGCGAAGAAACGCAGACCCATTTGGGTGACAACACCGCGCACTTGTTCCTGCTCGACGATCAGGTCGTCAGCAGCCTGTTGAAATATCCACAGGTTCGGCTGGTTTTCCAACGCTTCGCGGACAGCGGCCTTGTACAGAACCCGATCTGCCTGAGCGCGGGTTGCACGCACGGCTGGGCCTTTGCGGCTGTTCAATACGCGAAACTGAATACCGCCTTTATCGGTAGCCATGGCCATCGCGCCGCCCAGGGCATCGATTTCTTTAACCAAATGGCTTTTGCCGATCCCGCCAATGGCTGGGTTGCAACTCATGGCACCGAGGGTTTCCACGTTATGCGTCAGCAACAGGGTTTTTGCCCCCATACGTGCTGACGCCAGTGCTGCCTCGGTACCGGCATGACCGCCGCCGATGACGATCACTTCAAAACGGGAAGGGAAATCCACCACGCACCTCGTGCCTGCTTCAGTCAGGTAATCCGGAAATAGTTTGAGCTCAGGTTTTTGGACCTGGTCGGCAAGTATAGGGACTTCGCCCTTCCTAAAGAACCCTTTGCACAAAATTTAACCAGCTGTGGAGAAGTCGGGGTTATAGAAATTAAAAAGAGAGAAATTTATTAACTCTTTGTTTTTATGTTTATTTCTACTGAGCCACCTTTCTGTGGATAGATTGATACAGCCCTTTATTTTCAATGTGTACAGAGATTCAAAACCCTGTGGTCATGTGCCAAGGAGGCCCTTGGATAACCGGTTTAAGCCTGTGGATGAAAGGAGTGGTTATCCACAGAGGCGGTTATCTTCAGTTTTCAGGCCTTGTTATCAACTGCCCTTAGCGGCACTTATTCACAGGGCTTAATCCACAGAAAAGCCGCTGAATGAGCAAATCCCGGGCAAGGGAAATCCGCTCAAGCGAAGAATCTGCTCGGCACTGGGGAAAAATTTCAGGAAAGGAGGGAACAGACAGGCCCGAATGACCTGTCTGTGAACATCTGAAGGGACTATTTACCGATACAGAAGCTGGAAAAGATCCTTCCCAGCAGATCATCAGAGCTGAATGCGCCGGTGATTTCGCCCAAAGACTGCTGCGCCTGCCGCAAATCTTCGGCCAGCAACTCTCCGGCCCCCGCTAATGTCAGCTGCGCACGGCCATGCTCGAGGGATGCACTCGCATGACGCAGTGCCTCCAGGTGACGTCTGCGAGCACTGAAGCTGCTTTCGGACGTCTGCTCGTAACCCATGCAGGCCTTGAGGTGCTCGCGCAGCAACTCCAGGCCTTCGCCGGCAGACCTCGCACTGAGGCTGATCGTAACGTGGCCATCGTTGCTGACTTCCAGGGCAATCGCTTCCCCCGTCAGGTCAGCCTTGTTGCGGATCAGCGTAACTTTCGCCGGATCCGGGCGGGTTTCGAGGAATTCAGGCCACAAGGCAAAGGGATCAAGGGCCTCGGGAGCTGTGGCATCGACCACCAGCAACACCCTATCTGCCTCGCCGATGGCTTTCAATGCCCGTTCGACGCCAATTTTTTCCACCTGATCATCGGTATCGCGCAGGCCGGCAGTGTCGACCACGTGCAACGGCATGCCATCGATGTGGATATGTTCGCGAAGAATGTCCCGGGTAGTACCGGCAATCTCGGTCACGATCGCAGCTTCACGTCCGGCCAAGGCATTCAGAAGGCTGGACTTGCCGGCATTCGGCCGTCCGGCGATGACCACGGTCATGCCGTCACGCAGCAATGCCCCTTGACCGGCTTCACGCAGCACTGTGGATAATTCGTCGCGCACTTTGTCGAGCATGCTCAAGACATGGCCATCGGCGAGGAAGTCGATTTCTTCTTCGGGGAAGTCGATGGCTGCTTCGACGTAAATGCGCAGGCCTATCAGTTGCTCGGTGAGGTTATGCACACGCTGGGAAAACGCCCCCTGCAACGATCGCAGGGCATTTCGTGCCGCCTGTGCAGAACTTGCCTCGATCAAGTCGGCAATGGCTTCGGCCTGAGCCAGATCGAGCTTGTCGTTGAGGAAGGCGCGTTCGCTGAATTCACCCGGCCGGGCCAGACGACAGCCCAGCTCCAGGCAACGCTTGAGCAGCATATCCAGAACGATCGGGCCGCCGTGACCCTGCAGCTCAAGCACATCTTCGCCGGTGAACGAGTTCGGTCCCGGGAAATAAAGCGCGATGCCTTCGTCCAGCACCTCTTCGTTTGCACTGAGGAACGGGCCGTAATGGGCAAACCGCGGTTTCAGTTCGCGACCGCTGATGGCTTTGGCCGCCACACTCGCCAGCGGCCCGGAAATACGGACGATGCCCACACCACCGCGACCTTGAGCGGTGGCGACGGCGGCAATGGTTTCACGAGGAACGCTCATAAACCGGTATCCAGACAAAAGTGACAGATAGCAAAACGCCCCACTAGGGGGCGTTTTGAGTGGTTATCCACAGTGTAAATCAGGCAGCCGCTTTGGTAGCCGCTTCGATTTTACGCGTGATGTACCACTGTTGGGCGATGGACAGGCAGTTGTTCACAACCCAGTACAGCACCAGACCAGCCGGGAACCACAGGAAGAAGAAGGTGAAGATGATTGGCATCATTTTCATGACCTTCGCCTGCATCGGATCCGGAGGAGTCGGGTTCAACTGCTGCTGGATGAACATGGTTGCGCCCATGATGATCGGCAGAATGAAGAACGGATCCTTGATCGACAGGTCAGTAATCCACAGCATGAATGGCGCCTGGCGCATTTCCACGCTTTCCAGCAGAACCCAGTACAGCGAAAGGAAAACCGGCATCTGCACGAGGATTGGCAAGCAACCACCCAGCGGATTGATCTTCTCTTTCTTGTACAGCTCCATCATGGCTTGCGACATTTTCTGCCGGTCGTCGCCATGTTGCTCTTTCAGCGCGGCCAGTTTCGGTGCTACTGCACGCATGCGCGCCATGGATTTGTAGCTGGCAGCCGACAGCGGGAAGAAAATCCCCTTGATCAGCATGGTCAGGAAGATGATCGACCAGCCCCAGTTACCGACCAGCGCGTGGATATGTTGCAGCAGCCAGAAGATTGGCTGGGCAATGAACCACAGAATGCCGTAGTCGACGGTCAATTCCAGACCTGGGGACAACTCTTTCAGCACAGCCTGGCTTTTCGGACCTGCGTACAGAACGGCGCTGGTTTCAGCTTTCGCACCTGGCGCAACAGTCATTGCCGGGGCGGTGTAGCCGATGATGTAGTTGCCTTTGCTGTCTTTACGGGTCTGGACGACGTTGTTTTCGCCCTTGACCGGAATCCACGCGGTCACGAAGTAGTGCTGCAACCAGGCAACCCAACCACCGGTGACGGTTTCTTTCAGCTGAGCCTTGTCCATGTCCTTCATCGACACTTTCTTGTACGGCTCGTTACTTGTCCACAGGGCGGCGCCCAGGTAAGTCGCGGTGCCGGTGGCGGTGCTGGAAGAAGGATCGGAGCTGGCATCACGCTTCAGTTGCGCGAACATTGCACCGGACCAGGGCTGAGCGCTCTGGTTGTCGATCAGGTAGGAAACGGTTACGTCATACAAGCCACGTTTCAGCGTGAAACGCTTGATGTAGTTGACGCCGTCCTTGCTGAACTTCAGGTCCGCGACCAATTGGTCTTGACCGTCAGCCAGTTGATAAATCTTCTTCTCGGAGGAGTAAACCGGACGACCGGCAGGACTTGCGTCCGGACCGTTGGTGCCGATCAGGCCGCTCTGGGCCAGATAAGTCCGTTCGTTGCCGTTATCGAACAGCTGGAATGGAATTTCCGGATGGTCCTGGCGACGTGGATACAGCGGCAGCGTCAACTGGGCAACATCACCACCTTGTGGATCGATAGCCAGGTTGAGCACATCCGTTTTGATCTGGATGAGGTCTTTGCTTGCAGCTACTGGTGTTTCAGCAGGTGCAGTCGCACTGGTATCGCTTGCGGCGCGTGGAATGTCGTCACTGACAGAAGCATTATTGCCAGTCGCCGTGTCCGGCAGGCCCGGTGCGGTAGTACTGGAAGCAACATTCTGAGTCGGCAGGGCAGCCTGGCCATAGTCCTGGTTCCATTTAAGGACCATAACGTAGGACACGATTGCCAGGGCGACGATCAGGATCGTGCGTTTGATATCCATGATTACTCGGCCATCGAAGAAGAACGGGAGGTAGGGATAGATGGAACCGGGTCATAACCACCGGGATTCCACGGATGACAGCGACCTAAACGACGAAAGGTCAGCCAGCCACCGCGCAGAAGGCCATGATTTTCTATGGCTTCATACGCGTAGCAGGAACAACTGGGGTAGAAACGACAGTGACTGGCCATCAGGGGACTGATGGCATAGCGATAAAACTGGATCGGAACGAGTGCCAGTTTACGCATCGGTACTGTCTACCCCTACAGTTTCGGTTTTGACTGCTGGTACCGGCTTGCTGCGTGCCAGACGCTTCCAGAGTTTGTCGAAATGCTGAATCAATTCGGGGCTTTCTACGTCACCCAAACCTTTGCGCGCGACGATAACGATGTCCCAACCGACCAGTAAATCCTGGTTCAGGCGAAACGATTCGCGCATCAGACGTTTGAGGCGATTGCGCTCGACGGAGAGCTTTACGCTCTTTTTCCCGATAACCAGCCCGAGACGGGGGTGATCAAGATCGTTGTTGCGCGCAAGGAGCAGGAGATTTTTCCCCGGAACCTTGCCGGTAGGGGAGTCAAAGACTGCCTTGAAATGCCGGGGAGTAAGCAGACGCTTTTCCCGACTGAAGTCCTGACTCACCTCCAGTGCCGGCTTATCAAACTGCCAGACGCGCACGACCTTTGGCGCGACGACGCGACAGAACGGCACGACCGTTCTTGGTAGCCATGCGAGCACGGAAACCGTGGGTACGAGCGCGTTTGATAGTGCTTGGTTGGAAAGTACGTTTCATTGTCGTGTTACCTGGTTCGTCCACAACGGGCCGGAATGGCCCCCGTTTTAAGAGACCGGGGATTCTAGAGAAAGCAAGCCTCTAGGTCAATTTCCAACCAGCGTTTCCTTATAAATAGATATCCAGACGATTTGCTCGCCGAAGGTTGTTCGCTAGATATAGAAATAAAGAAGGGAATTATTTAAAGCTTTTCTGTAAAGCTTATAAAAGCTAGGGCCACGTTCGTCTGTGGATAACTACCTTCAGGCCTTCTAAACCGTGATGTACAGAGAATGACAACTACGGTGGAAAACGGTGGTCAGCCTGTGCTGCGCTGTCGGATAAGCTGTGTGTGGAAACGCTAGTTATCCACAGGCAGGTTATCCACCGAGTTTCGCCCCCACTTGTCCAGTGCCCTCATGGGCGGTTATCCACAGAGCTTATGCACATACCGTTGGTCTTCTTTTCGAGGGTTAACGCATTGATAAATCATGCCCTGTGCGCAACCTGCATGTGGATAAGTGGACGTCTGGTCGCTACAATGACCGCTTGTTTTTGCCTCACCGGCTTTCAACTTAGGGGATATCCGTGTCAGTGGAACTTTGGCAGCAGTGCGTTGAGCTTTTGCGCGATGAGCTGCCTGCCCAACAATTCAACACTTGGATCCGTCCACTACAGGTCGAAGCCGAAGGCGACGAGCTGCGTGTCTACGCGCCGAATCGTTTTGTTCTCGACTGGGTCAATGAAAAGTACCTGGGCCGCGTCCTTGAACTGCTGGATGAGCATGGCAATGGCCTGGCGCCGGCGCTGTCCTTATTAATAGGCAGCAAACGCAGTTCGGCGCCGCGTGCGGCACCCAATGCCCCGTTGGCCGCTGCAGCGTCCCAGGCCCAGGCCGCTCAAGCGCCTGTCAGCGCTCCAGCGCCAGCCCCGGCAGCAGCCTCGACCAAACGTGCGACACAAAAAGTAGCCGAGGTCAGTGAAGAGCCGTCCCGCGACAGCTTCGACCCAATGGCCGGCGCCAGTTCGCAGCAGGCCCCGGTTCGCTCCGAACAGCGTACGGTGCAGGTCGAAGGCGCGCTCAAGCACACCAGCTACCTGAACCGCACCTTTACCTTCGAGAACTTCGTCGAAGGCAAGTCCAACCAACTGGCACGGGCTGCGGCCTGGCAGGTGGCGGACAACCCCAAGCACGGCTACAACCCGCTCTTCCTTTATGGCGGTGTCGGCTTGGGTAAAACGCACTTGATGCACGCGGTGGGTAACCACCTATTAAAGAAGAATCCGAATGCCAAGGTTGTGTACCTGCATTCCGAGCGTTTCGTTGCAGACATGGTCAAGGCCTTGCAGCTGAATGCGATCAACGAGTTCAAGCGCTTCTACCGCTCGGTGGATGCGTTGCTGATCGATGACATTCAGTTCTTCGCCCGCAAGGAACGCTCTCAGGAAGAGTTTTTCCACACCTTCAACGCCCTGCTTGAAGGTGGCCAGCAGGTCATTCTTACCAGTGACCGCTATCCGAAAGAAATCGAAGGCCTTGAAGAGCGCCTGAAGTCACGTTTCGGCTGGGGCCTGACGGTTGCCGTCGAGCCGCCGGAGCTGGAAACCCGCGTGGCGATCCTGATGAAAAAGGCCGACCAGGCCAAAGTCGATCTGCCGCACGACGCGGCGTTCTTCATTGCCCAGCGTATTCGCTCCAACGTCCGTGAGCTGGAAGGCGCGCTCAAACGCGTGATCGCCCACTCGCACTTCATGGGCCGTGATATCACCATTGAGCTGATTCGCGAATCCCTGAAAGACTTGTTGGCGCTGCAAGACAAACTGGTGTCTGTGGATAACATTCAGCGCACCGTCGCCGAGTATTACAAGATCAAGATATCCGACCTGCTGTCCAAGCGTCGTTCACGCTCGGTAGCACGTCCGCGTCAGGTCGCCATGGCGTTGTCCAAGGAACTGACCAACCACAGCCTGCCGGAAATCGGCGATGTGTTTGGCGGCCGCGACCATACGACTGTTTTGCACGCCTGCCGCAAGATCAACGAGCTTAAGGAATCCGACGCGGACATCCGCGAGGACTATAAGAACCTGCTGCGTACACTGACTACTTGATGAACACCAGCGCAGCTTATTAAGGCAAGGGACTAGACCATGCATTTCACCATTCAACGCGAAGCCCTGTTGAAACCCCTGCAACTGGTCGCAGGCGTCGTCGAGCGCCGACAGACCTTGCCGGTGCTCTCCAACGTGCTGCTGGTTGTCGAAGGCCAGCAACTGTCGCTGACCGGTACCGACCTGGAAGTCGAGCTGGTCGGTCGTGTGCAACTCGAAGAGCCTGCGGACCCGGGTTCCATCACTGTGCCTGCGCGCAAGCTGATGGACATCTGCAAGAGCTTGCCGAACGATGCGCTGATCGACATCAAGGTCGATGAGCAGAAGCTCGTGGTGAAGGCCGGCCGTAGCCGCTTCACCCTGTCGACCCTGCCAGCCAATGACTTCCCGACGGTGGAAGAAGGCCCAGGCTCTCTGACCTGCAGCCTTGAGCAAAGCAAACTGCGTCGTCTGATTGAACGCACCAGCTTCGCCATGGCGCAGCAGGACGTGCGTTACTACCTCAACGGCATGCTGCTGGAAGTCTCGGCCGGGATCATCCGCGCCGTGGCGACTGACGGTCACCGTCTGGCCATGTGTTCGATGCAGGCCGATATCGGTCAGCCGGATCGTCATCAGGTGATAGTACCGCGCAAAGGTATTCTGGAACTGGCGCGTCTGCTGACCGAACCGGACGGCAACGTCAGCATCGTGCTGGGCCAGCACCACATCCGCGCCACCACCGGCGAGTTCACCTTCACCTCGAAACTGGTCGACGGTAAATTCCCTGACTACGAGCGTGTTCTGCCTAAAGGCGGCGACAAACTGGTACTCGGCGATCGTCAGGCATTGCGTGAAGCGTTCAGCCGTACCGCGATTCTGTCCAACGAGAAGTACCGTGGCATCCGTCTGCAACTGGCCAATGGTCAGCTGAAGATCCAGGCGAACAACCCGGAGCAGGAAGAAGCGGAAGAAGAAGTGGGCGTTGAGTATAACGGCGGCTCTCTGGAAATCGGCTTCAACGTGAGCTATCTGCTCGACGTGCTGGGCGTGATGACCACCGAGCAGGTTCGCTTGATCCTGTCCGACTCCAACAGCAGTGCGCTGGTGCAAGAGTCCGACAACGACGACTCGGCTTACGTTGTCATGCCGATGCGTCTGTAATCATGCTCAGCAGAACCTAGATGTCCTTAAGTCGCGTCTCGGTCACCGCGGTGCGCAATCTGCACCCGGTGACCTTCTCCCCCTCCCCCCGAATAAACATTCTTTACGGCGCCAACGGCAGCGGCAAAACCAGTGTTCTAGAAGCCATTCATCTGCTGGGGCTTGCCCGTTCGTTTCGTAGCAGCCGTCTGTTACCCGTCATTCAATACGAGCAATTGGCGTGCACGGTGTTTGGCCAAGTCGAATTGGCTGAGGGTGGACACAGTGCGTTGGGGATATCTCGCGACCGCCAGGGTGAGTTCCAGATTCGCATTGATGGGCAGAACGCACGAAGTGCTGCGCAACTGGCAGAGATCCTGCCGTTGCAATTGATCAACCCGGACAGCTTCCGCCTGCTGGAAGGTGCGCCGAAGATTCGCCGACAGTTTCTCGACTGGGGTGTGTTCCACGTGGAACCCCGATTCATGTCCACGTGGCAGCGCTTGCAGAAGGCCTTGCGCCAGAGAAACTCTTGGCTGCGACATGGTACACTTGACGCCGTTTCGCAAGCGGTTTGGGACAGGGAACTGTGCCAGGCCAGCGCTGAAATAGATGAATACCGCCGCGCTTACATCAAAGCCTTGAAACCAGTCTTTGAACAGACCTTGAGCGAACTGGTTGAGCTTGAGGGCTTAACGCTCAGCTATTACCGAGGCTGGGACAAAGACCGTGAGTTGAGTGCAGTGCTCGCCGGGTCCCTTCAGCGGGATCAGCAAATGGGTCATACCCAAGCCGGACCACAACGCGCTGATTTGCGTCTTAGATTGGGCGCACATAACGCCGCGGACATCTTGTCTCGTGGCCAGCAGAAGTTGGTGGTCTGTGCATTGCGGATCGCCCAAGGGCATTTGGTTAGCCAGGCCCGTCGCGGCCAGTGTATTTATCTGGTGGATGACCTGCCGTCCGAACTGGATGAGCACCACCGTCGCGCGCTTTGCCGCTTGCTGGAAGACTTACGCTGCCAGGTCTTTATCACCTGTGTAGATCACGAATTATTGAGGGAAGGCTGGCAGACGGAAACGCCAGTCGCTCTGTTCCACGTGGAACAGGGCCGTATCACCCAGACCCACGACCATCGGGAGTGAAGGCATTGAGCGAAGAAAATACGTACGACTCAACGAGCATTAAAGTGCTGAAAGGCCTGGATGCCGTACGCAAACGTCCCGGTATGTACATTGGTGACACTGACGATGGCAGTGGTCTGCACCACATGGTGTTCGAGGTGGTCGATAACTCGATCGACGAAGCTTTGGCAGGCCATTGCGACGACATCAGCATTATCATCCACCCGGACGAGTCCATTACCGTTCGCGACAACGGTCGTGGCATCCCGGTAGACGTGCACAAAGAAGAAGGCGTCTCGGCGGCCGAGGTCATCATGACCGTGCTGCACGCCGGCGGTAAGTTCGACGACAACTCCTACAAGGTATCCGGCGGTCTGCACGGTGTAGGTGTGTCGGTGGTGAACGCACTGTCCAAAGAACTGATCCTGACCGTTCGCCGCAGCGGAAAAATCTGGGAACAGACTTATGTCCACGGTGTTCCGCAAGAGCCGATGAAAATCGTTGGCGAAAGCGAAACCACTGGCACCCAGATCCACTTCAAGCCTTCGGCTGAAACCTTCAAGAACATCCACTTCAGCTGGGACATCCTGGCCAAGCGGATTCGCGAACTGTCCTTCCTCAACTCCGGTGTCGGCATCGTCCTCAAGGATGAGCGCAGCGGCAAGGAAGAGTTGTTCAAGTACGAAGGTGGTCTGCGTGCGTTCGTTGAATACCTGAACACCAACAAGACTGCGGTCAACCAGGTGTTCCACTTCAACATCCAGCGTGAAGACGGCATCGGCGTGGAAATCGCCCTGCAGTGGAACGACAGCTTCAACGAGAACCTGTTGTGTTTCACCAACAACATTCCACAGCGCGATGGCGGTACTCACCTGGTGGGTTTCCGTTCCGCGCTGACGCGTAACCTGAACACCTACATCGAAGCTGAAGGTTTGGCGAAGAAGCACAAAGTTGCCACCACCGGTGACGATGCCCGCGAAGGCCTGACAGCGATCATTTCGGTAAAAGTGCCGGATCCGAAGTTCAGCTCCCAGACCAAAGACAAGCTGGTGTCTTCCGAAGTGAAGACCGCGGTTGAACAGGAAATGGGCAAGTACTTCTCTGACTTCCTGCTGGAGAACCCGAACGAAGCCAAGCTGGTCGTCGGCAAGATGATCGATGCGGCGCGTGCGCGTGAAGCAGCGCGTAAGGCCCGTGAGATGACCCGCCGCAAAGGTGCGCTGGACATCGCCGGCTTGCCGGGCAAACTGGCTGACTGCCAGGAAAAAGACCCTGCCCTTTCCGAACTGTACCTCGTGGAAGGTGACTCTGCTGGCGGCTCCGCCAAGCAGGGACGCAACCGTCGCACCCAGGCCATCCTGCCGCTCAAGGGCAAGATCCTGAACGTGGAGAAGGCACGCTTCGACAAGATGATCTCTTCGCAAGAAGTGGGCACCTTGATCACCGCGCTGGGCTGCGGCATTGGCCGCGACGAGTACAACATCGACAAGCTGCGCTATCACAACATCATCATCATGACCGATGCTGACGTCGACGGTTCGCACATCCGTACCCTGCTGCTGACCTTCTTCTTCCGTCAGTTGCCGGAGTTGATCGAGCGCGGTTACATCTACATCGCTCAGCCGCCGCTGTACAAGGTCAAGAAAGGCAAGCAAGAGCAATACATCAAAGACGACGACGCCATGGAAGAGTACATGACGCAGTCGGCCCTGGAAGACGCGAGCCTGCACCTGAACGAAGAAGCCCCGGGTATCTCTGGCGAAGCGCTTGAGCGTCTGGTGAATGACTTCCGCCTGGTGATGAAGACCCTCAAGCGTCTGTCGCGCCTGTACCCGCAGGAACTGACCGAGCACTTCATCTACCTGCCAGCGGTGAGCATGGAGCAACTGTCCGATCACGCAGCGATGCAGGATTGGATGGCTCAGTTCGAAGTTCGCCTGCGCACCGTCGAGAAATCCGGCCTGGTTTACAAAGCCAGCCTGCGTGAAGACCGTGAACGTAACGTCTGGCTGCCAGAGGTCGAGCTGATCTCCCACGGCCTGTCGAACTACATCACCTTCAACCGCGATTTCTTCGGCAGCAACGATTACAAGACAGTTGTGTCGTTGGGCGCTCAATTGAGCACCTTGCTGGACGACGGCGCGTACATCCAGCGCGGCGAGCGCAAGAAGCCGGTCACCGAGTTCAAGGAAGCCCTTGAATGGCTGATGGCTGAAAGCACCAAGCGTCACACCATCCAGCGATACAAAGGTCTGGGCGAAATGAACCCGGATCAGCTGTGGGAAACCACCATGGACCCAAGCCAGCGCCGGATGCTCAAAGTGACCATCGAGGACGCCATTGGCGCGGACCAGATCTTCAACACCCTGATGGGTGATGCGGTCGAACCCCGTCGTGACTTCATCGAAAGTAACGCCTTGGCGGTGTCCAACCTGGACTTCTGATCCAGCAGGACCGCTAAAACGAAAAAGGCCAACGCTTAGCGTTGGCCTTTTTTATTGATCGTCGAAACGTCGTCATTCGCTAGCAGTGGCCACGCTCTCGAGCCGATACCCATACCCGTAAATCGTCAGCAGCTGCCAACCGCGATCGGCCGTCAGGCCCAGCTTGTTGCGCAGGCGATAAATATGAGTATCCAGCGGGCGGGAGGACGCTATTTCTTCATGGGTCCAAAAACGTTCATACAAGTATTCACGGGACAACGGTCGGCCCAGATTGGCGAACAGGCAGCGAGCGAGACGGTATTCCCGTTCGGTCAGGCTGATGGGGGTGGTGGCGCGGGTGACGGTGAGTTCGGCGTCGTCGAATTCAAGGTCATTGAAGGTCAGTATTTCGGTGGCTGCCGCGCGTTGCAGCCCATGCCGACGAAGCACCGCGCTGACTCGAGCCATCAGTTCGTTGGGACGAAACGGTTTGCTCACGTAATCGTCGGCCCCGGCGTTCAACGCCTGGACGATATCGCTTTCGGTATCGCGACTGGTGAGCATGATCGCGGCCGGTGGCACGTCCATGTGTTCACGGGTCCAGCGCAACAACGCCAGGCCGCTGATATCGGGCAGTTGCCAGTCGAGGATCAGCAGGTCGAAGGTCTCCCGCCGAAGTTGCCGTAGCAAGTCCTCTCCCCGCTCGAAGCTGTGCAACGTCCACCCCTGCTCTCCCGCTACGGGGATCTGTCGCAGTGTCTGTTCCACCCGGCGAAGTTCGGCGGGTTCGTCATCCAGTATTGCGACACGCATGCCGAGTGTTTCCTTCATCTCGTAAGTGCAAAGTTTAAGAAATTGCCTGCGGGAGTTTAGGCTGATTGATTGAATCTGAACAATTGTGGCGAATTGCTGCGAACTTCCCAAGCATGGTTACGCTGATGTCACTTCGCCGGTAGACGATGATCCATCAGCAGAATGCTCAAGAGGTACTGTGGGAAAGATGCACCTAAAGATTCTCTCTAATGGGTTCACAAGACTGGCAGCATTGATGTTGGTGGCTGGCCTTGGACTGGGATGCACCACGGTCCAGTCGATTCCAGTCGTCGACCAAGAGGCTGTACCGCGTTACTTCGGCCCAACAGAAACAAACACGGTTATGGGGGATTCGCCCGGCTTTGCCCCGATGCACTCCCCACAGATAGACGCCGTACAACCTGACCCAACACATCAACGTTGGGTGTTTTGAACGCGCTCGGCCAATTCTGAACAAATATTGATAATTGCCTCACATGGCTTCCATGTCGGTAAATTCGTTGGCGCTGAGCGGCACAGGGGCATTGGGATGTGCTCCGACGCAGGGAGCGTCAAGCCAACCTGGCAGGACCGTCGATTGCCGGTTTTCGGTGGTCCGCACGTTCAGGGGGAAATACATGGAGTGCCTGCTCGGCTCCGACACAGGGATGTGTCATCCCATTTCCTTTGCTTCCATGGCTATCTGCCAGAGCATCCGGTCAGGTATCGTGCGTCAAGCGCGTGCGTTTCCCGGCATGATTTCCATAAGAGCATAAAAGCCAATCCATGAACCCCATGACCTTATTGCTCTCACGCCGTTCTGGTGTCTGTCTTTTACTGGTTGCCGGCCTGATGGGATTGCTCACCCAGAGTGCATCGGCGGCAGTCTCCTTGGCAAAACGCTTGCCTTATATCGATGAAAACCAACAATGCCGTGGTCAACCGCTGCCGGCGACTGTCGAGCATCTGACCGGTGAAGCCTGGAAGCTGGACGCCAAAGGCAAGCAGACGCCGCTGCAGGAAGGTATGTCAATCGACGAGCAGGAAGGAGTCAAAACCTCGCCCTCAGCGTTTGTCAGCCTGTCCCTGGGTGATGGCTCGCGGGTGGTGTTGCCCTCCAGTTCCCATATCACCCTGCATCTCAATGAAGAACATTCGATCCCTCAGGTCATTCTTGAGCAGGGGCAGGTTGAGTCGTATGTGATCAAACGTCCCAGCGACCATGACCGCTTTCAGATCGTCACGCCGGTCGGTGTACTGGGCGTACGGGGCACGCACTTTCGGGTGCGCAACGATGACGGTGGCGAGGCGCTGCTGGAGGTTCTGAACGGACACGTGGCGGTCAACCGTGATGAGGAAACGTCGGGCTCCCGCCCTGCCCGGTCGGCTGCCAAACGGACTCAGAGCGCTGACGCTGACGAGGTCCAGGTCATGGCCCGTCAGGGTTTACGTATTCAGAAACAAGGCACATTGACGCCAATCGACTTGCTACCTGCCCCACGTTTGTTGGGGCAAGCCGGTCAGACGGGTAATGTGCCTGTGTGGCAATTGATCATGAAACCCATCGAAGGGGCCACGCGTTATCGGGCGCAAGTGGCTACCGACGCAGCCTTTCTGGACATCAAGCAAGAGCAGTTTTCCAGCACGCCAGAGGTCAGATTCAGCGGGCTGAAAGCGTTTTTCTACCATGTTCGCCTGTCGGCCTATGACGCTCAGGGGCTAGAGGGAGAGACCGGGGTGTATGACATTTTCTATTACCCCAGGATCACGCGTGTCCAATAGCGCCCTGGCCGACGACCGATGAAGAGACGGCCAAGGAAGGATGACCGCGAGCCGACCCAGGCTCAGCGGTTGTTTCAGCGGATGGTGCGCGAGTGGCTGTGGGTCTGTCTGATCCTGTTGCCGCTGACGGCGATGCTGTCGATGAATCAGGGGCTGGCCCTGAGCAATCTGCTGTATGACAACCTGCGCCGGCTGAGTCCGCTGCCGGTGGACCCGCGAATACTCATCGTCACGATCGATGACTACAGCTTGCAGCAGCTTGGCCAATGGCCGTGGTCGCGGGTCATGCACGCGCAACTTTTGGATCGGCTCAGCGCCGCGAACGTTAAAGGCGTTCTGTTCGACGTTATCTTCAGCGAGCCCGATAGCCATCCCGGCAACGATCAGCTTTTGGCCCAGGCGGTCTGTCGGGCCGGGAATGTTTTCGTGCCGCTGTTGCGCGAAGGCGTCGCACGTTATGGCCAGCCCTTGGGGGAAATTGAACCGGTGGCTGCGCTGAGCCATTGCGCCAAAGGCATCGGGCACATCAATGCCGAAGCGGATGCCGACGGCATTGTGCGCAGTGTGTATTTAAGCGAAGGACCGGCGCAAAAAGCACGCCCGCAACTGGCTTGGCTGCTGTACGAAGAATCCCTTACCGATAAGGGAAATGTACCGATGTCTGGTACCCCGGCCCTGCCATCGGCGCAAGGCTGGCAGCGAGCCCACGAAATACGAATTCCTTTCATCCATTCCGACGCGGGCTTTCCCACTGTGCCCTACGTCAGCGTATTGCGCGGCGAAGTCCCGCCCGAGTTGTTGCGCGATCGCTTGATCCTGATCGGCTCGACCGCTCCAGGCCTGGGCGACCGCTACGTGACACCGCAATCGGCCAGCATTGGCACCACACCGGGCATCGAGATCCAGGCGAATATCCTCAACGGGCTGCTGCAACAGCGCAACATCGTGGTTCTCGATCAGCGCTTGGCGGCGTTGCTATCGGTGATGATTGTCGGTGAGTTGCTGGGCCTGCTGTTGGTACGTCCGCGTCGCGCCCTATGGCTGACACTGGGTGCAATGGCGGCCGCTCTACTGGGTTCGGGTGTACTGTTGCGGCTTGGTTGGTGGTGGTCACCGGCGGCGAGCCTGCTAGGGATGATGCTGGGCTACCTGATCTGGAATTGGCGAAGGCTGAACGCGGTGCTCGCCTATTTCGGCTGGGAACTGGCGCGCCTGGATAGCGAGCCGAAAGTCTTTCCCGAACGTCGTCGCACCCAGGCCCCGGCCGGTGATGTGCTGCAAGGGCAAATCGTCGCGCTGGAGCAGGCCATGAGCCGGACCCGCGACACCCGACGTTTCATCGCCGATGGACTTGAATACCTGCCGGTGGCGACACTGATCAGCGATCCGAACGGACGTATTCTGCTGGCCAACCGCAAGGCTCGAGAGGTGTTTGGTCGTGGCCTGGTGGGCGAGGACATGCTCGAGCAACTGAGCGACTTGGGTTACCCGGTGCCGTCCAATGGAATGCCATCTGCGTTGTCGACCCTGGAGCCGCTGGAGTTTCGTGACACCCAGGCACGCAGCCTGCGTCTGGACCTGGCACCGCTGTTGCCGGCCGAGGGTGACTCCGTGATTGGCTGGCTGCTGAGCCTCACTGACTTGAGCGTCGAGCGCGATGCCGAAGAACAGCGAGCCGTGTTGCTGCGTTTTTTGTCCCATGACCTCAGGGCTCCCCATTCGGCGATACTGGCCTTGCTCGATGTTCAGCGGCATCAGGTGTCCGGCGACACTCAAGTGTTCAGTCAGATCGAGTTACAAGTGCGCAAGGCGCTGAACCTGACCGAGGCTTTTGTGCAGTTGGCAAAAGCCGAGTCCGAGGCCTATCAGTTTCAGCCGAGCATGTTCGCGATGTTGTTGCTCGATACCTTCGACCAGGCTTCGAGCATCGCTCATCTGAAGAACATTCAATTACTGCATGACCTCGACGAAGACGCTGAAGCGCTGGTCCTGGCCGATCAATCGCTACTGACACGGGCACTGTTCAACCTGCTGGAAAACGCCATCAAGTACAGTCCGGCGGGCTCGCGGATCTCAGTGCGGGTGAGTTGTGCCGAGGGTTGGCTACTGTGCGAGATCGCCGATCAGGGGCGAGGGATTGCTGTCGATGAACTTCCCGAGCTGTTCAGTCAGTATCGGCGTTTTACCTCGGCTCACGGCAGCGACGGCCTGGGGTTGGGTTTGTCCATGGTCAAGGCGGTGGTGGACCGTCATGGCGGGAGGATTTCCTGTCATAGCGTGGTGGGGCAAGGCACGACGTTCAGCGTCCAGTTACCGCTATTGAGCGAGTGATCCAGACGCTTTCAACGGGCATAAAAAAACCGGCTATATCAGCCGGTTTTTTTACGTCCTAAATATACTTATGCACCTTTTCCGGCGTTTTATTTGCTTAAGAAATATGTATGTAAATCATAAGTTTAAAAACAAAAAACGACGGTTTTCAACAAAACGGTACACAGGTTATCCACAGAATCTCAGACAGTCACTTGATCGGTAGCGTTGGGTGCCGCCGGGGCTGCTGGCAGCGAGCCCATCTCGCGTTGCATCTGTTCGTTCCAGGCCTGCACTCGATCATTCAGGTCGGCAATGGCTCGCGGCCCGTTACCCTCGGCGTACATCGGCGCGCCAATGATGACGGTGATCACGCCTTGCTGTTTCGCCCAACCGGTTTTTGGCCAGAACTTGCCGGCATTGTGCGCAATCGGCAGTACCGGTAATGACGCATTGACGGCCAACGCGGTGCCACCGCGGGAGAACTTGCCGATAGTGCCGTAAGGGACGCGAGTCCCTTCAGGGAAGATCAGTACCCAGACATTGTCCTTGAGCAGCTCATCACCCTTCTTCGCCACATGTTTGAGCGCGGCCTTTGGGTTGCCACGGTCGATGGCGATCGGTCGCAGCATGGCCATGGCCCAGCCGAAGAACGGAACGTAGAGCAGTTCGCGCTTGAGCACCTGGCTCAGAGGCTCGAAATAGGCCGAGAGAAAAAATGTCTCCCAGGTGCTCTGGTGGTTCGACTGAATCACGCAGGGCTGGTCAGGCACGTTCTCGGCACCCTTCACTTCGTAACGGATACCCAGAAAGACTTTGCTCAGCCATAAGGCGCAGCGGCACCAGTACACGTTGATAAAGCGATAGCGCGCCTTGAATGGCAGAAACGGCGCGATAAAAAAGCTCAGGGTGCACCAGAGCAAAGAGCTGGTGCCCAGCAGCAGGTAAAAGAGGAAAGTTCTGATGGCCTGCAGTATCGACATGGCGACATTTACCGTTGCGGGCATTGCCCGCCTATTCAAGCGCACTCCCGATCAGTCCTTGGCCAGGATGTCAGAAGAGCCTTAGTTGTGGATAAGTTCCGCGGCAATCGCCGCCAGATCGTCAAAAATCAAGGTGCCCGCCGGTAGGGTCTTGCCCTGCGTCTTTTCGCCTTTCCCGGTCTTTACCAAAACTGGCTGAGAGTCGACGGCTCTGGCGGCTTCCAGGTCACCGAGAGTATCGCCGACGAACCATAGATTCGTCAGCGAAACGTTGTAATGCGCGGCGATGGTTTTCAACATCCCGGGTTTTGGCTTGCGGCAATCGCAGCCATCGTCTGGCCCGTGCGGGCAATAGACGATCAGCCCGACTTCGCCACCCTGCTCCGCCACCAGCTCGCGCAAGCGAGCGTGCATGGCATCCAGGGTGGCGATGTCGTAATAGCCGCGAGCGATGCCCGACTGGTTGGTAGCGACCGCCACCGTCCAGCCGGCCTTGCTCAACTGCGCGATCGCTTCGATCGAACCGGGGAGCGGAATCCACTCCTCCACCGACTTGATGTACGCGTCGGAGTCGTAATTGATCACTCCGTCCCGATCGAGAATCAGCAGTTTCAACAGCAGCCCCTTAGCCCAGCAGCGAAATGTCGGCAACGCCGAGGAACAAGCCACGCAGACGCGCCAGCAGCGCATAGCGGTTGGCTCGCACCTTGGCATCTTCGGCGTTGACCATCACCGCTTCGAAGAACGCATCCACCGGCTCGCGCAAGGCGGCCAGACGTGCCAGCGATTCGCTGTACTGACGCGCAGCGGCCATTGGCTGAACAGCCTGGTCAGCCTGCTGGATCGCCGAATACAGGGAGAACTCGTTGGCGTTGTCGAAGTACTTGGCTTCAACGACCGAAGGAACAGAGCCTTCGACCTTGCTCAGCAAGTTCGAAACGCGCTTGTTCACCGCGGCCAGGGCTGCGGCTTCCGGCAATTTGCGGAACGCTTCTACCGCTTGTACACGCTGATCGAAATCCAGCGCCGAACCTGGCTTCAGGGCACGGACCGACAGGTAAGTCCCGACATCAACGCCTTCGTCTTCATAACGGGCACGCAGACGATCGAAGATGAATTCCAGCACCGAGTCATTCAGGCCGGCAGCTTTGACCTTGGTACCGAACGCATTCACGGCAAACGCCACGGCGTCGTTCAGGTCGAGGTCGAGCTTCTTGTCGATCAGGATGCGCAATACACCCAGCGCAGCACGGCGCAGGGCGTACGGGTCTTTGCTCCCGGTTGGCAGCATGCCGATACCGAAAATACCCACCAGCGTGTCGAGCTTGTCGGCGATGGCCACGGCCGCACCGGTCAGGGTGGTCGGCAGTTCAGCACCGGCACCGCGCGGCATGTACTGCTCGTTCAGCGCCAGGGCGACTTCTTCCGGCTCGCCGTCGTTGAGGGCGTAGTAGTAACCGGCGACACCTTGCATCTCCGGGAACTCACCGACCATTTCGGTCGCCAGGTCGCACTTGGACATCAGGCCGGCACGGGAAGCCCAGGCCGGGTTGCCACCAATGCGTTGAGCGATGAACGCGGCGAGCCTGGAAACGCGCTCGGCCTTGTCGTAGACGCTGCCGAGTTTTTCCTGGAACACCACGTTCTGCAGACGCAGGTTGAAGTCTTCGAGTTTTTGCTTCTTGTCTTGCTTGAAGAAGAACTCGGCGTCGGTCAGGCGTGGGCGAACCACTTTCTCGTTACCGGCGATGATCTGCTGCGGGTCTTTGCTTTCGATGTTGGCCACGGTGATGAATCGTGGCAGCAACTTGCCGTCGGCATCCAGCAGGCAGAAATACTTCTGGTTGTCCTGCATGGTGGTGATCAGCGCTTCTTGCGGCACGTCGAGGAAACGTTCTTCGAACGAGCACACCAGCGGCACCGGCCATTCAACCAGCGCGGTCACTTCGTCGAGCAGGCTCGGCGGCACGATCGCCGTACCTTCCTGCAGGGTCGCCAGTTCTTCGGTGCGCTTGCTGATCAGCTCGCGACGCTCGTTGGCGTCGGCCAGCACATAGGCTGCACGCAGGTCATTCAGGTAGTTGGCCGGCGAGGTGATGCGCACGCTTTCAGGATGGTGGAAGCGGTGACCACGGGAATCGCGGCCGGACTTCTGGGCAAGGATGGTGCAGTCGATGACATGGTCACCAAGCAGCATCACCAGCCATTGGGTCGGGCGAACGAATTCTTCTTTGCGAGCACCCCAGCGCATGCGCTTGGGGATAGGCAGGTCGTTCAGGGAGTCTTCAACGATGGTCGGCATCAGGCTCGCGGTCGGCTTGCCGGCGATGCTTTGGCTGTAGCGCAGTTTTGGACCGCTCTGATCGATCTCGCTCAGGTCGACGCCGCACTTCTTGGCGAAGCCCAGGGCTGCTTGAGTCGGGTTGCCTTCGGCATCGAACGCGGCCTGACGTGGCGGGCCGTCGAGGTTGATGCTGCGATCCGGCTGCTGGGTCGCCAGCGCGGTGATCAGCACGGCCAGACGACGTGGCGCGGCGTACACGGTTTTGGTTTCGTAGTTCAGGCCGGCAGCTTGCAAGCCTTTGTCGATACCGGCCATAAACGCTTCGGCCAGGGTGTTCAGGGCTTTGGGTGGCAGTTCTTCGGTGCCCAATTCAACCAGAAAATCTTGAGCACTCATTGTGCAGCCTCCAGCTTGGCCAGTACTTCATCACGCAGGTCCGGGGTCGCCATCGGGAAGCCCAGCTTGGCGCGAGCCAGCAGGTAGGCTTGTGCGACGGAACGCGCCAAAGTGCGTACACGCAGGATGTATTGCTGACGCGCCGTCACCGAGATCGCCCGGCGCGCATCCAGCAGGTTGAAGGTGTGGGAAGCCTTCAACACCATTTCGTAGCTCGGCAACGGCAATGGCTGATCAAGTTCGATCAGGCGCTTGGCTTCGCTTTCATAGAAGTCGAACAACTCGAACAGCTTCTCGACGTTGGCGTGTTCGAAGTTGTAGGTCGACTGCTCCACTTCGTTCTGGTGGAACACATCGCCGTAGGTCACCTTGCCGAACGGACCGTCAGCCCAGACCAGGTCGTAGACCGAGTCCACGCCTTGCAGGTACATGGCCAGACGCTCAAGACCGTAAGTGATCTCGCCGGTCACCGGGTAGCACTCGATGCCGCCCGCTTGCTGGAAGTAAGTGAACTGCGTCACTTCCATGCCGTTGAGCCAGACTTCCCAGCCCAGACCCCAGGCGCCCAGCGTTGGCGACTCCCAGTTGTCTTCGACGAAACGGATGTCGTGCACCAGCGGGTCGAGGCCCACGTGCTTGAGGGAGCCCAGGTACAGTTCCTGGAAGTTGTCCGGGTTCGGCTTCAGGACTACCTGGAACTGGTAGTAGTGCTGCAGACGGTTCGGGTTTTCGCCGTAGCGGCCGTCAGTCGGGCGACGACTGGGCTGCACATAAGCGGCGTTCCAGGTTTCCGGGCCAATGGCGCGCAGGAACGTGGCAGTGTGGAAAGTGCCGGCGCCTACTTCCATATCGTAGGGCTGAAGTACCACACAACCTTGCTCGGCCCAGTATTGCTGGAGGGCGAGGATCAAGTCTTGGAAGGTACGCACGGCTGGCGTAGGCTGGCTCACGAAATTCACCTGTTTCTTGGGCTGCGATTTAAAGAGCGGGAGTATACCCGATTCGGTCCTGCGCACGCCCCCTGGAGCCTTATGCCACGCTGCTTTTGGTGTACCGAAGATCCGCTGTACATGGCTTATCACGATCAGGAGTGGGGCACGCCGCTACGCGATGCGCAGGGTTTGTTCGAGTTGCTTTTGCTCGAAGGGTTCCAGGCCGGGCTTTCCTGGATCACTGTGTTGCGCAAACGAGAGCGTTATCGCGAGGTGCTGTTTGGCTTCGACGTACAGCGTGTGGCACAGATGAGCGACGCGGAAATCGATGAATTGATGCTTGATCCGGGGATCATCCGCAATCGCCTCAAACTTAATGCCGCCCGGCGCAATGCCCAAGCCTGGCTGGCGCTGGAGGACCCGGTGGCGTTTCTCTGGTCGTTCGTCGGCGGAACGCCGGTGATCAATCATTTCAAGGATCGCAGTGAAGTGCCGGCCGTGACACCGGTCGCCGTCGAGATGAGCAAAGGCCTGAAAAAAGCCGGTTTCACGTTCGTCGGCCCGACCATTTGTTACGCGTTGATGCAGGCCTCGGGCATGGTCATGGACCACACCCGGGATTGCGATCGCTACGCCACCTTGGCGAACGGCGGTTAGAATAGCCGCCTCGCGCACAGCACAAGATCAGGAGTGACCTGTGGATAAGTTGAAAGGCGCCTTGCTGGTAGGCGCTCTGCGTCTGTTTGCCCTGCTTCCTTGGCGGGCCGTGCAGGCGGTGGGTTCAGCGATTGGCTGGATCATGTGGAAAACCCCCAACCGTTCCCGCGATGTGGTGCGGATCAACCTCGCCAAGTGCTTCCCACAAATGGACCCGGCCGAACGCGAGCGTTTAGTCGGACAGAGCCTGAAAGACATCGGCAAGTCCCTGACCGAGAGCGCTTGCGCGTGGATCTGGCCGGCTCAGCGTTCCATCGACCTGGTGCGTGAAGTCGAAGGTCTCGATGTGCTCAAGGATGCCCTCGCCTCCGGCAAAGGCGTGGTCGGCATCACCAGCCACCTGGGCAACTGGGAAGTGTTGAACCACTTCTATTGCAACCAGTGCAAACCGATCATTTTCTACCGTCCGCCCAAGCTCAAGGCGGTGGATGAGTTGCTGCGCAAGCAGCGGGTGCAATTGGGTAACCGAGTAGCTGCTTCCACCAAGGAAGGCATCCTCAGCGTGATCAAGGAAGTGCGCAAAGGTGGTGCAGTGGGCATTCCGGCTGACCCGGAACCGGCCGAATCCGCCGGGATCTTCGTGCCGTTCTTCGCCACTCAGGCCCTGACCAGTAAATTCGTGCCGAACATGCTGGCCGGCGGCAAAGCGGTCGGCGTGTTCCTGCATGCCCTGCGTTTGCCGGACGGCTCGGGTTACAAAGTGATCCTCGAAGCCGCCCCCGAGGCCATGTACAGCACCGATACCGAAACCTCCTGCGCGGCGATGAGCCAAGTGGTCGAGCGCTATGTGCGGGCGTATCCGAGCCAGTACATGTGGAGCATGAAGCGCTTCAAGAAGCGTCCGCCGGGCGAAGAACGCTGGTACTGATGCCGCTGTGGATAACCCCCGGTAAAATCAAAAGATCGCAGGCTTCGCCTGCTCCTACAAAAGGCGCGGCGTACACCCCGTAGGAGCTGCCGAAGGCTGCGATCTTTTGATCTTGCGATTAGCCTGCGTTACTTCTGATCAGTGCGCCTGACGCTCAAGCTTTTTCAGAAACACCGTCATCTCCTTCTCCGCCTGCTTGTCGCCATGATTGCGGGCGGCTTCCAGACCCTGTTCCCAAGCCTGACGCGCCGCCGCGTAATCCGCCAACGCCAGATGGGCCTTGCCCAATAGCTTCCAGGCCGCCGAATACTTCGGATCGAACTCGACGCAGCGCTGGAAATGCTCTGCGGCCTTGGCATTTTCACCAAGATCCAGATAACCCTTGCCCAGGCCGAAGCGCAGCAGCGAGTTATCCACACCCTTGGCGAGCATTTTTTCCAGGGATTCGATCATTGATGGCACCTTTGGTTTTTGGGTGAGTTCGAAATCGCTTTCGCGGGCAAGCCGCTCCTACGGGTCATGCGTGATCCATTGTAGGAGCGAGGCTTGCCCGCGAAGAGGCCCGTCCAGCCACTGCAAATGCCGGATCAGAAGAAGCTCAACCCCACATGGAACAGCTTTTCCACATCCCGAATATGCTTTTTATCCACAAGGAACAGAATCACATGGTCGCCGGCTTCGATCACGGTGTCGTCGTGGGCGATGATCACTTCTTCGTCGCGGATGATCGCGCCAATGGTGGTCCCCGGCGGCAGGCCGATGTTTTCGATGGCCTTGCCGATCACCTTGCTCGACTTCGCATCACCGTGGGCGATGGCCTCGATGGCTTCCGCCGCACCCCGACGCAATGAGTGCACGCTGACGATATCGCCGCGCCGCACGTGGGCCAGCAACGTGCCGATGGTCGCCAATTGCGGGCTGATGGCGATGTCGATGTCGCCGCCCTGAATCAGGTCGACGTAGGCCGGGTTGTTGATGATCGTCATCACCTTCTTCGCGCCCAGACGCTTGGCCAGCAGCGACGACATGATGTTGGCTTCGTCGTCGTTGGTCAGCGCCAGGAAGATGTCGGCGTCGGCGATGTTCTCTTCCATCAGCAAGTCGCGGTCGGAGGCACTGCCCTGCAACACCACGGTGCTGTCGAGGGTGTCCGAGAGATGGCGGCAGCGGGCCGGGTTCATCTCGATGATCTTCACCTGATAGCGGCTTTCGATGGCCTCGGCCAAACGCTCGCCAATCTGCCCGCCGCCAGCAATGACGATGCGTTTATAGCTCTCGTCGAGGCGGCGCATTTCACTCATTACCGCGCGAATATTCGCTTTGGCGGCGATGAAAAATACTTCGTCGTCGGCCTCGATCACCGTATCGCCCTGGGGCAGGATCGGTCGGTCACGACGGAAAATCGCCGCAACGCGCGTTTCGACATTCGGCATGTGTTCGCGCAGCTGTCGCAGTTGCTGACCCACCAGCGGACCGCCGTAATAGGCTTTCACTGCCACCAGTTGCGCCTTGCCTTCGGCGAAATCGATTACCTGCAACGCCCCCGGATGCTGGATCAGGCGTTTGATGTAGTTGGTAACGACTTGCTCCGGACTGATCAACACGTCGACCGGAATCGCTTCGTTATCGAACAATTCGGCGCGGGTCAGGTACGCGGCTTCGCGGACCCGGGCGATCTTGGTCGGTGTGTGAAACAGAGTGTGGGCGACCTGACAGGCCACCATGTTGGTTTCGTCACTGTTGGTCACTGCAACCAACATGTCGGCGTCGTCGGCACCGGCCTGACGCAGAATGGTCGGCAGCGAACCGCGACCCTGCACGGTGCGGATGTCCAGCCGATCGCCGAGGTCACGCAGGCGTTCGCCATCGGTGTCGACCACGGTGATGTCGTTGGCCTCGCTGGCCAAGTGTTCCGCCAGCGAACCGCCGACCTGCCCTGCGCCGAGGATGATGATTTTCATCCAGTCACTCCCTTAAAACCGGTTAACCGCGCGCGGCGGCAATCTTGATCAGCTTGGCGTAGTAGAACCCGTCGTGGCCGCCTTCCTGGGCCAGTAATTGGCGACCATGGGGCTGCTTGATGCCGGCCTGACTGGCGATGTCGAGTTCACGGGCGCCCGGTGTGCGGGCGAGGAACGCTTCGATGACTTCGGTGTTCTCGGTCGGCAGTGTGGAGCAGGTGGCGTAAAGCAGAATGCCGCCCACTTCCAATGTTATCCACATAGCGTCGAGCAATTCGCCCTGAAGCACCGCCAAGGCGGCAATGTCGTCGGGTTGGCGAGTCAGTTTGATGTCCGGGTGACGACGAATCACACCAGTGGCCGAGCATGGCGCGTCCAGCAGAATGCGTTGGAATGGCTTGCCGTCCCACCAGGTCGCGGTGTCGCGGCCGTCGGCGGCGATCAGTTCAGCGCTCAGGCCCAGGCGTGCGAGGTTTTCCCGCACCCGCACCAAACGCTTGGCTTCCAGGTCCACCGCCACCACGCCAGCGAGTGCCGGCTCGGCTTCAAGGATGTGGCAGGTCTTGCCGCCCGGTGCGCAGCAGGCGTCCAGCACCCGTTGGCCTGGCGCCAGGTCCAGCAGGTCGGCGGCCAGTTGCGCGGCTTCGTCCTGCACGCTGATCCAGCCTTCGGCGAAACCCGGGAGGCTGCGCACGTCGGCCGCTGCGTCGAGGATGATGCCGTCCTGACTGTAAACGCATGGCGTGGCAGCAATACCCGCTTCAGTCAGCAAACCGAGGTAGGCATCGCGAGTGTGATGGCGACGGTTGACCCGCAAAATCATCGGCGGGTGAGCGTTGTTCGCCGCGCAAATGGCTTCCCACTGCTCAGGCCAGAAGGCTTTGAGGGATTTTTGCAGCCAGCGTGGGTGAGCAGTGCGTACCACCGGGTCGTGTTCCAGCTCGGCCAGCAGCGCTTCGCTTTCCCGTTGGGCACGGCGCAGCACGGCGTTGAGCAAGGCTTTGGCCCACGGCTTTTTCAGTTTGTCGGCGCAACCGACGGTTTCGCCGATGGCAGCGTGAGCCGGAACCCGGGTGTAGAGCAGTTGGTAGAGGCCGACCAGCAACAGCGCCTCGACATCGGCATCAGCCGCTTTGAACGGTTTTTGCAGCAACTTGGCCGCCAGCGCCGACAAACGTGGTTGCCAGCGAGCCGTGCCGAACGCCAGGTCCTGGGTGAAGCCGCGATCACGGTCTTCGACCTTGTCCATTTGCGTCGGCAGAGAACTGTTGAGTGAGGCTTTTCCGTTAAGAACAGCGGCCAGTGCCTTGGCGGCGGCCAGACGTGGATTCATTGAGCGTCCGCCGTCTGACCAAGGACGGTGCCGAGGGCGAATTTCTCACGACGGCTGTTGAACAAGTCGCTGAAGTTCAGCGCCTTGCCGCCGGGCAATTGCAGACGGGTCAGGCACAGTGCCTGTTCACCGCAGGCGACAACCAAGCCGTCCTTGCTGGCACTGAGGATTTCACCCGGTGCGCCCTGCCCTTCGGCCAGGCTTGCAGCCAGCACTTTCAGCGCTTCGCCGTTCAGCGTGCTGTGGGTGATCGGCCAAGGGTTGAAGGCGCGAACCAGACGTTCCAGCTCAACTGCCGGGCGGCTCCAGTCGATGCGCGCTTCGTCCTTGTTCAATTTGTGTGCGTAGGTGGCGAGGCTGTCGTCCTGCACTTCGCCTTGCAGAGTGTCAGCGGCCAGGCCGGCAATCGCCTGCACCACGGCCGGTGGGCCCATTTCTGCGAGGCGGTCGTGGAGGCTGCCACCGGTGTCTTCGGCGCTGATCGGCGTGGTGACCTTGAGCAGCATCGGCCCGGTGTCGAGGCCCAGCTCCATGCGCATCACGGTCACGCCGCTTTCGCTATCGCCTGCCTCAACGGCGCGCTGGATCGGCGCCGCACCGCGCCAGCGTGGCAGCAAGGAGGCGTGGCTGTTGATGCAACCCAGGCGCGGAATATCCAGCACCACTTGCGGCAGGATCAGGCCATAGGCGACCACCACCAGCAAATCCGGTTTCAGTGCAGCCAGTTCAGCCTGAGCGTCTTCGTTGCGCAGGGTTGGAGGTTGCAACACCTGGATGTTGTGCTCCAGAGCCAACTGCTTGACCGGGCTCGGCATCAGCTTCTGCCCACGGCCTGCCGGACGGTCCGGTTGAGTGTAGACCGCAACGATCTCGTAAGGACTGTCGAGCAGAGCCTTGAGGTGTTCGGCGGCGAATTCCGGGGTACCGGCAAAGACAATGCGCAGTGGCTCAGTCATGGGAAGCTCTCAATTACAAAGCAGTCGCAAAAGAAAAAGGCTTGCCGCAGCAAGCCTTTGAAAGAAGGGCATCAAGCGTTCTGGCGATGGAGCTTTTCCAGTTTCTTCTTGATCCGGTCGCGTTTGAGCGTGGACAGGTAATCAACGAACAATTTGCCGTTGAGGTGGTCGCATTCATGCTGGATGCATACCGCGAGCAGGCCTTCGGCGATCAGTTCGTACGGTTGGCCGTCGCGGTCCAGGGCCTTGATCTTGACCTTTTGCGGGCGGTCGACGTTTTCGTAGAAACCCGGCACCGAAAGGCAGCCTTCCTGGTACTGGTCCACCTCGTCGGTCAGGACTTCGAACTCGGGGTTGATGAACACCCGTGGTTCGCTGCGGTCTTCGGAGAGGTCCATCACGACGATACGTTTATGCACGTTGACCTGGGTCGCGGCGAGGCCGATGCCTGGCGCTTCATACATTGTTTCAAACATGTCATCGACCAACTGACGCACTTCGTCGTCCACTACAGCCACTGGTTTGGCGATAGTACGCAGGCGCGAGTCGGGGAATTCGAGGATGTCTAAAATGGCCATAAGCTCAATTGCTGCACGTGTGAGGTAAAGTCGGGTCGATGGCCTGGCGAGTCCGAGGATGCAGGCTACCGTTGTGAACGTAGCTTCCGGCTTTTCAATAAGGAGCCGGTAGCGAGCCACGAGGGCTCTGGCGTTTCACGCGAACGTACATAATAAAGGGATTCACCGCATGAGGAAATCACTACTCGCCTTGCTCCTTCTGGCCTCGGCCGGTTTTGCGCACGGGCAAGTGCAACTCAGGGAAGGTTTTCCACAGCAATACACCGTGGTGGCAGGGGACACACTCTGGGACATTTCCGCCAAATACCTGCGTGAGCCGTGGGAATGGCCGCAGCTTTGGCAGGCCAATCCACAGATCGAAAACCCCAATCTCATCTATCCGGGCGATACGCTGTCGCTGGTCTACGTCAACGGTCAGCCACGCCTGACCCTCAATCGCGGCGCTTCCCGGGGCACCATCAAGCTTTCGCCACGAATCCGCAGCTCGCCGGTGGCCGATGCCATTCCGAGCATTCCGCTGAAATCGATCAACAGCTTTCTGCTGAGCAATCGCATCGTCGACAAGGCAGAGGATTTCGACAAGGCGCCCTACATTGTCGCCGGCGATGCCGAACGGGTGCTCAGTGGCACCGGTGATCGAATATTCGCGCGTGGCCATTTCGACCCGGCACAACCGGTGTACGGCATCTTCCGTCAGGGCAAGGTCTACACCGATCCCCAGAGCAAGGAGTTTCTGGGGATCAACGCCGACGACATCGGTGGCGGCGAGATCATTGCCACTGAAGGCGATGTCGCCACCCTGGCCCTGCAACGCACCACTCAGGAAGTACGACTCGGCGACCGGCTGTTCGGCGGTGAAGAGCGCTCGATCAATTCGACTTTCATGCCCAGTGCGCCGGCAACCGACATCGACGGCTTGATCATTGATGTGCCGCGTGGGGTCACCCAGATCGGCGCGCTGGACGTCGTCACGCTGAACAAGGGGCAGCGCGATGGACTGGCCGAAGGCAATGTGCTGGTGGTGATGAAAACCGGTGAAACCGTGCGTGACCGAATTACCGGTCAGCCATTGAAAATTCCCGACGAGCGGGCCGGTTTGCTGATGGTATTCCGCACCTACGACAAGCTCAGCTACGGGCTTGTCCTTAACGCATCGCGCTCCCTGGCGGTGATGGACAAGGTGCGAAACCCTTAAGCCTGCTCACAAGTTACCAACAGAGTTATCCACAGCTTATTCCCGATTCGACGGGACTCTATAACGATCAAGGATGATCCATGTCGCTGTCTGCCTGTACGTCCGTTTCCCCTGCGGAACTGGAAGCCCGTTTACGCCTGCATCGTTTACCGGAACTCGGCCCTGCGCGTTTCAAGAAGTTGCTTGAGGCCTTCGGCTCTGCCTCCAAAGCCATCAGCGCACCGGCCAGTGCCTGGCGTGCATTGGGCCTGCCACTTGCCTGCGCGCAGGCCCGGCGCTCCAGTGAAATACGTGACGGCGCCAGTCACGCATTGGCCTGGTTAGAGCGCCCGGGCCAGCATTTACTGATGTGGGACCAACCTGACTACCCCGCGTTGCTGGCGCAAATCAGTGATGCGCCGCCGCTGTTATTCGCCGCAGGCGATCCGGGAATTCTGGAGAAACCACAGCTGGCGATGGTCGGCAGCCGTCGTGCTTCGCGACCAGGCATGGACACCGCCGCTGCGTTTTCCCGCACGCTGGCCGGCGCCGGTTTTGTCATCACCAGCGGTCTGGCCCTGGGCATCGATGCTGCGGCGCATCAGGCGGCTCTGGACGTTGGCGGGCAAACGGTCGGCGTACTTGGCACGGGGCTTGAAAATTTTTATCCACAGCGAAATCGGCGACTGGCGGACGCCATGATCGCCTCGGGAAGCGCGGTCCTTTCGGAGTTCCCGCTGGACGCCGGCCCTTCCCCCAGCAATTTCCCCCGGCGCAATCGAATCATCAGCGGTTTGTCCCTCGGTGTGCTGGTTGTCGAGGCGAGTGTTGCCAGTGGTTCGTTGATTACTGCCAGGCTGGCGGCGGAACAGGGGCGTGAGGTGTATGCGATTCCAGGGTCGATTCATCACCCTGGGGCAAAGGGTTGCCATCAGCTGATCCGCGACGGTGCGGTGCTGGTGGAGACCATAGAACACATCCTCGAAGCCTTGCGCGGCTGGCAACGGCTGCCGTTATCCACAGAAACACCGACGGAAACTCACCCGCTGCTCATATTGCTCCATGCAGCGCCCCACACCAGTGAAGCCTTGGCGGTCACCAGTGGCTGGGCATTGTCCAAAGTGCTGGCAGCGTTGACGGAACTGGAAATGGACGGCCGTGCGGTCTGCGAAAGCGGCCGATGGTTTGCGCGGGTAAACTAGGTTTTATAAGCAAGATCGGTAAACTGCGCAGAGCCTTATTCCGGAGAATCTTTCATGGTCAACAGTTGGCGTGTGCAACAAGCCGCACGAGCCATTCGCGCAGGCGCGGTGATTGCCTACCCAACCGAAGCGGTCTGGGGCCTGGGTTGCGACCCATGGGACGAAGAGGCGGTCTATCGTCTGCTGGCGATCAAGGGTCGGTCGGTGGAAAAAGGGTTGATTCTGGTGGCCGACAATATTCGCCAGTTCGACTTCCTCTTCGAAGACTTCCCTGAATTGTGGATGGACCGCATGGCCAGCACTTGGCCGGGCCCGAACACCTGGCTGGTGCCGCATCAGAATATGTTGCCCCAGTGGATTACCGGTGTGCATGAAACGGTGGCGTTGCGGGTTAGCGATCACCCATTGGTGCGGGATTTGTGTGCGTTGGTCGGGCCGTTGGTTTCAACCTCGGCCAACCCTCAGGGGCGGCCGGCGGCGCGAACGCGGATTCGCGTGGAGCAGTATTTCCGTGGGCAGGTTGATTGGGTGCTGGGTGGCAATCTGGGCGGGCGCAAGAATCCGAGCGTGATTCGTGATCTGGCGACCGGCCACGTTGTGCGCCCGGATTAAGACCGCAGCGCTGCCAATCGCGAGCAGGCTCGCTCCCACATTAGGTCTCCAGTGGACATGGATTTTGGGTTCAACAAAGATCCACTGTGGGAGCGAGCCTGCTCGCGATGGCGTCCTCAAGGCAACAAAACGGTCGAACCAGTCGTGCGCCGCGCCGACAATTCGGTCTGTGCTTTCGCCGCTTCAGCCAATGGATAGCGCTGGCTGATGTCCACCGTAAGCTTGCCGCTGATGATCATCTCGAACAGCTCATCGGCCATGCTTTGCAGGTTTTCAGCGTTGTTGGCGTAGGTCGCCAGGGTCGGCCGGGTCACGTACAGCGAACCCTTTGCCGCGAGAATCCCCAGGTTCACTCCGTCTACTGCGCCCGAAGCATTGCCGAAACTCACCACCAGCCCCCGAGGCGCGACACTGTCGAGCGACGTCAGCCAGGTGTCTTTACCTACACCGTCGTACACCACCGGCACTTTTTTGCCGTCAGTCAATTCCAGCACGCGTTGTGCGACGTTTTCATGGCTGTAATCGATGGTTGCCCAGGCACCATTGGCTTTCGCCAGGGCGGCTTTCTCTGCTGAACTGACCGTGCCAATCAGCTTCACGCCCAAGGCCTTGGCCCATTGGCAGGCCAAAGAGCCGACGCCGCCAGCCGCAGCGTGGAACAGGATGGTTTCGCCACCCTTGAGTTCATACGTCTGACGCAGCAGGTACTGCACGGTCAGGCCTTTGAGCATCACGCCCGCGGCCTGTTCGAAGCTGATGGCGTCCGGCAGATGCACCAGATTGGCTTCCGGCAACACATGAACGTCGCTGTAGGCGCCCAACGGGCCGCTACCGTAAGCCACGCGATCGCCAATCTTGAAACGGGTGACTTCGCTGCCGACTGCTTCAACCACGCCCGCGCCTTCAGCGCCCAGGCCTGATGGCAGGGTGGGTGGCGCATACAGGCCACTGCGGTAATAAGTGTCGATGAAGTTCAGGCCGATGGCCTTGTTGGTCACGCGCACCTGTTGCGGGCCGGGCTCGGCGGGTTGGTAATCCACGTATTCGAGCACTTCGGGGCCGCCATGGGCGCGGAACTGGATACGCTTTGCCATCTGCACTCTCCTTAGGTCTTGGCTTCTAGAGTTGTAGCGCCAAGCGCCCTATCGAACTCCCAAGCTTGATCTTCGTCAACTGTGGCGGCACAAGGTGCAGTGTTATCCTACGCAGCAATTTGCCGCCGGCCTGTATCAGTGCCGCGTAGCTTTGCCCGATTCAAGGTGATGCCATGACTACCCGCACCGAGGCCGTAAAAGCCTACCTGCTCGACCTGCAAGACCGCATATGCGCTGCCCTGGAAGCTGAAGACGGTGGCGCGCGTTTCGTTGAAGACGCCTGGACCCGGCCGGCCGGTGGCGGCGGTCGCACCCGAGTGATCGAAAACGGCGCGGTCATCGAAAAGGGCGGCGTCAACTTTTCCCACGTCTTTGGCAGCGGTCTCCCACCCTCCGCCAGCGCTCATCGGCCAGAATTGGCCGGCCGAGGCTTCGAAGCCTTGGGCGTGTCTTTGGTGATTCACCCGCACAACCCTCATGTACCGACATCCCACGCCAACGTGCGCTTTTTCATCGCTGAAAAAGAAGGTGAAGAGCCGGTCTGGTGGTTCGGTGGCGGCTTCGACCTGACCCCTTATTACGGTAATGAAGAAGACTGCGTGCACTGGCACCGCGTCGCCGAACAGGCCTGCGCGCCGTTCGGGCCAGACGTCTACCCGCGCTACAAAGCCTGGTGCGACACTTACTTCCACATCAAGCATCGCCATGAGCCGCGTGGCATCGGCGGTTTGTTTTTCGATGACTTGAACGAATGGGACTTCGACACCAGCTTCGCCTTCATGCGCGCCATCGGCGATGCGTTCATCGATGCGTACCTGCCGATCGTGCAGCGCCGCAAGAACGATGCGTTCACGGCCAAACAGCGTGAATTCCAGGAGTTTCGCCGTGGCCGTTACGTCGAGTTCAACCTGGTCTATGACCGCGGCACGCTGTTCGGCCTGCAATCGGGCGGGCGTACCGAGTCGATCCTGATGTCGCTGCCACCGCAAGTGCGCTGGGCCTACGACTGGAAAGCCGAGCCAGGCAGTGAAGAAGCGCGCCTGACCGAGTATTTCCTGCAAGACCGCGATTGGTTGGCCAAGGCCTGATTCCAGGGTTTGAGTTTTTGCATCGTCGGGGCTGCAGTCAAGATCGCAGCCTTCGACAGCTCCTACGGTTGAGGAATGTAGATGGATCGTTACGTCGTATTCGGTAATCCGATTGGCCACAGCAAATCGCCGCTGATCCACCGTCTGTTCGCCGAGCAGACGGGGCAAAAACTGGACTACAGCACCTTGCTGGCGCCCCTCGACGACTTTTCCGGCTGTGCCCAGGCATTTTTCCGTGAAGGGCGTGGGGCGAATGTGACGGTGCCGTTCAAGGAAGATGCCTATCGTTTGGCGAACAGCTTGACCCAGCGAGCGCAGCGGGCCGGCGCGGTGAATACCCTGAGCAAACTGGCCGATGGCAGCCTGCTGGGCGACAACACCGATGGCGCCGGGTTGGTACGGGACCTGACGGTCAATGCCGGTTTCAGTCTCAAGGGCAAACGCATCCTGCTGCTCGGGGCCGGCGGTGCGGTGCGCGGGGCGCTGGAGCCGCTGCTGGCGGAGCAACCGGCGTCAGTGATCATCGCCAACCGCACGGTGGAAAAGGCCGAATTGCTGGCCGAATTGTTCGCGGATCTGGGGCCGGTATCGGCCAGTGGTTTCGATTGGTTGCAGGAGCCGGTGGACCTGATCATCAACGCTACGTCCGCCAGTCTGTCAGGCGATGTACCGCCGATTGCCAGCAGCTTGGTCGAGCCGGGCAAGACGGTTTGCTACGACATGATGTACGGCAAGGACCCGACCTCCTTCTGCCGCTGGGCCAGCGAGCACGGCGCGGCAGTGGCGATGGATGGCTTGGGAATGTTGGCCGAGCAGGCGGCGGAAGCTTTCTACCTGTGGCGCGGTGTACGGCCGGATACAGCGCCAGTGCTGGCCGAACTCCGACGCCAGCTCGCCTAACCCCTGTAGGAGCGAGGCTTGCCCGCGAAGAACGATGATGCGGTATGCCTGAATCACCGCGGCGCTCCCTTCGCGGGCAAGCCTCGCTCCTACAGGGGGCTGTGTTTCAATCTTCGAAGCGAATCGGGCATTTCTCCGCGCCTTCGAGCTTCCTCAACTCCTCCACCACCTGCGGCCGCGCCCGCCGCAGGGTCAGGCTGCGATCCTGGCGTAGCAGCCGTCGCGCTTCCTGGTGCAGCATTTCCACGCCCGAATAGTCGATGAAGTTGATCTGCTGTGCCTCGATCACCACCCGCGCGCCGTGCATCCGTTGCAAACGCACTTGCAGGTAATGGCTGGCGCCGAAAAAGATTGAACCGCCGACTCGCAGAATGTCCTCGTCGCCCTCACGCCAATGCTGCACCCGTGGTTGCGAGGTGCGTTTGAGGTAGAAGAACAGTGAGGCCAGCACGCCGGCGTAGATCGCTGTTTGCAACTCCAGCAACAGCGTCGCGACACAGGTCAGCGCCATGACCAGAAACTCGGCACGGCTGACCCGCAGCAAGGCGCGAATGCCGCGATGGTCGACCAATCCCCAGGCGATCAACAAAATGCTGCCGGCCATGGCCGGGATCGGAATGTGCGCGATCAATACCGCGCCGAAGATCGCGAACAGCGCCACCCACACCGCGGAAAAGACCCCCGCCAGCGGTGAACAGGCACCGGCGTCGTAGCTCAGGGCCGAGCGGGTGAAGGAACCGGCTGACAGCGAGCCGGAAAAAAACGCACCGACCATGTTCGAAAAACCCTGGGCGCGGACTTCTTGATTGGCGTCGAGCAACTGTTGCGAACGCGCCGACAAGGAGCGGGCAATCGACAGGCTCGTCACCAGTCCGAGCATGCCGACCGCCACCGCGCTAGGCAGCAGGCGCAACACCAGGTCCAGATCCAGCGGCAACGGGCTGAAGGGCGGCAGCCGCCCGACAAAGGCGCTGACCAACTGCACATGACCGAACATCGCTGGCCACAACCACACCAGCAACCCGCTCAGGGCCAGCGCGATCAACAGCGTTGGCCAGCGCGGCAACAGCAGTTTCAGCACAATGCCCACCACGACCGTGGCCAGGCCTAGTACCAGCGAGGGTTTGTCCACTTCGCTGAGATGACTGAACAGCAGCACTAGGCTGTTCAGCGCCGTGGCCTGGTTGGGCACATCCAGCCCCAGCAGGTTTGGCAGTTGCCCAATGGCAATCACCACCGCTGCGCCGAGGGTGAAGCCCAGCACCACCGAGTGAGAGACGAAATTCACCAAGGCGCCGAAACGCAGTAAACCCAGCAGCCACTGGAAAATGCCCGCAAGGAGTGTCAGAAGCAGGATCAGCGTGACGTAGTCCTGCGACGCTGGGACGGCCAGAGGACTGACGCTGGCATACAGGACGATGGAAATGGCCGCCGTAGGACCGCAGATCAAATGCCACGACGAACCCCAGAGGCAGGCAATCAGCACCGGGATGATGGCGGCGTACAAGCCATATTCCGGTGGGAGACCGGCGATCAGCGCGTAGGCAATCGATTGTGGCAACGCGAGAATCGCGCCGCTCAGGCCGACGATCAGGTCACGACCAACGCTGGCGCGGGTTTGCCGGGGCAACCAGGTCAGGAAGGGAAAGAGTGAATGGCGGCTGGGGAAGGCCATGGGTCCTCTCGGGTGGGATTTTGCGCAAGGGTAGCAGGGTAAAACGGTAAATGTGGCGAGGGGGCTAGCCCCCGTTCGGGCGCGAAGCGGCCGTAAAACCGGCTACAACGTCTCAACTGAAAGAACGAGTCAGCTGATTTTGGGACGGCTTCGCCGTCCAACGGGGGCAAGCCCCCTCGCCACAAAAAGTAATTACAACTTGGCTTTCACCGCCGGCAATGCGTCTTTCCCGTCCACGGTCTTCACACCGTCCAGCCACTTATCCAGCACCGCCGGATTAGCCTTGATCCACGCCTTGGCCGCCTCGGCGTTGCTGACCTTTTTGTTCACCACTTCGGCCATGATGCTGTTCTCCATTTCCTGGGTGAAACTCAGGTTGGTGAGCAGCTTGCCGACGTTCGGGCAGGCCTGTGCATAACCTTTGCGGGTCAGTGTATAAACGCTGCCGGTGTCGCCGAAGTACTTCTCGCCGCCCTTCAGGTAATGCATTTTCAGCTGAACGTTCATGGGGTGTGGCGTCCAGCCGAGGAAGGTCACGAACTTCTGTTTCTTCACGGCACGAGACACTTCGGCCAGCATCGCCTGCTCGCTGGATTCGACCAGTTTCCACTGACCCATATCGAAGTCGTTCTTCTTGATGATCTCTTGCAGCGAAATATTCGCCGGGGCGCCGGAGCCGATGCCATAGATCTTCTTGTCAAACTTGTCGGCGTACTTGTTCAAGTCGTTAAAGTTATGCACACCCGCGTCCCAAACGTAATCCGGGACCGCCAGCGTGAACTCGGTGCCGTCGAGGTTCTTCGCCAGTTGCGTAACGTCGCCATTGGCCACGAACTTGTCGTAGAAGCCCTGCTGCGCCGGCATCCAGTTACCCAGGAACACATCCACCTGGCCATCCTTCAGGCCGCCAAAGGTGATCGGCACCGCCAGGGTGTCGACCTTGGCCTTATAGCCCATGCCGTCCAGCAGAAACCCGGTGATGGCGTTGGTTGCAGCGATGTCGCTCCAGCCAGGGTCGGCCATTTTCACCGTCTCGCAGCTTTGCTCGGCATAGGCCGAGGCACTGCCCAGAGCCAGAAGCCCGACCGTCAGTACTGTGGATAACCTTTGCATGGACTTCCCCTTAACGTTATTGGTTTTGGCAGGGTTGTGGATAACGTGCTTTACGTTCCAGATCGTCGAGGTCGATGTGGTTGCGCATGTATTGCTGACTGGCGTCTACCAGCGGCTGGTGATCCCAGCTCTTCAGCTTGCCGATCGTCAGGGCGTCGGCGACGAAACGCCGGCGTCGCTGACTGGCGAGCACCTGTTGGTGGATCGCCGGGATATCCCATTTGGCTCGCGCTTCGACGAGAAAATCCTCGAAAAGCTGCCGATATTGCGGCGATTGGCTGAGTTCTTCCTGTTCGCGCGGGTCGTTATGTACATCGAAGAGTAGGCACGGGTCGTCTTCGCTGTAGATGAATTTGTAGGCGCCACGGCGAATCATCATCAACGGGCTGATGGTGCCTTCGGCCATGTACTCACCAAACACTTCGTCGTGACCGCCCTGCCCTTGCAGGTGCGCAACCAGCGAGCGGCCGTCCAGCGGCAGACCCGGCTCCAGTGAGCCGCCGGCCAGTTCGACAAACGTCGGCAGCAGGTCGGCAGTGGACACCGCCGCGCTGACCCGCCCCGCCCCGAATTGCCCAGGTGCACTGATCACCAGCGGTACACGGGCAGCCATTTCGTACCAGTGCATTTTGTACCAGAGGCCGCGCTCGCCGAGCATGTCGCCGTGGTCACCGGAGAATACGATGATGGTGTCATCGATCAGCCCGGTTTCCTCGAGTGTTTGCAGAAGTTTGCCGACGTTGCTGTCGATATAGCTGCACGCACCGAAGTAGGCACGACGCGCGTCGCGAATCTTATCCACAGGCAGCGGCTTGTCCCACAGGTCATAGACTTTGAGCAGACGCTGGGAGTGAGGATCAAGTTGATCCTGTGCGGGTGTTTCGGGCAAAGGGATGTCGGCGTCGTCGTACAAATCCCAAAAAGCCTTGGGAATCGTGTACGGGTCGTGTGGGTGAGTCATCGACACGGTCAGGCAAAACGGCCGATCGCCATCCTCGCGGATGTGATCGAACAGGTATTGCTGGGCCTTGAACACCACCTCTTCGTCGAAATCCAGCTGATTGGTGCGCACGCACGGCCCGGCTTGCAACACCGACGACATGTTGTGGTACCAGGTTGGGCGCACGTCCGGTTCGTCCCAGTTCACCGCCCAACCATAATCGGCCGGATAGATGTCGCTGGTCAGGCGTTCTTCATAGCCGTGCAACTGGTCCGGACCGCAGAAATGCATCTTGCCCGACAGCGCGGTGCGGTAGCCGAGTCGACGCAGGTAGTGGGCATAAGTCGGTACATCGGCGGGGAAATCGGCCGCGTTATCGTAGGCGCCGATCTTGCTCGGCAACTGGCCACTGACCAGGGTGAAACGCGACGGCGCGCAGAGTGGGCTGTTGCAGTACGCGGCGTCGAACACCACGCCTTCGGCGGCGAGGCGGCTGAGATTCGGCAGTTTGATCGGCGAAGGGCCGTAGAACGGCAACATTGGCGCGGCCATTTGATCGGCCATGATGAAAAGAATATTTTTGCGCTTCATGTGATCGCGGCATTCCATAGTGGATATTTATGCGAGAGTGCTGTGATCGAGCATGGAGTCCATAATCTTTGTGGTAAAGCCCATGCCAGGCAATGACTAGGATAAGCACAGCTTATGTATGACGCCCTCGGTGATTTGTCTCTGGACCTGCTGCGTGCCTTTGAAGCCGCAGCCCGACAGCGCAGTTTCACCGCCGCTGCGGTAGAGCTCGGCACCACGCAACCGGCCATCAGTCAGCAGATCAAGCGATTGGAAGAACAGCTCGCTACCCGGTTGTTCGACCGTATCTATCGCGGTATTGAGCTGACCGAGGCCGGAGCCATTCTGTTCGAGCAAGTTCAGCTCGGTTTGCAGAATATCGAAGCAGGATTGAGCGCAATCAGCGCACAACAACAGCACGAAGTGTTGCAGGTAGCCACTGACTTCGCCTTTGCCGCGTACTGGCTGATGCCGCGTCTGCACCGCTTCCATACCGCCAACCCTCAAGTGGACGTCAGCCTGGTCACCAGCGAACGCAGCCACAACATGCTGCGTACCGATATCGATGTGGCGGTGCTGTTCGGCGATGGCCGGTTCAAGCAAGGCGAGAGCCACTGGCTGTTTAGCGAAGAGGTGTTTCCGGTGTGCAGCCCGCTGCTATTGAAGGACCGTGCCCTGCCCTTGCCGGCCCAGGCATTGCTGGAGTTTCCGCTGCTGCACCTGCGAGGCGAACACAGCAGCAACTGGTTTGACTGGAGCGGCGTGTTTCGCGAGCTGGGGATCACATCGGCCCCGGCTCCGGGGCAACTGCGCTTCGACAATTACACCTTGCTGATTCAGGCGGCGATTGGCGGCCAGGGCGTTGCGATCGGGTGGCGGCACCTTGTGGATAACTTGTTGGCGCAAGGTCTGTTGTGTCGCCCGATTGCCGACACGGTGATTTCCAGGCTGGGGTATTACGTGGTCCTGCCCCAGCGCAAACGGCGTGGGGCGTTGATTCAGCTGTTTGTGGATTGGTTGATGGCGGAACAGGCCAGCAGTGCGCAATCGCTCAATGGTCTTCCTTTGCCTTCGATTGCGGTGTAAAGCGAAAAGATCGCAGCCTTCGACAGCGCCCACAGGCGCGTAGGAGCTGCCGAAGGCTGCGATCTTTTACGATTCCGAAGTCCCAACAAAACTCACATGCTCACCCACATGCAGGTTCAGGTGCAGCTCATCGGCAATCCCTATGGCTACCCTGTTCAGCCGTTCCAGCGCTGCGGCCAGGCCAGGTTCCAGGCTACTGCTGACGTGACTGAAATGCTCGATGGTCAGCCCGGGCACGCGGCGTGGTGCATTCACCAAGGTCCAGTGCAAAGAGCTGCTTTGCAGAGACTCGCGGATTTCTTCGGCGGCGTGGCGTTGCAACGGGTCTTCGATTTCCGGATCGTCCAGCACCTCGAAATCGCCCACCACAAACAGCCGGGAAATGCCTGCGGCCTGCATGCCGTCGATCAGTGCATCCACCGCCAGCACCTCCTCGACCGGGCCGGGCACGATGGATTTTTCGATGTGTTCACTGTTCATCGGCAACCCTGGCGCATCGAGCAGGCAGATCACCGCCGAACAGCCGGCCACGCTCTGCTTGACCCGCTTGGCATCGAACAGGTCACCAGCCTTGGTGCGTAAACCCGGGCGCGGTGCGAGCGCGTTCAGGTCATCGAGTATCGCGATCACTTCATGCTGGCGCCGCAGCATTTCAGCCATCAGCGCACTGCCCAAGCTACTCATGGCACCATAAAGCACCACCTTCACCACTGGGGTTTCGGCATTTTTCATGGATGTGCTCCGTACTTGCTGCCTATATAGCGTGTGACCTGCGGGAAGCGGGGTGGGTTCGACAAGTAGTTTTAGAGGGGGTTTGAGATGCAACAGATCAAGGGTTACCACGCCCATGTCTATTTCGATGCCAGTACCCTGCCACAGGCACGGGCCTTGTGTGAGCAGGCAGCGCAATTGTTTCCACTGAAGATGGGGCGCGTACACGAACGCCCGGTCGGCCCGCACCCGGACTGGAGCTGCCAATTGGCTTTCGAGCCGCAATACATTGGCGAGGTGTTGCCGTGGCTGGCGCTCAACCGCAAGGGTTTGGTGGTGTTCCTGCACCCGGACACGGGCGACGATCTGCTCGACCACACCGAACATGCGATCTGGATGGGCGCGATCCGGCCGCTGAACCTGTCTGTTTTTTGATCAGAGTTGTTCTTGGGCCTCGCCAGGCAAGTGCTCGTCCAGATGCAACCAGGGCAAACGACTGTCGGTCCAGATATGCCGTTCGGCCGGTGCTTGCTCGGGATGGTCAAGGGTGGCGATGGTCACGTCGATGCTCTCGGGGCTGAGCTTCGTCACCAGCGCCAGTTGTGCCCCACAATTGCGGCAGAAATACCGCACGCAGGTGGACGAAGACTCGTACCGGGACGGCGTACCCGCCATCCATTCAAATGCTGAGGCGGGCACGGTGATCCAGGTGGTCACGATCCCGCCGCTGACCCGCCGGCAAATCGAGCAATGGCAGTGAGCGATATCGTGCAATGGCCCGCTGAATTGATAGCGCATTTGTCCGCAGTGGCAGCCGCCAGTGTGAAGTTCACCCATGTTTTTTCTCCTGACCCCGTGTTTACGGACTCTCAACCCGGCCCGACGACCGGTTGCACATTCGGTCAATGCTTTCACCAGCGAAAGCTGGCTGAAAGCTTCCGCGATTAGGATCGCCCTCACTGCCGGCAACAGACCGGTTGGCCAATGCGAGTGTTTTATCGCCCGCCCGGTCCATTAAACAACAACAATGGTGATTCTGATGTCCGCTACTACCCGCCTCTTCGCTGTCACTCCGCCCGTACGTCTCGTGCTTCCCGTTCTGCGCTGACCCCATCCGGTTCGCCATTCCCTAGCCGCGCTACGCCTGGAGTATTCCTATGCTGACTTTCCTTGGCTTCGCCATGGTCATCACGTTCATGTACCTGATCATGACCAAGCGCCTGTCCGCGCTGATCGCTCTGATCATCATCCCGATCATCTTCGCCCTGTTCGGCGGCTTCTCGCCGAAGATCGGCCCGATGATGCTTGAAGGCATCACCAAGCTCGCGCCGACCGGCGTGATGCTGATGTTCGCCATTCTCTACTTCGCCCTGATGATCGACTCCGGCCTGTTCGACCCGGCCGTGCGCAAGATCCTCAAACTGGTCAAGGGCGACCCGCTGAAAGTTTCGGTCGGTACCGCTGTACTGGCGCTGATCGTGTCCATGGACGGTGACGGCGCGACCACTTACATGATCTGCGTGGCCGCCATGCTGCCGCTCTACAGCCGCATTGGCATGAGCCCGCGGATCATGGCCGGTCTGATCATCCTCGCCGGTGGCGTGATGAACATGACCCCGTGGGGTGGCCCGACTGCCCGTGCGGCCAGTGCGTTGCATGTCGACCCGTCCGACATCTTTGTGCCAATGATTCCGGCGATGCTGGCCGGCGTGGTGGCGATTCTGGCGATTGCCTACTTCTACGGTAAACGCGAGCGTGCGCGTCTGGGTGAATTGCACCTGGTGGGCGATGAAATCGATCACAGCGAAATCAGTGTTTCGCAGTTCCCGGATGCTCGTCGTCCGAAGTTGATCTGGTTCAACGGCGCGCTGACCCTGGCGCTGATGGGCACCTTGATCGCCGGCCTGTTGCCGCTGCCGGTACTGTTCATGGTGGCGTTCAGTATTGCGATGATCGTCAACTACCCGTGCCTGCAACAGCAGAAGGACCGCGTTGCGGCCCACGCTGGTAGCGTACTGGCGGTGGTCGGTTTGATCTTTGCCGCGGGTATCTTCACCGGTATCCTGACGGGCACCGGCATGGTCGACGCCATGTCGAAAAGCCTGCTGGCGGTCATCCCGGATTTCCTCGGGCCGTACCTGGCCGTGATCACCGCGCTGGTGAGCATGCCGTTCACGTTCTTCATGTCGAACGATGCTTTTTATTACGGCGTGTTACCGGTACTTGCCGAAGCCGCCAGTCATTACGGTATAACCGCAGTGGAAATGGCACGTGCCTCGATCGTCGGTCAGCCCGTCCACTTGCTGAGCCCGCTGGTACCATCGACTTATCTGTTGGTGGCGCTGGCCGGTATCGAATTCGGTGATCATCAGCGGTTCACCCTGAAGTGGGCAGTGCTGGTTTGCCTGTGCATACTGGTCGCTGCGTTGCTGATGGGGATTTTTCCGCTGTTCAGCACTCTATAAGCCCAAGACTCACCATGACGGGTCCAGGCTTTGTTGTTTGAAGCCTGGGCCCTTTGTGGTTTAAACACTCGCTCAAAGGAATACACATGGAATGGCTGACCAACCCTGAAATCTGGGTTGCCTTCTTCACCCTGACTGCCCTGGAGATCGTCCTGGGCATCGACAACATCATCATGATTTCGATCCTGGTCAGCCGCATGCCCAAGCACATGCAGGCGCGCACCCGAATTTTCGGCCTGGCGCTGGCCATGATCACGCGGATCCTGTTGCTGCTGTCGATCACCTGGGTCATGCGTCTCACCGCAGACCTGTTCGAAGTGTTCGGCCAGGGTATTTCCGGGCGAGACCTGATCCTGTTCTTCGGTGGTCTGTTCCTGCTGTGGAAGAGCTCGCAAGAGATGTACCACGCGCTGGAAGGTGAAGATGAAGGCGGCGACGAGCCTTCAGGCAAGGGCGGCAATTTCCTGTACACCATCATCCAGATCGCGATCATCGACATCGTGTTCTCGCTGGACTCGGTGATTACGGCGGTGGGCATGGTGTCCCACGTACCGGTCATGGTCGCGGCGATTGTCGTTGCGGTGCTAGTGATGATGTGGGCTTCTGGCACCATCAGCGAGTTCATCGACAAGCACCCGTCGCTGAAGATGCTGGCGCTGTCGTTCCTGTTGCTGGTGGGTACCGTGCTGATTGCCGAATCGCTCGACGTGCACTTGCCAAAAGGCTACGTCTACTTCGCCATGGCATTCTCGCTGGCGGTGGAAGCGATCAACATCAAGATGCGCACCGCGATGATGAAAAAGAGGAAGCAGCAGGATCCGGTGAAACTGCGCAAGGATGTTCCGGGGCAGTAACCCGACTCTGTGTGGGAGCCAGCCTGCCCTGTAGGAGCGAGGCTTGCCCGCGAAGGCGGTGTGTCAGTTAACAACAATGTCGACTGACACACCGCCTTCGCGGGCAAGCCTCGCTCCTACAGGTCGGTTCGCTCCCACATTTGTTTGCTCAATGTGCTATCTGTACGCCCCCTTTCTCTCCTCTACAGCAAACTGCTTTCATGACAGTTTTGTTTCAATCGCCTCTTTAGCTATGCGATGCTGGCGCCCAGACCGTTAGCCAACTACAGCTTATGTACAGAACGTAGAAAAACGCGCGGCACCATAGACTTGCCCCACTGGGGCGCTACCACCACAGGGGGCCTGTATGCTCACCCTGCTCAATTTGTTATCGGCCGTGGCCCTTTTGATCTGGGGCACGCACATCGTCCGAACCGGCATCCTGCGGGTTTATGGCTCCAACTTGCGCCACGTGATTGCTCATAACATGTCCAGGCGCTGGCTGGCGTTTGTCGCCGGAATCATGGTGACCGCCATGGTCCAGAGCAGCAATGCCACTGCCATGCTCGTGACCTCGTTTGTCGGTCAGGGCCTGATGGCGCTGACTCCGGCTTTGGCGACCATGCTCGGTGCCGATGTGGGTACCGCACTGATGGCGCGGGTACTGACCCTCGATCTATCGTGGCTGTCGCCGCTGCTGATTTTCCTCGGGGTGATTTTCTTTCTGTCACGCAAGCAGACCCGGGTCGGGCAGATGGGCCGGGTCGGTATCGGTCTGGGGCTGATCATTCTGGCGCTGCAACTGATCGTCGAGGCCGCCGCGCCGATCACTCAGGCGCAAGGGGTGAAGGTCATCTTCGCCTCCCTGACCGGCGACATCCTGCTCGATGCCTTGGTCGGCGCGCTGTTCGCGATGATTTCCTACTCCAGCCTGGCCGCTGTTCTGCTGACCGCGACCCTCGCTGGTGCCAGCGTGATCAGTCTGCCAGTGGCCATCGGCCTGGTGATCGGCGCCAACATCGGCAGCGGCATTCTTGCTTTCCTCAGTACCAGCATGCAGAACGCGGCCGGCCGTCAGGTGGCGCTCGGCAGCCTGCTGTACAAACTGATTGGCCTGCTGCTGATCATTCCGGTGCTCGACCCGTTGGTGCACTGGATCGACAGCCTCGACTTCAGCCCTCAGGAAATGGTCATCGGCTTCCACCTGCTCTACAACACCGTGCGTTGCCTGATCCTGTTGCCCAGCGTCGGGCCGATGGCCAAGCTTTGTGCGTGGTTGCTGCCAGAGCGGCCGGACATCAATGGCACGGCCAAACCGCGGCATCTCGACCCGACCGCGTTGGTCACCCCGAGTCTGGCGCTGGCCAACGCTGCCCGAGAAACCCTGCGCATCGGCGATCTGGTCGACAGCATGCTCGAAGCCATGCTCGACGTGCTGCGCGGCAAACAGACCGCCGTCACCCAGGAAATACGGCGCCTGACCGATGATGTCGAAGCGCTCTACAGCGCCATCAAACTCTATCTGGCGCAAATGCCCCGCGAAGACCTCAGCGAACAGGACAGCCGGCGCTGGGCTGAAACCATCGAGCTGGCGATCAACCTGAAACTCTCCAGCGACCTGATCGAACGCATGCTGCGCAAGGTTCAGCAGCAGAAAACCTCGCAACGCCGGTCTTTTTCCGAGGTGGGCCTGGAGGAGTTGGCGGGGCTGCACAGTCAGCTGATTGCCAACCTGCGCCTGGGGTTGTCAGTGTTTCTTAGTGCCGACCCGGAAAGTGCGCGCCAGTTACTGCGTGAGAAACGTCGCTTTCGCGCACAGGAACGCCGCCTGGCCCACGCTCATGTCAGCCGTTTAAACCGTAAGATCGTACAAAGTATCGAGACCAGTTCGCTGCATCTGGAGCTGATTGCTGACATGAGGCGCTTGAATTCACTGTTTTGCAGCAGCGCCTATGCGGTGTTGGGCACTTCGGACACTGGCGCCCTGGCGGTCGACGATTTGACTGACATCACTCATTCACCCTGAACGTCCACAGTTGCCTGAAGTCTGTTGAACTTACGCTGGTCGTACGGAAACTCGTTATGCGTTGTCTGCTGTTCGCTTGTCTGTTGCTTGGATCACTGCCTTCAATCGCCCTGGATCGCTTTCAGGTCGAGGGCTACACGTTGCGCAACGGCCTGCAATTGGTCCTCAAACCGGGCACCGAGCGCGGGCATGTGGCGATCCGGTTGGTGGTTGGCGTAGGCCTGGATGATTTCAGCTGCGCCGACAAGGAACTGCCGCACCTGCTCGAACACTTGCTGTTCAGCGGTATCGACGCCACCGGCGAAGGCGGCCTGGAAGAACGCATGCAGGCCCTGGGCGGTGAATGGAATGCCTACACCAGCAATGCCGACACGACCTTCGTCATCGAAGCCCCGGCGAAAAACCAGCGCAAGGTCCTCGACCTGTTGTTGGCGCTGCTGACCCAGACCCGTATCGACGACAATGCCATCAACGTCGCCAAGCAAGTGGTCGAGCGCGAAGACGGTGGTCATTACTCGCACCTGCAACGCTGGCTGGATCGCCAGGATCTGGGACACACCGCCAGTAATCAGTTGGCGGTGGAACTGGGCCTCAAATGCCCCGAGCGCGCGCAAGTCGATCACCTGACCCGCGAGCAATTGGAGAAGGTGCGCAAGGACTGGTATGCGCCGAACAACATGACCCTGATCGTGGTCGGTGACCTCGACCGGTTGCTGCCGGCCTATCTGGAACGGGCCTATGGCGCGCTCGAAGCGGTTGAGCCCAGCGCTCACCTGCCGCTGCCAGACATTCAGGCCAGCGCGGCCCATGAGCGTAATTTGAGTAAAGGTTTCGTCGGTGGCGGTGCCAAATTGCATTGGCTGGTGCCGGAACCGGTGCTGGAAGACCAGCACGACGAAACCTTCGACCTGCTCAAGGACTATCTGGACTGGGCGCTCTATCGCCAATTGCGCCTGGCCCATGGGTTGTCCTACGGTCCCTCGGCCGAGCGCGAGGTATTTGGTGGGGTGGGCTTCATGAGCCTGAACGCCGACCTTGATCGCGGCGACGTGCTGGCAGCAGAACAGGTGCTGGATGAGCTTAAAGCCGATCTGCTCAAGAACGGCCTCGACGCCGCCACCTTCGCCCGTCTCAAGCAAGCCGCCATCGCTCGCCAGACCTGGGCCGTGCAAGGCAACAGCGCCCTGGCGGACTATTACTGGAGCGCCCTTGGCGACTACGAGGACGGCCATTTCGTCAACCCGGCCAAGGCACTGCAAGACGTGACACTGGCCGAGGCGAACAAGGCAATGCGCGAGTTGCTGCAGCAGCCGGGGTATCTGCGGATCGAGAAGCCGCTGATGAGTTATGACCAGGTGATGTGGGCGATTGCCGGGGGATTTGGACTGATGGTGCTTGGAATACTGGGTTGGCGCGTTCACCGCAGAAAGAAATGATTTCCCTGTGGCGAGGGGGCCCCGTGGCGAGGGGGCTCTGTGGCGAGGGGGCTTGCCCCCGTTGGGCTGCGAAGCGGCCCTAAAAAATGGCACCCCGGTTTATCAGACACACCGCATTCACCGATATTGCGACTGCTGCGCAGCCGAACGGGGGCAAGCCCCCTCGCCACAGGGTTTTGGGTTCGATCAAAGTGACCGCAAGCCTCGCCACGGGGCCCCTCGGGCGGTACCCTGTCGAGGATTTTTCCCACGACTATTGTGAACCGCCGAATGCCGAACCTGACCCTGTACGTACAGCGCATCCTGGAATTGATGAAGCGCTATCCCGGGGTCATTGCGCTTGGCGGTTTCATTTCAGGGGTTGGCAGCTTCATGCTGGTGGATCGCCAACAAGGTCTGGCGACGTGGATCACTACCATCATGCTGGTCAGCTGGGTCTGGCTGATGCTGGAGAACAGCCTCACCAAGCTGTTCGCCAGGGTGTTCAAGCGCGAAATACCCCAGCCACTGCTGCGTTACGCAACGCAGATGATCCATCAGGAAAGCCTGTTCTTCGTCCTGCCATTCTTCTTAATCACCACCACCTGGAACAGCGGCCAGTTGTTCTTCACCGGATTACTGAGCATGGCGGCGCTGATTTCGATCATCGATCCGCTCTACTACAAATGGCTGGCACCGCGCCGCTGGGCGTTCCTGGCGCTGCACACCCTGACCCTGTTCGCGGCCCTGCTGACCGCCCTGCCCGTCATTTTGCACCTGACCACCGCCCAAAGCTTCAAGCTGGCGCTGGGCATTGCCATGGTGCTGTCGTTCCCGAGCCTGGCGTCGATCTTCCCGATTCGCACCGTGCGCAATGCGTTGGCGATCCTCAGCATCACCGTCGGCATCGGCGCCGCCGGCTGGGTGCTGCGCTCCTGGGTTCCGCCGGCGACCCTGTGGATGACCGATGTGGCGATCAGCACCCAAATGCAGGACCGCACCCCCGGCAAGAGCCTGGAAGAAGTCAGCGCCGAGCAGATTCGCGGAGGTGGGCTGTACGCGTACACCGCGATCAACGCCCCGCGGGGGCTGGCCGAGCGGATTTATCACGTCTGGATGTTCAACGGTAAAGAAGTCGACCGTATCCCGCTGGACATCAACGGGGGGCGCAAGGAAGGCTACCGCGCCTGGACCCATAAGCAGAACTTCCCCGGCAACCCCGCAGGCAAATGGCAGGTCCGGGTGCTGACTGAGGACGGTCAGTTGATTGGCGTGCTGCGCTTCAAAGTCATGGACAGCACACCCATCAAAGAAAAGTAACGCGGTTCGTGCTATTAGTCAGATCTGCGTAATAGCCGAACAAGCACGGAGCTTATGACTAGCAGCACAATGCCCGGCAGTGCCCGACTGGACACCTCGCACAGCCCTGCCCTGTTGCGGGTCACGGGTGACTGGACGCTCGCCCATTACGCCGATCTCAGCCGCCTGAGTGAAAAGCTTCGCGGCCAATACGACGACGACACCCACATCGATCTCAATGGCCTCGGCGCGCTCGATACGGCGGGTGCGTCATTGCTGGTGGAGTTGCTGGGAGCCGAGCGTCTGGGCAAATCCGCCGAACACCCCGATTGCACCCTTTCCTCCGCTGATCGCGCCTTGTTGCAGACGGTGTACTGCTCGCTGACCGATTTCTGCGTGCCGATCAAAGAACCGGAAATCAGCGTCGGCATTCAACTGCTGACCCGCATCGGCCGTGCGGTCGACGCGGTCTGGCAGGATACGTTGCAACTGTTGGGTTTCGTCGGCCTGATCCTGGAAACCATCGCTCGCGGGTTGTTTCGGCCCAAGCGCTGGCGCCTCACACCGATGGTCGCTCACATCGAACAAACCGGTCTCGACGCCGCGCCCATCGTTGCCTTGCTGACGTTTTTGGTGGGGGCTGTGGTGGCGTTTCTCGGGGCGACGGTGCTGGCCAGTTTTGGCGCGAGTATTTTCACCGTGGACCTGGTGGCGTTCTCTTTTCTGCGGGAGTTCGGCGTGTTGCTCACGGCGATCCTGATGGCAGGCCGCACCGCCAGCGCGTTCACCGCGCAGATCGGTTCGATGAAGGCCAACGAAGAAATTGACGCGATCCGCACCCTCGGCCTCGACCCGATGGAGTTGCTGGTAGTACCCCGCGTCCTGGCGTTGCTGGTGGCGCTGCCGATGTTGACCTTTCTGGCGATGTTGTCAGGGATTGTCGGCGGTGGCGTGGTCTGCGCGCTGTCGCTGGATATTTCGCCGGCAATGTTCCTGTCACTGCTGCAATCGGACATCGGCGTTCAGCACTTTCTGGTGGGGATCGTCAAAGCGCCGATTTTTGCGTTCCTGATTGCCGCCATTGGCTGCCTCGAGGGCTTCAAGGTCAGCGGCAGCGCCGAGTCTGTCGGCGCGCACACCACGTCCAGTGTGGTGCAGTCGATTTTCGTGGTGATCGTGCTCGACGCCGTGGCGGCGTTGTTTTTCATGGAGATGGACTGGTGAGTCGTTTACCCCGAGCGCCTTCAGAGGCGGTGATCGAAGTCCGTGGGCTGTGCAATCGCTTCGGCCGCCAGAGCGTGCACGAGAACCTCGACCTGGACTTGTACAAGGGTGAAATTCTGGCGGTGGTCGGCGGTTCTGGCAGCGGCAAATCGGTGCTGCTGCGCAGCATTGTCGGCCTGCGTCAGCCCAGCGAAGGGCTGGTGAAGGTCTTCGGCAAGAACTTGCCGAGCCTGTCGGAACACGAGCGCTCGCTGGTTGAACGGCGGTTCGGTGTGTTGTTCCAGAAAGGCGCCTTGTTCTCTTCGCTCACCGTGACCGAGAACGTCGCCCTGCCCCTGATTGAACACGCCGGCCTGAGCCGTGCCGACGCCGAGCATCTGGCGGCAGTGAAAATGGCGTTGGCCGGGCTGCCATTGTCGGCGGCCGACAAATATCCTGCTTCACTGTCCGGCGGCATGATCAAGCGCGCGGCCCTGGCCCGAGCACTGGCGCTGGACCCGGACATCCTGTTTCTCGACGAACCCACCGCTGGTCTAGACCCGATTGGCGCCGCGAGTTTCGATCAACTGATCCTGACCCTGCGCGATGCCTTGGGCCTGAGCGTGTTTCTGGTGACCCACGACCTCGACACGCTCTACACCATCACCGACCGGGTGGCGGTGCTGGCGCAGAAGAAAGTGCTGGTGGCGGACGCCATCGACAAGGTGTCGGAAACCGATGATGCGTGGATTCACGAATACTTCCATGGCCCTCGCGGCCGCGCGGCGCTGACGGCCGCTAACCAGCTCAACGAGGTCTGACATGGAAACCCGAGCCCATCACGTATTGATTGGCCTGTTCACCGTCATAGTGGTGGCAGGCGCCCTGCTCTTTGGTCTGTGGCTGGCCAAGTCCAGTGTCGATACCGAATTCAAGGATTACGAAATCGTCTTCAACGAGGCGGTCAGCGGCCTGTCCAAGGGCAGCGCCGTGCAGTACAGCGGGATCAAGGTCGGCGACGTGGTGATGCTGCGCCTGGACCCGAACGATCCGCGCCGGGTGTTGGCACGGATTCGCCTGGGCGGAGACACTCCGATCAAAGAAGACACTCAGGCCAAGCTGGCGCTGACCGGGATCACCGGGACCTCGATCATCCAGCTCAGCGGCGGCACGCCACAAAGTCCGACGCTCAAGGGCAAGGACGGCAATTTGCCGACCATCGTGGCATCACCCTCGCCCATCTCTCGATTGATGAACGACAGTAACGACCTGATGACCGGTGTGAACGTGTTGATGCAGAACGTCAATCAGATGTTTTCTTCGGAAAACGTCGAGCGCATCAGCAAGACCCTTGAGCATCTGGAGCAAACCACCGGCACCATCGCCGACCAGCGCGGCGACATCGGTCAGGCCATGCAGCAACTGGCGTCGATCGGTAAACAGGCCTCCGCCACACTCGAACAAACCGCCGCGTTGATGCGCAACGCCAACGGCCTGCTCAACGATCAGGGCAAGCAGATGTTCGGCAGTGCCGAGCAAGCCATGAAGTCCCTGGAACAAAGCAGCGCGACCATCAACACGTTGCTCTCCGCCAATCAGGATTCCCTCAACAGTGGCATGCAGGGCCTCAATGGCCTTGCACCGGCGGTGCGCGAGCTGCGCGATACCTTGAGCTCGCTGCGAACCATTTCCCAGCGGCTTGAGGCCAACCCCAGCGGTTACCTGCTGGGCAGTGACAAAAACAAGGAGTTCACGCCATGAAGCTGGCTCATCTCGCCCTCCTCGCCGGTTTTGCGTTGGTCGCTTCCTGTTCGATTTTCCCCAAGACCGAGCCGTCCGATGTCTATCGATTGCCGTCGGCACAGCGCGACACATCGGCCCAACACGGCACGGCGCAGCGCTGGTCGTTGCGGCTGGCCAAGCCTCAAACCAGCGAAGCCTTGAACAACCCGAAAATCGCCGTAATCCCTCAGGGTGATCTGATCAGCAGCTACAAGGCTTCACGCTGGAGCGATCCGGCACCGGTGCTGTTGCGTAATCGTCTGCTCGATGGTTTCCAGCGTGACGGTCGCGTGCCGTTGCTCAGCACCGATGACAGTAATTTCCAGGCGGACCTGGAACTGGGTGGCAACCTGCAAGCGTTCCAGACCGAGTACCAAGGCACGGCGGCGAGCGTGGTCGTGCGCCTGGATGCGTTGTTGGTGCGTGGGTATGACCAGCGAATCCTCGCCAGCCGACGCTTTGAAGTGCGTCAGCCGTTAAGCGATGTGAAGGTGCCGGCGGTGGTGACCGGTTTTGGCCTGGCCAGCGACCAGTTGACGGCGCAGGTGGTGGCTTGGACGGTGGAGCAAGGTCAGAAAGTTGCGCCGCCGCTTAGGCCTTGAAGACCTACACACATCAATGTGGGAGCGAGCCTGCTCGCGATGAGGTCTGCACATTCAACAATTCTGTTGGCTGTTAAACCGCCATCGCGAGCAGGCTCGCTCCCACAGGGTTCTTTGGTTTAACCAAAGAACCAGTAGCACACCCCGATCGCGCCAAGAACACCCGCCAGCTCCGCCAGCAATGCACAGCCCACCGCATGCCGTGCCCGCTGAATGCCCACCGCACCGAAGTACACCGCCAGTACATAGAAGGTCGTTTCGGTACTGCCCTGAATCGTCGCCGCCACCAGCGCCGGGAAGCTGTCTACCCCGGAGGTCTTCATGGTTTCAATCAGCATCGCCCGCGCGGCGCTGCCGGAAAAGGGTTTGACCATGGCCGTCGGCAGCGCATCGACGAAGCGCGTGTCCCAACCGGCCCACTCGACCAGATGACGAATCCCGTCCAGGCCGAAATCCAGCGCTCCGGACGCCCGCAGTACGCCCACGGCGCAAAGCATCGCCACCAGATACGGCAGCAGGTTCTTGGCGACGTCGAAGCCTTCTTTCGCGCCTTCGACGAACGCTTCGTAGACCTTCACTTTGCGTAACGCACCGATTACCAGAAACAGCATGATCAGCCCGAACAGCGTCACGTTGCCGAGGATCGATGACAAGCCCGCCAGAGCGGTCGCTGAGAGCGTCGCCAGCAGTGCCATGAAGCCACCGAGGGCGAGGGCACCGGGAATCAGATACGCCAGCACCACCGGATCCCAGACGCGCAGGCGCTGCATGAACGCTACGGTCAGGAAGCCGACAATGGTCGAGCAACTGGTGGCGAGCAGGATCGGCAGGAACACCAGGGTCGGATCGGGCGCACCTTGCTGGGCGCGGTACATGAAGATGGTCACCGGCAGCAGGGTCAGGGATGAGGCGTTGAGTACCAGGAAGAGGATCTGCGCGTTGCTGGCGATGGTGTCGCTGGGGTTGAGCTCTTGCAGTGCTTTCATTGCCTTGAGGCCGATCGGCGTGGCGGCGTTGTCCAGCCCCAGGCCGTTGGCGGCGAAGTTCAGAGTGATCAGGCCGATGGCCGGGTGACCGGCCGGCACTTCCGGCATCAGGCGCAGGAACAGCGGGCCCAGCGCCTTGGCCAGCCATTCGACGATGCCGGCCTTCTCGGCAATTCGCAGAAAGCCCAGCCAGAGAGTGAGGGTGCCGAACAACAGGACCATGACCTCGACCGACAATTTGGCCATGGCGAAAATGCTTTCCACCATCGCCGCGAAGATCCCGGCGTTGCCGCCGATCAGCCATTGCGCCAGCGCCGAAACGGCAGCCACGATGAAGAAGCCAAGCCACAGGCCATTAAGCATCAGTCAAATCCCCCGGAAGATGCGGCGAATGATAGCGGGGTAGACAGAAACGACAAACCCCGGATTTCTCCGGGGTTTGTTTGTGGCCCTTGTGGGGGCGGGCTTGTGGCGAGGGGGCTTGCCCCCGTTGGGCCGCGCAGCGGACCCGAATTTGCGAGCGCTGCGCACTCGAACGGGGGCAAGCCCCCTCGCCACACAAGCCATGCTCCTGCAGGTTTTTGTGTCAGTTGCTGGAAATTTCGCCAGCCGGCAGCTTTTCCTTGCTGCGCCAGTGTGGCAGGGAGTTCCAGTAGCGCTGGCCCTTGGCGTCGTCGTACATGCCTTCCCAACGTGCGATGACCAGCACGGCGAGGGCGTTGCCGATCACGTTCAGCGCGGTACGGGCCATGTCCATGATGCGGTCGACACCGGCGATGAACGCCAGGCCTTCCAGAGGAATACCGACGCTGCCCAAGGTGGCCAGCAGCACCACGAAGGACACGCCCGGTACGCCGGCGATGCCTTTGGAGGTGACCATCAGTGTCAGCACCAGCAGCAACTGTTGGCTGATCGACAGGTCGATGCCGTAGAGCTGGGCAATGAAGATTGCCGCGATGCTCTGGTACAGGGTCGAACCGTCGAGGTTGAACGAGTAGCCGGTCGGCACCACGAAACTGCAAATGGCTTTCGGCGCGCCGTAGGCTTCCATCTTCTCGATCACGCGCGGCAGCACGGTTTCGGAACTGGCAGTGGAGTAGGCCAGTACCAGCTCATCCTTGAAGATGCGCATCAGCTTGATCACCGAGAAACCGAACAGGCGAGCGATCAGGCCCAGCACCACAAAGGCGAAGAAGGCGACGGCGAAGTAAACCAGGACGACCAGTTTGGCCAGCGGCAGCAGAGAGGCGAAACCGAAGTTGGCCACGGTCACCGCGATCAGTGCGAACACGCCGATCGGGGCGTAGTTCATGATCATGTGGGTAACTTTGAACATGCTTTCCGACACGCCCTGGAACATCTTCACCAGCGGTTCACGCAGGTCCGATTGCAGGCTCGACAGACCGAGACCGAACAACACGGAGAAGAAGATGATCGGCAGCATCTCGCCGCGGGCCATGGCCGCAAAGATGTTCGACGGGATCAGGTTGAGGATGGTCTGGATGAACGCGTGTTCATGCTGTACCTCGGCGGCAGTGGCCTGGTACTTGGAAATATCCACCGTACCCAGGGTGCTCATGTCGATGCCGCTGCCCGGATGGACCACGTTGGCCAGCACCAGACCGACCAGAATGGCGATGGTGGTGACGACCTCGAAGTAAATGATGGTCTTGAGACCGATACGCCCGAGTTTTTTCGCATCCCCTACGCCAGCGATGCCGACGACCAGCGAGGACACCACGATCGGGATCACGATCATCTTGATCAGACGGATAAAGATATCGCCTGCCGGTTGCAGAACGTTGCTGATCCACCAGGCCTTTTCGGCACTGAAATGGTTGAGCAGTGCACCAATTGCTATCCCCAGAACCAGACCGATGAGGATCTGCCAGGCGAGGCTAAGCTTTGCCTTCTTCATATCTTTACCCTTACTTGCGTTTGACTCAGGCTGATGCATGAACTGAAACGCGCAATGGCGAACAAATCTTGCATCGACCCCCGTATAAGGTCCCCGCGAGCGAGCATTTACAGCTCTCAGGCAGCGAAAAAGGCGCAACTATTCCGATGCTGGCAAGCGCCGTCTAATGCCGTAAACGCCTACCCTATGCCGAATCGGCATGAGATTTTTCATTCGAAACCCGCGTCCCAGCCGGTTCGAATACGACATTTTGGCGGGCATAAGTGCCGTGAGCCGGCCATTTCAGCGCAGGTTCATGTTTTTTGAATAAGTAAAAATTTGGGAAAATGCCTACGTTTGACGGCGAATTTTCTTCTCGTGAAAGTCGGGGCTTTCTCGATATACGGTCACGAAGAAATACCGCGAAACTGTTTTGCGGGGAATATGCAGCAGAAACAGATGAGCTGAGTGCTCTAGATCAACGTTTTGCACGTTGAAGCTCTCCGCAAGTTCGTCGAGCCGCTCAAGGCCACGGCGAACTTGCGTCGCAGCTGTGCCTGACCCGGCCCTTGCGCAGGTACTCCCTGTACCCGTAGGTCACTCCGACCCTGAAGCGGTCAGAACGTCCCGACCCCTTGGTCATGCGTCTACCGTCCTCGGGTAGCGCAGTGGAAAGAAGCGCTGTGGCCTCTTTCGTGTTTCGAAACTCAATACCAGTCTGGATCTTTTTTAGTTGTTCCATCAATTGAGCAATTCATTGGCGCATCTGGCCATTATTGGCCGGCATCGCCATGGCACTGCCGCCCAGAAGCAGGGCGGCTGCCACTGTCTTTAACGAAATTGCTCATGTTCAGCCTCGGCCGCGACGGCCAAAGAAGAAGGAAGCAATGAACATCACCAGGAATACGACAAAGAGAATCTTGGCGATACCCGTGGCGGTGCCCGCGATACCACCGAAGCCCAGTACTGCAGCGATGATGGCAATGATCAAGAATGTGATTGCCCAGCTCAACATGGTGATTCTCCTTACGCTTTCTGTTTAAAGGTATTGCTTGTGGTGCTTTTCCCGGCGCGTCGAGTGCGCCAAGTTCGTTTGCTTAAAACACCCAACGTTCCTGAGGCATCTCATCCACAGGCTGGGCCTGGTCGACGTCCATCATTCGCATCGAGTCGTTATCAGCCAGGCTGCTGCTGACGGCGCTGAAGTGGGTTTGAGGCGTGTGTGGAATCGACAGGTGCGGCGTCTCTGGCTGTTGGTTCTGTTCCCAACGCAAGTACTGTTGGCCGCCAATCAAGGTGATCAATAGCGCCAGCAGGGCAAACAAGCCTTGCTGGACAAGCAATGGCGAGATACGCAATGGGGCGGCACCTTGGCGATTCATCCTGAAGTTCCTCCCACGCTGGGGTAGTGATCTTTGGCGGGCGCTGGTTCATTAAATGCCCTGTTACCCAGACTCTTGCAGCCTGCATGCCACCTTTTTATAGGAATTAATTCGTTTAAAATCAATAAGTTATATTGTTAGTAAAAACCGTTTTGGACGCATCCTGCACGATGGCGTCACTGAAGTCGTGCGTAATGCACGATGAACTCATGAAAACTTTCAATATTTTTGGAATTGAGGGAAGGGCGCAGATGTCAGAAAGGGACGCAGGCAATCGCCTAAGAACGGCTCATTAATAAAAAATTAAATAAATCAGTTGGTTAGCTTGTTATTAAGTAGATAGCTCCGCTGATTTGACTGAAATCGGCCACAATCAATCATGCAACTTGCCCGATTTCTCTGGGCCTAACCAAAATCCACAATTTAAAGGAGCGCAGGAACATGGAATCAGCCACTGAGCATCAAGGCCGCATTCTGCTGGTGGACGATGAGTCCGCCATCCTTCGAACCTTTCGCTATTGCCTCGAAGACGAAGGCTACAGCGTGGCCACCGCGACCAGTGCTGCTCAGGCCGAAGCCTTGTTGCAGCGCCAGGTTTTCGATCTGTGTTTCCTCGATTTGCGTCTGGGTGAAGACAATGGGCTCGATGTACTGGCCCAAATGCGCATCCAGGCGCCCTGGATGCGGGTGGTGATCGTCACTGCTCACTCGGCCGTGGACACTGCCGTGGATGCGATTCAGGCCGGTGCAGCTGACTATTTGGTCAAACCCTGTAGTCCCGATCAATTGCGTTTGGCCACTGCCAAACAGCTGGAAGTACGGCAACTTTCGGCACGCCTGGAAGCCCTCGAAGGTGAAGTGCGCAAACCCAAAGAGGGCCTGGATTCCCACAGTCCGGCCATGAAAGTGGTACTGGAAACCGCACGCCAGGTCGCCAGTACTGATGCCAACATTCTGATTCTCGGCGAATCCGGCACCGGTAAAGGTGAACTGTCACAGGCCATTCACGGCTGGAGCAAACGCCAGAAGAAATCCTGCATCACCATCAACTGCCCATCCCTGACTGCAGAGTTGATGGACAGCGAGCTTTTCGGCCACAGCCGGGGCGCATTCACCGGTGCCAGCGAAAGTACCTTGGGGCGTGTCAATCAGGCCGACGGCGGAACGTTGTTTCTCGACGAGATCGGCGATTTTCCTCTGATTTTACAGCCAAAATTGCTGCGTTTCATTCAGGACAAGGAATACGAACGCGTGGGCGACCCGGTGACCCGTCGCGCCGACGTGCGAATCCTCGCAGCAACTAACCTCAACCTGGAAGACATGGTTCGCGATGGTCGTTTTCGTGAAGACTTGCTCTATCGCCTGAACGTCATCACCTTGCACCTGCCGCCGCTTCGTGAGCGCAGGGAAGACATTCTGAACCTGGCAGACCGCTTCCTGGCGCGCTTCGTCAAGGAATACTCGCGTCCGGCCCGGTGTTTCAGCGACGAGGCCCGCGAAGCGCTGCTCAGCTACCGCTGGCCGGGTAACATTCGCGAACTGCGCAACGTGGTGGAGCGCGCGAGCATTATTTGTCCGCAGGAGCGGGTCGAGCTCAGCCACTTGGGCATGGCCGAGACCCCGACCAACCACACGCCGCGCATCGGCGCTGCGTTGAGCCTGGATGAGTTGGAGAAAGCTCACATTGGCGCGGTCCTCGCCACGGCCGACACGCTGGACCAGGCGGCCAAGACTCTGGGTATCGATGCTTCGACCCTGTACCGCAAACGCAAGCAGTACAACCTGTGAGTCGTAACCGATGAAACTGGCGATGACGTTGCGCACCCGGCTGTTTCTCAGTATTTCCGCACTGATTACTGTGGCGCTGCTTGGGCTCTTGCTCGGGCTGGTCAGCGTGATGCAGATGGCGGGGACTCAGGAAGCCCTCATCCGTGACAACTTCGTCACGCTGGATCTGGGATTGAAGCTGCGTCAGACCTTGGGTGATCAACTGATCATCGTGCTTGGCGAGAACCCTGACCCTACGGCGTTCGAGGCATCCAGGCAGCACGTCCTTGAGTTGCTGGACGAAGGCATTGCTCGCGAGCCATCCGGCGAGGGTGCCCAATATGGTTTCAGAAAGGCCAAGGCTGATTATCAGAGCTTATTGCAGGCTTTTGATCTTTCCCACGCTCAGGTACAGGTAGTCAGTGATGGCGGGGATCTCACGGAAAAATTCAACGCGTTGCGAAACGGTTTGATCTCTGAACAGAAGCGCGCACTGGAAAACATCACTGAGATCGAACGCAAGGCCCGGGAGCGAGCACTGTTGATTGCCGGCCTGCTTGGGTTGGTCGGCGTGGCGGTGTTGTTCATCGGGTTCATTACCGCCCATGCGATCGCCCGGCGTTTCGGGGCTCCGATCGAGGCTCTGGTGCAGGCAGCTGACAATATCGGCCAAGGCAATTTCGAAGTGATCCTGCCGGTTTCTTCGGCGGTGGAAATGAATCAGTTGACCCGGCGTTTCGGTGTCATGGCCGAAGCCTTGCGTGAGCATCAGGCTACCAATATCGACGAATTGCTCGCCGGCCAGCAACGTTTGCAAGCGGTGCTCGACAGCATCGACGACGGTTTGCTGATTATCGATCGTCAAGGTCATCTCGAGCACCTCAACCCGGTGGCTCAGCGCCAGCTAGGCTGGGACACCGATCGTCTCGGCCAAGGGCTGGGTTCGGCGCTTGAGCGTCCCGAGCTTGATGAACAACTGCAGTTGGTGTTGCGCGGCGGCACTCTGGAACGAGCGCCGGAAGACCTGAGTATCGAGGTCGATGGGGAGTCGCGATTGCTGACCTATAGCCTGACGCCGGTGAGCCATACCCAGGGTCATATTCTCGGCGCGGTGATGGTGTTGCATGACGTCACCGAACAGCGTGCCTTCGAACGGGTACGCAGCGAGTTCGTCTTGCGCGCTTCCCATGAGTTGCGCACACCGGTTACCGGGATGCACATGGCATTCGGCCTTTTCCGCGAGCGGACGCATTTTGCCGAAGACTCCCGCGAAGCTGACCTGCTGGACACCGTCAACGAAGAAATGCAGCGCCTCATGCAGTTGATCAACGACCTGCTGAATTTCTCTCGCTATCAAAACGGCCTGCAAAAACTCACGCTGGCACCGTGCTCCATCGAAGACTTGCTGGATCAGGCCCAGATACGTTTTGCCGGCCCGGCACAGGAGAAAGGCATTGAGTTGCTGGTGGAAGTGCAGGGACCGCTGCCGCGGCTGCAAGCCGATCAGGCGCAACTGGAGCGGGTGCTCGACAACCTGATCGACAACGCCTTGCGCCATACCTCCCCTGATGGACTGATACGCTTGCAGGCCCGGCGCCATGGAGAGCGGATGATTATCAGCGTCGAGGACAACGGCGAAGGCATTGCTTACGGCCAGCAAGGGCGGATCTTCGAGCCCTTTGTCCAGGTCGGCCGCAAAAAGGGCGGTGCCGGGCTCGGTCTGGCGCTGTGTAAGGAAATCGTGCAGCTGCATGGCGGGCGGATGGGTGTTTACTCGCGGCCCGGGCAGGGCACGCAGTTCTACATGGCACTGGCGATATAAGCCGGGGCCATTCAGGCTTCGTCATCCAGACGTCGGGTGTTCAGTCGGCGGCCACGGGTAATCAGTTCGATGAACTGCACGGCACTCAGTGCGTGGGCGAACAACCAACCCTGGCCGAACTTCACCCCTTCGCTGCTCAGAAACACCGCTTGGGCTTCATGTTCGATGCCTTCTGCAATCACCTTGAGTTGCAGGGCCTGAGCCATGCGAATGATGTGCGGTGCCACGCCGCTGCTGGCGGCATCATGGCCCAGCGCGTCGATAAACGCCTTGTCGATTTTCAGGCAGTCCACCGGTAGGGTTTGCAGATAGGCGAGGCTGCAATAGCCGGTGCCAAAGTCGTCGATCAGCACTTGATGCCCGACATCCCGCAGGGCTTGCAGGTTTTCTCTGGCCACCACCACATCCACCAATCCGCGCTCGGTCACCTCAAAGGCAATCTGCCTGGCTGCCACTCGGTGCATGCTCAGCAGACGCGCCATCACCTGACCGATACGCGGCACCATGACATCGCAGGCTGCCAGGTTGACCGAAATGTACAGTTGCGGATTGGACCGCAACAGTTGCCCGAGCTGTTCCAGCAGGCGCTGCAATACGAAGTCGGTCATCTGGCGGATCTGGCCGGTATTCTCCGCCATCGGAATGAACAGGTCGGGACTGGTCAGTGTGCCGTCCGGCCTTCGCCAGCGCAGCAGGGCTTCGGCGCCGACGCAGTTGCGGCTGTCGAGGTCGAAGATCGGTTGATACAACACCTGTAGCTCGCCTCGCCGTATGGCGCCTTGCAGTTCGGCATCCAGCGACTGACGCTGGCGCACCAGCAAAAACACCAGAATGCCTACACAGGCACTCAGCGCCAGGCTGGCCGGCAGTAGCCACCACCATACTGCCGGCACATGTATTCCGGTGCGTGGGGTGATCAGTACCAGTTGGTATTCGGGGGTGTTAGTGGGCATTCGGTAAATCAGGCGGGTGTGGGTGACTTGCAGCGCATCACGGCTTTTCGGGGGCCAGGGTTCTGCGGGGGGCCAGGCCTGCGCGACACCGAGTACCGGAATCGCCCGGGTGCCGTGATCGAGCACCACCAACAGGCTGCTCCCCGGAGACAGATCGACCATGTCGGTCAAATGCCCCCGGGACGTCGCCACCCGGAAATTGCCACGCCCAAGCATCAGTGCGGCGCGGTTCTCATCGGGTTCAGTGGTGGTGTTCAGCCAGTAGCTGTAGATGGGGCCCTTGATGTCCGGCGGTCGGATCAGCGATACCCCTTCCTGGCGGGGGCGGTTGGAGCAGGTTCGCGAAGTGTCCATATAAGCGGCTTCATAAACGAAGCGGTAATTGAAGCTGACCTGCTGCAAAGTGGCGATCATTTCGTCATCGCAACCTCGCAGCGGTTGGGCTTCCAGGTCATCGAGGCTTTCGCGCAATTGCCCGAACAACTGCTCCAGACGGACCAGAAAGCGTTCTCCCTGGGCATTCATTTCCTGGCTTTCGTTGTGCTCGACTTGATTCATCGCCACGAACAAACTGCCAACCGTTAGAAGCATTGCGCTCAAGGCAGTAGCCAGCATCGCCAAAAACCAAGGGCGATAGAACCAGCTATGCAGTCTCTCCCGAGCAGCAGGCATCATGGAATATCCGAAGAATTACCAATGAGTTATAGCTGCTGATTTGGAAAAAGCGCTGACCGTCGGGCGGGCGTCATTATTTTGTCTGATTCAACACCTGAAGAATCGCCGCGGTTTGTGCGTCCGGTGTACCGTCGAAACGGGAAGGGCGAAAATGCAGCTGAAAGGCGGCCAGTACATTGCGTGTTTCTACATCCAGTTCGCCGGTTTGCGGCGTGGCATAGCCGAAGCGGGCAAGCTGCCCCTGAAACCAACTGATGCTTGGCAGTTGCACGGCGAACTGCGCTTGCTGCCGCGCCACGGCCTGCTCGTTCGGCCAGATCCCCAGGCCTTCGGCAGCCAGGCGTTTCCAGGGGAACAGCGGGCCGGGGTCGAGCTTGCGCATCGGTGCGATGTCGCTATGGCCAATGATATGGCGGGGGCTGATGCCCTGGCGCTTGCTGATGTCCTTGAGCAGGAAGATCATCGACTGAATCTGGGCTTCGCTGTAGGGATACCAGAGACGCCCGTTCGGGGTGTCCTCAAAGCCCTGATTAACGATCTCGATACCAATGGAGCTGGAGTTCAGCCAGGTCCGGCCTTGCCATTCGCTTTCGCCAGCGTGCCAGGCCCGGAAATTTTCATCCATCAGCTTATAAATAGTGGCGCGCTTGTCGTCGCTAATCAGGTAGTGACTGCTGACCTCACCATGGGTCAGCAATTGCAGCGAAGTCTCCAGGGATGCGGAGGTGTAATGCATCACCACGAACTGAATGCGACTGTCGTGATTGGCTGAAGGGTGACTGGTATCGATTCGGGGGCCGCTGGCACAACCGGCTAATAGAAGCAGCGACGCAATAAGAACAAGACATTTCATGGCGGGAGGCAGTACACGCAAGACAATAATGCAACAGTGTAACGGTATTGCCTTGCGCGCAGAGGGCAAAAAGTGCTGTTTTAAACAAAATGGAACAATTAGCTATCAGCCCAGTTCTATTCGATTCCGGCCATTATTTTTCGCCCGATATAGCGCCTGATCAGCTCTTTTAAGCACAAGATCGCTATGTTCGCCCGATCTGAAGGCGGTCAGTCCCATGGAAATAGTGACGGTGACTCGCTCGCCCTTGAAGTGGAACGGGCAGGCTTCGATCGATGCGCGCAAGGTTTCCAGTAGTTTCGCGCCGACCATAGGAAGTGTGGCAGGCATCAATAGCACAAACTCCTCACCGCCAAATCGGGCAATAAAATCAGTCCCGCGCAGACGCTTGCGTAGCACGTTGGCGATGATTTTCAGTACCTTGTCGCCCGCCAGATGGCCATAGTTGTCATTGATGCGTTTGAAATGGTCGAGGTCGAGCATTGCCAGCAACAGGGTATTGCCATGTTGTTGCCATTGGCCTATTTCGTGCTCCAGGCGTTCGCTCCAGGCTGCTCGATTCGGCAGGCTGGTCAATGGATCGATCAACGCCTTCTGGCGCTGCTCTTCGAGATGCTCGCGGTAGCCCAGGGCTTCCTGCTCCATGTGGGCAACCCTTTCGGCCAGGCTTTGCAGGCGGGCTGCTACTTCCTGCTCACGCTCGTCACGCTGCTTCTGGTGTTGGTCCATGGTGCCGAGCAGGCCTTCGAGATGGTTTTCCAGCACGTGCTTGAGGTCATCAAGGTCTGCCGCTTCCTGCATGCTGCTTTGCAAGCCGTCGACTTGCTCGCGAATCTGCGTGTCCATTTCCCGCGCGGCCGAGCGGTTGTCGGCGTGGCCGTCGCTCGCGGCTTGCAGGTTGCTCTGAAATGACTCGAGGCGTTCGTTGAGTTGCTGCAGATAGGCTTCGAATTCGTGCTGGCCGCTGTCGGTGATCGCCAGCATCAAGGTTGCCAGGTCATCGAGAATCGGTAGCAATTCATACCAGTTCAAGCCATTTTGAAGACGATCACGCATCGCCTCGGCTTGCGGACGATGGCGCTCGGGCAGCGTCAGGTCATCGAGAAGGCCCAGCAGCGTATCTTCGATATGCTTGGCGACAGAGCTGTAGGACGGCTCCGGCGAGTCCGGCAGCGCATACAGAATATCGTGCTCGGGCTGCTCGGGCTGCTCGGGCTGCTCTGGATCGATGGCCATCGGAGTCAGTTCATCGGGGTTGATTGCCGACTGAGCCTGAGTGGCCGATAGGGTAACCGCTTGAACCGGTTCTTGTGGTTGCTCGATATTCGGTCGGGTTTGTAATTCCGGGACCTGGCTGTTAGTAGCTTCTGGCTCAAGGACGGGCGGGACAAATGCCACGACTTCAGCCTCAGGTGCCATTGCTGTTGGCGCCTGAATTGGCGGTGGCTCAGGGTGTGCAGCGGCGGGTAGGGCGGCTTCTACGGTTGGCAATACCCCTTGCGGTTTATCGGCGCCCGGCGAGAGATTGGCCATCGCTTGTGGGGGCTCGGCCGGTACTGCAACCGATTCGACAGGTTGCGGGGTTGGCATTTGCGATTCGGAGGCGGCGAGCTGTGGCGCGGTCTCTTCCGTTTCCCTGCCGAACAACCGCTGCAGGAAGCCCGGACGATCAGGTTCGGCAGGGTTCTCCAGCAGGTTCAAGGCTTTGCCTTGCAAGCCACTCAGCTCGCTGAGCAGCAATGGAATTTCGCGAGCTTGGCCTACGCGTCCGTCCAGCTGTTTGGCGAATTTTTTCAGCGGTTGGCTCACTTCCCGGGGCAGCGGCAACGCTTGCAGCTGAGAGACCAGCGCCGTCAGGGCGGCACTGACTTGATCGACCCGGGTTTCCCGGCGTTGCTCGGAGTCGAGTACGGCTTTTTCCAGGCGCGGCAGCAAGGCTGCCAGGCCGGCGTCCATGTCATCGGTGCGTACGACTTCGCGCATTTCCTTCATGCATTGGTCAACGGCGCGATCGGTGCCTTCCGCGGCCAGGGTACTGCGCACCAGCCCGCGACGCAGCAAGTCGAGCCGGGCGTCCCATCGACGTTCCAGCTTTTCTTGTTGTTCGATGCTTTTGAGGTATTTCTCTTTCCAGCGCTGTGTTTCGTCGCTCATTCAGGCAGGACTCAACGCGGGCAATGCATCGGCCGTGAGCGAACCCGGCAGACGAATCTCTACCGCGACCGGCAGGTGATCGGAAATGGGCTGTGCCAGCACTTCGACCTTTTCAAGGGTCAGAGTGGGGCTGAGCAGAATATGGTCCAGGCAGCGCTGCGGGCGCCAGCTGGGAAAGGTCGCTTCCAGTTGCGGCGCGAGCAGGCCCAAATCACGCAACGGGGAGTTTTGCAGCAAGTCACTGGCATGGGTGTTCATGTCGCCCATCAGCACCTGGTGTTTATAACCGCCGATCAACTCGCGGATGTAGGCCAGTTGCAGGCTACGGGCGCGGGCGCCCAGCGCCAGGTGCATCATCACCACCACGAGCGCTTCCGGACCTTCGCCGAAGCGCACCAGAATGGCCCCGCGACCCTTGGGCCCCGGCAGTGGATGATCTTCAATCGCCCACGGGCGCAGGCGGCTGAGCACGCCATTGCTGTGCTGGCCGAGATGACCGAGATTGCGATTGAGTTGTTGATACCAGTAGGGGAAGGCACCGAGCTGCGCCAGGTGTTCGACCTGATTGACGTAGCCTGATCGCAGGCTGCCGCCATCGGCTTCCTGCAAGGCGACCAGATCGAAGTCGCCCAGCAGATTACCGATTTTCTGCAGGTTGTCGGCGCGCCCGGTGTGTGGCAACAGATGCTGCCAGCCGCGGGTCAGATAGTGCCGATAGCGCTCGGTACTGATGCCGACCTGGATATTGAAACTGAGCAAACGCAGACGGCTGTCCACGGGCAACCCCGATTCCAGGTGATGCTCGTTGACCCGCGGATGATGCAGGCCAACGATGCGTTCAGTTCCCCAGCGGCGCATGGCAGGTGCCGCGCTTAGTTGGCGACGGCCTTGGTTGCCGCTCGCTCTTTGGCAACCAGTTGGTCGGCCAGTTTCAGCGCTTGTTCGGCACCGCCGGCAGAGCCGATGTCAAAGCGATACTTGCCGTTGACGATCATGGTAGGCACGCCGGTGATTTCATATTTCTTTGCAAGTTCTTTGGCTTTGTTGATCTGGCCCTTGATGGCGAAAGAGTCGAAGGTGGCCAGGAACTTGTCCTTGTCTACACCTTGGGTCGCCAGGAAGTCCGCCATGTCTTCTTTGTCGGTCAGTTTTTTGTGTTCTTTCTGAATCGCTTCGAAAACTGCCGCGTGAACCTTGCTTTCGACGCCCATGGCTTCAAGGGTCAGGAACATTTGGCCGTGTGCGTCCCAAGGGCCGCCAAACATGGCCGGAATGCGCACGAAGTTCACATCGGAAGGTAGCTTTTCAACCCATGGGTTAATGACGGGTTCGAAGGCATAGCAATGCGGGCAGCCGTACCAGAACAGCTCCACGACTTCGATTTTGCCAGGCGCGGCCACCGGGACCGGATTGCTCAGTTCGACATAGGGCGCTTCGGGTTTTTCGGCGGCTTGGGCAGTCATGCCGAACAGGCTGGCAGCGACGAGTGCGGCGCTGATGATCAGATTACGCATGCTTTACTCCTGGACAAATTGGGTCGCCTCGCGCGACCTGTTTTCAGACAGATCCTGGCGGGCTTGAGTTTGTAGTGTAACGGCAGCGGCCACAAAAAAGGGCAGCCAAAGCTACCCTTTTTATGTTTGCATCGACGGATTAATCGAGTGTTAACGTTGCAAGAGATGTACATCTCCAGCAACGCTTGTTCGATCGATCTCAGTGCAAGCCTTGAATATAGCTGGAGACTGCGGCGATATCTTCGTCACTCAGCTTTTTAGCGATGCTCTGCATCGGTTTGGTATCGCCGTCGTTGGTGCGGCCACCTTCTTCTTTTCTGAAGTCGGTCAATTGCTTGCCAACGTACTGGGCATGCTGGCCGCCCAGATGCGGGAAGCCGGCAGCTGCGTTGCCCTTGCCATCTGGAGAGTGGCAACCAGTGCAAGCTGGCAGGCCCTTGGCCAGATCACCGCCACGGAACAGTGCTTCACCGCGAGCCACGACTTTCGGGTCGGCGGCGCCAACGCTGCCTTTCTGGCTGGCGAAGTAGGCGGAGATATCAGCCAGGTCCTGATCGCTCAGGTTGGTCAGCAAGCCGGTCATTTCCAGTACCTGGCGTTTGCCGGACTTGATGTCGTGCAGCTGCTTGTTCAGATAACGCTCGCCCTGACCTGCCAGTTTCGGAAAGTTAGGCGCCATGCTATTACCATCCGGGCCATGACAGGCGCCACATACTGCGGCTTTCGCCTGACCAGCAGTCGCATCACCTGCAGCATGGGCAATGCCGGAGATCCCCACGGTCAACAGCAGACTCACGATCAATTTGTTCATCAGCTAATCCAACTACGGCTAAGGGTTAAAGAGTTATGGACCGGGTTTACTCGCTCATCCACTGGATGATGGCTCGGTAATCCTCGGCACTGCAGTCCATGCACAAACCACGCGGCGGCATCGCCTTGAAACCCTGGGTCACGTGTTGCACCAGCGTCTCCATACCTTTCGCCAACCTCGGCGTCCAAGCTTCCTGATCGCCCTTGCGGGGCGCCATGGGTAGTTGGCCGGAATGACAGGCACCACAAACACGGTTGTACACAGCTTCCGGATCCTGTGTAGCCTGAGCGCTGTAAAGCGGCATCAAGACACCGGCAGCTAGCAGCCATTTCGTCATAAAACGACCTTTTCAGGGTTGAGAGCGTGCTGCGTTCTAGTGCGCAATCAAGGTTAATCGCTCTCGTGAACTTCATCCTACGCTGGGACAAAGCGCACACAAAATCTGCGGCATTATATACTGGCGTCACTGAAACGGAAACGACACTGCTTGCCGCGTCCATTCCCGGCGCCGCCCACATCGGAAATCCCATGCAACTCAAGAACCCCATCCTCGGTCTGTGCCAACAGTCCACCTTCATGCTCAGCGCCGCCAAAGTCGACCAATGCCCCGACGACGAAGGCTTTGAAGTGGCCTTCGCCGGGCGTTCCAACGCCGGCAAGTCCAGCGCGTTGAACACCCTGACACACGCCAGCCTGGCGCGGACCTCGAAAACACCGGGTCGCACGCAGCTGTTGAACTTCTTCAAGCTAGACGATGAACGCCGTCTGGTCGACCTCCCGGGTTACGGTTATGCGAAAGTACCAATCCCGTTGAAGATGCACTGGCAGCGTCACCTCGAAGCCTATCTGGGCGGCCGCGAGAGTTTGAAAGGTTTGATTCTGATGATGGACATCCGTCATCCAATGACCGATTTCGACCTGCTGATGCTCGATTGGGCTGTCGCCAGCGGCATGCCGATGCATATTTTGCTGACCAAGGCAGACAAGCTGACCTACGGCGCGGCGAAAAACGTGCTGCTCAAGGTTCAGTCGGAAATCCGCAAGGGCTGGGGCGATACGATCACTATCCAGCTGTTTTCGGCACCCAAACGCTTGGGTCTGGAAGACGCCTACACTGTATTGGCGGGCTGGATGGAGTTGGCGGACAAGGGCAGCGAGGCTGCCGAGTAAGGCTTTACAGGTGAAAAGCCAGGCAAAAAAAACCCCGGACTTCATATGGGGAGGGAGAAGTTCCGGGGTTCAAGCTCCGGACCGCTAGGGCGGGGTCCAGATATCTGCCAACACTTAACACAACATAGGAGCATCGAAGGGCTTCACCAGCCATTCAGTATCTCTGAGTGGCGGTTCACGGATTTAGTTCAGACTATTTTCAAAAACCATTGGAAATAATCGATGTCATTTTCCGCACTATAGCCCTTCGTTATTTTGTGCTGCGGCATAAGGCCGCAGCACCGGCGTCTTTCAGGCCGTTCAGTGCGCCTCATCCCAGTTATTGCCTACGCCTACCTCGACCAGAAGCGGTACATCCAGCTGTGCTGCGCTACTCATGTGCACGCGAATGTCCTCACGCACCTGGTCGATCAGGTCCTCACGCACCTCAAGCACCAATTCATCGTGTACCTGCAGGATGACTTTGGCGTCCAGGCCTGACGATGTCAGCCAGTTATCCACCGTTACCATGGCTTTCTTGATGATGTCTGCCGCGGTGCCTTGCATCGGGGCGTTGATCGCCGTGCGCTCCGCAGCTTTGCGCAGGGCCTGGTTTTTCGCGTTGATTTCCGGCAGGTACAAGCGACGACCAAAGATGGTTTCGACGAAACCTTGCTCGGCGGCCTGCGCGCGCGTGCGCTCCATGTATTCCAGTACGCCGGGATAACGGGCGAAGTAGCGATCAATGTAGGCCTGGGACTGTTTGCGGTCTACGCCGATCTGCTTGGCCAGGCCAAACGCGCTCATGCCGTAGATCAAACCGAAGTTGATGGCTTTCGCGCTGCGACGCTGATCATTGGTGACCGCGTCCAGTTCGACGCCAAACACCTCTGCGGCCGTTGCCCGGTGTACATCGAGGTTGTTGCGGAAGGCGTGCAGCAAGCCTTCATCCTTGGCCAGATGCGCCATGATCCGCAGTTCGATTTGCGAGTAGTCCGCGGCCAGCAGCTTGTAGCCTTTCGGCGCGACGAACGCCTGACGAATCCGACGACCTTCGGCGGTACGGATCGGAATGTTCTGCAGGTTCGGGTCGATGGACGATAAGCGCCCGGTGGCGGCGACGGCTTGCTGGTAAGACGTATGAATGCGCCCGGTGCGAGCGTTGATCTGCTCTGGCAAACGGTCGGTGTAGGTGCTCTTGAGCTTGCTCAGCGAGCGGTATTGCATCAGCACCTTTGGCAGCGGGTAGTCCTGTTCGGCCAATTCGGCCAACACCGCTTCGGCAGTCGAGGCCTGGCCCTTGGCGGTTTTGCTGAGTACGGGCAAGCCGAGTTTTTCGTAGAGAATCACGCCCAGTTGCTTCGGCGAACCCAGGTTGAATTCTTCACCGGCAATGGCAAAGGCCTCGCGCTCAAGGGCGACCAGTTTATCGCCCAGTTCGACGCTCTGGATGCCCAGCAGGTTGGCATCCACGAGCGCGCCTTGGCGTTCGATTCGGGCCAGAACCGGCATCAGCGGCATTTCAATCTCGTTGAGCACTTTGCCCAGGCTTGGCGTTGCTGCCAGTTTTTCCTGCAAAGCCAGGTGCAACTGGAAGGTGACATCGGCATCTTCGGCAGCATAGGGGCCTGCCAGCTCAAGAGAGATCTGGTCGAAACTCAGCTGTTTGACGCCTTTGCCCGCGATCCCTTGAATGTCGGTCTTGCTTTGGCCCAGGTACTTGAGCGCCAGGCTGTCCATGTCGTGGCGGGTGGCCGTCGAGTCCAGGACGTAAGATTCGAGCATGGTGTCGTAGGCAATACCCTGAACAATAATCCCGTTGTTCTGATCGCCACCGATGGCGCAGTTGGCGAGGATATTGGTTTCGAACTTGGCGTGTTGGCCGACTTTCAGTTTGTTCGGGTTTTCCAGCAGCGGTTTCAACGCCAACAGCACCGTGTCGCGATCCAGTTGCTCCGGCACGCCCATGTAGGAATGGGTCAGCGGAATGTAGGCCGCTTCGTTGGCCGCGACGGAAAACGACAGACCCACCAGTTGTGCATGTTGTGCATCGCTGCCGTTGGTTTCGGTGACGAAGGCGATCAACGGCGCCTTGTCGAGCTTGTCCAGCCAGGCCTCGAAGTGCTTCTGGTCGAGGATGGTTTCGTACTTCGCTTCGGCAGCGTCCGGCTGTTCCTGGGCGACCTCGACAATGTCCTGCCCCGAGCGCTTGGCGTCACGCTGGTTCTCTTCGAACCAGCTTTTGAATTCCAGCAGGGTGTAGAGCTCGGCGAGCTTGTCGTGATCCGGCTTGCCCATTTGCAGGTCATCGAGACCGACGTCCAGCGGCACGTCGATCTTGATGGTTGCCAACCGATAAGAAAGAAAGGCCATTTCCTTATGTTCTTCGAGCTTGGCCGGCAGGGTTTTGGCGCCGCGAATCGGCAGGGACGGGACGATGTCGAGCTGCGCATAGAGCTCGGTCAGGCCGCCATTCACGCCGACCAGCAGGCCGGAAGCGGTCTTGGGGCCAATACCCGGAACGCCCGGGATGTTGTCGGACGAATCGCCCATCAGTGCCAGATAATCGATGATCTGCTCGGGAGCGACGCCGAATTTCTCCTTCACGCCCTCCACGTCCAGCGCGCTACCGGTCATCGTATTGACCAAGGTAATGTGCCCGTCGACCAGTTGCGCCATGTCCTTGTCGCCGGTGGAGATCACCACCGGACGGTCGGCGGCCGCGCTGCTGCGGGCCAGGGTGCCGATCACGTCATCGGCTTCGACGTTGTCCACGCACAGCAATGGAAAGCCCAGGGCCTTGACGCTGGCGTGCAGCGGCTCGATCTGGACCCGCATGTCGTCAGGCATGCTTGGGCGATTGGCCTTGTATTCGGCGAACATCTCGTCGCGGAACGTCCCGCCCTTGGCGTCGAATACCACGGCGAACGGGCTGTCCGGATACTGCTTGCGCAGACTCTTGAGCATGTTCAGTACGCCCTTGACCGCTCCGGTCGGCAGGCCTTTGGACGTGGTCAGCGGTGGCAGCGCGTGAAAGGCGCGGTACAGATAAGAAGAACCGTCCACCAGGACGAGGGGGGCTTGGCTCATGAGCAGGATCAACCTTTTCGGCGGGTCCGGCGCTAGAATAGCGGGACCGTTGACGACAAAGGGACAAGGTTATCATGCGCACACTAAATCGCTTGTTGCTGGCTGGCTTGTTTGCAATCACCCCATTGGCTGTCATGGCGGCGGACGACGCGCCCTCGGCGGACCCGGATGTAACAATCCGCACGGAAGGTGACAAAACCATTCAGGAATATCGGCAAAATGGTTTTTTGTATGCCATCAAGGTGACCCCGAAAGGCGGTAAACCGTATTTCCTGGTGCGCGCTGATGGCTCGGACGGTAACTTCATCCGCTCGGACCAGCCGGATATGCTGATTCCGTCGTGGAAAATATTTGAGTGGTAAACCGCTCCTAACTTAAATCGGCGCCGGCAGTCGCGGCGCCCGTACTGGCAGTTTTAACCATGTCTGTGTTCACCCCCCTGGCTCGGCCCGAGCTGGAAACCTTTCTCGCCCCTTACGGGCTCGGCCGCCTGCTTGATTTCCAGGGGATCGCCGCCGGTAGTGAAAACACCAATTTCTTTATCAGCCTGGAGCAGGGCGAATTTGTCCTGACCCTGGTCGAGCGCGGTCCGGTGCAGGAGATGCCGTTCTTCATCGAGCTGCTCGACGTGTTGCACGACGCTGACCTGCCGGTGCCTTATGCCTTGCGCACCACCGACGGCGTCGCGTTGCGCGAACTGGCCGGTAAACCTGCGCTGCTGCAACCTCGTCTGGCGGGCAAGCACATCAAGGACGCCAACGCGCAGCATTGCGCTCAGGTCGGCGAGCTGCTGGCTCATCTGCACCTGGCGACCCAGGCAAACATGATCAAACGCAAAACCGATCGCGGCCTGGACTGGATGCTGGAGGAGGGCACGCAGTTGCTTTCGCATCTGAATGCCGAGCAAAGCGATTTGCTGCAACGGGCGCTGGATGAGATCACACAGCAGAAGACGAAAATTCTGGCGCTGCCGCGAGCCAACATCCATGCGGACCTGTTCCGCGATAACGCAATGTTCGAAGGCACGCACCTGACCGGGTTGATCGACTTCTACAACGCCTGTTCGGGGCCGATGCTCTATGACGTGGCGATTGCCTTGAACGATTGGTGTTCGGACGAACAAGGGCAGCTTGATGGCGCTCGGGCGCGGGCATTGCTGGGCGCTTATGCCGCGCTTCGACCGTTTACCGCTGCCGAAGCCGAGCTATGGCCGACCATGCTGCGCGTGGCATGCGTACGGTTCTGGTTGTCGCGGTTGATCGCCGCGGAGTCTTTCGCCGGGCAGGACGTGTTGATTCACGATCCTATGGAATTTCAGTTGCGGCTGATGCAGCGGCAGAAGGTCCACACACCGCTGCCTTTCGCCCTCTAAATTGTGGCGAGGGGGCTTGCCCCCGTTGGACCGGGCTGGCGCTCCAGTGCGAAGCGCTCCCCAGCAATTCATTGGGGGGCTCATGTGGGGCTGCTTCGCAGCCCGACGGGGGCAAGCCCCCTCGCCACAGTTCTACGGGACGCTTACAACGACTCCAGACACCCCGCCAAATCATTCCCCAGCTTTTCCAACACCTGCTCATACCCTTGAGCGGTCGCTGGCGTGTACCCGCCCAATGCATCCAGTTCCGCCAGTTTCACCGGCAGCCCGGCCACCAGGGTTTCTGCCAGGCGTGGGCGCAGCGGAGGCTCGCTGAACACGCAGGTCTTGCCGACTTCCTGCAACCGCGTGCGCATCGCTGCCACGTGTTGGGCGCCGGGCTGCACTTCGGCAGCGACACTGAACACACCGGTGTGCTTGAGGCCGTAAGCGTCTTCGAAGTAGTCGAAGGCTTCGTGGAACACGAAATATGGCTTGCCCGCGATACCCGCCAGACGGGCCTTCAGGCGCAGGTCTAAAGCATCCAGGCGCTCATCGAATGCCTTGAGGTTGCTCTGGTAGCGCACCGCGTTGGCCGGATCGGCGGCGCTCAGATCGGCGGCCATTTTGGTGGCGATCACTCGGGCGTTGATCGGTGACAACCACAAGTGTGCATCCAGGCTACCGGGGCGGTGATCGTGGTCATGCTCGTCGGCTTCTTCGGCGTGGGAATGGTTATCTTCGGCGAAATGTCGCAGTTTCAGGCCAGGCAAGTCCTGCACCGCGACGCTGGGCAGCGTACGACCTTTCAGCACGCGAGGCAGGAAACCTTCCATGTCCGGGCCGATCCAGTACACCAGATCCACCGATTGCACTTTCCGTACGTCGGAAGGGCGCAGGGCATAGTTATGGGGCGAGGCGCCAGGCGGCAGCAAGACTTCCGGAACTGCTACACCGTCCTGTACCGCAGCGGCGATCAGCTGCAGGGGCTTGACGCTGGTGAGGACTTTGACCTCGGCTTGAGCTGAGCCAATCAGCAGAAAAGTTGCGACAAATGCGACAAAGATAGAAAAAAGTCGGGACACGATGACCACTCGAAGAGGCGAGAACGGGTAACATAATAACGTCTCTCACAAAACTCGTCGCCGCTCATGCCTAAAACACCGATTGCCAGCCGTCCCCACGACCACTCTCATTGCGTTCATAGCGCACTGTCTGAGGCCGATGCCTTGTGCGCACGTCAGGGGCTGCGCCTGACCGCTTTGCGCCGGCGGGTGCTGGAACTGGTATGGCAAAGCCACAAACCGTTGGGTGCCTATGACATTCTGGCGGTGCTCAGCGAGCAGGACGGCCGCCGCGCCGCGCCTCCGACAGTGTACCGCGCACTGGATTTCCTGCTGGAAAACGGTTTGGTGCACCGCATCTCCTCGCTGAACGCCTTTGTCGGCTGCAATCACCCGGAACACGCCCACCAAGGCCAGTTCCTGATCTGCCGCGAATGCCACGCCGCCATCGAACTCGAACAGAAATCCATCAGCGACGCGATCATCAATAGCGCCAAAGATGTCGGATTCATCGTCGAGGCCCAGACCGTTGAAGTGATCGGTCTCTGCTCGGGTTGCCAGGGGGCTTGATGAGCAACGCGCTGATTCGCCTCGAGCAGGTGGCTGTCACCTTTGCCGGGCAAAACGTGCTGGACAACATCGAGCTGAGCGTCGAACCGGGGCAGATCGTCACCTTGATCGGCCCCAATGGTGCCGGCAAAACCACGCTGGTGCGCGCGGTGCTCGGTTTGCTGAAACCGGACAGCGGCAGCGTCTGGCGCAAGCCGAAGTTGCGCGTCGGTTACATGCCGCAAAAACTCCATGTTGATCCGACCCTGCCGCTGTCGGTGCTGCGCTTCTTGCGTCTGGTCCCGGGCGTGGACCGCGCTCGGGCGTTGGCCGCCCTTAAGGAAGTCGGTGCCGAACAGGTCATCGACAGCCCGGTGCAAAGTGTTTCCGGTGGCGAAATGCAGCGGGTGCTACTGGCGCGGGCATTGCTGCGCGAGCCGGAATTGCTGGTGCTCGATGAGCCGGTGCAAGGTGTCGATGTGGCCGGTCAAGCCGAGCTCTACAGCCTGATTACACGCTTGCGCGACCGTCATGGTTGCGGCGTTTTGATGGTCTCCCACGATCTGCATCTGGTGATGAGCACCACCGACCAGGTGGTGTGCCTGAACCGTCATGTTTGCTGCTCCGGGCATCCCGAGCAGGTCAGTGGCGATCCGGCGTTCGTCGAACTGTTCGGAAAGAACGCACAAAGCCTGGCGATTTATCACCACCATCACGACCACGCTCACGACCTGCATGGCTCGGTGGTCAGCGCGGCCCCGTCGGCCCCTACCCACGTTCATGGAGATAGCTGCAAGCATGGCTGATTTTCTGCTCTTTGCCCTGCTTGCAGGTCTGGCCCTGGCGCTGGTTGCGGGGCCGTTGGGTTCGTTCGTGGTCTGGCGACGCATGGCCTATTTCGGCGACACGCTGTCCCATGCCGCATTGCTCGGCGTGGCACTGGGTTTTCTGCTGGATGTCAGCCCGACCGTTGCCGTCACGGTAGGCTGCTTGTTGCTGGCGGTATTGCTGGTGACGTTGCAACAACGGCAACCACTGGCGTCCGACACGCTGCTGGGAATTCTCGCACCGAGCACGCTCTCGCTTGGCTTGGTGGTACTAAGCTTCATGCATGAAGTGCGGATCGACCTGATGGCTTATCTGTTCGGCGATTTGTTGGCGATCAGCCCGACCGATCTGGCCTGGATTCTCGGCGGTAGCGCGGCGGTGCTGGCATTGCTGGTCACGCTGTGGCGACCTTTGCTGGCGATCACGGTGCATGAAGAACTGGCCAAGGTGGAAGGTTTGCCAGTGGCGGGGTTGCGCCTGGCGCTGATGTTGCTGATCGCTGTGGTGATTGCGGTGGCGATGAAAATCGTCGGCGTGTTGCTGATTACTTCGTTACTGATTATTCCAGCGGCTGCGGCACAGCGTCATGCCCGCTCGCCGGAGCAGATGGCACTGGGCGCGAGCCTGCTGGGCATGCTCGCGGTGTGTGGCGGGCTGGCGTTGTCCTGGTTCAAGGACACCCCGGCCGGCCCGTCGATTGTGGTGACGGCCGCCGCGCTGTTTCTGCTGAGTTTTGTCCTGCCCCGTCGAGGGGTGTAGACTTGCTCGTTTTTTGCGCAAATAGAGAGTCGCAGGAATGAAGCTGTTCGCCTCCCGTTATCTGCTCCTTGTCGCATTTTCGCTGCTGCTGGGCGCTTGCCAGAGCACGCCACCGGCAGCCACCGAGGCCCCCGATGCACGGGCCACGGCTATCGCACAGCTGGAACAAAGCCTGGCCAGCAGCGAGCTGGCCACCGCCGAAGGGCAATTGGCGGCCTTGCAGGCCGAGTCGCCCAACGATCAATCCCTCGAGCAGTACCAACGGCAATTGGCCGAGGCTTATTTGCTGCGTAGCCAGATCGTGTTGCAAAAAGGTGATGTGAATGCAGCCGCCACCGCCCTCAGCCGTGCCCGGGTGCTGATGCCCAAGGCCCCGGCGCTGACCGGTGGTGTCAACAGCGCCATTGTCCATGCCCGCAAGGCTGAACTGGATAAAGCCGAAGCGGCTCTCAAGGCTGCCGAGGCCAAACCTCAGGCCAAAGTCATCGACCCGACGGCTGAAAGCACTACGGTGGCGTTGAATCTCACCGATATGAGCAAGCTTCGTCGTCAACTGGATGCCATTGCCGCCGATGTGGTGAATTATCAGTGCGACGTGAGCATTCAGGCGCCACGCACTCAGGATTACCCTTGGCTGGCCACGCTGCTGACCAAGCGGGTGAAGAAGCTGGATTCGGAGTTTGATCTGAAGCTGGAGAAGCAGATTCTGCGCAACATTCCGGCGCAGATGGTTTTGAGTCCGCGCAAGCCTTAAAAGCTTCGCGGGCAAGCCTCGCTCCTACAGGTTGGTATCGTTTCCGTAATCAACGAACGACACTAAACCTGTAGGAGCGAGGCTTGCCCGCGAAGGCGTCCTCCTGTTCGATAAAGATCCTCAAGCCGGAACCGCCTTGGCCTTAGGCCTCCTACCTTTGATCGCGTTATTGCCAAATCGCTGGTTGAATGCGGAATAAATGCTAATAACCTCTATACGGACAGGCTAAAATGCCCGCCCGGCTAACCGCTGATCCTTTTCCAACGCGCCCCACAAGGTTCGCTACGTGATCGAGTTTCAAAACGTCCACAAAACTTACCGCGTTGCCGGTAAGGATATTCCCGCCCTGCACCCGACCAGTCTGACGATTGATAATGGTCAGGTTTTTGGTCTGATCGGCCATTCCGGCGCGGGGAAAAGTACCCTGCTGCGTCTGATCAATCGCCTGGAAAACTCCAGTGGCGGCAAGATCATCGTCGATGGCGAAGAAGTCACCGCGCTGGACGCCAATAGCCTGCGGCGTTTCCGTCAGCAGGTCGGGATGATTTTCCAGCACTTCAACCTGCTGGCGTCCAAAACCGTGGCCGATAACGTCGCGCTACCGCTGACCCTCGCCGGTGAACTGTCCCGTCGCGAAATCGACCAGCGTGTGGCGGAGTTGCTGGCGCGGGTCGGCCTGTCTGACCATGCGAAAAAGTACCCGGCGCAATTGTCCGGTGGTCAGAAACAGCGTGTCGGCATCGCCCGCGCCCTGGCAACCAAACCGAAAATCCTGTTGTGCGATGAAGCTACCAGTGCCCTGGACCCGCAAACCACCGCGTCGGTCCTGCAACTGCTGGCCGAGATCAACCGCGAACTGAAACTGACCATCGTCCTGATCACCCACGAAATGGATGTGATCCGTCGGGTCTGCGATCAGGTAGCGGTGATGGATGCCGGCAAGATCGTCGAGCAAGGTTCGGTGGCCGAGGTGTTCCTGCATCCCAAGCACCCGACCACCAAGCGCTTCGTGCAGGAAGACGAGCAAATCGACGAAAGCGAACAGCGCGACGACTTCGCTCACGTACCGGGGCGCATCGTGCGTCTGACCTTCCAGGGCGAAGCGACCTACGCGCCGTTGCTGGGCACCGTCGCTCGGGAAACGGGTGTGGACTACAGCATCCTGGCCGGTCGTATCGATCGCATCAAAGACGTCCCTTACGGGCAATTGACCCTGGCCGTTACTGGTGGCGACATGGACGCGGCGTTTGCCCGCTTCACCGCAGCTGACGTCCACATGGAGGTGCTGCGCTGATGGAAGTCCTGATGAGTTTCTTTTCCAATATCGATTGGTACGAAATCTGGCTGGCTACCGGCGACACCCTGCTGATGCTCGGCGGTTCGCTGTTGTTCACTGTACTGTTGGGTCTGCCGCTGGGCGTGTTGTTGTTCCTGTGCAGCCCGCGCCAGTTGCTGGAAGCCAAAGGCGTCTACGCGATGCTGTCGCTGGTGGTGAACATTCTGCGTTCACTGCCGTTCATCATTCTGCTGATCGTGATGATTCCGTTCACCGTGTTGATCACAGGTACCTCCCTGGGGGTTGCCGGTGCGATTCCACCGCTGGTGGTGGGCGCAACTCCGTTTTTCGCACGACTGGTGGAAACCGCCCTGCGTGAAGTGGATCGCGGCATCATCGAGGCGACCCAGGCCATGGGCGCGACGACACGACAGATCATCACCAATGCCTTGTTGCCGGAAGCCCGTCCCGGCATCTTCGCGGCGATTACGGTGACAGCGATTACACTGGTGTCCTACACGGCAATGGCCGGTGTGGTCGGCGCTGGCGGTCTGGGCGACCTGGCGATCCGTTTCGGTTACCAGCGCTTCCAGACGGATGTGATGGTTGTGACGGTGGTGTTGCTGCTGATGCTGGTTCAAGTGCTGCAAACCGTTGGCGACAAATTGGTTGTCCATTTCTCACGTAAATAAGTCATGAGCCGGCCATTCGCTGGCAGGCGCCATACGGGCGTCTCACAAGGAGTTAGCTGAATGAAAAAACTACTCGTCGCGTTCGCTGCCGTTGCAGCCTTTTCCGCACACGCTGCCGACACCCTGACTGTCGCGGCTACCCCGGTGCCTCACGCGGAAATCCTCGAGTTCGTTAAACCGGCCCTGGCCAAAGAAGGCGTGGACCTGAAGGTCAAAGTCTTCACCGACTACATCCAGCCGAACGTGCAGGTGGCCGAGAAGCGTCTGGACGCCAACTTCTTCCAGCACCAGCCGTACCTGGATGAGTTCAACAAGGCCAAAGGCACCAACCTTGTCAGCGTTGCCGGTGTGCACCTGGAGCCGCTGGGCGCTTACTCCAGCAAGTACAAATTGCTGACCGAGCTGCCGGGCGGCGCCAACGTGGTGATCCCGAACGACGCCACCAATGGCGGTCGTGCGCTGTTGCTGCTGGCGAAGGCTGGCCTGATCAAGTTGAAGGATTCGAACAACATCCTGTCGACCGTGAAGGACATCACCGAGAACACCAAGGACCTGAAATTCCGTGAACTGGAAGCCGCGACCATTCCGCGCGTGCTGACTCAGGTCGACCTGGCGCTGATCAACACCAACTACGCGCTGGAAGCCAAGCTTGATCCATCCAAGGATGCGCTGGTCATCGAAGGCAGCGACTCGCCGTACGTGAACATCCTCGTTGCCCGTCCAGACGACAAGGACAGCGCCGCGATGCAGAAACTGGTTGCTGCCCTGCACAGCCCGGAAGTGAAAGCCTTCATTCTTGAGAAGTACAAAGGCGCGGTATTGCCGGCGTTCTGATGTTAAAGGGGACGCAGAGCGTCCCTGGCTGCATTCCCACGCGGAGCGTGGGAACGATCAAAAACGGGGACGCATTGATTGCGTCCCCGTTTTTTATGCCTGAAATACCACCCCTGTAGGAGCCAGGCTTGCCGGCGAAGGCGCCCGTGATATCGCTTTCGCCGGCAAGCCTGGCTCCTACGGTTCTGTGTTGGTTATTCGCGCTTGAGCATTACCGGCAACTGCGTGACCAGTTTCTGGTTATTCAACGGTGCACGAATGAACCCACGCTGCGTCCCGTCCGGGCCGAGCACCGCCAGGTTGCCGCTGTGGTCGACGGTGTAGTTAGGCTTGCTGGTGTCCGCCGGAATAAACGGAATACTCACCGCATTGGCCAGTTTCTGAATGTCTTCGACCGAGGACGCAGTCAGCCCGATGAACTGCGGATCGAAGTAGCCCAGGTACTGCTTGAGCTGCTTGGGCGTGTCGCGATTCGGGTCGACGCTGACCAAAACGATCTGCAACTTGTCCACCGAATCTGCCGGCAGTTCGCTCTTGATCTGCCGCAGCTGGGCGAGGGTGGTCGGGCAGATGTCCGGGCAGAAGGTGTAGCCGAAGAACAGCAAACTCCACTTGCCTTTCAGCTCGTTGACTGCCACCGGTTTACCGTCCTGATCGGTCATCTTCACGTCCGGCAGGTTACGGCTTTGGGGCAACAGGATGATCCCCGCATCGATCAGTGCCGTCGGGTCGCCCTGGTTTTTTCCGGTCAGTACTTTATTGATGGTCAGGCCCAGGATCAGCGCGATCAAGGCGACGAGAATGAAGACGGTTTTCTGGGTTCGAGTCATAGGTTCAACAGTAAGTAGTGGTCTACGAGCAGCGCGATAAACAGCAGGAACAAGTAGTAAATAGAGTACTTGAACGTGTTGATCGCCGCGTGCGGCCGAGTGCCACGGTACAGCACCACGGCCCATTGCAGAAACCTCGCGCCCAGTACGAGGGCACAAATCAGGTAGAGCACGCCGCTCATGTGGATCACGTAGGGCATCAGGCTGACGGCCAGTAGCGCAAAGGTATAAAGCAGGATGTGGACTTTGGTGTAGTGCTCGCCATGGGTCACCGGCAGCATCGGAATGTCAGCCTTGGCGTATTCCTCCTTGCGGTGAATCGCCAGTGCCCAGAAGTGCGGCGGGGTCCAGGCAAAGATGATCAGCACCAGCAGCAACGGTTCGGCACTGACATGACCGGTGGCGGCGGTCCAGCCGAGCAGCGGCGGGGCCGCACCAGCGAGGCCGCCGATGACGATGTTCTGCGGCGTCGCACGTTTCAGGAACCCGGTGTAGACCACGGCATAACCGAGCAACGACGCGAGGGTCAGCCATGCCGTCAACGGGTTGGTGAAGGTCAGCAGCAAGGCCTGGCCGAGCAGCGCCAGCACCAGAGCGAAAGTCAGCGCAGCGCTCGGAGATACCCGACCTTCGGCCAAGGGTCGCTTGTGGGTCCGGGCCATGACAGCGTCGATGCGCCGGTCCACCACATGGTTGACCGCCGCCGCACCGCCGGCACACAAGGCAATCCCCAGATTGCCGAACACCAGCACCGTCCACGGCACCCCGGCGCGTGTCGCGAGAAACATGCCGACCAGCGAGGTGATGAGCATCAGCACCACCACTTTCGGCTTGGTCAGCTCCAGGTAATCGCGCCAGATTGCCTGACTGTGACGTTCGCCGATCAGGGTCGCCATGGCATTTCTCCTTTTATTGTTATGGGCCCGGCCGAGTGTTTACGCAGGCTGAGGCGCCAGCGTACCGGGGGCTGATGCTTGACCCGAACCAGGCTGGTTCGCGCGTGATAATTGACCAGCACCATCGTCAGCAGCAGCGCTGCGCCACCGGCGTTGTGGGCGACGGCCACCGGCAGCGGCAAGTGAAACACCACGTTGCTGATACCCAGGGTGATTTGTGCGGCAAGGGCGATCAGCACCATGGCGGCCAGGCGCGTCATGCCGACGACCTTCAGTTGCCAGGCCAGACCGAGCAGAACGAGGGTGACCAGTAGCGCGCCAATACGGTGAGTCAGGTGAATTGCGGTGCGGGCATCGCTGTCCAGTTGTCCGCCCAGGTAATTGGGGCCGATGTGTTGGGTCAGGTGAAAGCCGTTGGCGAAATCAGTCGGTGGCAGCCATTGTCCGTGGCACATCGGAAAGTCGATGCAGGCCACCGCCGCGTAATTGGAGCTGACCCAGCCACCAAGGGCAATTTGCAGGATCACCAGCAGCAAGCCGGCGGTTGCCCAGTGCTGCAAACGCCGTGGCACGGTCAGCGCCGGCAATACACCGGACAGACGCAAGGTCAGTAGAAACAACAGGCTCAAGGTCGCAAAGCCACCGAGTAAATGCCCGGTGACCACTTGCGGCCACAGCTTGAGCGTCACCGTCCACATGCCGAACGCCGCTTGGCCGATCACCACCGCCAGCAGGAAAAGCGGCAACTTCACCGGCTGTCCCGGATGATGACGATGGACCCAGGCGCGGCCCGCCAGTACTGCGATCAACAGGCCCAGTGTGCCGGCGAAGTAGCGATGGAGCATCTCGTTCCAGCCTTTGTGGGCTTCTACCGGCGCGTCGGGAAAATGCAGTTCGGCATGGGCCAGTTGGGCTTCACTTTGCGGCACGCTGATAAAGCCGTAGCAACCAGGCCAGTCCGGACAGCCGAGGCCTGCATGGGTCAGGCGTGTGTAGGCGCCGAGCAACACCACAATCAGTGCCAGCAAGGTGGCAAACAGCGCGAGGCGAAATCCAGGTTTGGCCATGACGATGCCCTTATCCGATGTTCGACAGTTTCAGCAAATGGCGCAGGTCGTTGAGCAGGTCCTTGCCCTTCACCGTCGGGTCGTAGCGCAGCACCAGATTGCCGTGAGGGTCGATGATCCACAGGTGCGGCGTGTCATTGCTCTGCGCGCCTTTAATATAGGTCGGCAAGTCCAGTGAGTAGCGTTGCAACTGCGGGTACTCGCGTTGAAGTTTAGTCTCGTAATCGCTGTTCAGCGGCTGCGCGATGGCCAGCGCATGGCTGGCGCGGGAGGCATCGCGACCGAGGCCGATCTGGATCTGGCGCGCCAGATAAACCAGCTGCTGGCAGTCCACCGAACAGTCCTTTGGCGCGGTCACCAGCAACTGCCAGCGGTCTTCTTGCGCCGGTATGCCGATGTCGGCGCGGGTCTGGCCATTGCCGATCAGTTCGCCGTGATAACTGCGGCCCTCCGGCACCCAGAACTGCAATTTGTACATGCCGGTGGCGAGGATCATCGGACCCACCACTCCCAACAGGATCAGCAACAACTGCAAGCGCCCGCGCCGACGATTTACCGGCGTTTTCGCCTCAGACATGCCGAGTGGATTCATGGCCGCTCCCATTATTTTTCTCCTTTGCGTTGTGCCAGCCGAGATAGAGGTAAAGGCCGAGCAGGGCTATCGACAGGGCGAACCACTGCACGGCATAAGCCAAGTGTTTTTCTGGCCCCATGGCCACCACCGGCCAATCGGCCTGATAGGTCGCGGGACCGCTTTGCGCGCGTAATTCGTAGGCGAAACCGTCACGGTCAAGCGCCGCCCAGAGCCTGGCCGGTTCAATAGCGGTGACCAGTTGTGGCCAGGTTTTGGCGTCTGGGTCGGCGTGCAATTGGAACGTTGCGCCGGGGGAGACGTAGACCCAGGCGTCGAGGCTCAATGCCTGAGTCGGTGTGGTGAATGACGGCGGTGTGCGCCGATCCGGCCACGGTAACCAACCGCGATTGACCAGCAGCCAGAGCCCGGTTGCCCGGTCCTGGAACGGTTGCAGCAGCTCGACCCCGACCTTGCCGTCGCGCTGACGGTTGTCCAGCAGCAGGCTGTGTTCGGCATCGAATTGGCCATGCAGGCGAACCCGGCGGAAGGCCGGATCTTCGGTGTGTTGCAGTTCAGTGCTGGCCATCGGTTCGGCTACCCGGCGCTCGGCGTAGCTTTGCAGCAGCGCGCTTTTCTCCGCGCCCCGGCTCAACTGCCAGAACCCCAGTGACACCAGCAAAGGCAGCAGCACCGCGACCACCAGGGTCGGCACGAGGCCCGGCCGGAAGCGTTTCATGGCGTCGCCAGAAAGTCGGTAGTCGCGATAGCTATACTCAAATGCATCGCCTGTTCCCCGGAGTGTCACCATGCTCAAAGCAGCCATCGTCCTGATGCTGATTGCCACGGTCGTCAGCCTGTTCAGCGGCCTGTTTTTTCTGGTCAAGGACGACAGCCACTCCAATCGCCTGGTCATCGCCTTGAGTGTTCGTGTTGCGCTGGCCGCCGCCACTGTCGGCTTGATCGCCTGGGGTTTTTTCAGCGGCCAGTTGGTATCTCACGTGCCTTGGTAGGCAGAGAGTCAAGGCTCAGAGCACGTAGACGAAAACGAACAGACCGATCCACACCACGTCCACGAAGTGCCAGTACCAGCTCGCCGCCTCGAAGGCGAATTGATGGTCGGCATCGAAGTGCCCGCGCATGATCCGCATCAGCATGACGAACAGAATGATGGTGCCGATGGTCACGTGGGCGCCGTGGAAACCGGTGAGCATGAAGAACGTTGCGCCATAGATGCCTGAACCCAGGGTCAGGCCCAGCTCGTGGTAGGCGTGCAGGTATTCTTCGGCCTGGAAACCGAGGAACGCGCAGCCGAGCAACACGGTCAGCGCCAGCCAGATTTTCAGTGCGCCGCGATGGCCTTTCTTCAAGGCATGGTGAGCAATGGTCACGGTGACGCTGGAGCTAACCAGCAGCACGGTATTGAGCAGCGGCAGGCCCCAGGGGCTGATGACTTCCTTGGGGGGAGGAAAGAGTTTCGAGTCCGGGTTGTTCAGCAGCGGCCAGGTGAATTCAAACGCCGGCCAGAGCATGTGAGCGATGCCTTTGGTGCCTTCACCGCCCAGCGCCGGCCCCGCGATGTTGCGCACATAAAACAACGCACCGAAAAAGGCGATGAAGAACATCACCTCGGAGAAAATGAACCAGCTCATGCCCCAGCGGAACGAGCGGTCCATCTGTGCGCTGTACAACCCTTGGCGACTTTCCTTGATCACCGTACCGAACCAGCCGAACAGCATGTAGGCCAGCAGCAATCCGCCGACGAAAAAGATCAGCGGGCCGTGGGATTCCGGTCGCGCAGCCTTCAGGTCGTTGAACCAGGTGCCCAGGCCGAACACTGTGACGAACATGCCGACCGTGGCGATAATCGGCCATTTGCTCTGGGCTGGAACGTAATAATGTTCATGAGTTGCCATTTATTGTTCTCCTTATCGGGCACGCTTTAACGCCTAACCGCCGGTGCTTGCTGCAACAGCCACGGGTGGATGACGTGCGGTGATATCGAACAGCGTGTAGGACAGCGTCAGGTGCTTCACTTCCTTGGGCATGTCGCGGTCAACAATGAACCGTACCGGCATCTCGATTCGTTGACCGGGCTGCAGCACCTGCTGGGTGAAGCAGAAACATTCGGTCTTGTGGAAGTACGCCGCGGCTGCGCTGGGCGCGATGCTCGGCACCGCCTGGGCACTCATCGGGCGATCGGTGGGGTTGTGGGCGATAAAAATCATCTCGTTCACCGCCCCCGGGTGAGCGGTCAGCTCATCACTCTTGGGATAGAAATCCCAGGTCATGTCGGCGGAGTTGGTCGACAGAAACTGCACGCGAACCTGCCGCGAGGCGTCGACCGTTTGCTCGCCTTCATACTGTCCGGCGGTTTTGCCATTGATGCCGAATACCTTGCACATCACGTCGTAGATCGGCACCAGGGCAAAGCCGAAGACAAACATCGTTACCACCACCAGCAACAGGCGGGTGACCAGTTTCTTCATCGAAATCGAATCAGCCATGATTTCTAACCTCCACCGAGAACCCTGTGGGAGCGGGCCTGTGGCGAGGGGGCTTGCCCCCGTTGGGCTGCGAAGCAGCCCCAAAATCTCTGATGTTCCAGGATTTTGTGAGTGCTACGCACTCAAACGGGGGCAAGCCCCCTCGCCACCGGCCCGCTCCCACAAAGGCTATAGCGTTCATTTCACTTCCGGTGGTGTGGTGAAGGTGTGATACGGCGCCGGCGACGGAATGCTCCACTCCAGGCCTTCTGCTCCATCCCACGGTTTGGCCGGTGCCGGCTCGCCGCCACGAATGGTCTTGATCACGATGAACAGGAAGAAGATCTGTGTGGCGCCAAACATGAACGCGCCGATCGACGACACCATGTTGAAGTCGGCGAATTGCAGGTTGTAGTCCGGAATCCGCCGCGGCATGCCTGCCAGGCCCACGAAGTGCATCGGGAAGAACGCCAGGTTCATGCCGATGAATGACAGCCAGAAGTGCAGCTTGCCGAGGGTTTCGTCGTACATGTGGCCGGTCCATTTCGGCATCCAGTAGTAGGCCGAGGCGAAGATCCCGAAGATCGCCCCCGGCACCAGCACGTAGTGGAAGTGCGCGACCACGAAGTAGGTGTCCTGGTACTGGAAATCCGCCGGGGCGATGGCCAGCATCAACCCGGAGAAGCCGCCAATGGAGAACAGGATGACGAACGCCACGGCGAACAGCATCGGCGTCTCGAAGGTCAGCGAGCCTTGCCACATGGTGCTGGCCCAGTTGAACACCTTGACTCCGGTGGGCACCGCGATCAGCAGCGTGGCGTACATGAAGAACAACTCGCCCACCAGCGGAATGCCCACCACGAACATGTGGTGCGCCCAGACGATGAACGACAGGAACGCAATACTCGCCGTGGCGTAGACCATCGAGGTGTAGCCAAACAGCGGCTTGCGCGAGAAGGCCGGAATGATCGAGCTGACGGCACCGAAGGCCGGCAGGATCATGATGTACACCTCGGGGTGGCCGAAGAACCAGAACACATGCTGGAACAACACCGGGTCTCCGCCACCGGCAGCACTGAAGAAACTGGTGCCGAAGTGGATGTCCATCAGCATCATGGTCACGCAGCCGGCCAGTACCGGCATCACCGCGATCAGCAGGAACGCGGTGATCAGCCAGGTCCAGACGAACAGCGGCATTTTCATCAACGTCATGCCGGGGGCGCGCAGGTTGAGGATGGTCGCGATCACGTTGATCGCCCCCATGATCGAACTGATCCCCATCAAGTGGATGGCGAAGATGAAGAATGTCACGCTTTCCGGCGCGTAGGTCGTCGACAGCGGTGCATAGAAGGTCCAACCGAAGTTCGGTCCGCCGCCGGGGGTGAACAGGGTCGATACCAGCAGGATGAACGCCGCCGGCAGCAGCCAGAAGCTGAAGTTGTTCATCCGCGGCAGGGCCATGTCCGGCGCGCCGATCATCAACGGGATCATCCAGTTGGCGAGGCCGACGAAGGCCGGCATCACCGCACCGAACACCATCACCAGACCGTGCATGGTGGTCATCTGGTTGAAGAATTCCGGCTGGACGATTTGCAGTCCCGGCTGGAACAGCTCGGCACGGATCACCATGGCGAACGAGCCGCCCAGCAGGAACATGGAGAACGCAAACCACAGGTACAGCGTGCCGATATCCTTGTGGTTGGTGGTCAGTACCCAGCGCATCAGGCCTTTGGCGGGGCCGTGGGCATGGGCGGTGCCGGTATGAACATGGTCATCGACTACGGCAGTCATGTCCTGTCTCCTGCAAACGGATGGGCTGGGCGGGCCGGGGCGTCATGCCCCGAGCGGTTCCTTACATGCGCAATTAACCGGGTCATTTGCTTTCCGCCTGTTTCAGCTCCAGCACTTCTTTAGGGGTGACCATGTCGCCTTTGTTGTTGCCCCAGGCGTTACGTTCGTAGGTCACGACCGCTGCGATATCGACTTCCGAGAGCTGCTTGCCGAACGCCGCCATGGCGGTGCCGGGCTTGCCGTGGAAGACAATGCTCAGGTGATCCTTGATCGGGCCAGTGGCGATTTTCGAGCCCTTGAGCGCCGGGAACATCGGAGGCAGGCCCTGGCCCTCAGCCTGGTGACAGGCCACGCAAGTGGTGTGATAGACCTTGTCGCCGCGCTCCTTGAGCTCGTCGAGGGTCCATTCCTTGCTGGTCAGCTCTTTGAGCTGCGCAGCTTCCGCCTTGCGTTCGCCCAGCCAGGTTTCGTAGTCGGCCTTTTCCTTGACCTCGACCACGATCGGCATGAAGCCGTGATCCTTGCCACACAACTCGGCGCACTGGCCACGGTAGATGCCGGGCTTTTCGACACGGGTCCAGGATTCATTGACGAAGCCCGGAATCGCATCGCGCTTGACCGCAAAGGCCGGCACCCACCAGGAGTGGATGACGTCGGCGGAGGTCACCAGAAAGCGCACCTTGGCACCGATCGGCAACACCAGCGGCTTGTCGACCTCCAGCAGGTAATGCTCGCCCTTGGTTTCCTTGTTGTGGATCTGATCGGCTGGAGTGGTCAGGTTGCTGAAAAACTCGACGTCCTGACCCAGGTATTTGTAGTGCCACTTCCACTGATAACCGGTGACCTGGATATCGATATCCGGCTCAGTGTTGTCGTACATCTTGATCAGGGTGGCGGTTGCGGGGACCGCCATGGCCACCAGAATAAGCAGGGGCACGATGGTCCAGAGAATTTCGACGGTGGTGCTTTCATGAAATTTAGCGGCCACCTGCCCGGTCGAGCGGCGGTGGATCATCATCGACCAGAACATGGCGCCGAAGACGATGATGCCGATCACTACACAGATCCAGAAAATGGTCATGTGCAGATCGAATACTGCGTGACTGATTTCAGTCGCTCCAGGCGCCATATTCACAGTCCAGGCCGCTTGCGCCTGACTGAAAATCGACCACAACAGGAGGCCCATCCAGACATGTGGATGTCGCATCATTGCGGGTTCCCCTTATAGTTCTTTTTATCCCGCCGGCTTTCACCTGCGGCAAGGGAGCGGCTTTTTCAGACTACGAACTTGAATCGCCGAGCCTTGCTGCATATGCAGTCGGGCGTCATCAGCTAACTCCATTCAGAACCGAGTATAGACAGCGACTGCCACCTCGCAACGCGATGGCGTAAATCATCTGAAACAGCTTGCACTTGCGTTCCAGGTCACGATTGGAGAAGGATGCAGACGAGTGGTGGCAAATCGATATAACGTGGACGTCTCAAGGATGAAATAATTATGACAAATGCGTCTTAGCATTTTTCGTAAGCCAGCTAAGTTATGTCTTCCCTATTTCATTGCCTTTGTTTCCTGGAGTTTTCATGAACACCGCCGCATTGCGCGAGCAGATCCAAAAAGCCCAACAACACGAAGCCGAGACCGGCCTGCTGACTCGTCAGCTGGAAACCCAACTGCCGCACCTTCACTCCGCCATCCAATTGCCGGATGTCGATGCCAACGGCGTGATGACGCGTTTTGTGGCCGCGTATATAGAACAAGTGCCGGACCTGCTGGATGCAGCCAATGACGTCGCCAGGGAAGCGGGCATCGAATCGCAGATCAAACCGGTGCTGAAAATCGCCGAGCAGTTCTTCCTCCAGCCACCGGCGATTATGGCCGGTCACGTCGGCCTGGACAGCCTGCTGGACGAAGCCTATCTGGCGCATCGGTTGGTCGAAGAGGTCAACGACCTGTACATCAAGCATTTTGGCCAGCCACTGATCCCCTTGGACATGACTGTTGCCAACCTGATTGCCCACCAACTGATCGGCGAAGAATTTGCCAATCAACTGGATGAGGCGGTGCATCACGCTGTGGACGAGATGCTTAACGATGAAAGTTTCGCGCTGGAGTCGGTAGAGGCCTACCGCGAGAAACTCAACAGCCCGGACACCGGCGCGGCGTGGAAGCGCTGGCCGTGCCTGTCGCGCCAATTGGGCGTGGGCCTTGAGCTGGATCAGCCCGCGGCGTAACTGCCTGTGTAACCCTTGCACGAACGAGACTTGCCCTGTAGGAGCGAGGCTTAACCTTGTAGGAGCGAGGCTTGCCCGCGAAGCTTTTGGCGTACGCGAGGACGCCTTCGCGGGCAAGCCTCGCTCCTACAGGGGGTTGCCTCAACCCGCCGTTGAGCCAACGCCAGCGGTGGTACGCAACCGACCTTCAAGCCTGCGCTTCAACCCCCGCGCTTCAATCAACAGCTTCGAGCCCTTGGCCGCATTGGCCCGGCCCCACTCCTCCAGCAACTCCAGGCACGAGTGATCGATATAGCTCAGGTTATTGAGCGGTACATGCACCGTTGCACCTGCCGGAATGCTCCCCAGCACTTGGGTCAGCGCCGGTACCTTGAGGAAAGTCGCCGCCCCCACCAGTCGCAGTTCCATCTCGCCGTCTGCCGGCAGATCGATCAGGCTGATTTTCAGGCGTGAAGCCTTCCAGGCCAGTTTGGCCAGCGTCAGGCCGAAGCCGATCAGCACACCGGTCAGCAGGTCGGTGAAGATGATTGCCAGTGCGGTCGCCGCATAGGTGAACATCGGCATCCGGCCATAACGACCCAGGCCACGAAAGGCCTTGAGATCCACCAGTTTGAAGCCGGTGTAAACCAGAACCCCCGCCAGACTCGCCACCGGAATGCTTTGCAGCACGCTCGACAGCAGCAGCACGAAAGCCAACAACCATAGGCCATGAAACACCGTCGACAGTCGGGTGGTGGCGCCGGCCTGGACGTTGGCCGAACTGCGTACGATTACCCCGGTCATTGGCAGCGCACCGAGTAGACCACACAGCATGTTGCCCACACCTTGCGCCGACAATTCGCGGTCGAAGTCCGAGCGCTGGCCGCTGTGCATGCGGTCCACAGCGGCGGCCGAAAGCAGAGTTTCGGCGCTGGCAATAAAGGCCACGGCGAAGGCCGCGATCAGCAAGGCCGGGTCTGCCAGGTTGAGCAGGTCCGCCGGGCGCAGCCAGTCGATGGCTTCTGCCAGGTTGGCCGGGACTTCCACACGTTTGACCTGCAATGCGAGCATCAGGCTGGCAATCGTTGCCAGACCGACCCCCAATAAGGCTCCAGGAACGAAACGCAGAGAGTGCGGGCGAAACTTTTCCCACAGCCACATCACGGCAATGGTCGACAGTCCGAGCAAACCCGCTTGCCAGCCAAACGACGGCAAAGCCTGAATCACTGCAGCGGGGAAGGCCGCCAGATTATCCAGCCCCGAAGGCTTGGGCACGGCGTCGAGCATCACATGCACCTGTGACAGCACGATCAGCACTCCAATCCCTGCCAACATGCCATACACCACGGCAGGCGCAGTGACCCGAAACCAGCAACCCAGTTTCAGGCGCCCGGCCACCAGTTGCAGAAAGCCCGCCAGTAGCAGGATCGGCCCGAGCATGGCGATACCATGCTGGCGCACCAGTTCGAACACCAATACCGCCAGGCCCGCCGCGGGGCCGCTGACTTGCAGCGGCGATCCGGCAAGCCAGCCGACCACCAGACCACCGATGATACCGGTGATCAGGCCTTTGGCCGGCGGCAGCCCTGAGGCGATGGCGATGCCCATGCACAAGGGCAGGGCGACCAGAAACACAACCACCGAAGCCAGCAGCTCCCGTGGCAGAACAGCTTTTAATTGAGCGGCACGCATGGTGACTCTCCCGGAGTTTTTTTCAGGCGTGGCAAAGCCGTGCCGCCTGATCGGCAGCCTCGGCTAAACCATACTTAGGAGGATTTAGAAGCGCGCTTTGGGCGTCGCCACCGGAATCGGATGGCTGCCATCGAGCGGCAGGAAACAACCCTGATCCGCGTCGTAAGCCTGGATTTCGCTGGTCTCGATGTTGTAGACCCAACCATGGATAAACAGCTGACCGTTGGCCATGCGCGAGGCCACCGATGGGTGCGTGCGCAAATGCTGCAACTGAGCGATCACATTCTCCTCGGTGAGGATGTGCATGCTCTCGTTCTCGTCAACGCAATGGCAGTTGTCCTGAACCATGGTTTTCGCCACTTCCGCATGACGCAGCCAGGCCTTTACCGTCGGCATCTTTTCCAGGCTCTGCGGGTTGAGCACGGCGCGCATGGCGCCACAGTCAGAGTGCCCGCAGATAATGATGTGCTGCACGCCGAGGGCCAGCACTGCGTATTCGATGGCCGTGGAAACGCCGCCGTTCATTTGCCCATAGGGCGGCACGACGTTGCCGACGTTGCGGGTCACGAACAAGTCGCCGGGGGCGCTTTGGGTAATCAGTTCGGGAACGATGCGTGAATCGGCACACGCGATGAACATCGCCCGAGGCCGCTGGGCCGTGGCGAGTTTTTTGAAGAGTTCTTCCTGCTGCGGAAAGATCTCGTGATGAAAGTGCAAAAAGCCGTCAACGATATGCTGCAGCGCTGCATCGGCGGTTTCCGCCTCGGGTTGGGCTGAAGCCGACGCAGCCAACGGCTGTTTATCCTTGTCACTCATGATTCATCCTCTTTGGCGCATTAGGGGAGTATTAGGGAGTTTACATGGCTCAAGCTCTGTATTCTCATCCGATTAATCCCGTGGCGATGGACTGTCATTCCAGTGGAATGAGACCGTCTTCACCATAACCGCGAAATCTTAATTGAAACTGAATCGGACGCTCTGGAACGATGGTTCCAGAGGGGTTGCCGGTTGCCGAAGCAACCCGTCCGTCTGTGCTCGTGCTGATACGAGCGTACTCATGAAGATTGATGATCAAGTAACTAAACAATACCCATGAAAGTAGGTTGTTAGTTGTAGTTTCTGTTTTGAAATGATGTGAAAGATTTTAAGTGTGGTGTATTTTGTTGGATGTATTAGTCTGGGTGGCAAGTGTTTAGGCACTTTAAAAACCCACTATTAAAAGGATTTAAATATGACCGCTTTTGTACAAGTAATGAATGAACTTCGTGATTATCATAAGAACAAACTGGCGGGGGGGCATGCTATCGCTCCTCAGCGCCGTAGTCTGTCGAGCATTAGTACCGTCAGCGAAGTGACCCCTGAAGTTACTCGCGAGCTGGATGCGCTTCAAAAAATGTCTAAAGAACTGGCGGAAACTCAAAATGAAAGCATGGAGCTGAGCATCATTAATGATGCCCAAGCCCTCAGCAATGCAGGTGGAAGCCAGTCGGCCACTGAAGCATTCAAACAAAAAATGAATGAGCGAAGGGAGCGTGAAAAGACACTTTCCGCGGAGAATATCGACAAGATTTTTGACTCTGCCATTAAAATTGGTGAGCGTCATCCGGCCGCCCAAGACGCAATTGTCAGTGTCTCTGAACTTATTTCTGGCTTGTTCCGGGAAATGTCGAAGCTCTTCAACGATTTCATTATTAAGGTAGTGGCGAAAGTGACGATCTGGATCCAGACTGCCTTCGAGGATATCAAAAATACGTTTGGCAACATTAGTGGCTGGATCAGAGGCTGGTTTGTTTGATCATCACGCTTGACGTTCAAATGTGTGGGGCGTTATCCAATCATCAACGTGGGTGAATCGGTCTCATGCAATCTGGTCGTTGGTTGATCATCTGTGATATCAACGACCTTATTCTTATAGGGGGGCAACCCTCCTGTACCTTATATCAACGACATCTGGCGACCCGGCGGACAAAAGGCTTCGCAATCCAGATTGAAACCTTCCCGATTATTGAGCCCCAGACGCTTGATGGTTTTGGCGAAGCGTTGCGCCAACAGGTCGGCAAACGGCCCTTCACCGCGCATTCTGGCACCGAACCGGCTGTCGTAAAGCTCGCCACCACGGCTTTGGCGGATCAGGCTCAACACATGAGCTGCACGCTGAGGATAGTGGGCGGCCAGCCACTCTTCGAACAGCGGCGCCACTTCCAGCGGCAGGCGCAACATCATGTAGGCCGCACTTTGCGCGCCGGCCGCATGGGCTTCGGTCAGCAGGCTTTCGAGTTCGCTGTCGTTGATCATCGGAATCATCGGTGAACACAAAACACCCACCGGAACCCCGGCTTCGCGCATCACCCGGATCGCCCGCAGCCGCGCCTTGGGTGCCGCGGCGCGAGGTTCGAGAATGCGTTTGAGTTCATCATCCAGCGTGGTCAGGCTGATCATCACCGCCACCAGCCTTTGCTCGGCGAGTTCGGCCAGCAGGTCCAGATCGCGAAGAATCAGCGAGCCCTTGGTGATAATGGTCACCGGATGGCGGTAGCGCAGCAGCACTTCGAGAGTCTTGCGGGTAATTCTGTGTTCACGCTCGATCGGCTGGTAAGGGTCGGTGTTGGAGCCCAGGTTGATTGGCGCGCATTGATATCCGCGTTTGGACAGTTGCTCCTCCAGGACATCGGCGGCGTTGGTCTTGGCGATCAGTTTGGTTTCGAAATCCAGCCCTGGTGACAGGTCCCAATAGGCGTGGCTGGGTCGCGCGTAGCAATAGATGCATCCGTGTTCGCAACCACGATAGGGATTGATCGAGCGATCGAAGGGTAAGTCCGGCGAGTTGTTGCGGGTAATGATGGATTTTGCCGTTTCAATGCGCACCTCGGTGCCTTGGGTGATTGGCGCTTCCTGATACCAGCCGTCATCCTCGGCCACTGAACGGTTAGGCGCGAAGCGGTTGTGCGGGTTGGTGGCGGTGCCGCGGCCGCGAGGGGGCAGGGAGGTGTTCATCGACGTGATCCTTTAGCTGTATGTACATACAGTATACGAGCGTGACGGAGTCGACCAGTGCCGTTCGGCGCCTGACAATTTTAAGCTTCGTCATTATGCGAAACATAAAGCGCGTGGCACTTTTATCTGTGTTGTTAGTATTCTTCGCTTCACACGAAGTTGTCGTGTTTTCAATATTAAAAGGATTTAATAGATGTCTGTATACAATCAGCGTGGCGTGTTTTTACAATTACTGACTCCTTCAATCGTTAGTCCAAAAGAAGTTCGGGTTTCCATGCAGTTTGCGCTGAAGGAGGAAGGTTATGATCCTGAAAACCGAGCACTTACGTATTCGCTGCTGGACTCCAGTACCCGCGAGGCCGTGTCGAATGATGGCGGTGTGACCTTTACCATGGGTGGAGTACCCGATGTCAACGGAAATGGTGGAATCGACGCGCAAGATAAAGTTGTTTTGGTTGCCTTGGCGAAAGCCTATTCAAAAATCATTAACCCTTGATTGCAACTTTGCTTCAGCTATCCATGAATATTGATAAATTTATGGTTCAGTGATTGCTCCTAAACGATACGGAACTTCTCCGTGTCGTTTTTATTAGAGAAGTTCACAGGGGTTGCGAAGAAATCCGGATGAGCCGTTCAATTCACGATTCTTTGACGGCAGGCTCACAGGCCTTTGACTGCTCGCGGCTGAAGCTATGCAGCACCTATTCAATACGGTTGTCCGAGCATGTCCCGACTGCACCTCTTGCCTGCGACATTTCTATTGTCACTGGCCGCATTTTTCAATCTGACATTGGCCCATGCGGACGACATCGCGTCCCCCCGCCCGGCGGAATGGGCCCAATCGGTCGAAGTGCAATACAACCTCTATCAAATGTCCCCGACGCTCTATCGCAGCGCATTGCCGGATCAGGGAGCGGTGCCGTTACTGGAAAGGCTCAAGGTCGCAACCGTTATCAACTTCTTGCCCGAATCGGATTCACGCTGGTTATCCACGCCAGGTATCGCGCAGGTACAACTGCCTTATCGCACCAATCACGTGGATGATGCGGATGTGCTCAAGGCCCTTCGCACAATTCAGACCGCCGAGGCCAAAGGCCCTGTGCTTATGCACTGTAAACACGGTTCGGATCGTACCGGCCTGATGGCCGCGATGTACCGGGTGGTGGTGCAAGGCTGGAGCAAAGAGGATGCCCTGAACGAAATGACCCAGGGTGGCTTTGGTGACAGCACCCATTTCAAGGACGGTGTGCGTTACATGATGCAGGCCGATGTCGACAAACTTCGTACGGCGTTGGCCAATGGTGATTGCAGCACGAGTCCATTTGCCAGTTGCTCGATGAAGAACTGGTTCAAATCGGCCCATGTCGAGTAAGTAATACCTCCCACTGCATGGCGCAGTGGAAGGTGGTTTCCGGCACTCAGTGGTGCTCGTCTGGTTTCTTCTTCAACTTCGGGTTCGGAAAAAACTGCACGGCCTGGACCTTGGCGTCCGGCACCTTGAGCGCCAAGGTATTGACCCGCGTGCCCAATTCCTTGGGCACCGACAGACCTTGTTCATTCAGCGTGTCGGAATACCCGCAGGCCACGCACTCGCGATGCGGAACTGTGTCTTCGCTCCACATCATCAACTTGTCCGGCTCGCTGCAGGCCGGGCAGACCGCCCCGGCGATAAAGCGTTTTTTGGTAATCACAGGTCCCTCACTCATGCTGCCGCGTCCTCACTCAGGCCGCTGTGGCGCAAGAGTGCGTCAATCGATGGCGCACGGCCACGGAAGTCGACGAACAGCACCATTGGCTCTTGGGAACCACCACGCGCCAGGATCGCTTCACGGAACGCGCGGCCGGTCTCGGCATTGAGCACGCCGTCTTCTTCGAATTTCGAGAAGGCATCGGCCGACAATACTTCAGCCCACTTATAGCTGTAGTAACCCGCCGCGTAACCACCGGCAAAGATGTGGGCGAAGCTGTTGGGGAAACGGTTGTAGGCTGGCGGACGCATGACCGAGACTTCGTCGCGCACGCCTTCGAGCACTTGCAGCACGCTGCGGCCGTCGCCGTGGGTGGCGTGCAATTCGAAGTCGAACAGCGAGAATTCCAGTTGGCGGACCATCATCAGGCCGGACTGGAAGTTCTTCGCCGCGAGCATTTTCTCCAGCAGATCCTGAGGCAACGGCTCGCCGGTTTCGTAGTGACCGGAAATCAGCGCCAGACCTTCTGGCTCCCAGCACCAGTTTTCCATGAACTGGCTTGGCAGCTCGACCGCATCCCAGGCCACGCCATTGATGCCGGACACGCCAGCGTGCTCGACGCGGGTCAGCAGGTGATGCAGGCCGTGACCGAATTCGTGGAACAGGGTGGTCACTTCATCGTGGGTCAGCAGGGCTGGTTTACCGCTGTCGGCCGGGGTGAAGTTGCACACCAGATTCGCCACTGGGCTTTGCAGCACGCCGTTGATCGTGCGGCGATGATCGCGGGCGCCATCCATCCAGGCCCCGCCGCGCTTGTTGGCGCGGGCATACAGATCGAAGAAGAACCGGCCGACGTGCTGGCCGTTTTCCTTGATTTCGAACAGGCGGACGTCTGGATGCCAGGTATCGAAGCCTTTCAGCTCGGCGATCTCGATGCCGTACAGGCGCTGGACGATGCTGAACAAACCACCCAGAACCTTGTCGATCGGGAAGTACGCGCGAAGGGTTTCCTGGGCGACGCTATAGCGCTGTTCGCGAAGTTTTTCACCGTAGAAACCACTGTCCCAGCTTTGCAGCTCCGGGCAGCCCTGTTCGGCGGCGTAGGCCTTGAGCTGTTGCAGATCCTGGATGGCGAACGGTTTGCTGCGCTTGGCCAGGTCGCGCAGGAAACTCAGTACCTGATCATTGGATTCGGCCATTTTGGTGGCCAGGCTCAGCTCCGAGAAGCTGGTGAAACCCAATAGTTTTGCCAGTTCCTGACGCAGGTCGAGGATTTCTTCCATGACCGGTCCGTTGTCATTCTGACCGGCATTCGGGCCTTGGTCCGACGCACGGGTGCAGTAGGCGGCGTAGACTTCTTCACGCAGGGCGCGGTCCTGGGCGTAGGTCATCACCGCGTAGTAACTCGGGAATTCCAGGGTGATCAACCAGCCATCGAGCTCTTTGGCTTGCGCGGCGGCGGCCATTTGCGCCTTGGCCGACTCGGTCAGACCGGCGAGGGCGGCTTCGTCGGTGACGTGCTTGGTCCAGGCCTGGGTGGCGTCGAGCAGCTGGTTGGAGAAGCGGCTGCCCAGCTCCGACAGTTTGCTCTGCACGTCGGCGTAACGCTTTTGTTCGGCTTCAGGCAGGTCGATACCCGACAGACGGAAGTCACGCAGGGCGTGTTCCAGGATGGTTTTCTGTGCGACGTCGAAACCGGCGGCCTCCGGGCTGTTAGCCAGCGCTTCATAGGCCTGAAACAGTTCACGGTTCTGGCCCAGCTCGGTGGCGTAGGCGCTCAGGGCCGGCAGGCAGGACTCATAGGCTTCGCGCAACTCAGCGCTGTTGCACACGGCGTTGAGATGGCTGACCGGGCTCCAGGCGGCGCCCAGACGATCGTTGAGTTCATCCATCGCCAGCACCAGGCCAGCCCAGGTCGGTTGTTTGCCCTGGGTTTTGAGGATGTCGACGATGGCGGCGCGGTTGTCAGCCAGGATCTTTTCAATGGCCGGTTGCACGTGTTCGGCACGGATCGCCGAGAATGGCGGCAGGTCGTAGGACTGCAGAAGAGGGTTGTTCACGCTCACGGTTGGCACCTTGGCTGGAAAACATGCGGGAAGAAACATGGCCCCATCTTAATTACAATCGACGCTCACCGCAGCTATCAGCAAAAGAGAGAGAGCCTATCGTGACCCTTCGCAAGTATCAGAACCACACGCCGCTGCTGGGTAAAGGCGCCTTTGTCGACGGCTCGGCGGTGGTGATCGGCGACGTCGAAATCGGCGAAGACAGCTCCGTCTGGCCGCTGACAGTGATCCGCGGCGACATGCACCGCATCCGAATCGGTGCACGCACCAGCGTGCAGGACGGCTGCGTGTTGCACATTACCCACGCCGGACCATTCAACCCCGATGGCTTCCCGCTGCTGATCGGTGACGATGTGACCATCGCGCATAAAGTCATGCTTCATGGCTGCGCCGTGGGTAACCGGATTCTGATCGGCATGGGCAGCATCGTCATGGACGGTGCGGTCGTCGAGGACGATGTGATCATCGGTGCCGGCAGCCTGGTGCCCCCGGGCAAGCGCCTGGAAAGCGGGTTTCTCTATGTCGGTAGCCCGGTGAAACAGATCCGACCGCTGACTGACAAGGAAAAAGCCTTTTTCACCTACAGCGCGGCGAACTACGTGAAGCTCAAGGATCTGCACCTGGCCGAAGGCTACGACCAGCTCCAAGCCTTTTAATAACGGAAAGTGTCTCGCTATTGCTCAGGAATTTTCATGCATTACCAAACCGTACTGTTCGACCTTGATGGCACGCTGACCGACCCGCGCGAAGGCATTACCCGCTCCATCCAGTTCGCCTTGGGCAAACTGGGGATCGATGAGCCGGACCTGACCAGACTCGAGCACTTCATCGGCCCGCCGTTGTTGCAAGCGTTCATGCAGTTCTACGACTTCGACGAGCCCAAGGCCTGGGAAGCGGTGAACTTCTATCGCGAGCGCTTCAAGGTCACCGGTCTGTATGAAAACCGCGTGTTCGACGGCGTCACGCCACTGCTGGAAACCCTGGTTGGGCAAGGGCGACAGCTGTACATCGCGACCTCCAAACCATGGGTTTTCGCCCGGGAAATCGCCCGACACTTCGACTTCGCCAGGCATTTCAAAGTGATTTACGGCAGCGAGCTGGATGGCACTCGGACCAACAAGGTCGAGCTGATTGCCCACTTGATGAGCGAAGAAGGCCTGGACCCGGCCAATACGCTGATGATTGGCGACCGTAAACACGATCTGATCGGCGCCCGCAGCAATGGACTGGACGCGGCAGCGGTGGGTTATGGGTTTGGCAGCCGGGAAGAGTTGAGCGCCGAAGCACCGGCGTATCACTTCGAGACGCTGGAGGAGATGCATCAGGCGTTTTTGCAGCGTTAGTTGAATCGCCTTCGCGGGCAAGCCTCGCTCCTACAGATGATCGACGGCCCCTGTAGGAGCGAGGCTTGCCCGCGAAGGCGTCCCCCCCAGACACATCCTGAGCAACTGTTCTCGCTCCAATCCCTTCTAATCGTCCTAGCCTTAACACTCCGGCCACGATCAAGGAGGATCATCATTGCCAGAACTCAAACATGCTCATCGATTGCGCTCCGGGCGATATTCGGAGTCAGGACAGATTTACCTGCTGACTGCCGTGGTTTTGAATCGAGAACCGTTGTTTCGCAACTTCAATAACGGGCGTCTGGTGGTCGATGCTTTAAGGACGGCTGAGCGAGAAGAGTTTGCGACAACGTTAGCCTGGGTTGTGATGCCCGATCACTTTCATTGGCTGATTGAGTTAAAAAATACTCAGCTACCTACATTGATCGCCCGTACCAAGTCCCGGATTGCGGTGACGGTCAATCGCTCGATTCGCCGTCAAGGTCCGGTTTGGCAGCACGGCTATCATGATCGCGCCATTCGCAAGGAAGAAGACTTGCAGGCAGTTGCTCGATACATCGTCGCCAATCCGTTGCGAGCGGGGCTGGTGGAGAAGATTGGGGACTATCCGTTGTGGGATGCAATTTGGTTGTGACATTCAAAGACGCCTTCGCGGGCAAGCCTCGCTCCTACAGATGATCGAAGGCCCCTGTAGGAGCGAGGCTTGCCCGCGAAGAGGCCCGCTCAGCCACCGGAACTCGCTGATCCCGCCAACGCCTTCAACGCCGCCTTACGCTCCCCAACCGGCAATGCGCCCAATTTCTCCACCGCCGCATAAAACCTCACCCAATCCCCATCGACTTGCCCGAACAACGCGGCAAACGCCGGTACCCATTGGTCATACAAACCAAACGGCAACAGTCGGGCATTGTTCATCGGGGTGTTGATCCAGGCATCGTAGCGTTTGTTCCCGGCCCATTGGCTGTCGCGTAGCGTCCGGTATTCACGGCGCAATTGTTCGAACTCTGCCGCTTTGCGCTCGCGCATGTGCTCGGCAGGCAGTGGCAGGGCGTAAAGCCGCTCCAGCCTCTTGCGGGTGTCCAGAACCAACTGGATGAACTGATCGCGTTGCCGCACCAAAGCTCCATTATCCGGTGGCATGTCTCGGAATGCGCGCCATTGGCGAGTGCCTTCCTGCTCGACGAAGGTGGCGAAGGACTCGTTGAACTCGGTGTCGTCTTTCACATAAAAACGTTGATGGGCGAGTTCGTGGAAAATCAGCGTGGCCAACCGTTCGTCGCCCCAACCCATCATCGAGCTCATGATCGGGTCGTTGAACCAACCGAGCGTCGAATAGGCCTCGACGCCGCCAATCGACACGTCCATACCTTGCAATCGTTGCAACGCGGCCTCACCGCGGGCAGCGCTCTGGCTGTAATACCCGCGATAGGCGACGCAGCCAGCGATGGGGAAGCAATGGTTCTGTGGCTTCAGCGAAAACTCCGGCGTGGCAAAGACGTTCCAGACTACAAACGGTCGGCCGATGTCGGCGTACAGGCGGTAGCTCTGGTTGTCCGGCAGGTGCAGGTGTTGGCTGGCGAATGTCCGGGCCTTTTGTGATTGGGCCAGATGCGCGCGCAATTGCTGATCGCGACCGGGATCGGCAATCACACTGGAAACCGGCTCCCGTGCCCGCAGCAAGTGCAGCTGACCACTGGCCAATTGGCCGTAATAGCTGATGCTGGCGCAGCCGTTAAATAACAAAAGAAGCATCCCCGGAAACAAAATGCGTAAAACGCGATCAAGTAACCCAAGGCTTGGACGCGGCCTGATCAAAATAAAAAATCCCTGGAAAGTCTGCCCGCAAGACTATCCCGCCTATTGGAGCTCCGCTATGCGCAAGTTGATGCTGACGGGAGGCCTGCTGATGCTGGCCGGTTGTGCTGGATTGCCCACCCCTGATCCTTCGCAGGCATGGATCGATCTGGATTCACGGCAGGAAGACACCGCGCTGCAAGCGGTGGAAGTCGATGACAAGGCTTCCATCGATAAGCGCTACTTCGAGGTGCAGCCGGGTAGCCATGAGCTGACGGTTCGCTACCTGTTCGCAGTCCAGCCGACCAACATTGGCCCCGACGCCGAGCCGCTGTGGCGCGACTGCCAGTTGAATGTGAAATTCAAGGACTTCAACGCCGGTCAACGGTATCAGCTGCAAGCGGGGTATATCGGCTTTAGGCCGTGGGCGAAGCTCTATGATCAACAGCGAAAAGTGATTGGACAGGGCACACCGGCAGGCTGCCAACGTACTTGATCGACGCTATGCTGAATTATCAGTCCTTGGGAAATTCATCATGCGCAGGTTGTTGCTGTTGCTCGCTGCAGGCGCCTTTGTCGGTTGCACGAGTCCGTTGCCGGCGGTCGATCCGCAGATGGCCTGGGTCGACTTCGCTACGCCGAGCCCCGGCGGGAAACTGCTGATGGCCGAACGGCTGGACAACCAGCGGCTGAGCGACGGGCGTTACTTCCAGGTCACCCCGGGTAGCCATGAACTGAGGGTACGTTTCGACTTTGAAGTGTATGGCGGTGGCTCGGGCCTGATGAATGCTCCGCTGGAGCGGCTGTGCTACCTGACCATCAACTACGACCATTTCGAGGCCGGCCAGCGTTACCTGCTGGAAGCGCGTTCTCTGGCGTTCACCCCCAGCGCCCGGCTCTATAACGCCAAGCGGGAGATTGTTGCCGAGGATCGACTGACCAACTGCGTCATGTGAGACGAATCAACGGTCATTTTTTTGGTAGATGATTTTTTTGGTGCCGTTTTCGCACGTGCCGACCACCATGTTCTGATCGTGGACTTCGTCGTTGGTGACGATTTCCAGCGTGTAGGACGAGACGTTATTGGCCTGGATCTTGGCTTCGATCTCGGCCTTGAGTTCCTCACAGGATTTCGGTGCCGCGAGGGCCGATGTGGCCAGCGCGCAACAGATAACCGCCAAGGCAAAACGTTTCATGGTTGAAGCTCCCTTGAGGCAGCGCGCATGGTGATGCGCTGAAGCTGCTGTCATTTATTCGACCACAGTTTTGTCAGTCTGGTTATGTTTCAGGACAAAAAAAGACCGCAACCTGCGCAAGGGAGCCCGCGAAGGCTGCGATCTCTTATCAGCTAGCGTATCAACCCATTATCAGCTGACCAACGTCGCATCCAGGCTGATTTTCGCATTCAACACTTTGGACACCGGGCAGCCTTCTTTGGCTTTGTTGCTCAGTTCCTCGAATTGCGCCTGGGTCGCCCCGGGGATTTTCGCCTTGAGAATCAGTTTTACCGCTGTGATTGCAAAGCCACCGTCTACCTGGTCCAGGGTAACTTCAGCAGTGGTGTCGATACTGTCGGCCTTAAGGTTGGCCTCGCCGAGAATCATTGAAAACGCCATGGAAAAACAGCCCGCGTGAGCCGCGCCGATCAGCTCTTCCGGATTGGTGCCTTTACCCCCTTCGAAACGGGCCTTGAAGCCGTAGGGCGCGTCTCTGAGGACGCCGGTTTCCGTGGAAATCGAGCCGATACCGGTTTTCAGATCACCTTCCCAATGAGCCGATGCTTTCTTTGTGATAGCCATGCCTGCCTCCTCAAGATCCGGCGCGAAACGTCGCGCCTTCGTGGTTTTCGGTTACCAGGGTTCTGAGGATAGACCGTCAGGCAAAGTTCACCTCATCTGATCGGTCCTCTAATCGCGTAGGAATTTTGTCTCTCCTATTGAAACTCGGGTATATGCCCTCATTGCATAGAACACGCTTATAGACTCGGCAGGTTTTCGTTCGTGAAAAAACCTGCTTACCCATTGGAGAAGCAGGTTTATGAAACGACTATCCGATATCAAGTTTTCGACCCTCGATCTGGTGCCCGTGCGGGAGAACGGCAGTGCGGCCCAGTCTCTGCGCAATTCCCTGGACTTGGCGCAGCACGTCGAAAAATTCGGCTACAACCGTTTTTGGGTCGCCGAACACCACAACATGGACGGGATCGCCAGTTCGGCGACTTCGGTCCTGTTGGGCTATTTGGCTGGCGGCACTTCGACCATTCGTGTCGGTTCGGGTGGCGTGATGCTGCCCAACCACGCGCCACTGGTGATCGCCGAGCAGTTCGGTACCCTTGAAAGTCTGTACCCGGGACGGATCGACCTGGGCCTGGGGCGCGCCCCCGGCTCCGATCAGATGACCGCCCGCGCCTTGCGTCGTGAGCGCTCCGGCAGTGCCGACGACTTCCCGCAAGACGTGACTGAACTGATGCGCTATCTCGGCCCACGCACGCCGGATCAGCGGATCATTGCCATGCCGGGGACCGGCACCAATGTTCCGATCTGGTTGCTGGGTTCGAGCTTGTTCAGTGCTCAGCTGGCGGGTGAGCGCGGTTTGCCCTACGCCTTCGCCTCACATTTCGCACCGCGCTTCATGCATGAGGCGATTCGCGTTTACCGCAACCACTTCAAGCCTTCAGCGGTTTTGGATAAGCCTTACGTGATGCTTGGCGTGCCACTGGTGGCTGCAGACACTGATGAGCAAGCCGACTACCTGGCCACTTCGGTCTACCAGCGGATTCTCGCGTTGATGCGTGGCCAGAGCCTGGTGCAACGCCCGCCAGTGAAGACCATGGACGGCCTGTGGCTGCCTCATGAGAGAGAGGCGGTCGGTGATTTCCTTGGCCTTGCCATGGTCGGCAGCCCGCAGAAAATTCGCGCCAAGCTGGAAGTGCTGATCGAGCAGACTCAGGCGGATGAGCTGATTTTTACCTGCGACCTGTACGAACATGCTGATCGTATTCACTCCTATGAGTTGCTGGCGCAGGTCATGAAGGGCTGAAGCGCAAGCTGCACCCACAAAAAAGCCGACGCCATTGCGTCGGCTTTTTCATTTTCGAGGGCGGTCAGCCCTGCTTGTAGACGATTTGCCTGGAGCCTTTTTCACAGGTGCCGACGACTTTTCCGTCAGCAGCAGCGCCTTTGTCGACGATCTCCAGTGTGTAATTGGAAATGCCCTTGGCATCCAGTTTCGCTGCGATTTCGGCTTTCAGCTCGTCGCACGATTTGCCTTGGGCAAAGGCTGTTCCCGCAAGGCTCAACAAGCCTACCGCCAAAATAAACTTCTTCATGGGTTGCACTCTCTGGTCGGATCAATAGGGGAGAGCATCCAGTTATCGGCTGGATGCGCTCACCGCGTAGCGCTCTGCCATTCCCTATGGCATTCGGCCAGCGCGCAAGTTCAGAAGACTAGCTCAAACTCAGCTACTGGCAATCCGGAATCCGACTTTGAGCGTCACCTGGAAGTGTGCTGCTTTGCCGTCCTTGATGTGTCCGCGGGTCTCGGTCACTTCAAACCATTCCATGTACTTGAGGCTTTTGTTGGCTTCGGCCAGGGCATTGTTGATGGCGTCTTCAATGCTGGTGGTGGATGAGCCAACCAGTTCGACTTTCTTGTAGGTGTGATGGTCAGTCATGGCGTTCTCCTAAGGGTGTGAAATACAGCCTAGCAGTGATTTTTCTTATTTCTTCTGTCGACCAATCCGGATGGAAGTTCAGATTTACTGCACTTTCTCCAACCCCTGAAGTCCCAACCAACACACGCAACTCAAACAATGCAGGAGAGCCACCATGGCCAATACCTCGTTACGCAAAGCCTCATTGCAAAGCATGGAAGCCGAAATCGAGAGTCTGCTGAAATCGTTGGAAAGCCTGAAGGACGACGCCTCGGACGAGTCGCGTAAAACCCTTAAAACGCTGAAAATCAACGCCGAGAACGCGCTGAAGCATTCGCGTCATTTGCTCTCCGATGCCTATGAAGAGGTCAAGGTCAAAACCCGTGAAACCGGGATCGCGACACGTGACTACGCCCAGGAACACCCTTGGACTACAGCCGGTGTCGCCGTTGGTGCGCTGGGCCTGCTCGCGGCCTATCTATTGTGCAGACGTGGTAACTAAGGTGCCTGGCGCAGTTCGTTTTTAAGCCACTGCGCCAGCTGCCGAGCGCGCCCGTCCGCGGCGCGCTTGGGTAGCCACAACGCCAGTTGCGCCGGGGTTTCACAGAAACCCCATGGCGCAACCAGGCGACCGGCCTTCACGTCTTCGGCCACCAGCGGCTCGGGCGCGATGGCCACGCCCAGCCCGGCGACTGCTGCCTCCAGCAAATAATACAAATGCTCGAAACCCTGACCGTACTTCAGCGCCTTGCCGTCGAGGCCGCTTTGCTGTGCCCAACTCGGCCAGGCTTGCGGACGTGAGGTGGTGTGCAGCAAGGGTTCGGTCAGCAGCGCGTGAGCCGGTGCATTCTGCAGCTTTTCGCAGCCGACGAATCGTGGGCTCATGACCGGGCCGATGCGTTCGCTGGCCAATTCGTAGACCTGCATGTCCGCCGGCCATGGCGGCTCGGCAAACACCAGCAAGGCATCCAGGCCGGGCCGCCGTGGATCGAGATCGCCTTCACCAGCCGACAGGTGCAAACGCAGATCCGGCAGGTCCGCATTGAGTCGCCCCAAGCGCGGGATAAACCAGCGCGCCAGCAGGCTGCCCGAACAGCCGAGCACGAACGGCGCATCGGCAGTGCTTTGGGTCAATTCGGCGCAAACGCTGCGCAATCGCTCGAAGGCCTCACCGCTGACATCGCGCAAACGGACACCGGCATCTGTGAGTTTCAGGCCGCGTCCATCCTTGATGAACAGACTCACACCGAGGTGTTCTTCCAGCGCCTTGAGTTGTCGGCTGACCGCACCATGAGTGACGTGCAGCTGTTCGGCGGCCTGACTGACGCTGTTCAGGCGGGCAGTGGCTTCGAAGGCGCGAAGGGCGTTCAGCGGAGGAAGGTCGTGGCTCATGGGATCTGTGAGTTTTCCTGACAGGTTGTGGCGATCTTATCGGTTTTCAGTGCGGGACGTCAGGGGTAGAGTGAACCCCATCGTCACCTCTCGAATACAACTGGAGCGACCCATGACCCAGACTAATCTGCGCAACGGCCCCGACGCCAACGGCCTGTTCGGCGCGTTCGGTGGCCGTTACGTCGCCGAAACCCTGATGCCGTTGATCCTCGATCTGGCCCGCGAATACGAAGCGGCCAAGGAAGATCCGGCGTTCAAAGAAGAATTGGCCTACTTCCAGCGAGATTACGTCGGACGCCCAAGCCCACTGTATTTTGCCGAACGTCTGACGGAGTTCTGCGGCGGCGCGAAGATTTACCTCAAGCGCGAAGAGCTGAACCACACCGGCGCGCACAAGATCAACAACTGCATCGGCCAGATCCTGCTGGCGCGGCGCATGGGCAAGAAACGCATCATTGCCGAGACCGGCGCTGGTATGCACGGCGTGGCGACCGCCACCGTGGCCGCGCGTTTCGGCCTCGATTGCGTGATCTACATGGGCACCACTGACATCGAACGTCAGCAAGCCAACGTGTTTCGCATGAAGCTGCTGGGCGCTGAAGTGATCCCGGTGGTCGCTGGCACCGGCACCCTTAAAGATGCGATGAACGAAGCCCTGCGTGACTGGGTCACCAACGTCGACAGCACCTTCTACCTGATCGGCACCGTGGCCGGTCCGCACCCGTACCCGGCCATGGTTCGTGACTTCCAGGCTGTGATCGGCAAGGAAACCCGCGAGCAGTTGCAAGCCCAGGAAGGCCGTCTGCCAGACAGCCTGGTGGCGTGCATTGGCGGTGGTTCCAACGCCATGGGCCTGTTCCACCCGTTCCTCGATGACAAGAGCGTTGAGATCATCGGCGTCGAAGCCGCCGGTTACGGCATCGAAACCGGCAAGCACGCGGCCAGCCTGAACGGCGGCGTACCGGGCGTGCTGCACGGCAACCGTACTTTCCTGTTGCAGGACGACGATGGCCAGATCATCGACGCTCACTCGATCTCTGCCGGCCTCGACTATCCAGGCATTGGCCCGGAACACGCCTGGTTGCATGACATCGGCCGCGTCCAGTACACCTCGGTGACCGACGACGAAGCCCTCGACGCATTCCACAAATGCTGCCGCCTGGAAGGGATTATTCCTGCACTGGAAAGCGCCCATGCCTTGGCCGAAGTGTTCAAACGCGCACCGACCCTGCCGAAAGATCACTTGATGGTGGTCAACCTGTCCGGCCGTGGCGACAAAGACATGCAGACCGTGATGCACCACATGGAACACTCTCAACAAGAGCAATCCAAGCAGGAGAAACACTGATGAGCCGCCTGCAAACGCGTTTTGCCGAACTCAAGGAACAGAACCGCGCCGCCCTGGTGACCTTCGTGACCGCTGGCGATCCGAGCTACGACACGTCGCTGGCGATCCTCAAAGGTTTGCCGGGAGCAGGTGCCGACGTAATCGAGTTGGGCATGCCCTTCACCGATCCGATGGCCGATGGCCCGGCGATTCAACTGGCCAACATTCGTGCCTTGGGCGCCAAACAGAACCTGGCGAAAACCCTGCAAATGGTTCGCGAGTTCCGCGAAGGCAATAATGAGACGCCGCTGGTGCTGATGGGTTACTTCAACCCTATTCACATGTACGGCGTGCCGCGTTTCATCGCTGAAGCCAAAGAGGCCGGTGTCGATGGCCTGATCGTGGTCGACATGCCGCCCGAGCATAATGGCGAGCTGTGCGACCCGGCACAGGCGGCGGGCCTGGACTTCATCCGTCTGACCACTCCGACGACTGATGACGTGCGCTTGCCGACTGTATTGAACGGCAGTTCCGGCTTTGTTTACTACGTATCGGTGGCGGGTGTGACCGGTGCGGGCGCGGCGACTCTGGAACATGTCGAAGAAGCCGTCACCCGTCTGCGTCGCCATACCGATCTGCCGATCAGCATCGGTTTTGGTATCCGCACACCGGAGCAAGCGGCGGCCATCGCGCGTCTGGCCGACGGTGTGGTGGTGGGGTCGGCGTTGATCGATCACATTGCCAATGCCTCAACGCCAGATCAGGCTGTGGAGGGAGTACTCAGCCTGTGCGCGGCCTTGTCTGACGGCGTACGTAAGGCGCGGGTCAGCTGAAGGTAAAGTTCCTGATACAGAGGAATTAGAGCTTCGCAGCACAGACTAAACAGCAAGACCGAGGGCTTCAGGACTACGTTCTGAAGCCCTTTTTGCTGTATGGCTGTGAGGAAAGACCTGATGAAAATGCCGAAACGTCTGATTGCCAGCCTGGGCGTGCTGATGCTCTGTGCGACTCCATTGCTGCACGCCAGCGCCGATCAGCGCGACGATAACGGCCGAGGCGGGCCGCAGCAGGGCCATTACGATAACCGCGGTGACAATCGTGGCGACGATCACCGTGGCCCGCAGGACAATCGTCGCGGCGGTCCACCACGGGATTTCGGCCCGGTGCGTCAGACTATCCACGATAACCATGGTTATTTCGTACGCGGTGCGCCGCCACCTCCAGGTGTTCATCTGGTCCGTGGCCGGCCGCTGCCTCACGGTTATTACGGAGAGCGCCTGGATAACCGCGCGTTGGGCCGACTGCCGTATTACCCGGGTTACGAGTGGCGTCGAGCGGGCGGCGATATTGTGTTGATCGCCGTAGGCACCGGGATTGTTTACGAGATTCTGGATGGGGTGCTCTACTGACCGCTCGCGGTTGAATACAAAAAGATCGCAACCTTCGGCGGCTCCTACAGGGGAATGCGATACCTCTGTAGGAGCTGCCGAAGGCTGCGATCTTTTGCTTTCAGGGCAACTCCAACCCACCCGCAGCCTTGTGCAGCTTGCGCAAATGTTCGCCAACCTGCTTCAGGTTGGCTTCATTGGCGGCCATCTCGGCGGCTCGACTCGGTTCGAGCAGTGCTCTCACTTCCTTGTCGAGATCCCCGGTCAGCGCTTGCAGTTGCTTCTGGCGCAGGTTGCTTTCCGACTCCAGGCGCGTCCACTCGTTCGGTTGCGGCAAACCATAACCTCCGGTGCCGAGCAGTTCGGCCGGACGACTGAGGAAGCCGCTGTTGGCGAGAATCTCCTGCAAGGTCGCATTGGCCTTATCCATGCCGCCATTCTTCAGTTCCCGAGCACCCAGATAACGTTGCTTCACTTCGTCCTGGGCCAGCACCATCTGCTGACGGAAACTGGCCTGCTCCAGCAGTAGCAATGCCGCGCTGGTGCGTAAGTCAGCCTGATCAATCCATTTGCGGCGCTCTTCAGCTTTCAAGGACAGCCAGTCCTCGACCTTGTCCTGCTTGATCGGCAAATGCTTTTTCAGCACTTCGAACATCGCTTGATAACGCTCGCGGAAGGAGTCGAAGCGATAGCCCAGGCGCAGTGCTTCGCGGGGATCGTCCAGCACGCTGGTGTCTGCCAATCCGCGCCCCTTGAGCACTTCCAGCAAACCGTTGGGCATGATGCTGTCGAGGCCGACCAGTTGCGCATTGTTGGTGCTGCTGCGCAGTAATTTCAGGCCTTCTACCGCGCAGTTGTTGGACAGGAAAAAATAGTTGCCGTCGTAACTCCAGTGCATCTCCGCGGCGTGTTCCACCACGTCTTCGATCTCGCTGTGCGACAGGTTCAGCGGCACCGATGCCAGGCTGCGCAGTTCGGTCTTGGTGTATTCGTCTATCACCTGGGCCAGCGGCAAGACAAACAGGCGTGACGGATATTTACCCACCAGTCCATCCCAGCTCGACAACTGTAGGTCACCGACGAATGCGCGGTAGGACAACACCAGATGCTGATCCAGATCCAGTCGACAATCCGGCCCGCGAGGCCGACCCGGTGCACAGATCACCAGTCGCAGCATGCTGTGGCCCCAGCGGCTGACCCAGTTCTGGTTGGCTTCTGCCAGTAGATAGTCAACAGCGTAAACCCGCTCCGGATCGACCTGACCCAAGGGCTGCTTGGCGAAGTCGTTACCCGCATTGAGGAAGGCGAATGATTGGGCGCATGTGTCTTTGGCGGCGGGCGCCCAACCGAAATGTTCCTTGTAGTAGCGATACAGCGCAGGACGACGGCAGGCATAGCTTGGGTCGAGGAGGAAGTACTCCATATTGACCGCGACGAACTCCTTCGGGCTGCTCGTCTCGTAGATGTCCGGGCTGCGGGCAATCTGCCGGTTGTGCTGTTCGCGCTCACCGCGTCGACCGACGTATTGCGGCCAACCGGCCAAATCCAGCAGACGAGGATCATCGCTGAGGGTCCAGCGTCGCTCCGTCTGCCCACGGCATTGATCGGGGATGCCGATCAGCCCGGAGCTGCTGTTACGTTGCGTGCAACGCTGGATCAGCGTGCGCTCGGCGGCTGGCCACAGGCGCGCGCGGTCATAAATGTGGGTGAGTTCGTGCAACACCGTGGCGAGCATTTCCCGGCGCACGGTGCCGTGGGGACGATACGTTTTTTGGGTCGCGGCGCTGCCGTTGGTGAGGCTGGCGAGCAGATTGCGATTCAGGTCCAGCTCGGACACCAGCGATGCCTGACCGTAAGCATCGCTCGGCATTTCGTCGGTCCAGCCGACATCAATGCGCCGGTCCAGTTGCTCGATGAAGCGCGGCGGTAACGCCTGCATGGCTTCATCGAGCAGTGCCTGACTGGCCTGCTGTTGCGCGGGGCTCAGACCGTCGGTCTTGAGCCGTAATTGCAGGCCGGCCTGAGCCGTGTTGCCAAGCAGCAACACAACCCCGGCCAGCAGCCAGGCGCCTAACGACTTCACAGTGCGAGGATGGCTTCGGCGAGAACCTGATCACTGGCGTCTCGGGCTTCCGGTACGCGGGTGCGCAAGGTGTCGAAGGCCGCTTCCAGGTGCGCGCCGCGGATTTCACCGTCGCTGGCGACGAAACTGGCCGCATCGTCGTGGGCTTCACGGACGATCTTCGAATCACGGATGGACGTGGTGGTATCGGACGTGAAATCAAGCGTGCGCTGGGAGGCACGAATGATGATGTTACTGGTGGCTACCAGGGTGTGCGCCTGGGCCACGTCGGCCAACAACAGCAGGCCAAGGGTGGCAGCAATCAGCGGGCTACGCATGGAACGACTCCGGAGGAACAAGGGATAACTATTGGACGAGAATTGCCTCTGCCAGTTCAAGGTCGCTGGCATGAAGTTTTGGCTGGGTCTGGCGCAGGTAAATCAAGGCGGACTCCAGTTGCGATCCTCGCAGTTGACCGTCACTGGCAATGAACGCGGCAGCGTCATCCCGGGCGGCGATCAGCAGTTTATGGTCGAAGGGGGCGGAGGTCACCATGCTGGAGGCGTAACCGCTGGCCACGGTGCCTTGCGTAGAGAGGTTGAAAGCATCGAAGGCATGGGCCGAACCCGACCAGCAAGCCGCCAGAAAAACCGCAGTGATCGACAGATTGGAAAGAAAACGCATGAGGCTCGATAGCTGAAAGCGAGTCCCAAGGCTAGCGCAATGCCCGGGCTAGAGCCAGCGCCGAAACATTGGGACACCTGTGGGAGCGGGCTTGCTCGCGAAAGCAGTGTGTCAGGTGACATCAATATTGGATGTGCTGACGCCTTCGCGAGCAAGCCTGCTCCCACATGGATTGCGTTTAACTGAACAGCGTCAGGGCGTGTCCCGCGTCAGAGCTGTCGCTTAGATCGTCAGGATGGCCTGGGCCAGCTGTGCGTCGGTCGCATTCAGTTGTGGAGTCTGTTGGCGGATGTGGTCGAGCGCGCTTTCCAGTTTCACACCACGAATGGCGCCTTCACTGGCGACGAAGCTGGCGGCATCGTCACGAGCGGCACGGACGATTTTGTCGTCGCGAAAGGACGACGAGACATCCGACGTTGCGTCAGAGGACGCCTTCAGTCCACCCACAATGGAATCGGTGGTCACGATAAAGCTGGTGGCGTGGGAATTGGCAGCAACGGCAAGCAGGGCGGCAGCGCTGAGCAGACGTAGACGGGACATGGGGTAGCTCCTTTGGATAGACCGATTTAGAGGTGGCTCAGGATCTGACGCCTGTCGTAAAGCGTTCGCCACGTTCTATCTGGATATTAGGCCTGTGCACCTCGGTTAGAACAGTCCCGTCTGTTAATGGACAAAGCTAGCGCCAGAACGGTTTGTCCACTTCGTTGAGGCGGTCGGCATGACTGATGCCCAGATCCGAGAGCTGTTGATCATTGAGTTGGCCCAGTAACCGTCGGGTGCGAGCCCTTTCCAGGCTGTCGGCGAACGCTCTCAGTAATCCTCGAAGCTTGGTCAAGCGGGGCTTAGCTTGCGGTGTGACGATGGAAACATTTAGTAAGTTATTCATGGGCGCGGTCCTTTTGCCAGCTTGTCGGGATTCAATGGTGACCCCCCTACGCCTGCGGGCACAGACACACTCCGATGAAATTGTACTGGTTCAATTTGTTGAATATATAAACTGTACCTATTGAGACTATCTCTTCTGTACGACCCAATGTGAACGCTCCAAAACGACAAAACCCGTCGTGGTTTCCCACGACGGGTTTTGTTTGTTCAATTCGGGTTGCTGGCGGTGGATCCGGAGGATCAGAGCCAGCGACGCTAACTTAGCGCCAGAACGGCTTGCTCAGCTCTTCGTAGCGTTGTGCTTCGCTAATCCCGGCGTCAGCCAGCAGACGCGAATCCAGACGAGCCAGTTGATGGCGGCTGGAGATGCGGCGCTGCCACAGCATCAGGTTGGCGATAACGCGCAGAGGCATGGAAGCCTGGGTTTTTGCAGCAGTATCTTCGAAGAACAGTTCGGAACTGAGTGTACGTTCCATGGTAGACATCCTTCCGCTTATGGCGGGATTAGGTAGTGGTTTAACTGATGCCAATGATCCTCTCGTTTGGCCAGTCTCTGTAGATACAGTTCACCTGTATTGTGAGAGACCAGTTAACTGTTAAAAGGCAGTGTACTGGTCGAAATTGAGGCAACTGTACCTATGCGCACTAATGCAGTGCATTTTTGCTTCATTCAACACAAAAGGTAGGAAAATACCGTAGGAAAAGACCGGTACAGCAGTACAGTTTTTGACGGTGTGGAGTGTTATCACCGCGAGCTGACGAAACTGTGTTTGCGTCAGCTGCAATCTGTATCAATTACACCGCCAGCATGCGCCCGGTTTCTTCCAGGTTTATGTGCCAACTCAGGGCATCGCGAAGGATGTGCGGGGTATGCCCGCCGACTGCGCAAGCGGCAGTGAAGTAGTCATTCAAGGCTGGTCGATAGTCCGGGTGAACGCAGTTGTCGATGATGACCCGGGCGCGCTCACGCGGTGCCAGGCCACGCAGGTCGGCCAGGCCTATCTCGGTCACGAGAATGTCGACGTCATGTTCTGTGTGGTCGACGTGGCTGACCATCGGGACCACGCTGGAAATCGCGCCACCCTTGGCAATCGACTTGGTGACAAAGATCGCCAGGTGCGCATTGCGCGCGAAATCACCGGAGCCGCCGATGCCGTTCATCATCCGCGTGCCGCAGACGTGGGTGGAATTGACGTTGCCGTACAGGTCGAACTCCAGGGCAGTGTTAATGCCAATGATGCCCAGGCGTCGTACCACTTCGGGATGGTTCGAGATTTCCTGAGGGCGCAGCACCAGCTTGTCCTTATAGTGCTCCAGATTCCCGAACACATCGGCATTGCGCCGGCTCGACAGGGTGATCGAACTGCCGGAAGCAAAGCTCAGCTTGCCGGCGTCGATCAGGTCGAAAGTCGAGTCCTGCAGCACTTCGGAGTACATGGTCAGGTCTTCAAACGGCGAGTCGATCAAGCCGCACATCACCGAATTGGCGATAGTGCCGATACCGGCTTGCAGCGGGCCGAGCTTGTTGGTCATGCGACCGGCAACCACTTCTTGTTTGAAGAAATCGATCAGATGGTCAGCGATGGCTTGTGTGTCGCTGTCGGGTGGCAAGACAGTGGACGGCGAGTCGGACTGGTTAGTGATCACGATCGCGACGATTTTTTCTGGCGGTATCGGGATGGCGGTACTGCCGATGCGGTCGTCGACCTTCACCAGCGGAATAGGCGTGCGGGTCGGCCGGTAGGTCGGGATATAGATGTCGTGCAGGCCTTCGAGATTCGGGTTGTGAGCCAGGTTGATCTCGACGATCACGTGTTTGGCGAAAATCGCGAAGCTGGCCGAGTTACCTACCGAGGTGGTCGGCACGATATGGCCCTGCTCGGTGATTGCCACGGCTTCGATCACCGCGATGTCCGGTAGCTTGAGTTGTTGGTTACGCAGTAGCTCAACGGTTTCCGACAGGTGCTGGTCGATGAACATGACTTCGCCGGCATTGATCGCCTTGCGCAGGGTGCTGTCCACCTGGAACGGCATGCGTCGTGACAGTACGCCGGCTTCAGTCAGTTGTTTGTCGAGGTCGTTGCCCAGGCTGGCACCGGTCATCAGGGTGATTTTCAGCGGCGTGACCTTGGCGCGCTCGGCCAGTGCATGAGGCACGGCCTTGGCTTCGCCGGCTCGGGTAAAGCCGCTCATGCCGACGGTCATGCCGTCCTGAATCAGAGCGGCAGCGTCGGCGGCGCTCATCACCTTGTCCAACAATGAAGGCAAGCGAATACGGTCACGGTACATGATTGTTATCTCGGGCAACGGAAGCAAGGGGCGCAGTCTAGTTAATTTTATGGGTACCCGTCCCGCTACCAAGGTCGCATTCGAGGCGTCTATTCTGGGCTTTTCAGACAAAACACCGTTACAGGATCAGTAACAACCACAAACAAAAACGCCCCGACGAGTCGGGGCGTTTCAGGTTGCCGAAGAGTGTTACTCGACGGCTTTGACCATGTCTTCGATGACTTTCTTGGCGTCGCCGAAAACCATCATGGTCTTGTCCAGGTAGAACAGCTCGTTGTCCAGACCGGCATAGCCGCTGGCCATCGAGCGCTTGTTGACGATGATGGTCTTGGCTTTGAACGCTTCGAGAATCGGCATGCCGGCAATTGGCGATTTCGGATCGTTCTTGGCCGCTGGGTTAACCACGTCGTTGGCGCCGAGCACCAGCACCACGTCGGCCTGACCGAACTCGGAGTTGATGTCTTCCATCTCGAACACCTGGTCGTAAGGCACTTCGGCCTCGGCCAGCAATACGTTCATGTGGCCAGGCATCCGGCCCGCAACGGGGTGAATCGCATACTTCACGGTCACACCACGGTGGGTCAGCTTTTCGGTCAGCTCTTTCAATGCGTGCTGCGCCCGTGCCACCGCCAGGCCATAGCCCGGAACGATGATCACGGTGTCGGCGTTGGTCAGCAGGAAGGTAGCGTCGTCAGCCGAACCGGATTTCACCGGGCGCGCTTCTTTCGAGCCTGCCGGGCCAGCGGCATCTGCTGTGTTGCCGAAACCGCCGAGCAGTACGTTGAAGAACGAACGGTTCATCGCCTTGCACATAATGTACGAGAGAATCGCACCGCTTGAGCCCACCAGGGAGCCGGCAATGATCAGCATCGAGTTGTTCAGCGAGAAGCCGATACCCGCTGCTGCCCAGCCGGAGTAACTGTTGAGCATCGACACCACGACGGGCATGTCTGCGCCGCCGATCGGGATGATGATCAGCACGCCCATCACGAAGGCCAGGGCCAGCATCAGAGCAAACGCGCTTAGATTGCCGGTCAGCATGAAGGTGACGCCCAGTGCCAGCGTCGCCATACCCAGCAGCAGGTTCAGTTTGTGCTGACCGCTGAACTGTACCGGTGCGCCCTGGAACAGGCGGAACTTGTACTTGCCCGAAAGCTTGCCGAACGCGATCACCGAACCGGAGAAGGTGATTGCACCGATGGCTGCGCCGAGGAACAGTTCCAGGCGGTTACCGGCAGGAATGGAATCACCCAGCTGTTTAACGATGCCCAGAGATTGCGGCTCGACCACCGCCG